>JAZDFC010000020.1:0-2908 GCA_043808235.1 bacterium
CGTCCAATAATTTATCAAGGTCGTCAAAGATATCAACTTTGAACTCATCAGCTACAGCTTTTGCTTTTTCAGGATCAAGGTCATAAATGCCGACCAGCTCAGAATTTTCAACTTCGCGAAATAGTTTTGTGTGTATCTTTCCAAGATGTCCTGTTCCGATAATTCCTACTTTCAAGTTGCTCATAAATCTCCACTGTAAATTTGTTTATATCCAATAATTTTATCGTATCCCCCCAAAAGTTCTTCTTTGTAGAACAGGAATATATGATAAATGTTCCCTGTCTCCCAAAAGTTACCTTCTAAAATCTGCCAGTCGATATTTGAGATACGATTGTTAAATAGATCGGCAGCTACATATTGATAATCATAGATACCCCGTTTTAATTCAAGGGTTATTTTATAAAGTCCGTCATCTTCATACATCTTATAATAAGGTGATGCACACCAATCATTAAAAGATCCCGAAATGAAGATGTTACTATCAAAATCTTCCGGCTGACGTAAACTGAAGAGGACATACATATACTCACTATTCGGGTCATTGAAGTCAGACAACTTTGAACCGCCGTTCAAATCGTCTTTTCCCGGAATGTAATAGCGGGATGTTTCAACTCCATCATATTGGGCGTTAACATCGGGAGGGACGAATCGATTTTTATCTCTTAAGTCCGCCGTGCGATATTCGTTACCGGGAGGAATATCCCGCGCTGTGAAAGAAAATTTCCTATTACCGTCCCATTCATAGTAGCGAAGATCGCCGTATGATTCTCTCCCGATGAAGTAAGGAAAATCGGTTTTATGATTTTCTACTATTTCCACTTCATCAACAAATTGCGGAAAGAGCGGATCGGGTAAATCTAAAGCGACAGTGATATTGAAAACTCTTTCAAGTGAACCGGCAGACAAAGACATAGTTTGATGTCTTTCTTGTCGAATGGAGGACCGCAATTCCACCTCCGGGATAACAACAACAAATCTTCCTTCCGCGTAAACATAACTCGTATCAAATGAATCGGTAATAAAATATGACCACTTCCCTGAGAAAGGAAATGTCACATCAAAATTCGGGAATGTTCCATGAAAATGATACTTGGCGTCTCGAACCGTAACAGGCAGCTTATCGTACCATAAATTATATGCAGTATTGTATCCTTGATTTGCTAAAAAAATATTGTCGTAAGGCTGCCAATTTTTATCGCAAAAACGAAATACAATACTAAGATTTGGTTCTGTATCAGCTTGAATATCAAATTCTATAGTAACTGTAGATTCTATATCTTCATTGAAGATCAGCACAGGGTATGAAGTTGCATCCCCCGTTCTGTACGTCTTCAAACTTTTAATTTCTATGTCCTGCGCTTGAAGAGATAAATGGAAAGCAACTATAATAACTAATAGTATTTTGTACATGTTCCCTTCTAGAAAATGTCAACGCATTTTATTGAGCGATAAGGAATAAATATTTTTATGCTTTGCCCTTCTCTCTCAGTTTCAAGCAATAAACCGTCATCGAATGCACCGATCAGTTTACCTGTTTTAAATACTATCTCGTAAAACATCGGGTGATCGATTTCTTTTCGGCCGTAGACCACACCGTAATTTTCGATTAGTGTAACATTAACTGTTTGATTTAAAAATTGTTTCCAATCCAATGTCATTTTTTCCTCCATATAAAGTTTAAGTAATAAAAAATTATCACTCTATTAGCAAAAAATATGGGAGAATAATTTTTCAATAGCTTTTAAAAGTACCTAAAAATTGGGTTCTTTTCCAATAATTAAAAATTGAAAGCATTCGCTTGTTTTGCATTGATTGTTTGATAAATCAAGGGATAGGAATGAATTTTATGAAATGAATAAAGTGCAACCAACTCCAAAATTTGATAATGAATCGATTGCACTTCATTCGATCTATTCGATATGCAGCTACTTCTCTTTAACTTTAACGTCACCTCCGCTGGTACGGCAATATAATTTTTCGCCGCCGCCGTTGAATTCCGCATCTAAACTGTTTGATTTTACTTTATATGTTTTCGACATTGAATAATCGCATTCGATCGATCCGCCGCTTGATTTTAATTCAACATCTGCTTTAAAATCAGCAGGGAGATAAACTTTGATGTCCCCACCTGAAGTAGTCAAATCAACACCCATATTTTTTCCAGTGTATTCCAATGTAATATCACCGCCTGATGTATTAGCATCAATCATTCCGTCAACAGCTTTCAATGAAATTCCGCCGCCGGATGTACCCGCTTCAAGATTACCTTTGGTGTTATTGCATTTGATGTCGCCGCCGGATGTTTGTATTTGCGCGTTGCCGTTATGCTTATTCAGACCAATATCGCCGCCTGATGTTTTCACAAACAGTTCACCATTGGTATTGTCTAACTCAACATCTCCCCCGGATGTTTTATAGCTCATCTTGCCTGATAAATCCTTAACAGAAATATCCCCGCCGGATGTTTTTATATCTGTCTGAAAATTGGCGGGTACTTGTATTTCGAATTTCATATCAATAGAGCTGAACCAATTGGAGAAAAAACCCCCATCTTTTTCAGCAATTATTAAAACACCGTCTGAGGTTCTTTCGAATGAGAATTCGATATCTTCCTCGGCTTTTCTATTTCCATAGACTTTTACAAAAACTTCGTTGCCGGCCCATGTACTGATAATAACATCGCCGGTAGCCGTTTCAAGTTGAAGCGTTTCACCCGGGTTTACGTCGAATCTTTTTTCGTGTAATAATTTCAGACCCCCCGCAAACGCGTTGCTGCATAATATTAAACTTATCAGGGCTAGAATTAAAATCCAAAGAAGTTTTTTATTATCGGCTGTTAATTTCATCTCCATTGTTCCTCCGTGTTTTTTTCTACTCTTTAGACTAAGCAAAGAGTTAAAGTGTTACA
>JAZDFC010000021.1:0-67088 GCA_043808235.1 bacterium
TATAGTTACTACGAAATATTCATTACACGGCAACATAGTATTTACTCCCGACGGTAACGAAGCATATTGGTCGGGCTGGTATCCTTCAAAAAATTCCACCGAAGAAAAACAGCAAATTCTTACAACGAGACTTGAAGATGGCAAATGGTGTAAACCCGAACTTGCATCTTTCTCTGAAATTGGATTTGACGATGATTGTCCGTACGTATCTCCTGACGGGAATAAACTCTTCTTCCTTTCAAAAAGACCTTTAAAACCTGGTGAAGAGAATTCCACAAAAGAAAATATTTGGTATCTTACAAGGGAAGGTAATGGCTGGTCAAATCCGACACCTGTTGAAGCGGTAAATTCCCTCAATTTGCACTGGCAGGTTTCTGCGGATAAAAAGGGTAATCTTTATTTTGGCGCAAGAGACCCCGAAGGAATTAATTTCGGAGAAATCTTTTGTTCTCGATTTGTAAATGGGAATTATACTACGCCCGAAAAATTAGGCGCCGCTATCAATTCCGAAAATTCGGAGGGGCAGCCAAATATATCCCCGGATGGAGATTATATTCTTTTTGACCGGGCTTCAAGACAGGGACATCAAATGGGAATTTTTATCAGTTTCCTCAAGAGTGACGGTTCATGGACAGAAGCTAAATCAATTGCCGATACGGCGAAAATCAATCCGGTTTGCCAATGCTGTTATGTAACCCATGATGGAAAATATCTGTTTTATATTTCCGGGTATTCAAACGAATGGGGTTCGTTTTGGGTAAACACAGATTTCATTGATAAAATGAGACCGAAAGATTGAGAAATTGAGACGCAGATTAACTCATGCTAACCGCCCATAAGAGTTTTAATCTGAACCTTTTCGGATAGATAACAGGTAAGCATTAAGAACATTAATGTTCGCAACGCTTACCTAAATTTTCGCCGGAAAGATTTTAATCGTAAACAGAAAAATTTATTTTAGGTATTCCTGCACAAGCGAGGAAATAATTTCCATGCTTAGCAATTCACCCATTGCGCCATTCGACATTATCAAAAATCCAATGCCTTTGTTCGGCCATCCGATTAACCAGCTTATCATCCCGGGATAGTTATTGCCGGGATGCGCAAATTGCAAATCTTCCCCGCTGCCGTTGAGCAGACAACCGAGACCCATTCCGAGAGGCACTCCGAAAATATTTGGATCGAGATCAACTTGTTTTTCAAATATTTGCGCTGCTGTTTTTGATGAGATTATTTTATTCGATTTGCCGGTAAATGCGAGCATCAGTTCTAATGTTAGTTTTGCCAAATCCGTAGGCGTTGTTACTAATCCCGCGTGTCCGAGTGCCGTTAAATGCATAGACGGTTCACAGCTTTTTCCTTTTTCGTTATGAGGCATAGCCTCTCTTTTTTTCTGTTCATCATTCAACGGATAACTGAATGTACTGTTCTTCATATCAAGCGGCTTAAAAATAATTTCTTCTGTTAAAATTGCGAACGGTTTTCCCGTCGCCTCTTCAATCACCAATTGGACTACATCATAGCCAACATTCGAATACATCCATCCGCTTCCCGGCACTGTCTCGGGTATTGCGGGTTTATTAAGCGCCGGAGATTTTCCATTCAATACATCAAGCAATGTTGGGTAGCCAACAGTTTCATCATAATCAAAATTTGTCATCGGTAAGCCAGCCTGATGTGTTAACAACCGACGGAGTGTTACTTTTTCATTTTTTGTAAATTCATTCTCGGGCACTTGCCACGATTTCAAATATTTATTTACATCCTCATCCAAACTCAGCATTCCTTTTTCAACAAGAATTAGAGCCATTACCGCTGTTAACAGTTTACTTGTCGATGCAGCTTCGAAGTAAGTTTCTGTTGTTACCGGTGCGCCGTTGTTTACATCCATTGTGCCGTAAGCTTTCGCCCATTCGATTTGGTAATTGCTGATTACGGCGATGCTTACTCCGGGAACTTTATAGATTGCCATCCTATCGGCAAGTTTTAATGGATTGGCAAGCTGCGCGCTGTCGGGATAAAACATACCTCCAACAGATTTAAATTCGATGAGACTGTTTTCGATTTTATTGATTTTTTCATTTACATCTTTTCCAATCTCTTGAGCAAAGCAATAGTTTATGAGTAAAAAGTAAATTATTGTGAGTATATATTTTTTCATATCAGTATCCTTTGTTTTTTGATTTTGACTGAATTAATTTCTGTGGGTTACAAATTCTCATAACTATTTGTTTTTGTACTTATGCCAATTATTAAGAACCTCAATAGACTTTTCCAGAACAACATCTTTTTGTTCAATAATGTCCATTCGGGAAGGTTTAATAAAAATATCAGGTTCAATACCAAATCCAACAAACTCACGCTCATCGGGATAAGTATTTTTTACGGAGCAGACATAAAGGGTAGCTCCTCCAGGCAAGTTTGTTATTAATGGCTGCCCGGTGCTGCCGCCGGTTTTTTCTCCAACTAATAACGCTCGGCGGGAATAATCAAGCGGCACAATGAAATCTTCGGCAGCGCTGAAAGTATTAGCGCCTATAAGTATTACTAAAGGGCCCAAATATTTTTTCCCATCGGAGGGTTCAATCACCGTCGTGCTTCCTTCATACCATTCTTCCGGTATTCCCCATGCTGCATAGGCAGGTAAGTATTTTCTTGTTTTCCATCTTTCGGTTTCAACCGGCGTGCTTATCAAATGCGAAATAATTTTGTATGCATTTGAGTTATTTCCTCCATAGTTATAACGAACATCCAGAATTACTCCTTTTACGGAATTTAGATTTAGCTTATCCAGTTCAGTAGTAAATTCCTCAACTAATTGATCCAATTGAAATGTGGACAATTTGAAATACAGTATGCTATCACTTAATAACTTTGTTTCCACAAGCGGCATGTAATCGAAAATCCGAAAACTGAATGATGCGCTGGTGGCGTTTCTTGTTAACTCAACATTACTGACTTTATTTTCCATATCCTTCAACTTGAGTTTGACTTTTGTGTTGGTTGGTCCGTTTAGCAGCATAAATAGGCCAAACGCTTCGCGGGATTGTTTTGTGCTTCCCGTATAATATTTTACCACGTTGTTATTGAAATAATCTGTCACCGGGATATTGTCTCCTACTTCAATCAATTCAAGCCCCGGATATAAATTTTGATTTCGGGTCTCCTCCGAATCCCCCACTCGCACAAGTATGAATTTATCATCAATCATTTGAAACTCAACCGGCGGATTATCGAGTTGTCCATTGAACGCACCTGGAGGCATAATGAAAGTATGCCCATCATTCAAAAGCGCAACCAGCTCGCGAAGAACCAAATAATATTCCTCCCAATTTTTGGCAGCAATAACTTTTGGAATCGCAGACCGCACAACTTCATCCCAATTTAGATTTGGTAAGCGTTCGAAATAAACAAAATTGTATTTTACCGCCGACCATGTTTCCATTAGTCCCCAAATTCGTTGATTGCATGTTTGATCCCAGTCGTCATTTTCGCCCTGGGCAAGAATTTTTTGATTCAGAATGAATGTTAGAGTTAGCACTATTGATAACCTAATCAGACCGAAATAAAACATCTGTAGTTTTTTCATATACATTTCTCTTTATTTGCTGTTCATTTATTTAACTGCCGGGTCTAATCCTTATTACAAAAAACCATTTTAATTTGGCAGAAATGTTTTAGATTTTTGTGGTGTATATTTAGCTTTGATTCCTTGTGAATTCAATCCTACAGATGTAGTGTTTTTAATAAATATCGAGTCGGCAAATAATTTATGCTGCAGTTAGCCCATTTTCTGCTTTTTTTCGTTTTTGCAATCGGACTTGTTGTGATTTTTGTAGCTGTCCAGCTTTACAAAAAATACCGGTTGAAGTACCTTCTATCCAATGTTTATATGTTGGCGGGCTTTAATCTTCTTTCATTTTCAAATGCGGTTGAAACATTTATAAAGTTAACTGTACCCGAGAAATATTTCCCCTTTGTATTCGACCGGTTTTCTACCGTGGCTTTGTTTGTTCTGCCGTTGATAATAATTTTTTCGACCTATCATTTTATAATTGTTATATACGGATTAATTAATAAACCTTTGTCCTCGTATATTAAAATAACAGCTATTGGATTATCCGTACTCTTTATTATTATCCAAATAATTTACTTCATCGCCCCCGGTAGTTTGCCGAATACCCAATATTACTCTTTGATATTTATAAACATGCTTTTCTTTTTGGTAACGGGATTTTCAGTTACCCGGATATTCCCTTTTGCCTTCCAAATTAAGCACAAAGAAAGAAAAAGAGCTCTTACTCTATTTGCCGGCACTGTTCTTTTTTTCATATTAACAATGTTATTTCTAACAGTTGGCGCGTTAAATAGCTGGATTTCAGGCGATGTACAAATTGCTGTTCTGAACATCTCGATATTGATTTTCAATCCTGCCATTGTAATATTTTTTAAACGGTATCACCAAAATTACATATCAATTGAAAGCCCGGGTATAGAAGAGCTAATAGACAAATACAAAATATCCAAACGTGAAAGAGATATTATTCAACTTGTGAGCAAGGGGAAGAGCAACAAAGAAATTGCCGCGGAATTGTTTATTACTGCGGTTACCGTTAGAGACCACCTTTCAAACATATACCGAAAAACAAATGTTAAAACCCGTCTGCAGCTATCCAATCTTTTTCAACAAGCCGGTGGATTGGATTACTCCCAAAGCGAATGAGTGCAAGTTTTCTTTCATCATTTTGCATCGAACCAGATATTAGAAAAAAGCGATCCTAAGAAGACAATTTCCGTAATTATTAAAAAAGTCTTTGAGAAACTGATTGTTGTAATTTTGACGATGCGTGACGACTAAGAAATCTTAATGCATTCAATGACTGAATGACAAAAGGTGTTTTTCAGAAATTTCTAACAGATGACGGGAGTAAAAGTATAGCAAAACAATGCTTCGCAAAATGGTCTTAGTTTCATCGAAGAATTAAAACAACTTTGCCAATTGCGTTCTATTTTTGATTCCGATTTTTTTATAAATTTTATAAAGATGGTCTTTCACTGTTCCGAGAGAAATAAATAATTCATCTGCAATTTCCTGGTTTGATTTGCCGGAACAAACGAGGTGAATCACTTCCAATTCACGTTTAGAAATTTGATACTTTACAGCAAGTTCATCTTCGGAAAATTTGTTCGCTTCAACAGCCGGCTTTCCATTTTCAAGATGCTTATAATAATTTATCACCCAGAAAAGGGTTATTGCATTGAAAAGGAAATCCAGAAAATTGAGACCAAATTGAGTTACAATTCGCGGTGTCATTCTTAAAGGATAAGCATTCACATAGGCTAATAAACTGATTGCCGAATAAACTATGAACAGCAATCCAAAAACTTTCAGAGCTTTGTATTTGTTGTTAGCCGGGGCTGCCGCCGATTTTCTATAAAGATATATTGAATATCCAAGACTGATGGTAAAAATGGAATAACCGAATATGATCGAGACCAAGCCATGTACGATTGGGAAAATGTTGAATGCCGATGACAAATAGAATAAACCCAGGAATAATATTGCAATCCCCAGCCCGATATTGAACCAGCGCTTGCCTTTCAATTCCACCGCAGTATCTAATGAATTGTATATCATCAGAACAAACGAATAGCACCACAGGACTGCCGCGACAAGATTCGATAAATTAATCACTGTTAAAAAGTTTGCCGCTAAAGCATTGCCCGATACATCTCTCCAAAAATAGAAATACAAAAAATCCAGCATAGCCGTCAGCAGTACTGCAAGATTGTAAAAAAGAGCCTGTTGTAAAAACAATTTCCCGAAGGAAGATTGCCTTTCGCTCATCCGTTTCGAAAAATATAAAAGCGCGGTTAATCCGAAAGCGAGATTAAAAAAGTGAAAAATGATTACGAAACTATTTACCATATCGTGTATTAGTAGTTGCCGATTTTTCTTTTTAGTTTTAACCGGCGCAATAAAATGATGAAATTCACATTCAACTAAAGTAAGGTTTGTTGAAAACATGACTTTTGTCGGACTAAAATACAACAACTTTTCTCAAACCTGACTGTCCAAATTACCGAAAAAAGAAATTTAATTCATCTTTGATTGTTTTTAGTTTTTGCGCCCGGAACTTTGAACAAAAACTCATTTAACAAAACCGGAGTTGTTATGAAGAACTTAAATTTACAATGGATATTGGTTTTCCTCGTTTTCTTTGTTTCATCAACATTTTGTCAGACGGAAGTTATTCCATTCGATTCGGACAAATGGAACTTGCTTGGAGCAGAAAACACCGAGTTCCTTGGGCGAAAGTGCTTAAAGGGAATGGCTACATTGAAAGACGCTTCTTTCGAAAACGGCGTAATCGAGGTGGATATGGCTGTGACGGGCGAGCGTTCCTATCCCGGTATTCTTTTCAGAATGACTGGCGAAAATGAATACGAGAGAATTTATATCCGTCCGCATCTGCCGAAAGTATTTCAAAATGTTATTCAGTACGAAGGAACTTTCAACGGACTTGATTCATGGCAGTTGTATTATGGACCCGGTAAAACTACGTCTGCTGTTATTCCGGTTGACAAATGGTTCCATGTAAAAATTGAAGTAAATAAAAATCAAGCGCGCCTTTTTATCGATGATTCGGCAGAACCGGTATTATTCATTACCGATTTGGCTCATGGAATCAGTAAAGGAACAATCGGGGTGATGGGACCGAATGACGGCTCGGCATATTTTTCAAATTTTTCATACACAGTTAAAAACGATTTATCCTTTCCTGAAACAAAACCTGCCCCGCTTCCATTCGGAATGATTACCGATTGGGAATTATCGCAGCCGAAAAAAATCAATGATGTTGATATGGAAGTTCTGCCGGAGGCTCAAGGAATAAAAGATTTACTGTGGCAGAAAATTAAAAGTCAGCCGTCGGGTCTCGTGGATATTTCGAGATACTATGGAAGATTAAGCCAGAGCCCGGATATCATTTGGGCGAAAAAAATTATCAATGCCGATAAAGATGAAACAAGACAATACACGTTTGGATACAGCGATTACATCTACATTTTTCTGAATGGAAAATTATTATTCGGCGGCAACAGCGCGTACACATCCCGTGATGCTAACTTCCAGGGCATCGTCGGCTTGAACGATTACATTTTTCTGCCGCTAAAAAAAGGAAAAAATGAATTGGTAATTGCAGTTGTGGAAACATTTGGCGGCTGGGGTTTTATGTTCCAGGATGTTGATGCTGTTTACGAGCATCCAGATTTATCGAAACAGTGGGAAATAAAAAATAAATTTAAATATCCCGAGTCTGCCGTTTACGATAGGAAGCGGGATGTTATTTACGTTTCAAATTATACCGGTGAATCCAACGGGTTTATTTCAGTTGTGAACACAAAAGGGGAGATGGAAAAACCCGATTGGATAACCGGAATTTTACAGCCGACGGGATTATGTATTTATAACGATAAGCTTTACGTCGTTGGAAGATATAACCTAATTGAAATCGATTTGGAGAAAGGTCAAGTCTCAAACCGTTTCCAAATTCCATCCCCCGCGTTTCCAAATGATATTGCAAGCGACGGCAACGGTGCATTTTATATTACAGATAGCAGGAAGAATGTAATTTACAAACTTGAGAATGGAACAATTTCGGAATGGCTGAACAGTGGTGAGCTTTCTCAATCAAACGGAATAATAGTAGATAAAGATAAAATAATTGTCGGCACTTCCGCTGACGGAAGCATAAAAAGCATTGATATCAATACGAAAGAAATAAAAAATATATTCTCACTTGAACCCGGTACTGTAATGGATGGACTTGCGTGCGATGGCAAAGGCAATTATTTAATTACCGACCATGCAGGCAGATTATTCCGTGTTACGCCATCCGGCAGCGGGGAACTGTTACTCAATACAACAGCACGACCGATAACATTAGCAGATTTCGATTACGTACCGGAGAAAGGACTTTTAATTATTCCGACATTGGCTGATAACAGGCTGATGATGTACAAAATAAAATGAACTTTTTGATTTTACTTGTCAAGAATAATCGAATGAAAACTTGGGGGAGTTAAAAAGGAACTTTAGTTTGGGGAAGCCTAAACGAAGTTCCTTTCTAAATTTCTCCGTTACGATGAAGTCGAGATGAAAACAAATACAATTGAAAATATTCCAAATCATAGGAAGACAAAATGAAAGCATTATTAAAACTATTCTTATTATTACTGGCAGTTGTTAATCTATCATTCGCGCAAAATGCGAATCCTACTATCACTACTGCAAAACTTTCGGACAACCTTTATCAATTCTTCATATACATTAATGAGAATAACTCTGTAAATGTTTTTGCTTCGATTGGACAGGATGGAATTATACTGATTGATGCCGGCTTCTCTGTAACAGCCGAACTCGTGAAAACAGAGTTAAAAAAACTGAGCGATAAACAAGTCAAATGGATAATAAACACCCACTATGACGGCGACCATACGCTTGGTAATGCTTATCTGGGAACCAATGCTTCAATCATTTCGCATGAACTTTGCCGCAGCAGACTTTTAGCATATACGAATTTTCCTCAAGGCGGGTTGCCCGGTATAACTTTTTTCGATTCGGCAAAAATATTTTTTAACGGCGAAGAAATCTGCTTAAAATACTTACCCGGACATACCAATGCCGATATTATTGTTTCCTTTAAAAATGCCAATCTTGTTTTTGTCGGCGATTTGGTTTTTGCGGATTCCTTCCCGCTTTTACAGCCCGACGGTAATGTATATTCATTGGAAAAGAATTTAACTCTGCTTTCGAAATCACTTTCCGCCAATACAAGAATTTTTCCGGGGCATGGACGCGAATTGAATTCAAAAGAGTTAAACACATACATTGAAATGGTTACTCAAACAAAAAATCTTGCGTTAAAATCAATTAAAGAAGGCAACGTACCTGCGGAATCAAAGAAAAATAAAATTTTAAAAGAGTGGGATAAATGGAACAGCAAAATCTTTCCGGGACAAATTACAACCGATAGCTGGATCGATAATTTATATTCGAGTCTTGATGAAGGAAAAGAAATGTCGGCATATCCGATACTCAAAAAAACATATGACCAATCCGGTTGCGATGCAATGATTACGAAGTACAATGAAATTTGTTCCTCAAAGAAACAATACTTCATCGAAACCGATTTTAATAATTGGGGATATGCCTTGCTTGCAGAGCAAAAAGCATCAGATGCAATAAATGTTTTCCAAATAAACACAAACGAATTTCCGGCTTCCGCCAATGCTTTCGATAGTCTTGGGGAAGCTTACATGATTGCCGGCAATAAAGAACTTGCAATCAAAAATTACGAGAAGTCACTGGAATTAAATCCGAATAACACAAACGCTGCAGAGCAATTGAAAATATTAAACAAATAATTTTTGCAACAGGAGAACAAAATGAAGGTTATAAAACTATCGGCCTTGTTATTTATATCGCTTTTTATCGTAACAGCAGCGCAAGAAAACAAATCATGCGGCGGGATTCCCGCAAACGGCAGTTACAAATGGTCTTCCGACTTACTGACCAGTATCTCCATACCATTTGAACTGGGGGGAAATTTGGTTGTAATCCCGGTTGAAATAAATAACGTGATGACGAAATTCATTTTGGATACCGGGATGCCCATGATGGGAGGGTTGTTTACTAATTACAGTAAAGCGTCAACGTTGAATCTCAATTATTCCGGAGAAGCTCAAATTGGCGGCGCCGGCGGTGGATTTTCATCGGCAAAAATTTCAAGCGGCGTTAAATTCAAATTAGGCGACCTTGAGTTCTATAATCAAACACTTGTTGTAATGCAGGAAAGTAAAAACCTATCTTTTTTTGAAACAGATGGTGTGATCGGTAATGAAATTTTAGAACGGTTTATTGTTGATATAAATTACGACAATCTGACAATAACACTTACCGAGCCCGCTAATTTTACTCCTCCGGCAGGTGCGGAAGAAATTCAATTACCATTCGAGTCTATTTATCCTTTTATTAAATGCACAGCCACCATGGAAAACGGTGCAACTGTTCCATTGGATATGGTTTTGGATTTAGGCGCAAGCCACAATTTATCGTTGGTTCTCGGCTCTCAAGAAAACATTGTTTTGCCCGGGAAAAATTTAAAAGTTAGCACGGGCAGGGGCGTTACAACAGAATTATTTGGATATACAGGAAGAATCAAAGAGTTTAAAATCGGTTCTTTCTCATTTGATAATCCTTTAGTCAACTTCAATGAAGAAAAGCTTATGTCGTTCGAAAAAGATGGAAACCTCGGCAGTGGAATTTTACGGCGATTTAATCTTACGTTCGATTATGCTAACAACCGTATGTTTATCAAACCAAATAAATCATATAACAATCCTTTCGAATTCAATATGGCAGGGCTACAATATTCAAAATCGCGTGACGGAATATTAATAATTGATAAGGTCATCCCTAATTCACCCGGAAGCGAGGCCGGACTTGAGCCAGGTGATTTATTGGTAAAAATAAACGGCACCGTCGCCGGCGATATAAATAAAAATGATTTGAAAAAGATATTCGAAGGGGAAAATAAAGTTGTTGAACTTTCTATAAAACATGGAGAGACAACTAAGACAATTTCGGTAAAACTGCGGCGGTTAATTTAATATTGGAGATGCTATGCAAAAATTAGTTTTTACATTAGTTGTTTTATCTATTAGTCTGATTTTTTCTAAAATTATTAATGCGCAGAGTATTTATAGTCTATTGCAGGCCGGGGAAAATGACACCGTAAGAATACTTATTGAAAAAAATCCCGGGTTAATTGCAGAGAAGAATAGTCAGCAAATGACACTCCTGCATTGGGCAGCCCTTTCCAGCAACAAAGAAATTTTAAATTACTTGATTGATAAAGGAGCTGTTATTGATGAAAAAGATGGAACCGGGACAACCGCTTTAGGTTTGGTTGTGTTTTCTACCGGAAATTTTGAAATGGCTAAAATATTAATTGATAAAGGGGCTGATATCAATTCCGTAGATATTCAAAACGTTTCCATACTTAGAAAAGCTGCCGCCAAAGGGAATAATGATATTATAAATTATCTTATGGAAAAAGGAGTTGCAATTCCATCTCCGGATGAACAAGGCGGGAAAGTTTTATTTAGAAACTCCGTCCGTAATGACCTTTCAAGATTAGTTGATGTGATGATTACCAAAGGCGCCGATGTTTTTGAAAAGGATGCAGATGGATCGAACTTACTTCATTATGCTGCATCAGGTGGATCGTCTGAAAACATAAAAAGATTATTGCATGCAGGAATTAAAATTAATGAATATGATAATTTTGGATGGTCACCGCTTCATTATGCTGCGGCTGCAAACAAAATAGATGCTGTTGAATCATTGCTTGAAAATGGAGCTGATATTAATGCGCGAACTAATGATGGATATACTGCATATAATTTAGCATCTGAAATAGGTTATAATGAAATTTCATGTCTTCTCATATCAAAAGGGGCTGATACAGGTGACCCGAATTATTCTAGACCGCATGGTTTGTATTTCGGGGAACCTCTTCCGGGAACAACTCCCCAAAAATTCGCGCCCAAATTTATATCGAGAGATAATTTAATGGTGTATGCTTGTTCCTTTTCCCCCGATGGCAAAGAATATTATTTTACAAGAGGTACAGACCCGCAAAAGATTATGGTTAGCAGGCTAGAAAAAGAGGGGTGGACTTTTCCTACCACAGTAACTTTTTCGGACGGATTTAGTGCTCACGAACCGCATGTCACATTAGATAATGAAAAAATTTATTGGGGCTGGTTCCGTAAATCTCCCGAGCAAGATGAAAGTACAGCCGGCCAGGCATATGGAATTTATATGTCCGAAAGAATTTCGAATGGATGGTCGAATGCGATGTATGTTGGTGATGGAATGTATGTTACTTCAACCCGGGACGGTGATGTATTTGTAAGTGGATTACGTAAAGTACATTTTGAAAATGATCGTTTTAAATCACTTGAACCTCTTTTGGATTTTGAGAACAACCCGATAAGAGGAGAACACCCATGCATAGCGCCGGATGGCAGCTATATTTTATATGATGAATTCGGCAGACATTTATATGTTAGATTCAAACTGGCATCCGGGAATTGGAGCAGACCGGTTGATCTCGCTAAACATGGTATCGAAGCTAGTTCGGGAATTGCTTCAATATCCCCTGATGGGAAATATCTTTTCTTCGGCAATAACGGATCAATTTTTTGGGTTAGCACAAAGCTAATTGACGATCTGCGAGAAGAAGCATTGAAAGACGAATAACTTTTAAGAGGATAAGTTCATGAAGACAATTATTAGATTGATGATTTTATTCAGCATGTCCCTGTTAACCCGGAATTACAATTGTCAGGAAAATATTAAATCCGTCACAGTTCCGATAATTCTCGATCATAACAGAATGCTTGTCGATGCAGAGATTCAGAGGCAAGATGGAAGCTGGCGGAAAGTCCGTCTCTGGATTGATTCCGGGAGTCCAAACTTTTTTATCAGCGAGGAAGTAGCCCGTGATTTGGGAATTGATCTTTCCGAAGCCGAAAATTCGCCGAACCCGGTATCGAATTTAAATGTGCCTCCGCCTTCCGGTGTGCGCATCGGCGGTATGAATTTGAATTTCGAAAATGTGAGTGCGCAAGTAAAATTTCAGCCGTTTTGGCTGTTCAGCACAATGAGCAGCGACGGAAATTTGCCTGCGACCGTTTTGTCAAAGTATCATATCGTTTTCGATTATCCGAATTCAAAAATAACTTTTGCTCTTCCGGGCAACATACAACCACACGGCAATTCTATCCCCGCATATATAAATCCAACAACCGGTATTGCACAGATTGATGCGGTTATCGACAGCGATAGCCTTAGCTTCGCAATCGATAACGGTGCTTCGTACAGTTTTATCTCCGCAGAAAAGTTGACGGAGCTTTTCGACTTACATCCTGATTGGCAAAAAATTACCGGAACTGCCGGATGTGCAAATATGTGGGGATGGTGGCCGGTTAATGAGCAGAATTTTCCGGTTACCCGTATTCCCCAAATTCAATGCGGTAAACTGATGCTGGATGAAATTGGTATCGTCGGTGTTCCGAAGTTTTCCGAGAGCGGTCCGACGTTGGGAGATTGGTATTCGCAGAAAACCGCGAAGCATGTTGATGGATTCCTCGGTCCAAATGCTCTTAAAAACTTTCGCGTTGAAATTGACTACGCCAACAGCCTGGTCTATTTCGAAAAGATTTTCGAACCGGATTTTCACGAAATGGATTTGATTGGAATTTCAATCCGACAGCTTGCCGACGGCAACTATCAAGTTGTTGGTATCGTTTTGAAAAACGGCAAGCCGATGGTTGAGGGTATTGAGCCAGGCAATTTACTACTGAGTATTGACGGTCGTAAAACAAAAGACGAGACAATGGGAAAAGTAGTTGATGCGTTGAGAGGGAAACCCGGCGATAAACGAAATCTATTGATTGAACGAAACGGCAACACAATTTTAATTGAAGCAACGGTGGAACATTGTCTTTAATATTTTCACTTGCGAATGCAATCAAACATTCAAAGCCCGGAATTACATATCGACTTAACCGGGAAAAATTCAAGAGGAGCAAAAATGTTTTCAGTTTATAAAACCATCATCAGCGCAATAATCATTTGTGTGTTTTCTTTTTCAAATATGTTTTCACAAGAAGTAAGTACATTTTTAACCGGCAACGGACTCGACGGTCCCGACGGCTTCGCATTGGATTCCGAAAATAATTTATATGTTGCCAACTGGGGGGGAGGATCGGGATCCACAGTTTTAAAAATTACTACTTCGGGAGAAACATCTGTTTTTGTTTCCGGTTTGAATGCACCCGACGGATTGGCTTTCGATCAACACGGGAATTTATATATCTCCAACTACAACAGCGGAATTATTAACAAAGTAACACATGCCGGAGATGTATCGGAATTTGCATCGGGCTTGAATCATCCGAGCGCACTGGCATTCGATAAAGAATGCAACCTGTACGTTTCGAATCACGGGAACGCCAATGGAACAACAGTCAGCAAAATCACTCCCGATGGAACCGTGTCGGAATTCGCTACCGGACTTAATGCGCCGGTCGGACTTACATTCGATACATCCGGTAACCTGTACGTTTCGAATTATAAATCGGGAATAATTAACAAAATATCTTCCGAAGGAACATTGAGTGTATTTGCAACAATATCGAATACACCCAAATGCTACATTCAATATTTGGTATTCGACAAACACGGAAACCTTTATGTGCCGAGTTATGGTCACAACAAAATTTATAAGATTAATCCCGCCGGAGAAGTGTCGGTATTTGCCGGAACGGGTACATCCGGCGGAGCGGACGGACCTGTTTCATCCTCAACATTTAATGGACCGAACAGCATTGCGCTTACTCAGGAAGGAGATATGTTCGTTTCGGAATACAATGCAAACAGAATCAGAAAAATTTCCGGCATCAATGTCACTTCGATAAAGAATGAAACAGGATACGTCCCGGGTAAATTTCAACTCATGCAGAATTATCCGAATCCGTTCAATCCGTCAACAGTAATCAGTTTTAAGTTATCGGTTGTGGGTGAAACAAAATTAGAAGTTTATAATATACTCGGTAATAAAGTTGTTTCGCTTATGAATGAAACGAAGGAACCCGGATACTATTCAATTGAATGGGACGGTAGAGATTCTTCAGGCAGCATTTCATCGAGCGGTGTTTATTTTTATCAATTGGCGTGTGATGATAAAGTCTCTGTTAAAAAAGCAATCCTTATGCGATGAAATAATTGTGAAAGATTTATTCCGATTTTCAAATGAATAAATCCGTTTTAAAGTCAGAGCTTATAAACAGCATGATCAAAAAGAACATTCCCGTTTAACTAATCTTAAACATAATTCGTCTAAGGATATGTCGATTTTTAAAAATCAATTTCCTCAAAGGAGTTTCTTATGGATAAACAGATGCTACTTTTTATTTTCTTCTTGATTTCTTCATTAACAACGGTTGCCCAGGACAAGGTCATATCTCTTGATGATGAAACTGCGATCAGACAAACCGTTTTAAATTACGCCGAAGGATGGTACAGCGGTAATTCCGAGAGAATGGGGAAAGCCCTTTCGCCCGATCTGGCTAAAAGAGGAATTTTTCCAACTGAAGACGGAAAAGGAACACAGATTTACAATGCATCATACAAACAGATGCTCGAGTGGACGAAGATGCAGCCGAATAAATTGAAGGATAATCCGGGAGTTGTTGAAGAAGTAAAAATTCTCGACCTTGGACAAAACATCGCTACGGTGAAATGTGTTATGAAGGACTTCATAGATATACTTCAGCTTGCAAAAATTAACAATGAATGGAAGATATTAAATGCTATCTGGGAGCCGAATACTTCAAAGACAAAACTGGATTGACAAATGAAAACCATCGGACTTATCGGCGGCACATATTGGATTTCAACAGCAGAATACTACAAGAATATCAATGTAGGTATAAACGAAAAACTCGGCGGATTGAACTTTGCAAAATGTATTATCTTTTCTGTAAACTATAATGAGATTGATGAATGCAATAAACGGGGTGATAAGGAAGGCGTCTATAAAATTATTAAAGATGCTGCCCGAAAATTAATATTAGCTGGTGTCGATTGTATTCTTCTTTGCGCGAATACGCTTCATCAATTCGCAGAGAGACTTCAAACAGAAATCAATATTCCGTTTATTCATATTGCGGAAGCAACCGCGAAAGAAATCTCCAAAGCGGGTTTATCAACAATTGGATTACTCGGAACAAAACAAACATTGGGAATGAATTTTTATAAATTGAAACTTGCCGATGCCGGAATCACAACTCTCGTCCCGCCGGAAAACAATAGAGAAATTATGCAGAAGATAATCGACGACGAATTATCGCATGGAATTTTCCGTGATGAATCGATAAAACAATTTCAGCTAATAATGAGCGACCTGGGAAAAGAAGGTGCGCAAGGATTCGTTCTCGGCTGCACGGAGATTCCATTGCTAATCAAACAGGAACATTCGCCGCTGCCGGTATTCAACACGCTCGAAATTCATTCTCAAGCGGCGGTTGATTTTGTGCTTAAGTGAGATATAGTAACGAAATCTCTCGAGTAATTAAATTCTTTTTAATGTTTTTTATTAACAGTATCATCTAATTCTTGCCACTAATGCTTATATTCATGGTATATGGAACAAGCCGAAAAACATGAGCCAATAAAGTACTCTGAAATTAACACAAGCTATGCTCGAAAAAAAAGAACTAAGTGGCTTGAATTAGATAATCCAAATTGATTATATATCATATTGAAGAGAATCTTTCCTATGCAGACCTCGAATCCAGCACCCGGTGATAATTCCGAATTATTTCAATTCGATATAGATTATTTCAAAGATCAGACGT
Source organism: bacterium (assembly GCA_043808235.1). GTDB lineage: Bacteria > Bacteroidota > Ignavibacteria > Ignavibacteriales > Melioribacteraceae > JAZDFC01. The sequence continues at coordinate 16,495 of JAZDFC010000021.1, forward strand.
TTGAAAGACTTGATTTTCGAAACCGGAATATTTCCGGAATAGAATTTTACAAATGTTCATTCATTGCCTGCCTTTTTGCAAAGAGCAAATTCAACAACTGTATAATTGAGAAATGTGAGTTCCGGAACTGCGATATGAGCGTTGCTGAATTTAAAGATAGTTCGTTCTTAGATGTCGTATTCAATGATTGCAAACTTATCGGCACTGATTGGACTCATCTTCGTAAACCCATGAGAATAAATTTTTCAAAGTGCATTTTAAATGATTCCACATTTTATAAAATGGATCTTCGCTCTTCGGAGCTAACCGGCTGTACCGCTCGAAATGTAGATTTCGAAGAAGTGAATCTCTCTAAAGCTAATTGTTCGAATACTGATTTTCTCGATGCTAAATTCAACGGGGCAAATTTATCAGCGGCGGATTTTACCGGAGCAGTCAACTACACAATCAATCCCAATAACACAAATATCAGAAAAGCGAAATTTTCGCAGCCGGAGGCGCTGCATCTTCTTGATTCGTGGGAAATAATTATTGAATGAGCGAACATCAAGAAACCCAATCCGCCAAGTTGCGGGTTGGGTTTCCGAAAAATATTAAAACGGATTTTCCGAAGAGTAGTAAACGCCTTTCGGATGATTGAAATAAACATCTTCAACGCCAAGCATTTTGCATGCGGAGAATAAAACTTTGCCTGCGTGTTTAAATGCAATAGCAGTGTGATGCGGGAATCTCTTCTCCAATAAAACGTGGCGATAAAATCTCCCCATCTCTTTTATTCCGAACACACCGATAGATCCGAATGATTTCGGATTAACATTTAGCACTTCGCCGTTTGCAACATAAGCTTGTATTTCCGCATCCGGTGTTGCTTGAATTCTGAATACCGAAATCGGACCGGATTTAATTTGTCCTTCCAGAGTACCGCGCGTAATATCCGGATCTTTTCCCGGTTCCATCAATCTGTGCATAATTAATTGATGCTGCATAATAGGCTGAACCATACATCCGGATGAAGTATTTCCACAATGGAATCCCATCCACAGATCGCTTAGCGAATAATTACCAATCTGAGATTTGTTTTCTTCGTACATATCTTTGGGAACGGAATTGTTGATATCGAGAATTGCCGGTGGAATTTCTGTTGCGCAAACTGCCATATATTCGCTCAACGCCCCGTAAATATCTGCTTCGCAGGCTACAGGGATACCTTTTGCAGCAAGACGCGAATTCAAATAACACGGTACATGACCAAAATATTTTTCGAACGAAGGCCAGCATTTATTTGCAAACGCAGCATACATCGATGCACCGAGATTTTTATCCATAAATTTTTCGAGCGCGAGTTCGTACTGTGCAAGTTTGAATAACAATTCGGGATATGTATTCCCCTTCCCGAGTTCGGAAGTCATCTCCTTAGCAATCTCTTTTACTTTCGGATTATCTTTTTCCGCCTGCACAATATCGAGCAAATCAAGCTCACTGTTTTCCATTATTTCAACACCGAGATCGTAAAGCGGTTGTATCGGTGCATGGCATGTTAAAAAGTCAAACGGGCGTGGACCAAAAGAAATAATTTTTAAATTGATAACACCAAGAACAACTCTTGCGATAGGAATAAATTCGGCAATCATCTTTGCTGTATCTTCTGCATCGCCAATCGGGTATTCGGGAATATACGGATCCAGTCCGCGCAATCCGAAATTGTACGATACACTCAACAAGCCGCAATATGCGTCGCCGCGACCGTTTACTAAATCCTTGCCGGTATCTTCTGCCGAAGCGGTTACCATTGTAGGTCCGCCAAACCTATCGGCCAACAAAGTTGTCGGTCCCTCCGGTCCAAAGTTGCCGAGATATAAAACCAGAGCATTGATATCTTTGTCTTCTAATTCATCGAGAGCATTCATAACATCATTTTCATTTTCAATTATTGTTTCAATTTCGATTATCGGAATGTTTTTCTTTTTGCATTCAGCTACAACATTCTGCCTGCGTTTACGCGAAAGCTCAATCGGGAAACAATCGCGGCTAACAGCAACCAATCCAAGTCTTACTTCTGGTATGTTTTGCATTCTATTTCTCCTTAATTAATTTTTCTGACCGTAGTATGCCCCCGGTCCGTGTTTTCTATTATAGTGTTTTTCCGAAATGTATTTCGGTAGCTCTTTAATCTCACCGTTTATTCTGTATGTACCGATTGCCATTTCTGCAATTCGTTCAAGTATTAACGCATTCTTAACGGATTCGGCAGCTGTCTTTCCCCACGTAAATGGCGCGTGACCAGCAATCAATATTCCAGGAGTGGCAACCGGATTTAAGTTCTCAAATCTTTCAATAATCACCTGGCCTGTATGTTTCTCGTACGCGACTTCAACTTCTTCTTTAGTTAAAAATCGGGAGAGAGGAATACACCCGTAAAAATGATCCGCATGTGTTGTTCCAAAACACGGGATTTCTTTGCACGCCTGTGCAAACATCGTTGCATAATTGCTGTGCGAATGCGAAACACCGCCGATTTCCGGGAAAGCTTTGTATAACTCGATGTGTGTCGGCGTATCGGTAGAAGGACGATGATTTCCCTCAACTACATTGCCTTCGGGATCAACAACAACAAGGTCTTCCGGCATAAGATGATCATAACTTACGCCGCTAGGTTTGATAACTATGCACCCGTGTTCCCGGTCTATACCGCTAACATTTCCCCAAGTGAGAACAACTAATCCGTGTTTTACGAGATCAAGGTTTGCCTGTAGGACTTCGCGTTTAAGCTTTTCGAGCATAATTTTATATTCCAAAAATTTTACGATACCTTTATTATACGAAATTTATTTCAAGTAAATCATTTTTTTTGTTTCGCAAAATCTATCCACCCCGCCTATGGTGAACAATTTATAAAAATAAATTCCACTCGAAAGTCCGGAAGATGATGCATCGAATTCAACTTCATAAACACCCGGCTTTTGTTCTTCATTTACTAAAGTCGTAATTTCTCCTCCGAGGACATCATATACTTTCAAGGTTGTATGTAAAGACGCCATGTATGGCGTCTCTACAGCCGGGATCGAAAATTTTATTTTTGTTGTTGGGTTGAAGGGATTGGGATAATTCTGATTCAGTTTAAAATCCCGCAGTAACTGCCCGTTTGTTTTTTCATTTGTTGATGTTGTCGGATTTGTTTTATCAAGAAACGTAAGCCACTGGATATTGAAAAGCTTTTCGGTTCCCTCACCTTTAAATCTTACGTACACATCATGTCTGCCCGAAACATCCATCAATAAATTTGTCGTAAATGTCTGATATGTATTCACACTTCCCGTACTGGAAATATTAAACTCTGCAATCTTGCTATTTGAATCGAGTGAATCCAGCCACACTTCAACTACACCCCCCGAAGAAGCACACGAAGCAATGATTGCAAGCGAGTCGGCAGTTTTAACATATTGATCGTTTCCAAATTCAACACCGGCATACAACGCCCAATCGTTATTATGAATATCGGTCAAAGCGCTTATGCCGTTTTTCTTGGCGGTTATAGTTGTCCCGAATTGGTTAGCCGGGCATTCCGTCAATATCGGTGTGAACGCATCGCGGTAAATATAAAAATCAAAATACGCCGCTTTATTACGGACATATAATCCCTGCCGTGTTCCCGTAAAGGAAGAAAAATCCGAATACTGATCGATCGAAGTAATGCTTACGCTTTGTCCAACTTGAATCCAATTATTTCCATCTGCACTGAAATAACCGGTGATGCTGTGATTAACTCTATTAATCTTCAGCCAAACAGTATTGCCGACAGTGTTTTCAGTTTCATAGATCGTGTTATCAAAACAGAAAAATATTGTCTTTTGATTTGAGCTGTTAACCGAAGAATACAATTTGACGTACGATTTCTCATCGCCTCTAAGAATTATTAGTCCGGCTTCATCGTTACCTGTCGCAGCATCGAATTCAACTTTTGTAATCAGCGAGTAATTGTGCTCGCCGTCGTTCTTTGTAAGAGTATTAATTTTATTTGTCTTGGGTGAAAAACGCAGCCAGCCCGGGCGATCGATAAGCGACCACAAATTATTTGTTGTGTAACCGAGAAAAGACCATTCGGCATTTAAGACATCCGATGTGAAAAAATCCGACTTGGGCACCATCCACGGAATTCCGCTGCTTGGCAAATTTGGGGCGCTGAAGTATTTATTAACCGGGTAATCTCCTGTTGGTTTATCATTTGCATCATAACGAACCTGGTTCAATAGTCCCTGTCTTCCCTGCCCTTTCCACTCACCTTTTGCATAAAGCGGATGAACAACCCAAAACGTACTATCGTCAATTGTAATTACATTTGAACTGTGATTGGGACTTGTAAAAAGCGAAGTCCCTTTTAACGGATCATTCTCATTGAAAAAATCGCCAAGCATTTCCCAATCTTCTTCGTCTGCAGATAGTATTCTGCTTCTCATCACTTTTTGTCCGCCGGCTAAATCACGGGCAAATGAATAATAATAGTAGCCGTGATATTTCCACATCACCGGACCTTCCGCCCAGCTATAAGGATATGAGGGAGCAGGATTCAACCAATCCAAATTATATACTACGCCCGTCGGCTGTCCGTCATTACCGAGTTCAACAATGCCGCCGTTTGGTTGACCGTTTTTTACAACGAGGTACCATTTGCCGTCGTCATCAATAAAAATTGAATTATCATATCCAAGTGTATAGGGAAGCTGCGAAGGATTTTTTACCATCGTGGGATTACTCCACGGACCTTCGGGTTGATCTGCCGTAACAAAGTGCATTGTGTTCGATCTTGAAAAAAAATCCCAATACTTTCCGTTATAATAAACGATGTGTCCTCCCCAGCATCCGCCGCCCGGCGCATCGCCGAAGTTCGACCACGAAGCGCTTACCGGCTGTGCAATAGCTTCCCAATGAACCAAATCGGTTGAGTGATAAATTGTTGGCGTTATATTAAATGACGAGCCGGTTGTGTAGAAATCATTACCAATTTTTGTTAATGTACAATCGGGATGATCGCCGGGAATCACCGGGTTCATATATGTTTTGAATGATGCAGACTGTGCAAAAACAAAACTCGATATCAATAAAAAAATGCTTAGCGATAAAAACAAATTTCTCATTTTCTTCCTTTTTTGTTGGTTAAAATCTTAACATTTATTTTAATATTACTGTTAAACAACTATGCTTACCAGCTTTGAATATTACAAAACCTTGTTTCTTTGTTTACATCCGATTACAACTTTTGCGCTTGCAAGTCCGTTTGATTTTGCAGTGACAATTATATCACCGCTTTCTTTTTTCTTTGAACGAACAATTGCCAGAACCAATCCATTGAATGCAACACGCTCATGCGAAGGAAACGGAGTAAAATTTGTCGGGTCGCCGTTGTCGGTCGCAATTATTTCGCCGGGACCTTCAACAGAAAATTGAATTTGATTATCTGCCGTCGGAACCGTTAATCCGCTTTTATCTTTCACACATACAGTAATAAAGGACAAATCATTTCCGTCCGCGTCAATCTCGCATCGATCCGCCGACATTTCCAGCATTGCCGGTTCACCGGTAGTTTTAACAATGTCCTTCGCCCATTCTTTCCCATTTTTGTACGCAATAACTTTCAATTCACCTGGTTCATATTTCACATCGTCCCAGCGCAGTCGATATTCATATTCACCTTTTTTCCTTTTCCCAAGAGAATTACCGTTAAGAAAAAGTTCGGCTTCGTCTCCGGAAGTAAAAATATGAACCGGAGTAATTTCTCCAATCCTTTCCGTCCAATTCCAGTGAGGGAGAATATGAACCATCGGCAATTCAGGTCGCCAATGAGATTGATAAAGATAAAATCTATCTTTGGGAAAACCGGCAAGATCGATAATTCCCGTGTAAGAACTGCGCGCTTCATAATAGGGCGTCGGTTCTCCTATGTAATCAAAACCGTTCCAAACAAATTCTCCGGCAACAAACGGATGTTTATCAAGTGATGCAAAAACTTTATCCGCTGAAGATCCGAAATCAACAGCATAAAGTTCATATGAACTCACATGATGAATTTTTGAATCGCCGCCTCTGCCGTCGCGAATCGGCGAACTATTATCCGGCGTTACCGGGAACAGGTAAACACCGCGGCTGCTTGCTGCCGAAGCTGTTTCGCTGCTGAGAATCATTTTATCGGGAAATTTTTCATGATAAGGATTGTATTGCGGCGCAGTGCGGATTCGTTCCGTTCCTTCAAACATCGGGTCCTGACGAATTCCTTCTCCTTGATAATTGAGACTGATTATATCCATTACAGCAGGCAGCGGCATATCAGGCTTAGCCCAATTCATCGCGCTTGTTGTTGGACGGGCTGTGTCTTCCTCTTTAATAATATCGCAAAGTTTTTTCGCCAGAGCCGCGCCTTCAATATCGGTATATTGTTCGCCGACTTCGTTGCCGAAACTCCACATAATTACAGAAGGGCAATTACGGTCGCGTCGAAGCATCGCACGCAAATCTTGTTCATACCAGTCCGGGAATATCAAATGAGCATCGTACGGATTCTTTTTTCGCTCCCACATATCGAACGCTTCATCCATTACAAGAAAACCCATATTGTCAGTTAGCTCCAGTAATTCCGGTGCCGGCGGATTGTGAGCTATGCGGATAGAGTTGCACCCCATCTCTCTTAAAATCTCAAGTTGTCGCTCAGCCGCCCTGGTATTGAATGCCGCACCTAATGCGCCGAGATCATGATGCTGATTGACGCCTTTGAGAAAGATATGTTCACCATTAACAAACACTCCTTTATCGGGATTAAATTCCATCGAGCGGATACCGAATCTCGTTTCGTACCGGTCGATTTCTTTTCCATCTGCATATAAAGTTGTAATCGCCAAATATAAATTCGGCGTTTGTGTTGGCGGCGGTCCCCAAAGTTTTGGATTAGTAATTATAACCGAGTTTTCAATATTTGCATTTCCACCTACAGCAATTTTTGAATTTGTTTTGGGGAAGACTGCGACTGCATCGCCCGTTCGATTAAACTCTTTGTCCAATTCATAAATATTAGTGACTACTTCAATTGCCGCAAAATTCTTTGAATCATTTTCGATTATAACCGACATATCAATTACAGCGGATGAACTTGAAATATTTTTTGTTTTAATGAAAGTACCCCACTGTGCAACATGAACGGGATTCGTTTTCGTCAGCCAAACATTTCGATAAATTCCTCCGCCAGGATACCAGCGCATTGAATAATTGGGATTATCCAAACGGATTGCCAATTGATTATCACCGCCCGGCACAATGTAAGGCGTTAAATCCAATCGCCACGAACTGTAACCGTAAGGCCAGCCGCCGACTAATTTTCCGTTCAGCCAAACCATCGCGTACGACATTGCGCCGTCAACATCGAGAAATATTGATTTGCCTACATCCGATGCCGGGATATCAAGCTTCTTACGATACCACGCCACACCTTGAATTGGCAAACGTCCCATACCGCCGCCGACTTCGGGATTATCGCCTTCGTAAAAAGGTCCGCATATTGCCCAGTCATGGGGCAAGTTTACACGTTCCCACGTACTGTCATCAAAATCTTTTTGAACAAAAGGAAAATCATTTCCGGGATTTCCATCGGGACGGACATATCGTTTTGAAGAATCCTTTATGAAATCATTTCCAGTCGGCAAAATCCACGGCTTAAGTACTTGCTGAATCGATTCCACTTTTACAGCTTCGGTAGGCATGGCATCCGCAACTATGTTTTCATAATTGCCAAACACATCGGGACGCACATCATAAATTAAATTGTCTGCTTGTGAAATCGAATCATACTTAAAAAATCTCCAATCGTCGTTGATTGAAATTCGTTGGCGTATATTTTCTATGTAATCTTCTACATTAGATTGCGCAAACACCGGGAACCAATTATAAAACAATAGGCATATGATTATGAGACAAGCTTTCCGGTTCATCATATAAATTATACTATTTAATTTATGTTTCAACATAACTTATCTATTGAAATATTTTGCTATTAAAAACAAACATTTATCACCATGTTAAACCATTGTACGATGTTACATCTCTTTACCAATCCGAGACAATTTGCGTGAAATATTAATTCTTGATTTGTACTTTTATCTGCGTAAAAGAATGGGGCGGGAACGAGTATGATAATTTATTCCCGCTGACTTTAAATTCTTTTGTTACCGGAATATATATATCTTGCTTGTCATAGGTAAACGCTTCGTCAAGTGATTCGACATTTAATAAACTCGCTTCGGCATTACCGGCAAACTCACCAGAGCTGCTAATTATATCGGAAGTAATCTCTGTATCCTTATGACGGTTGACCACATTAATACAAAGAGTTTTGTTTTCTTTATTGTATACAGATGTAACATCGAGATAAGGAATGCCTTTGAATTTTTCCGTGTTAAAAGTATCGCATTCAACATACGTATCTATCGAATTGCCGAGGCAATTGTTTGAAAACAATTTGAACGTGTAAAACAACGGGCTTTTAAATGAACCTTTTTCTCTATCACTCGCCAATAAAGATGTGAGCATCGTAAAGTTTGTCATCTTAACAACATCAGCGTGACGTACAAAAGAATTTAAACACTGTGCAATCGGAAGTACCGAAAGAAAATTTCTTCCGAAAACTCCCCATTCATCAAATGAAATATAAATAGGATTCCTAAAATCTTTCATTGCTTTCACAGCTTCAATCTCAGCCGCTGTTACATTTATTTTCTCTTCAAAATCCATCGCGCTCTGACCCATGTAAGTATAATAATCTTTCGATCCCTCCCAGTAACGGTGAATAGAAATATAATCGATCATATCCCCGAGTCCGGTAAGCACCTTGCGGTTCCATTCAACCCACTGACCTGTGCTTTCATAATACGATGACCCGGATGCAACGAATTTAATTGTGGTGTCGACCGAGCGCATTGCCTTTGCAGCTTCTCTTGAAATTTTCACATATTCATCGGCATCCTTATGTCCGAGTTCCCACGGTGCACCGTCAACTTCGTTACCGAGGTCCCAAATTTTAATGTTGTAGGGATTTGTGTGTCCGTTCTTAATCCGCAAATCAGAATAGTGTGTTCCTTTTTTATAATTGCAGTACTCAACCCAATAGCAGGCATCCATTATTGTACTCAAACCAAGATTTACGCAAATAATATTTTCACTTCCGATAGCTTTGTTTAGGGCAATCCATTCATCGGTACCAACATGATTGTTATCGATTCCACCCCATGCCAGATTTATGCGTACAGGTCGCTGCTCTTTTGGACCGATACCGTCCTGCCAGTTATATCCCATTACGAAATTTCCGCCGGGCCAGCGCATGTTGGTTATTTTCAATTCTTTCATCGCATCGATATAATCTTTTCGGAATCCGTTGTCATCGGCAAGCGGAGAAGATGGATCGTATAAATTTCCATAAAGAGTATTGAAGCTGACAGTATCCGGCAATCCCATTCTTCTCCCGCTGAAGTGAATAGGTTCCATAAACACGCCGTAAATTTTCGGATCAATCTCTCCGATTGTTCTTTCAACATCAATTTTGATTTTTGCCGTTTGAGCAGTTAGTATAAAAGGAAAAGCAAGCATAAAAGTAATAAACATTTTCTTCATATCGGTCTCCGTTTTAAGTATGTAATTGCTTTCATTTGTTTATTTCCAATAGTTGATTATTCGAATTTCGCCCAGTCTATTTCAACTTTTTCGTTACCTTTCAAGAGCACAATCAAGTTATGAATTCCCGATGTAAATTCAGTCAATGGTGTAGTAACAATATTCCACTTTTCACCTTGGGGAATTTCTATTTGTGCAACTAACGGACCATCCGCTTTATCCAATCGTACGTGTAACATACCGCCGGTTAAAGATGCGACTCTCACGCTAATAGAATTAAATTTGTCGTTTCCGAAATCAACACTGTTGTATTGTATCCATGCATTTGCAGTATCAAGAACTGTTTTCCAACCTTCGAATGTATTAAGTGTATCAAGGAAAGTTATTGTTGAACCCTTATCGCTTTTAAGACTATATCTGTCGATCTGTATTTTTTTTGATGCATCAGTTACACCAACACCGCGCAACGTGGGGGTTACCTTTTTTATTGTACCATCTTCATTAAAGAACAGGCTGTCAATCCTTATTGATCTGTTTTTGTCAAAGTTCGGAGATAAATCGCTATTGTGATAGAACAGATACCATTGATTATTGAACTCAAAGATTGAATGATGGTTTGTCCAGCATGCCGGCGATTCATCCATTATCACACCCGTAACTTTAAAAGGACCAATCGGGTTATCACTAATTGCATATTCAAGCCTTTCTGTTTTATTCTGCACGTGAGGATATGTCATATAATAAATTCCATTCCGCTCGAATAAAAACGGACCTTCTTTAAGTCCCTCTTGGGGTAGCTCTTCAATCACCTGAACTTCGGAATCAAGTTCAAGCATGTTTTCTTTCAACTTTGCAACAAATATTTTTCCAAGTGAGTAGTATAGATACGCTTGTCCATCTTTATCAATAAAAACATTCGGATCAATTCCATGAACGCCTTTAATAGGTTCGGGCTGCGGGGTGAATGGTCCGTAAGGTTTGTCAGATACCGCAACACCGATTGCGAACCCTCTTCCGTAAGTTGTATCTTTAACCGGTGCCGGGAAATAAAAATAATATTTTCCGTTTCTTTCGATACAGTCCGGCGCCCACATTGCGTAAGCATTCGAATTCACCCATGGAATTTTATCCTGACTTACAATAACTCCGTGATCCGTCCAATCTGTAAGGTTAGAAGATGAGAATACATGATAGTCTTCCATGCAAAACCAGTTCGGACGACCTCTTCCCTCGACCGGTGGAATATCGTGCGAAGGATATACGTAAACTTTCCCTTCGAATACCCTGCCGGTGGGATCTGCGGTAAATTGATCTGTTATTATTGGATTTTGGGCAAATACATTGTTAATACAAAATAGTCCCACAATACCAAGAATCTTCAAATAAAGTATATGGTTTTTCATTTGGTTATATCCGCTATTTTTTGACAATCCATTCTAACCCAATCGAAATCAACGTACCCGTCTAATTCTTTTGTCGAATAATTGAAGAGACAGAATTTATTACCGGTGAAGATTTTCAGATTGAATCTCATTTTAAGTTCATCCCCTATTTTTACGAACGATTGATTATCCAGACTATATGAGAACGATGCCGTACCGCCACCGGGAACGGTTTTGCCGCCATAAAGCGGAGCCGCGCCTGATCCAAAAATTGCACTTGCACGAAAATATATTGTCGAAACATCTATTTCTTTTGAATCAACAAGTTCACCATTATTCACCATAACAACATATTTCTTTCCATCAATCATTTTTATTCCTATGTATCCGTATGGATCCTGAAAAACCGCCAAACCGGCTATATCACCTTCTTTCATGTTTTCAAAATCCATTTTAGTAGTCGCAAGTGAAGCCAATGAATCGGAATAATATGCGAACATTCTTTGCGTAAGTGTGTTGCGGGCTTCGGGCAAGTTGTTAACTATTTTCACAGTATTAAGCCTTAAGTATCCGGGTTTATCCGTTAAAGACCATTTTGCTGGTTCCGGATTATGATTCCATCCCCATTGCATTCCCAATTCATTTGAATTAAACTCATCCGATGTAGGTAAAAATTTTATTGGATATTCTTTGCCGACATTCGGTTTTCTAAAAGTAACAACAGCTTTCCCATCAACACCAACCAGCGGCCATCCATCAACCCAGGCCACAGGCTGTAACGAAGGGAAACGTCCGAAAGGACCGCTATCCACAAACAGCATCGTCCACCACTCACCTGTTTGTGTTTCAATAAGCGCGCCTTGATGAATACCATAATTAGACCCGTGCGTTGTATCTCTTATAGCAATTTTTTGTTCGTAAGGTCCGTAAATATTTTTTGAACGCAAGGCAACTTGAAAACCATCCAATCCGCCGTATGTACAATACAGATAATAATAACCGTTACCTTTATAAACATGCGCGCCTTCAAGGCCCCGCCTAATATCACCGGTATAAACCAATATATCATCACTTTTTGCAACAAGATTATTATCAACCTCTGTAATTTTAATTTCGTTGTATCCGTGAGCGACATAAATTCTTCCATCGTCATCAAAGAATAAACCGGGATCATAAAAACCCTTTGGCAGATGTTTCATTTCCCATGGACCTTCGGCTTTATCCGCGGTTAAATAAAATCCACCTTCATCCAGGGTAATAAATAAAATGTGAAATTTTTCATTGTGATATTTCAGACTGGTAGCCCACTGTCCGTGTCCGTATCTGTTGCAACCGTCGAGATTGTAGCATGGACTGTAATCGAACCTCGGAACAGCATTACTGCAATATTCCCAATTAACAAGATCGTAAGATTTTAAAACTGTTACCCCGGGGAATACAAACATCGTTGTTGAAACAAAATAGTAAACACCATCCACCTTTATTACATCGGGATCGGGAAAATCTGCAGCTATAACAGGATTAGTATAAGTCCCGTCGCCATTATCGCTATAAAGTTTTTGCGCCGAAAGATGTTCAAATAATAATATCGATATCAAATTAAAGTATAAACTAAATATTAAAATTCTTCCTATTGTCATTTCAATCTCCTTAAGAAATCATTTCAATAATAACAACTCTATTACAATTTGAATATTTCTCCAATACAAAATAAGCACTTTGTCTTAATCCGGATTACCGAAAGCGACATAGCGGGAGATTCATTTCACAACTTATTTCTATTTCTCAGATTTTATTTTTTCATTCCCACCAAGTAATTTGATCTTGCGAATCACTTTATTTCTTCCAAAACCATTTTGTCAAGATTCAGGTTGTCACCGTCAACTACAACTTTCAGCACATGTTCACCTTCTTCAAGTTTCAATTCTTTTATTACAACTTCCCAGTTTTGATATCCTGCAGTATTCGGAAGTGAAATAATCCCGGTTTTGTTTTCGCCGTCGCATTCGAGATGCAGTTTTGTATTATCGGAAGTTGAAGCAAGAAAGAATGAAACCATGTAAGTCGCAGATTTACTTACAGTAACAGAATATGATATCCATTCGCCGGTATGAGTCCAGCCAACATTGAAACCACCGGCAGAACATTTTTCAATGTCCACACCTTCGTTAAGACGATATTGCCCGCCTTCGTTAATTTCATTTCTATCATAGTAAGCATCTCCCGGACAGCCGGTATCAAAATCTTCCGCTTCAATGATTCCCGGGATTGGATGTGGTTTGTAGGGTTCCTGCTTCATCTCGCAAACTTCCACTAATTTCCAGCCGAAAGAAGAGCCGGTTTCCGAATTTATTACCGTTGCTTTTCCCCCTTCGGCAAGAGGAAGGCTTACGGATAAAATCATTTCGGTGAATTGCTTATTCGAAATTTTTAGTAATCCGTTGTGTACGTTTTCAATTTTCCAGAATTGTTTTTCCATCCCGGTAAATTTTGTAAGCACCAAGCTATTATCGGAATCGCTGCAACCGAGTACCTGCTTATCATCTTCACGATTAGAAATTTTATAAACACCTTTACCTTCGGATTCCAGCTTCCATTGGTTAGCAATATTCTTTCTTTTACCGGATAGTGTTAAATCCGAACCGAGCACCATACTGCCTGTGTTATCGTTTGGAACAATAAAATAATGCGGAGTGCAATTAATATCAGCATAATTATCAAACGGCGGAATTTTTTCGTCGAAACTTAATTTAATAACATATGCCAATTCTTCAAATGCACGTTCCGGTAAACCTATTGTTAATTTTTCCCCGTCTTGTTTGAAAGTCAACGGTAAATATTTACCGGCTTCGCCGTTTATTAGTTCAACGTATTTCAGATTCTTGCATTCAATTCTTTCCGAAGACAAAGATTTGAGTACAATTTCTTTCTCATCCTTTTCCCATCCTAGCAAGATTGCATAAAGCGTTTTATAATCTTTCGACCGTGTGTATCGAACATCTTTTGCAGTTCCTTCTGCCGGAGCTCCCATTACGCCATGAGCGCCTCCCATTTTTGTAGGACCTTCTCCGTATTTTTCCCAAGCCCGTGTTGCATAAACTGCTTCACCATATTTCTTTAGCCAATCACCCATTGCAAGCAAAACATCCTTTTGTTCCTGTGGTATTGTACCGTCAGCTTTGGGAGAAATGTTGAGCAACAAATTTCCGTTTTTGCTTACTCTGTCTAAAAATCCGTGAAGTATCTGTTTCTTAGAATAATATCCAATTCCTTCCGTGTAGCACCAGCTTGAAGAACTTATTGCATCATCAGTGAGCCAATAATTTTCCGTGATGTCCACAGGACCTCCGCGTTCATAATCCAATACGCCGCATTTGGTATTCAAACCATCCTTAAATGTTGCAACAACTTCCTTATTCCATTCTATTGCTTTATTGTAGTAATATGATAAAAACCCAAGAAGAACCGGCTGAGAAATAACATGCAAATTGAAATCCTGCCAAACGATATCGGGTTTATAGTTGTCAATAATTTCCATATGCTTGCTTAACCAAAAAGCTTCATTCTTTTCTTTTCCCTGTTGTCCGAAAAGCATTTGATGTTTTTGATCGTTTGTTTTAGGCACAGGCTCATAATACCCGGTTATATTATATGCATGATGCATCGAAAGAATTACTCTCATATTTTTTTTGCGGATGGCATCTGTTAACAAACCTACCAGATCAAGTTTCGGCCCCATATCGTTTGCATTCCATGGATTAACTTTGCTTGCCCACATTGAAAAACCATCGTGATGTTCTGCAACCGGTCCTGCGAATTTAGCTCCTGCATCTGCAAACAACTGCGCCCACTCATCGGGATCGAATTTACCACCTTCCGATTTTAGCTTTGGTGCAAACTGAACAAAGTTACCTTGCTTGTCATTCGCACCGGTAATAAAGTTGTTGTACTGCCACTGAGAGGGATCGCCGTAAGTTTCAATATGATGTTTATTCTCTGCCGAACCTTTAATGTACATGGTTCGTGGATACCATTCATTCCCAAATGCCGGGACAGTATAAACTCCCCAATGGAAATAGATTCCAAACTTTGCGTCTTTAAACCACTCGGGGACAGGATTCACTTTCTCCAATGATTCAAAGGTGGGTTGAAAATCTTGCTTTTGAATTTGAGCTAAAATTTGACCATTAATTCCTGTAATAAACAGAATTAGTAAAAACGCAATCGAAAATATTTTAACCTTCATAAGTATTCAATCCTTATTTAGATTTCTTCGGTTTTAAATTCTCTTTTTTATTTATAGTCCAACAACAATTTCTTTCCCATCATAAATTACCACCTTAGTATAATTGTCAACAGTATCCATCCCGATACCATTGACTTGAGATACGATTACAATATTAAATTTGCGCTCATTGAGCATTCCGGTAAAAGAACCTTTCCGATCGTTGATGGTTAATTCTTTTTTTGCATCATCCCAGGTAAAAGTTATGGTAGAATAAATTCCTTTCTCATAATTGTAGTTGTCGTTTTCATCTTCATATAATCTGAACTCACCGTCGGCACCGGGATAGATTCGTACCTCAAGATTATCCCATTTTTTCTCTGTAGCATATTGCACTTTTGGTCCAATGGGAATTATGGAACCAGCTTTTACATACAAAGGAATGATGTCAATCGGTGTTTCTTTTTTTATCATCTGTCCGCCGTTAAAGTTTTCGCCGGTCCAGAAATCAATCCATTCGGATCCTTTAGGCAGATAAACTTCTTCATTTTTTATTGTACTGAAATCTTCAACACGGGTTGAATCCTTACCATCTATTTTTATTTTTGAATACATTGGTTTGGATACCGGGATAACGAGGATTGATTTACCGAATAAATACTCATTATTGATATTCAATGCATCTTTATCATTTGCAAAATCCATCACTAACGCACGCATCATAGTCGATTGATTTGCCGTTACATTCCATGATATTGAATAAATGTATGGTAATAACAAGTAACGCAGATTTATAGATTTTTCAATAGCGTCATAAATCTGATCACCTCTCTTGCCGAACTGATAAATTTCACGTGGTGCATCTGTACCGTGTGAACGCATCATAGGACAGAATGCGCCGAACTGAATCCAGCGTACATATAGTTCGCGGTAATTTGGATCATTAAGTCCTTTCCTAAAATTCCAAAGGAAAAATCCGCCGATGTCGGAGTTCCAATACGGTATTCCGCATAGAGAAAAATTAAGTCCGGCGGAAATTTGCTGTCTTAATGCATCCCATGATGAAACAACATCACCCGACCATGTATTGGCGCCGTAACGCTGCTGCCCTGCAAATGCCGAACGTGTAAGAATAAAAACTCGTTTGTCGGAAGTTTCGGAACGCTGATGCTGTGATAATCCTCCGACCGACATTAACGGGAAAGCATTTCGTACTTTCCGAAATGAACCGAGATATGTTTGATTATCGAAATCTGTAGGTTTGAATTGCATATGGTCGGGTTCGGACGAATCCATCCACCATCCATCCATCCCGAGAGAGAAGATACCTTTATTCAGATACTTCCAGTAAATATCGCGGGCTTCAGGATTGTAAGGATCGTAAACTCTTACACCCGAAGGATAATCGGGATTTGGAGGCCACTTTTCCGAACCGGATTCAGGCCAGGTTTTAATATCTAACAGAGCGCCAATTTTATCTAATTCTTTATATTGTTTAGTCTCAGGACCAAATGAATTCCAAATTGAAATAGTTATATGAGCATTAAGGTTGTGTACGTCATCAATCATCTTTTGGGGATTGTAAAATTCCGGATTGAGAAATTCCATGGCATTCCACAAGTAATTGTTTCCCCAGTATTGCCAGTCCTGAATTATACCGTCGAGCGGAACGCCAAGCTCGCGATACTTTTTTACTACACTAATTAATTCATCCTGAGATTTATATCGTTCTTTACTCTGCCAGTAGCCGAATGTCCATAACGGGAACATCGGCGCTTGACCGGTGAGGTCGCGCATACATGCAATTACTCCGTCGGCATTACCTCCGTACATAAAATAATAATCTACACAATCGCCAACATCAGATTTGAATGATGTACTCTCCGGGCTATCTTCGAAAATAGTCGGCGAATAATTATCCCAAAACAAACCGTAACCCTTTGCCGACAGGAAAAAAGGGATGAAGTCTTCTGTATTATTTTGTACCATATGTAATTTCAAGTTGCGCTGTACCATTTTGCCTTTCTGCTGTTGTCCTAATCCGTATATAGCTTCATCTTTATCCAACAAAAATGATTGATACACTGTGTAGGTATTTGTGCCCGCATCGTTGAAATCTTTGAACTCAACTCCAGCCTCTTTCTCATTTAATAAAGGTTCGTCTGTTGGAGTTGAAAAAATGATTTTACCATTTTTCAGGTTAAGACTCAGCTGAACACTTTCGCTTTTCAAGAAAAGCTCATCGTCTTTCTGTTTAATGTTAATATCTGCTTTTTGCGGAGCTTTGATAACCGAAAGACTTTGTTTAGTAAAAGATGTGCCTTCGGGTGATTTCAATACACGAACAATCGACGGACTGAAGAACTGAATTTCAACTTCGATAGAATTAATTGTCGACTTAATTCCCAATTCGGTTTTCTCATACGATTGAGCATTAGTAGTAACAGCCAAAAGGCATACAAGTAATGCAATGGTAAAAAATATTTTTCTCATATTAACTCTCATTACTTCTTATTTATTATTTTTTTGTAAAATCCATGTTTTCCAAATCATCCAAATCATATACCGGGCGTTCAATATCAATTGGAATAGGTTGGCGGCTAAATTGCTGAAAATAAAGCAAACAACCGTCTTTCCATTTTTCCGCATCGCGGCAGTGCCGGCGAAGTTTACTTTGCACTTCGGTAAATCGTTGTGCATCGACATAAGGTTGAACCTGATCCCATATTTTCTGGAACAGACGCACTTGTTGTATTCCGTTATCATAGCGGTAACACATTTCGTCCCATAAGGTTCGCCCGTTCTTCATTTTATAACTCCACGGAAGATGATGAAACCACAACAAGTAGATTTCAGGGCAAGTTTTTACATCATTAAATTGTGAACAAAGCGGTTCATGATATTGACTCACAGCATCACTACCTGTTCGAGTGCGGTCGAACCCAATTCCATTAGTATCTGCTTGATGATAATAAGGCGGAGTCCAATCCGGTCGCAATCCTTTGGGTGCATACCAGGGACCCGGTCCATAATGGTGGTTTCCTGCAAAAATATGATGAAGTCCCAGAGGCATCATGTAATTAACTGCAGCTTCACGACTCTGAAGCATCATTTGTTTGACCGGTTTTAAAAAATTCAAATTCCACTCGTCAGAAAGAGATCGATTAATGTCATCAACATTTTCAGAAGTTTGCCCGAAAGTAAGTTTTATCCATTCGTCTGCAATATATTCACTTGATAAAGTGTTGTTCCAGGCAAGACGCCCAAATGCATACCAGTTAGATTGGGCAAAATAGTGACCGCACCAGTTGGTATCTCGACCAATGTTAGCCACACCTGCAATTGCAGTGTATTCCTGTGGTAAAATGCTGCCATCGGTGTATCGGGCAACTGTACTCCCCTCACCTTCCTGATAAGTATCGCTTTTCAGGAATTCTTCCCACATAGTAGACAGAAATACAAGTTGTACTGAATGTCCCAAATATTCTTGCGTTATTTGTAGTTCGGGCATGACAGATGTTTTTTTCATTGCGCCAAAAAGCGGACTGAAAGGTTCACGGGGTTGAAAATCGACCGGACCGTTCTTTACCTGAATAATCACATTATCACGAAACTGACCGTCTAATGGTAAAAACTCTGCGTATGCCTGCCTTGCGCGATCCCTTTCCTTAGGACTATAAACAAAGGCGCGCCACATGACGATGCCGCCGTATGGTTTCAAAGCATCTGCCAGCATATTGGCTCCGTCGGCATGCGTGCGTCCGTAATCCTGCGGACCGGGTTGACCTTCGCTGTTTGCTTTAACTAAAAATCCACCGAAGTCGGGAATCAAACTATATATTTCTTTAACCTTTGTTTTCCACCATTTAATAACTTCCACATTTAATGGATCGGAAGTTTTCAATCCGCCGATTAATGAAGGCGAAGAGAACTTAATGGAAAGATAGGTTTTAATGCCATACGGGCGTAGCGCCTCTGCAATTGCCTTAACCCTTTCCAGATATTCTTTTGTAAGCATCAAAGGCGATGAATTTACATTATTGAGAACAGCTCCGTTTATCCCGATAGAGGCATTGGCACGAGCGTACTCCTGCCATAAAATCTTATCATTTTCAGTAACGACCAAAGAATCATTCCCTTTTCGCCAGAATATGGAGAGCCCGGCATACCCACGTTCAATCGTTCCGTCCAGGTTATCCCAATGATTCAACAAGCGCAGTCCATACGACGGATTGATAATTTCTTCTTTGATCGGTTCACCGATTTGTTGACGACGCAAGAGCTCATATACGCCATATAAAATCCCCAAATCGGCGTTTGCCTGGATTTCGTCCGGGCTTAGTCTGAACCCATCCCCTTGAATTAGCGGATCGGATTTTACCGTTAGTGAAAAGGTTGCACCTGATTTCCCATGCCAGGATTGTTCCAATTCATGCTTTGCAATGTCTAAGGTAACCGAACTTTTTGTGCAGATAATTTTCACCGAACCTGTGCTATGACCACGAAGCCAGAGCCTATGCCCATCCTCTGCATGTAAGCTTAGAACCAAAAACAAAAAACAAAATGTGATTGAAGCTTTTATATCCAAAATCAGCTACTCCAATTTTTTGACTAATAATTCTGATGCTATATAAATCTTTATGTTACCATTCAATTTTTATACTTACAAAAGTATTTATTGAATTGTAATCTTTGTAGTCTTCAAATCTTTTGTGTCGGAACTTGTTCCGTAAAAAACTTCGTACTCGCCTGCGGAAACTGTCATTTCACCGCTCGCCCTATCGAAAAATTCGAACGATGAATAAAGCAGATTGATAACGGATTGGGCGGTTTTACCTGCAGCAACAGTCAATCTCTGAAATCCTTTTAAAGTCTTTCTCGGTCCGTCGGCATCGTTTACCTTTCGCACATATACTTGCACGATTTCTGTTCCATCTCGTTTACCGGTATTTGATACCGGGATAGTAAGTTCAACCGATTCGTTTTCATTTATCGAAGTTGTGCTCAACTTTGCATCGCCAATTGAGAATGTAGTATAACTCAATCCAAAACCAAACGGGAATAACGGATCGGACATGTAACGGTAAGTGCGTCCTTTCATCGAGTAATCTTCGAAATCACCAAGCTGTTGTATATTCTTATAGAAAGTAATTGGAAGTTTACCGGACGGATTATAATCTCCGAACAATACATCGGCAACGGCTTGTCCACCGGATTCACCGCCATACCATGCTTGAAGAATGGCATCGCAGCTTTCTGTTTCCGGAACCAATCCCATAGCCGATCCGGAACAATTAACGAAAATTATTTTCTTCCCTGCATTTTTAAGTTCTTTAATGCATTCGCGCTGTATTTTGGGTAGTTCAATATCTGTGCGGTCGCCACCCTTGAAACCGGGCAATTCGACTGGCATTTGTTCACCTTCTAATTGAGAAGAAATACCGCCTGCAAAAATCACAACATCAACATCTTTAAGTTTTTCTAAAAGTTTATCGAACTTTACAGGTAATTCCTCTCCGAGATTAAAATTAAGACTTGCAGGCCAGTTACCTATTTGCCTGAAGTTAGATTCAATTTTATATTCCTTTCCTATTTCAACTTTTAATGGAATGCGAAGTGTACGTGGTCCAAATCTCACCGGTTTATAAAGCGTATCGCCGTTTACAAGAACTTCGAAACGTCCTCTCGGTTCAATTTTAAATACAATCTCTCCCGACCATGAAGGTTTATATATAGTTTCGTATTTGCCGGAGAAATCCTGGAGATTAACACCCGGGGCAAATTCATGCTGTCCATCGGTTGTTAATTGTATTGGATCGGTGATCTGCACTACGGATGCAGCCTCTCCCTTCAATTCCCTGTTATTCCAATATGTGGCTTTGATCCCTGCTTTACCGTCAATTGAGCATTCACCGATCAATGATTCAATATAAACTTGTTCAACCAGGTCGCATGCTTTATCAAACACAATCTTATCTTCGGAAACTTTGCTTTTGATGCCGTCAAATATGGTAATAGTATTAAAAGGCGTACCATTGTAATTACCCCACATCATCCGTTTGTCATTGGCATTTGGACCAATAACAGCAATCTTATTAACAGATTTGGATAAAGGTAAAGCATTGTTTTTATTCTGAAGAAGAGTCATTGTTTCCCTTGACATATCTAAAGCTAATTTTTTATGTTCATCGTTATTAAGCACAGACGCTGGAATCTTTGTCCATGGAACCAATGCATCATCATCCATCTCTCCCAAATCGAATCGGCCAACTAAAACACGCATTAAATTTTTATCTATATCGGATTCATAAAGCAAACCCTTTTCAACAGCTTCGGGAATTTGTTTGAATGAAGGTCCAGCGCATTCCACATCTGTTCCAGCAAGAACTCCTTTAACGGCTGCGTGAATTTGATCGGAGGAAACTTTGTGACTGTTATAGAAATCGGAAATTGCACCGCAGTCTGAAACCACGAGATATTTAAAACCCCATTCATCTCGTAAAATCCGTTGTAAAAGCTGAGTGCTTCCGCAGCAGGGTTCATCATCCAAACGTTGATACGCACACATTACCTCGCGAACGCCTGCTTGCTGCACCAATGTTTTGAATGCAGGAAGATAGGTTTCTCTCAAATCGCGCGGATCTAAATTGTTTACATTGAGTGTATGCCGGCTCCATTCCGGACCAGAGTGAACAGCATAATGCTTCGCGCAAGCTAAAAGTTTTTTATACCTTGAGTCGGAGGGTCCCTGCAATCCTTCTACCACGGAAATGCCCATGCGCGATGTCAGGTATGGGTCTTCACCGTAAGTTTCTTGTCCGCGACCCCACCGTGGATCGCGAAAAATATTAATATTGGGAGTCCAAACAGAAAGACTTTGGAAACGACGATTTTCTAAACCTCTTTTTTGCGATTGATTATATTTAGCCCGCGCTTCATCAGAGACAGCGCTGAATATTTTGAAAACTAATTGATCATCAAAAGAAGCCGCCATTCCTATCGGTTGAGGAAAAACAGTTACACTATCATTATTTGCATAGCCGTGCAACGCTTCGCTCCACCAGTTGAATTTTTTTATTCCCAGACGCGGGATGGCATCCGACTCATCACACATCAATGTTGCTTTTTCAGTCAATGTTAAACGCGAAATCAAATCTTTAGCTCTTTCTTCCGAACTTAAATTTGGATTTTGATAAGGCAGCGATTGTGCCAATAAACTCAACGAGAAAAGAAAGCATGCAATAAATAGAAATACTTTTTTCATATCATCTCCAGTTTAGGATAATTTGAATCTTTTTATTTTGACAAAGTCTTTATAACAAATCCGCCATATGAATTCATTGATATATTTAGTGGTTTTGAAAATGAAATATCCTTGGTTAATTATTTAAACAACAATGGTGCTATTTTATATAGGTTATTTCTCCAAACCGGCCAGGTATGACCACCGGGATATTCGCTATAAACATACTTAATCTTCATCTCATCAAATTTGGAAAGCATGTGCTGGCAATTATTGTAAGCTATATCTTCTTTACCGCCCATCGCAATCCAGAACAGTTTAAAATTGTTGTTAAGCGAGTCAACATTCTTTTTCATGAATTCAAATTGCGTATCGGCAAGGTCCCTCTGCATCGGTTGTATCCATCCGGAGCTGAAAACTCCAAGGTATGAAAACATGTTCGAGTTATTTACTCCGACATAGAGAGTTTGGATTCCCCCCATTGATAAACCGGCAAGCGCTCGATTCTTTGCATCGGTTTCCGCGCGGTAATTATTTTCCACAAACGGGATGATGCAATTTTTCAACTCGGCTTCAAATATTTTTAATGTCCTTTCACCAAAGCCTGCGAAATCGGTATTAGTATTTCCATCCGGCATTACAACGAGCATCGGTTTTGCTTTTTTATCTGCGATCAGGTTGTCAAGAATTAAATCCGTTTTACCCTGAGTCGCCCAGCCTCTTTCATCTTCTCCACCGCCGTGTAATATGTACAATACAGGATATTTTTCATTTATATTTTCATCATAACCCGGCGGAGTGTAAATTAATAATTGCCTCCATTTATTAAACACTATTGAATAATAACGTTTGATTCTTATTTCTCCGTGTGGGACATCTTTTAAGGCATAATAGTTTGTTCCTTTTATCGGAATTTCAATACCGCTTGCCATTCTGCCCATCCCATAAAATGTTTCGCTCGCAGGATCGGCGACTGCAACCCCGTCCATTATTAATGAGTAATAATGAAAGCCTTCGCTCAAAGTATCGGTTGTTATTTCCCAAAATCCTTCAGCGTCTTTTACCAAATCATATTTTCTTCCCAAATCGATTTGCACTGTTTTGGCATCGGGAGCTTTGATACGGAATTTCACACTATTGTCCGGCATTATCTGCGGATATTTCGCACCGCGTACATTTGTCTGTGCCGGAGTACCAAGCAAGGTATATTGTGCAAACTTTGAAACATCGACCGGTTTGAAAATTAGCTGCGAGAACATGTACAACGAATTTTTCCAGACTTTAAAATCGTGCACGCCCGGTTCAATATAATAAATGTGCGGAACATAATTGGCTTGCAGGTATTCGTGCGTTCGCTGGCTGAATGTGATTAATCCGTCTGCATCACCGCAGGAAATCCACAACAGTTTCAGTTTCTTTTTTGCTTCTTCGGGTTCAGGTATGAGTTGTTCGGGAGCTTTTGTATTTGGTGCAGATGAAAATCCGCCAACCCACGCGAATGTATCGAGATTGCCCAAACCGAAATTTAATGATTGACCGCCTCCCATTGATAATCCCGCGATAGCACGGTGTTCTTTATCGGAATAAACAGGGTAAGTTTTTTCAATAAATGGAATCAAATCATCAAGCAAATCTTTTTCGAACGTTGCGAATGCTTCAACTTTCTCTTTATCAAAAATATTTCCAACCGCACGATCATCTTTCGTTGCTCTGCCATTGGGCATTACAACTATCATCGGTTCAATTTTATTTTCGGCGTAAAGATTATCGAATATTACTTGAGGCTGTCCGCCGTTTAGCCATTCCTTTTCGTCGCCACCAATTCCATGAAGAAGATAGAGCACCGGATATTTTTTATCAGTAGAAAATCCCGGCGGGGTGTAAATCATCGCTTTGCGTTTTGTGCCAACCGTCAGTGATTCGTAATAAACCGAATCAATTTCTCCGTGCGGGATATCGGCACGCAAACTGTCGAAGCCGGCAGGGGCATGGGTAATAATGTTTTGGGAATTCACAACCAATGTGAATAGAAAAAGAAGAGAGATTAAATAAAATATCCGTTTCATTACTAATCCAGAATTTATCTTTGAATTGAAATTTAGTTTGTTATTTTAATACTTTATCGGGAACCATACTTTCATTTTTCCAACTCCACGGTTAGACCAAATATAATAAGGGACGAGCATAAATTCTTTGTTATCAATTTGGCTTTTGAGAGTGATAACCTTGTCTGATAATATGTTTTCCACTTCAACCGTTAGTTTCAAATCGTCGGGAATGGATGTGTCAGCAATATCTTTATTGTCTATTTCTTCAGCGCAATAAACAATCGGTCCGTATTCAAACGCAACTTTGTTGCTGTCGTCTTTTACTTTTTCATTAGCTATTACTTTGTGAACAGACATTGGCAATATCAATTCTACTTTATCTCCTTTAGTCCATTTCTTTGTTATCTCTGCATATCCATTTTTACGTAGAACTCTTTCTTCTTTCCCATTAACTAACAATGAAGCCTCATCATAACTGCGGTCCAAATAGGAATACAAGTCACCGGGGACAACTTTGTTTTGAGCCCAACCGGGAATACGAAGTTTTAAAGTGAATGTCTTTTCTGTTTCCGGATTAATGGAAATATGAATCCTTCCATTCCATGGATATTCTGTTTGTTGAGTTACCTCAATTCTCTCGCCGTTAATTAATACTTGTGCGGTATCCGCGATAAATAAATTTACAAAAAGGCTGTCTTTATCAACCGAATATATTAATCCCGGAATGGAAGGAAGAAATCTAATCAAGTTAGTGGGGCAGCACGAGCAATCGAACCATGGTTGCCGTGTACAAGCGCCCATGTTAAATTCATATTTACCGTCGGATTCAGTTGGATTAGGGTAAAAGAAATTTTTCCCGTCCAATGAAATCCCCGATATCAATCCGTTGTATAATGTCCGTTCGATGATATCATAATATTTTGAATTTCCGGTTAGCAGAAACAAGCGATGATTCCAATATACACTTCCGATTGCGGCGCATGTTTCGTTGTACGCAGTAAGATTCGGCAGTTCGTAACTATCACCGAAGGCTTCTCCCTCGTGCCTGGCACCCAAACCGCCTGTGATATACATTTTTTTGTTTACAATATTTTCCCAAATTCTATTTACTGCATTAAGGTATTCCGGGTCATTGTACATTACGGCAACGTCAGTCATCGCGGCATACATATATTCCGCTCTTACTGCATGTCCAACTGCTTCGATTTGTTTTATTACCGGAAGATGATCCTGGTTATATTCACCATATAGATTATGAGAAGTGGAATCGCCTCTTGCATCGAGTAAAAATTTTGCAAGCTCGAGATATTTGGGATTGTGAGTAATGCGATAAAGTTTTACTAATCCCGTTTCGACAATCTGGTGTCCCGGAGGCGCATGCAATTTATTCGGTCCAAAATTATCTACGAGTAGATCTGCATTCTTAAGAGCGATGTCCAAAAAGTTTTTCTTTCCCGTAACCCAATAATGCGCGGCAGCCGCTTCGAACAAGTGTCCGCTGTTATAAAGTTCGTGACTACTGATTTCATTTTCCCATCTGTTTTTAGAGGGCTTTACCCACCATGCCGGCGGTTTTTCTCTATCGATTGTAAACCATGTTGTGACATATCCGTCGGGTTCTTGCCCAACTTTTATAATGGCAATAATGGAATCGATATAAGCTTCTAAACCTGGATTGGATTTACTTACTAATGAATAAGATGCTCCTTCAATAATCTTATATATATCGGTATCGTCGAAAGGCATTTTACCTTTGTACGGTTCGTTAATCTTCCCGCCCGCAGCTAAAAAATTTTGCATCCGTCCTTCTGTGTCGCATTTATCAAATGCGTAATAAATGGTTGTATCCTGGACTAATTTAATTTTCGGCAGCCAAAAATTATCACAAATAACAACGTCTTTAATGCTGACTGCTGTTATCGGATAGTCATAATATTTTGAACTCTCTTGAGCATTTAAAAGTATCGTTAGAATTAGTAAAAAAAACATTGTTCGTTTCATAAATGAAAATCTCAGTAATATTATTAAGTTTTATAATATTGTAACTAATTTTTCATGTAAAATAGTAACATTCATTAAAAAAATGCCTGCTCTTACAACCGGGCAGGCATTTTTTGTATAAGGGGATACAGCGTTCAATTTCCTTACTCAATTTTGCTAAAAAGAGTTACCCATCGCAGATGCAATAGTCAAAAACTTCATACGATTTCCAATTACTATCTGACCAAATTCAATTAATAATTATTTAACACCAATTATTTTTTACAATAACAACCAAATTATTTTAGCAGCATTAATTTTTTAACACAAGAAAAATCTCCAGCTTTTAGCGAATAGAAATAAATGCCAGATGTTAGATTCGATGCATCGAATTCAACTTTATTATATCCTGCATTTAATTCTTGATTAATCAATTCGGCAACTTCTCTTCCCAAAACATCATAAACTACGAGTTTAACATTACTACTTTTAGGTACTGCAAACTCAATAGTTGTAGTTGGGTTAAATGGATTGGGATAGTTTTGTGATAAAACATAATCTTTGGGAATCGTTGTATTCTCATCTTCAACACCGGTAGTAGCTCCTTTGTTAAATAGGAAAAGAACTTCATCAGCAGACAGAGCTTTATTAAAAATATTAAATTCTTGTATTTCGCCTTTCCAGGTTGCGTCACCGTCATATGTGCTTTTAGCCAGATACGCAAAAGCCGTACTTATTCCTGAAATAAAATTTGTTGCAGACAAAGGTGTGGATTGCTGTAACTGCCCATCTATATATAAGGTAATATCGGTAAGATTTAATGTGCTTACCATGTGGTGAAGTTCTCCATCGTCTAATTCCGGTCCATCCGCACCTGTTTCACCTGACCATGGACTTGTTTCAACGCCGATTGATATTGCTGCACGACTTTTATCATCCCCTCTCGCAGGTGTCATAAAATAGTAATTTATTCCGAGTGTACTTTTTGTATCGCCAAAAGAAACCAGCATAAAATAGTTGGTATTAGCCTCCGCTAGCGAAGCGAACCATACTTCTATGGTAATTTCATCGTAATTGTCTATTCCGATGACATCTGCAGGCAGTGCTATCCAGGAGCTGTCATTCACAGTGAAGAGTGAGCCATCCGCAACAGTTGCATTTCCCATTAACGTACCGTTGGCACTGCCGACAACATCATTTGCGGTTCCGTTATTGAATGTCCACGAGTGAGTTAAATTTTCCGTGCCGGGATCAATCTGGGCATTTATGCTCGTAATGAAAGACAGTATTAGAGAAAAAAACAGAAAATAGTTTAGCTTCTTACACATGTTGTTTCTCCTATATGTTAATAAAATAAATTAGCACAACAATGAAGAGTACTTTGATTAAAACAGAAAACCGCCTACTGAATAATAAAACCGAGGGAGGCAAAATAGTAGCCACTTTTTACTATTAATTAACCATATAGCGCGATGAGCAAAACTTTAATGTGGTTGATGAATTTTTCGAAATTCACGCAAGCCGAGGCCTTTTTCTTTTTTAAAGTAACGAGAAATATGTTCAACATCGGTAAAATTAAAAAGCGAGGTAATCTGAGAAACAGGCATGTCTGTTTCGATAAGCATTTGGGAAATCATTTCAACTCTTACCCTCCGAATTTCATTATAAATCGAACTGTGAATTGTTTTTCCGAATCGTTGTTCTAATGTACGTCGCCCGATACGGGTTGCTTTTACTATATCTTTAACCAGAATTTTATTTCTTGCATTCGCGCGGATAAATCGCAATGCCGCGGAAACATCAGCATCGTCGACTGCAAGTATATCAGATGATTGGCGTTGAATAATATTGGTCGGAGAAACAAGAATTTGCTGCCCGGTCATTTTTTCCCCGGACATAAGCTCGCTCAATAACTGAGCGGAGTTGTAACCGGCTGACTCAACGTTTAAAGCTATGCTTGTTAACGGTGGATCGCCGATTTCGCAAATCATCGGGTCGTTATCAACACCAATAACAGCAACATCATCCGGCACTTTTATATTAATCATTTTGCATACTTCCAGTATGTGCTGTCCGCGGTCATCGTTACACGCAAATATACCAATAGGTTTTGGCAGTGTTTTTATCCAATTACTTACATGCTGCTGCTCATTTTTCCAATCAATTTTCTTGACACTTTTAGGTTGAATATAATTATAAATTTTACAGCCAGCTTCTTTTATAAAGTAATCGAAATAACATCCCCTCTCATTCGACCAGTCAAAATTCTTAAAACCACAGAAAGCAAAATTTTGCAACCCTTTGCTTAGGAGGTGCTCGCTAGCCATCTTTGCTATTGCATTGGAATCAGTTTTTATAACTGCTAGATCCCTGGGATATTTAGAACAGTGAATAGCAAGGATAGTAGGAATTTTTAATTTCAGCAATTCTTTGGGAATCAAAGTATCGCGCATTATAATTCCGTCCGGTTTCCAGCTTGTCAAATGGGGAATGGAAGATTTTAAATCTATTGGTTCTTTATAGAATGACCACGGACCGTTGAGCCTTGAGAACCGGGCAATACCCATGATCAGTTGTCTTCCAAAGGCGCGCGATGTTTCAACTAACAAAACAATTTTTTTCATATCACAAACAAATAATGCAATTATGATTTTCTAACTTCGTCGCGGATATCCAGCAGTTCCTTCATTACATTAAACATATTTCCGCTCCATTCTTTTGCGCCGAATGAATCGTGAAGCTGCTTGTAAAGCGAATATAGTTTTTTATAAACCAGATGATTTTTTTCTATCGGTTTAAATTCTCTGCCGGTGCCCGTCATTCTTTTTTGAGCTTCTTCAATCGAATCATATCCACCGTTCTTTTTACCGGCTGCAATTGCAGAAAGAAGTGCGGCTCCCAAAGCTGGTGTTTGATCGCTGCGCGAAATTTTCATCGGGCGGTTTGTAATATCGGCATATATCTGCATCATCATCGGATTCTTGCTTGCGAGTCCGCCGCAATTTACAACTTCATTGATTGATACTCCGTATTCTTCAATCCTGTCGATGATAGCAAGCGCGCCGAATGCAGTCGCTTCGATTAATGCACGGTATATTTCGTGTGGTTGTGTATGAAGTGTTTGACCGATCAACAAACCCGACAATCGAACATCGACGAGAATTGTACGGTTGCCGTTATTCCAATCGAGCGCAAGCAAGCCGCTTTCGCCGGGTTTTAATTTGGACGCGGCTTCTTCAAGATTTTTAAATTTCTCGTCCTGTGTTTTACCATAGCTTTCGGGAACAAGATTATTTACAAACCAAAGGAAGATATCTCCAACTGCCGATTGCCCGGCTTCGATCCCGTAATATCCTTCCATCACCGAACCATTAACAATTCCACAAACTCCGGGTATATCATTCAACTTTTCTTTTGCAGGCGAAACCATAATATCACAAGTGCTGGTTCCCATAATTTTAACGAGAGTTCCGGTTTGAACTCCGGCGCCTACAGCTCCCATGTGTGCATCGAAAGCGCCAACGCATACCGCTACGTTTTTTGGAAGACTAAGTTTATCTGCCCATTCTTTTGACAGATATCCCGCAAGATTTTCCGATGAATATGCTTTATTATACAAACAGGAGCGCAGAGCTCCCAATCCGGGAGAAAGCGTTTCTAAAAATTCTTCGTCGGGCAATCCGCTCCACTGTGAATTGAACATTGCTTTATGTCCGGCAGCGCAAACACTTCGTTTAATATTTTTCGGATTGAGATCGCCAACCAAATGAGCGGTAATCCAATCGCAAATTTCAATCCAGCTGTAGGCTGCATCAAAAACCTCCGGCGCCGTTTTTTTGCAATGAAGTAATTTACTCCACCACCATTCGGAAGAATAAACTCCACCGATCTTCGCCAGATACTGCGGACGAATCTTCGCTGCGGTTTCGGTTATCAGTGCAGCTTCGGCATAACTTGTGTGATCTTTCCATAACCAAACATACGCGGCGGGATTATCTTTAAATTTTTCATTGTAGCATAATGCTTGTCCGGTTTCGTCCACCGGCATTGGACTGCTGCCGGTAGTATCAACTCCGATTCCAATTATATCTTCTCTTTTAAAATCTTTAACGATACTTGCTGCTTTTTTACATGCTTCCTTAATTGTGACTTCAATTCCGGTTATATAATCGGCAGGATTTTGCCTTGCAAGATTCGGATCCGCTGAATCGATGACAACACCGTCTTTCCCCGATGGATACGGAAATACATGCGAAGCAAGTTCGTTTCCATTTTCAACATCAACAATTAATGAACGGCAAGAGTTTGTTCCGAAATCGAGTCCTACAACATATTTACTCACTTAAATTTCTCCGATAAAATTTTTAATTTGTGAAAGGATTCCAATACAAAACAAGTAAACGAAATTTCCATTTGGTTATAACCACTATAACCGTATGCTTAATCTCCCCACCATTTAAAATCGTTAAAACGGTTGCAAGATATTATTATTATTATTTAACAACCCACGACTTAAGTCGTGGGTTGTTAGAAAGCTCAAAAAATTAAACCATTTTAATGGTTTCAAAAAAGAAATCACTATCCAACAAAGTACAGATAAGCAGCAATAATTAGAACAACTACCAACACAGAAACCGCAACATCACCGAATGTCCAGCTTGCGCGTGTTTCTCTCTTGTGTTCATCTGTAATAGTCCCGTATGTAAGTCCGCTTATCCTTTCATACGAAGGCGCTTCTGTTGCATAGCTTACGATAAAC
Organism: bacterium; assembly: GCA_043808235.1. Taxonomy (GTDB): domain Bacteria; phylum Bacteroidota; class Ignavibacteria; order Ignavibacteriales; family Melioribacteraceae; genus JAZDFC01. The sequence goes on from JAZDFC010000021.1 coordinate 47,777, forward strand.
ATTATTGCGATACAGATAATAAAAATGATGATACTATAATATTGGAAGAAAAGATTATTTAAAATCCACAAAAACGATCCATCGGAATATTTAAATCCATCAATCAACTTTACAGGTGTATCAACTGCCAGGCGGAATAGCCCTAATAGGAAACCGACAATTAATGCTGAGAGAGCTCCTTTTGAATTCAAACGTTTGTTGAAAACTCCAAAGAAAAACACAACCGCAATAGGCGGCGCCAAATAGGCTTGAATTCCCTGGAGATAATCATACAATCCTTTTCCACCTTGAATAACCGGGATCCATAATAGCCCGATAACAACCATAACACCTGTTGCAACTCTTCCAATCCATACTAATTTATGTTGTGATACATTAGGACGAAGACGTGAATAAAAATCGATAGTGAACAAAGTAGCGCTTGCATTGAATACTCCGGCAAGCGAACTCATTAGTGCAGCAAGGAGTCCGGCGACAACAAGTCCCCTTATTCCAATCGGTAAAATGTTTGCAACCATCAACGGGAAAGCCTGTTGTGCATTATCGCGGATGATCTGCCCATCGGGACCGATAAGTTTATTTTGAAGTTCGGGTACAGTACCGCTCACTGCCAAAGCGTAGCAAATAATTCCCGGGATGATAAAGATAAATACCGGCAACAATTTAAATAGTGCCGCTGCGATTGTTCCCCTTCTTGCTTCCTTTTCATTCGGAGCCGATAATGTTCTTTGAACAATGTACTGGTCTGTACACCAGTACCACAATCCGATAATTGGTGCACAGAATAACATTCCTATCCATGGATAGTTATCGTTAAAATACCACGCCATTTTACCTGCTTCTTTAATTGGAGCCCAGGTTCCTTCAACTCCGGCGGGCACAAGCGGTTTCCAGAGATTGAAAGCTTCGGAACCAACTATCGTGCGGAGATTATCCCATCCGCCGAGCGCTTCCAATCCGAAGAAAGTGACAAGTGCAGAACCGATGATTAATATAACTGTTTGAAGCGCCTCGGTATAGGCAACAGCGCCCATTCCGCCGAGTATTGTATAAAGACCGGTAACAACAATTACTAAAATCGATCCGATCCAAAAACTATCCATTCCCATAAAATTGATTTCAGGTAGAAGCACTGAAAAAACCACTCCACCAGCAAAAATTCCAACTGCTATTTTTGTTAATACATATGCAACAAGCGAGATAGCAGAGAGAACAGTTCTTGAAGTGGGTGAAAATCTTTTTTCCAAAAATTCAGGCATCGTAAAAACTTTGGAACGCATATAAAAAGGTACCATCACCCAACCAAGTATAAGCAGGCACCATGCGTGCAGCTCGTAATGAGCCATTGCAACACCATCAGTAGCTCCCGATCCTGCCAGACCCACTATGTGTTCGGAGCCGATATTGGATGCAAAGATTGATGCGCCGACGATGAACCATCCGAGATTTCGTCCTGCAAGGAAGTAGCTGTCGGTTGTATCTTTTTGTCTTTTAATTACCCACCAGGCTAAGCCCAGTATTATAGCAAAGTAACCGGCTATCACCAGCCAGTCTATTAGAGTTAAAACTTCCATACGAATGATCTCCTTAATATTTATTTATATTATTTCTGTAGATGAATTCATATATCATATATCGTATAATGTCTATTAATTTGAGTACAATGTAATGGTTTAACTTTTACTTCCAAATGTGTTAACAGACAAAACAAAGGGTAAAGCAAATCTTTATGAAAACCACGTACATTTGCATGGGAAGAAAACATAAGTGATAAGTTGAAGAAATAAAAATTCATGGATAACACAATAGTACCGGGATTGTTATTTTTCTGCAATATTTTTCCGCCGGTTAAATTTTCAAAAATTACTTAATAATGACATTCTTTTATCGCAATCGATTGCAATGCTAAAAACTGCCGGTAAAAATACTTTTTAAATCTGAAAAATGTAACACATTTTTTAAAATAAAAACGGTTCAATTATATTTGAACTTACGAGAATTTTTCTTGTGTACAAACGCTTAGTTAGGATTATCTAAGATTTATATGAACATTTGGGAACAAGAAATAAAAATACACATTTGAAAAGGAAGATAAATGGAATACTTAAATCAACTTTTTAATATAGAAAACAAAGTGGCTGTTTTAACCGGCGGCGGCGGTATCCTTGCGGGTGAAATGGCAAAGGGATTTCTAAAAGCGCATGCTAAAGTTGTTCTTCTTGATATCAATGAAGAAAATCTTAAAAATAAGATTGAACAGTTTGCCGAAATTGGCGGCGAGGTTATCGGTTTAAAATGCGATGTGCTCGATGAAGCCAGCATTAAAATTGTTCACGGTGAAATTATCAAAAAGTTCGGGCGCATCGATGTTCTTATTAATGCCGCGGGTGGAAACATGCCCGGCGCAACCATCGGACTCGATCAAACTGTATTTGATCTTAAAATTGATCAGTTGAAAAAAGTTACGGATCTTAATTTAAACGGAACAGTACTGCCTACATTAATCTTCGGCAAAACGATGGCTGAACAAAAAAGCGGATCGATAATCAACATTTCATCGATGGCTTCATATCGAGTAATTACGCGGGTTGTAGGGTACTCGGCCGCAAAAGCCGCAATTGATAATTTTACGAAATGGATGGCAGTCGAGTTGGCGCAAAAGTTTGGAAACGGCATTCGTGTGAATGCAATTGCACCGGGATTTCTTTTAACTGAACAGAATAGAACTTTATTAACAAACGAAGACGGCTCGCTCACCGAACGCGGCAAAAAAATTATCGATGTAACTCCATTTAAAAGATTTGGCGAACCCGATGAACTTATCGGTACCATTATCTGGCTTGCAAGCGATGCATCAAAATTTGTTACCGGGGCAATAATCCCGATTGACGGAGGATTCAATGTGTTTAGCGGAATCTGAGAAAATCCCAAATAACAAATAGCAAATTCCATCGTTCTCTTTTTTATCTTGAAATTTGTGTCTCGGAATTTGGTAATTATTTGTGATTTGTCATTTGTATTTTGAAATTTGCAAACTGAAAAAATATTTTAGCACAATAATGACACATAAAAACAGATTAGAACAAACATGGCGGTGGTTCGGACCGAACGATCCGATCACGCTCAAAGAGATAAAACAAACCGGCGCGACCGGTATTGTAACAGCACTGCATCAAATTCCTGTTGGAGAAATTTGGTCGGTTGAAGAAATTCTTAAACGCAAACAATTGATTGAATCTGAAGGTTTAACATGGTCCGTCGTCGAAAGCGTTCCGGTTCATGAGAATATCAAAAAGAGAAAAGACAATTATCTTCAATTAATAGAGAACTACAAACAGACTATTCGCAACTTGGGACAATGCATGATTGATACTGTGTGTTATAATTTTATGCCCATACTCGATTGGTCGCGCACGGATTTGCGAGTTGAATTTTACGATGGTGCAATTACAACAAAATTTGAATCCACGGCTTTTGCTGCTTTTGACTTATTTATATTAAAAAGAGAAAATGCGGAACGCGATTACAGCGATGATAAAATCAAATCCGCACAAGAATATTTTGATTCGATGACCGATGAACAAATCAAAAAATTAACCGACACAATTTTACTCGGTTTACCCGGTTCGCTCGAAGCGATGACGCTGGACAAATTCAAAAAAGCATTGAGTGAATACAATTCAATCGGGGATAAAGAACTTCGTGAAAATTTACTTTCATTCATCAAAGCAATTATTCCTACTGCCGAAGAAGCAAATATCCGAATGGCAATTCACCCGGATGATCCGCCGTGGTCGCTGCTTGGACTTCCGCGTATTGTCGGAAACAAAAATGACATCGAACAAATATTGAATGTTGTTGATTCTCCTTCAAACGGGATTACACTTTGCACAGGTTCGTTCGGCGCCGGTACCAAAAATGATCTTGTTGATATGGCAAAAAGTTTTGCGCACCGGATTAATTTTGTTCACCTCCGGAATCTAACGCGAAATGAAGACGGAGATTTTATGGAAGCATATCATCTTGAAGGTGAAATCGATTTGTACGAAGTGATGAAGACATTACTTCTCGAAAAACAGCGACGCCTCAACGAAGGGAGAAAAGATACTCGATTGCCGATGCGTCCCGATCACGGACATCTTTCAATTCCCGAATTCGGAAAAGAAGAAATATATCCCGGCTATTCTTTATTTGGTAGAATGCGCGGACTCTCGGAATTACGCGGTCTTGAATTAGGAATTATTCGCTCATTGGAAAAATAAATCGGAGACAAAATGAAAGTTGTAACATTCGGTGAAATAATGTTGAGATTGGCGGCGCCCGATCATTTGAGATTTTCGCAGGCAACAAGTTTCGATGCATCATTCGGTGGCGGCGAAGCAAACGTTGCGGTATCGCTAGCAAACTACGGAATAACGGTAGAGTTTGTAAGCCGCATTCCTAAAAACGATATCGGCGAAGCATGCTTAATGGATTTAAGAAAATATGGGGTCGGAACAAAACACATATTACGCGGCGGCGAAAGACTTGGAATTTATTTTTTAGAAAAAGGATCGGTGAGCCGCGCAAGCAAAGTTGTTTACGACCGTGCATATTCCTCCGTCTCTCAAATTGAAGTTGGAATGATTGATTGGGATAAAGTTTTCGAAGACGCAACATGGTTTCATTGGACAGGAATTACTCCGGCGATTTCACAGGGAGCGGCGGATGTTTGTCTCGAAGCAATTAAGAAAGCAAAAGAAAAGGGAATCACAGTTTCGTGCGATTTGAATTACAGAAAAAATTTATGGAAGTACGGCAAATCCGTTAAAGAAATTATGCCCGCGTTGGTTGAAGGTTGCGACATCGTACTTGGCAACGAAGAAGATGCGGAGATGGCGCTCGGAATAAAACCGGAAGGAGTTGATGTATCGAAAGGACACGTTACTGCCGATGCATATCTTTCCGTTTCAAAAAAGATAATGGAAAAATTCCCTCGTGTAAAAAAAGTAATTACAACTTTACGCGGTTCAATCAGCGCCGATCATAATACATGGTCGGGAGTTTTGTACAACGGTAAAGATTTGTTTGTAGCTCCGACATATAACATCACCCACATAGTTGACCGCGTTGGCGGCGGCGATTCGTTTATGGGCGGATTGATTTATGGATTACTAACTTATAAAAACGATGACGGCAAATCGCTGAATTTTGCAGTAGCCGCTTCTTGTTTGAAACATACAATCGTCGGCGATTTTAATTTGGTTACAGTTGCCGAAGTTGAAAAGCTGATGGCAGGCGACGCATCGGGGAGAGTATCGAGATAGTAAAAATTAACTTATAAATTCCTGTGCTTCTCGGCAGCTATTAGTATTGAACACATTATTTCGTTATTGAAAAACCGTATTAAAGACTGCTTCGGGATAATTAGCGGCAACATTTAATAAGATTTTTGCCGGTCCATCCGGTTTACGGCGACCTTGTTCCCAATTTTGTAGTGTTGAAACGCTTATCCCGAGTAATTTAGCAAATTTGTTTTGAGATAATCCCAGGTGTTCCCTTATTATCTTTGGATCGGGATTGTCAAATTTAAATTCACGACTAGGTTTCTTTTTACCTCTTATTATTTTGCCACCTTCTTTTATACTTTTTTGCAACTCATAAAATAGTTCGTCTTTCATCTAAACTCCTTTTCAATAAGAGATTTTAATATTTTCAATTGTTCGACTGACAAATTAGACTGCTCTGTTTTTGAATAAATCAAAAGCATCAGAATAGTCTCTTTTTTCTGCATCCAGAAATATATTATTCTAACGCCGCCACTCTTACCTTTACCAGGAAGTGTCCATCGAATTTTTCTCAATCCTCCACTGCCTTTGATTAGCTTTCCTTTTACTGGATTATGAATCAGTTCGTTTTGCAATATTCTATAATCATCATCGAGGAGAAGAGATTTTAATCTTTTTGTAAATATAGATGTCTCTATAATTCTCATAGACTAATATACGTCATTGAACGACACACTTCAAGTTCATCCAACGCAAAAAAACCACACATCTTTGCCGGTTTTTCCGAAGGCAAAACATGTTGTTTCCCCCAAAAGCAGACTACCTTACAAGAAGCATTTTTCTCGTCTGTACAAAATCGTTACCTGCTTTTAAGCAATAAAAATAAATCCCGCTTGACAATTTATCTGCGTTGAAATTTACGGAATATAAGTTGGCATTCTGGAATTGATTAACCAATGTCTGAATTTCGTTGCCGAGAATATCATAGACTTTCAAAGAAACAAAATCCGTTAATGGAATTGAATACGAAATTACCGTTGATGGATTGAAAGGATTGGGATAATTCTGTTTCAAATAAAATTCGCGCGGTGGTTCGATTGAACCGTGAACATCTGTCGTGCTTGCGCCGATAAGCGCAATGGTTTCGCCATGATGAACAACCAATTTGCTAGCCGGAGTAAAGTTCGAAACAATTGTTTCATTATAAGTATCACCATTGGTATGAATCGGTATTGAATATACGGCTCCAATATTATTTGCCGCAGTTGTAGCTTGTATAGGACTCATTGTATAATTGCCGTCGCAAGGCAGCAACGCATAGTTGAGATTTCTTTCGGCTAGGTTCGCCATCTCATCGATAAGTCCCGTATCCCCCGCATGGTAAAAAATAATCCCGTTGAACTCAAGTACATACCCCACACATTCATTTATCGGATGAATAAAATTGTAAGCCGGGACAGCAGTAATAACAATATTCTCAATAGTAAAAGTATTGTATGTTGAATTTTGTAGCGCTTCAACATTTGTGATTACCTGACAGCCCACTTTTTTCCTAACCATATTCACCCTGTTATGGTCATCGTGTTGATGTGTAACTAAGACCACGTCGGCGGAATCCGTATAGTCACCCGGGAAATACGGATCAATGTAAATAACTTTTCCATCAGAAGTTTTAATTTTTACGGTTGCATGTCCAATAAATGTCATCGAGTCGGCTGCTGATTTCACTCCATACGTGTTATTATCTTTAGCATAATACTGGTCGTTAATTATGATTGAGATAAAAGTGAACTGAAAGAATAAGGAAATCAAAGATAATGTCAAAAGCTGGTTTTTCATTTTTTCTCCCGCATTTTAATATAGAATGTTCTGATATAATGATTATATGATCAATAATACTGTTGAAAAATGGAAAACCCTACTTTCGAATTCAATTTAAATTTTTATTCGAACTCTTTGGGTACACCGCATATAAAAACAAAAGGTTTATCGGTTAATTTGTTTTTGTATTGATGTTTTTCATTCGGAAGGACAAGTGCAAAATCGCCTTTCACAAGCGGAATTTCTTCTCCTTTTTCGTTTATTAAAATTCCCTCGCCGTCAACTATATAATTAAGTTGCTCATAATCGTGATGATGAAACGGCGTATGTCCGCCGGGATTGACAGTAAAAACCCGCAAAGACATGTTCGGTGTGCCGTCGTTTCGAGAAATTGGAATTTGCTTTAAAACATTACTCGCCCCGTCCATTACAACTTCATTTTTTGCGACTACTTCGATGTTGATAATTTTCATTGTGCATTCCTCTGTTTTCTTTCCTTTACAAATATAAAAATGATCCGCGATAAGATGAGAATTTAATTTCTCTACTAATTAATAATCTAAAAAAATCTATGACGATTTATTCCTATACAATTGCGGCCGAATGCCCGGCGCGTAAGGGAATTCAAGGCTCTCATAATATTTCGAATCCGATTCCGGCGCTCTCCGCTTTGCATGAAAAGAAGAGAATTATTCCTAAGCAGCAGATTTGGGTAGGGTAAAACTAAATTCGGAACCGGCACCAGGGAATGATTCAACCGACATTGAGCCCTTATTAAATTCGACAAATTCCCTGCAAAGTATTAATCCTAAGCCGGAACCTTTCTCATTATCGGTTCCAAGTGTTGTAACGTTCTGTCCGATATGAAATAGCTTTTCAATTTGTGCTTCCGAAATGCCAACTCCGGAATCTCTCACTTTGATTTTAACCTTGTCTGTATCTTCTTCGGCAGTCAACTCAACATTGCCGCCCTTGCCCGTAAACTTGATTGAGTTCGATACAAGATTCCTGAGCACTGTTTCAACCATATTAATATCTGCATAAGCATAAAGATTTTCATTAGCATGAATGGTAATCGTTATTTCTTTGTTCACGGCATTGCTTTCGTACAATTCCGACGTAAGGTTAAACAATTCTTTTAGATTAATCTTCACAGGATTAAACTCAATTTTACCTGTTTGAAGCCGGGCCCAGTGTAAAAGATTTTCGAGGAGTCCGTATGTAAGTCCCGCTGATTTAAGAATACTTCCCGCAATCTCCCTTAATTCATCTTTTGTCATATCGTCAATTTCATCAACCATGCATCTCGAAATTCCAAGCAAAGCTGTAAACGGACCCCTTAAGTCATGCGCAATTATCGAGAAGAATTTATCTTTAGTTGCTATTTCCTGGTTAAGTTCATTTATAGTTTTGTCCAAATCCCGGGTGCGATCCGCCACTTTGTTTTCGAGTACAATGTTTTGCTTTTTTATCGAGTTTGTTTTTGCCTGGAAATACAAAATGATTACAAAAAAAAGAGCCGCGCCAAGCGCTATTTTAAACCATAATGTTTGATAAAACTCGGGGACAATTACTATTCTCAACAAAGCTGCTCTTTCGTTTTTGTATCCCGCATCGGTTGAACCTTTTACAATAAGTCTATATTCGCCGGGTGGAAGATTCGTATATGTTGCGGTATTTCTTGTACCGATCTCATTCCACACATTATCAAAACCCTCGAGTTTATACCGGAATTTATTTCGCTTTACATCAAAATAATCAAGCAACGCGAACTCAAATGTTATTACATCGTTGCTATACGGAATCCTAATTTCTTTCGCCACTGTTACCGATTCGTGAAGTATGCTGCTGCCATCGGTTGAAATAGGCACCGATTTATTGTACACCTTTAAATCAGTGAAAACAACAGGTGCGTTCAACTCCTCGTCCACAATTTTTGCCGGATCGAAATGTACTGCTCCTGCCCTGCTTCCAAAATAAAGTTCTCCTTTGTTACCACGAAGAGCGGCATTTGGTGTAAACTCAATTTCCTTGAGTCCGTTTTTCTCATTATAGATTTTAAAAACTTCACTTTTTCTATCAAACTTTGAAAGACCTCTATCGGTGCTAATCCATACATTACCTTCGTTATCCTCAACCAGACTATTTATTACATTACTTGGAAGTCCATTCTCTTTTTTAAAGTTTGTAAACAACTTTGTTTTTCTGTCGTACATACTTAGCCCTTCGGTTGTACCGAACCAAAGCATTTCGTCGCGTGTTTCCAACATTGAGATAATTCTATTGCCGGAAATTGCATTCTCGCCCGCAGCCTCGAACACATGGTATTTGTATGTCTTTGTTGAGGGATCAAATTCTACTAAGCCGCCGCCATCAGTTCCCAGCCAAATAATTCCCTTCGAATCTTCCATTATCACCCAAATTGCGGCTATCTTAAAATTTGTAAAGCGTTTAAAAGCACCAACTTTTCTATCGAATAAATTTAATCCCCACCATGTTCCCGCCCATATGTTGTTATGCTTGTCAACACAAAGCGAAATAACGCCGTTGTTGCTTATTGATGTAGTATCTTCCGGATCGTAACGGTACAAATTATATTTTCCGGTTTTTGTATCATATGAGTTTAAACCACCCGCGCCAGTACCTATCCATATTATTCCCGAATGATCTTCTATAACCGAACGCACATCATTATCGCTAAGACTGTTTGCGTTATCGGGATTGTTTCTGTAGCGAACGAACTTATTGGATCCCGAAATAATTTTATCTAAGCCACCTCTTGTGCCAACTAAAATATTTCCTTTGCTATCTTTTTGAATAGCTTCCACCCTGCTGCCACTTAGTCCCAGATCCGGATTTGTTTCATTTTCAAGATAGTAATTGAACAGATTTTTTGTTTCATTCGCACGGCTTATTCCTCTTGAAGTTGCAAACCAGAATAACCCGGTTTTATCCTGTATAATATCGTTTATTGTATTGTTTATTATACTAAAATGGTGTTCCGGGTCATTGAAGAATCTTGTGAACCTGTTACTTCGGAAATTATATTTATTCAATCCATTTTGTGTGCCTACCCACAAATTACCTTTATCATCCTTAAATATGGCATTGATGCTGTTATCTGAAATACTACCGGGATCGGAACTTATATAATAGAACGGTGTGAATTTTTCGGATTCCTGATTGTATTTATATAACCCTTGATTCGTGTTCGTGCCAATCCAAAGGTTATTGTTATTATCAGCCACTATTTTCGAAATTTGGTTGTATCTGAACATGTTTGGATTTACCGCAGCCGGGAGAGATACATATTCGGTTTTACTATCTTTTCTAAAACATGTTAATCCATTCCATGTACCCAGCCATATATTTCCATAATTATCTTCCTCTATTGCGGTAACACTGTTAAGGGTATGCTCGTTCATCACACTGCTTACGTTATATGTCACTGAAAATGAGTCCCTTTTCCTATCGTAAACATACAATCCATTTGAGGCTCCGACCCAAAGTTTACCTGATGAGTCTTCGAAAATAGTCATAATGATGCTGGTGTTCGGGTCATTTGAGGCGTACAAATATCTGCGGAATTCCTCCGTCTTCCAGTCGTACCTGTTTAATCCGTTTCTCGTACCAATCCAAATATAACCGTATGAATCTTCGCAAATACTGAGTATTGAATAATTCGAGATGCTCCCCGGATTAGCCGTTTCGGGTTTAAATACTTTGAAATTATATCCGTCGTATCTATTCAAACCATTATAAGTGCCGAACCATAAAAATCCCCTGCTATCCTGCAATATTTTAGTAACTACATTTAACGACAATCCTTCTTCAGCGGTAAGATGGGAAGAAAATTGTAATACACTTTCCTGTGCTCTTGATAAGGTGTAGAGTGAAATTAGGGCAATAAATATAAGTCTGGCTATCCTAATCCTGAGACACTCGGATAGAAAATGCGTAATATTTTTTTTACCCCGATGAAAAAGCATGATTATCTTAAAGCAACTTTAGATTACTGTTTAAAATAGAAAAAATAAGACAATGATTTTTCCTAAAATACAATTTAATTATGGTTGTAGATCCGATTGTTATTATCGGATATTTATCGGGAGTATTTAATTTTTCGAATAAAACCGCATTTATTCGATACTATCCCATCAACTTTCAAAAATGGAATACTATTAGGACTCTTCCGCCTGATAAATTATTCGGTAATTGTTTTTATCACACCATAAAACACAGGCTTTGGCTGTAAATTTCTATCGAACAATAATGGATAATCTGTTCTTCCTCGTACAGGAAAATTATTTTTCCATGAACCGCCGTCGTGCACACCCCAGAAAGTAATTCGGCTAACACTATCTTTATATTTATTTATAGTTCTGAACAGTTCCGAATACCTCTCCGATAGTTTCACTTGCATTGAATCCGGCAAACTATCAGGGTATGGATTAAGTTTCTTTTGTAATTCAAAATTCTGACTTATCTCTGCACCGGTATAGTTCCATGGATTTGGAAGGATTGAAATATCGAGTTCGGTTATCACAATCTTGAGTCCGGTTTCGGAATATTTTTTTAACGCTTCATCCAGCTCATTTAATGTTGGATAATCCATACCCCAGTGCCCCTGCATCCCGATTCCGTGAATTTTTATTCCTTTCGATTGGAGGTTCTTTACAAGATTTACAACCGCATTAACCTTACCAATATGCCATTCGTTATAATCGTTGTAATAAAGTTCCGCATCCGGGTCGGCTTCGTGTGCATACTCAAAAGCTTTTTCAATATAATCTTCGCCAATTATTTGGAACCATTTACTTTTCCGTAATGCGCCGTCATCTTCAAACGCTTCGTTAACAACATCCCAGCCATTTATTCTCCCTTTGTATCTTCCAGCAACAGAATAGATATGGTCTCTCATTCTCTGAAGAAGTACTTCTCTCGTTGCGGGATTTCCAGCTTCATCTTCAAAAACCCATCTGGGAGTTTGAGCGTGCCATACCAAAGTATGACCTATAATAAACATATTGTTTCTTTGACCGAATGCAACAAAACTATCTGCCGGTTCAAAATTGTATTGATCAACCTTGGGATGCACCGGTTCCCACTTAAGAAGATTTTCAGGAGTGATGCTATTGAATTGTTTTTTCACTAATTCCATTGACAGTGAATCGCGACTAAAAACATGATTATGATTAAGCGCCGTACCGATATAATAATAATCTTTGAATACATCTTTAAGAAAGGGCTGAGCTAAAAGACTGCTGCCAAACATTGTTTGAGAAAAAACAACTGCCAAAAATAATTTTAGTATTTCATTCCATCGTTTCATTTTAAGCTCCCAATATGATTTTTGTTTATTTGATTCTATTGTATTTGCCTGCATGCATAAAAGCAACTATTTTTCATTCAGTAAATCATTCGCTGCATGAACAAGATAAATGTAACTTGCACCAAGTCCGATTACGTATTCATTCTCTCCCCAAAAGAATGGCCAGTCATCTTTGTTCTCGGGGAAATCCGGATTGAGAATAAGTACGCCGGGTACAACTCCTCCGGCAATAAACGAGAAGTCGGCGCGGTTGTTTCCATAAGCAATTTTTTTCGATTGAGTACCAACGTTCGACACAAAGGAAATATTCGAACCCGGATGACAACCGAAAATATAATTCAGTCCGCTGAATACAAATTCTTTATCTATAATCTCCGGGAATGCTTTATGAAGAAAATAATTATTTGTCGCAAGCGAAACAACTAATGCAGAACCCGCCCATTTATCTTCTGTAATTACAACTCCGAATGGATTTTTATCTATTCGTGTTTCGATGTATGACTTGTAATCGATAGCCATCTTTTTAAGTTTTTCGGAAAATGATCCGGGCATATATGGCATTATCCTAACTAAAAGCGCAGTGAAAAAGCCAAATCTGTCTTCAACTTTCGGAAGCAATTCATTAATTCGTTTCGAGTACTTTTCATCTTTCGTTGTAACAAAAAGTTCAACCGCTGCTTTCATTTCTTCGGTTAATAATTGACCACCGGTTGTGTTGCCGAAACGAAACAAATCAGGTTCATGCGTGTGCTCCTCATCCCAGACTTTAATCGCAACGGCAAGGCATTCGCTTGCAAGCGAATCATTAAATCCCCGCAAAGCCCGGCTTGCCGCGGTTAACGCAGCAATGGAACCGTAATTTAGCGGAGTCGTTTTTGTTGTGAATGCCCAGCGGTCGTCGAATGTTCCTGATGTTAAACCGTCGTTTTCTCCTTCTTTTAATTTGGAATTGAAAATAAGATTATCCGTAATAGTAACTGCATCTCCGAGATGAGTATACTGCGAAAGACTCGAAGGAATAATTCCGGGGATTGCATGACCGACAGATTTAAATTGAGCCATAAGTTGAAGCGTACCGTGTTCCATTTGTTGAAGTATGTCCGGCTTGCCGTCCGGGATGTGAATATCGACATATCTTTTCTGCTGGTCGATAGTTGTTTCATCCCGCATCGGTTTGAACGTTTCCCATGTTTGAACCAGCGTCTGAACCACAGCATAATTTGTTTGCGTTCTTATGTCATGGTCGCCCGCATCAAACCATCCACCGACATTCAAACCCGGAATATGTTCGCCGGGCTGATACGGAGAATCCGTCGTAAAACCCTGCGCATATAAATCAAAGTGAACGTGATTAACCGGGGCTTGCAAAGCGTCATCAAGGTGAGAAGCGCCGTGCCATACGCGGTAAGCTTCATTCACAAACATGTGGTCCATTTGCACCGGGAAAAAAATATCGTTGGTTGAATGCCATGCAGCATCGTATACTTTTTCATCAATACGGAACGGCGATGTTTTTACAGAGTTGTATTCAATAACATATAATCCCTCTTCTTTAACCGATGTAAAATCGAAAGTGGAATAATTGTACCGAAGGTAGCTTCCCCAACTTTTCAAATTACTGTTCAGCACTTCATTGAAATTTCCGTCATCGGTCACTTTTAACAATTTGGCGTTTTGAAGAGGAGTATCGTTTTTGTCAAATTCAATTACCGCTACTTTTTTTTGCGAAGGATGATAACCGACTTGCGAATAAGTTACAACCGGCTTACGAATCCATCCGGGAATTATATTTGCAGTTATAAACCATTCAATGACCTTTCCGGTTTTGTTAGTAGGAATAAGGGTACGAAGCACATACCATCCGTTCTGCGCCTGGTTACGCCCATCATATAACGATAAACTTCCTAAAAGTGATTGCACTGTAATTCTTTTTTCGGAATCTTCCGGTGCAAACACAATTGTTTTTCCTTCGGCGATCGGTAGCGGTTCAATCGTCCCCCATTTTGTTTTTTCCATCGGACCGGTCGGGTATAATGGAAACACTCCGCTTTTGTTATCCAACATAAATGTTTTTTCAAAATATGCCGCCGGGAGAAATTCGAGATTAAATCCGGCAAGTCCTTCGAGTTCCGTCGGAAGCGGTTTACTCAAATTAACACTCAACAGCAGTCCGTTTTCATGTGCTTCCGCTTTTATAATATATTCGAAATCAAAACCGGAATATGATAACGTTACCTGTATCGAATTATTTTTTTCATCAACCTTGCGCTCTGTAAGAGTGGGACACGGATCCCACTGCGCCGGAGTTGGACTCAATCGAACATCACCATTGGTAACGGTGCGCACCCCGTGATGAATAAACTCAACTCCGCTGATTTTTGCATCTCCGAATGTTTTGTCATAAAAATTATCGAAGACAAGGGCATTGAATCCTTGTATTTCAAAGTAACCGCGGTTGTTGATTTTTAGCAGGCTGCTCTTTTGAGCGAACAAAAAACTTGCTAGTTGTATAATCACAATAAAACTAAAAATCGATTTCAAATTATTCTCCGATATTTTTTAATATAATTTTTGAATTACTATTTCGGCAGATGTAAAATCTCCATTCCCGCCAGCAATATCGCACCAAGTCCGTGAATATCGTTCAACGGTGTCGGACGTTTGTAATAATGAATCAAGTTATCACTTGTGCCTGTTCCCGCGCAGATGCCTTCAACTTTTCCATCCGGAAGAATTTTCGTCATCACTCCTTCCCAGCCTTGAATTGCAATGGATGCGTAACGTGGCTCAATATATCCTTTGTTCACCGCACGGGCAATCGCGTAAGTAAACATCGCCGAGCACGATGTTTCCAAAAACGAATCGGTTTTATCGAGAAGTTGATGCCATAATCCACTTTCACTTTGATAACGGGATATTCCTAAAACATGCCTTTGCAGCAATTCAATTAATTTTTTCCTCTGCGGATGCTTCGCAGGCAGTCTATCGAGCAAATCAACTTGCGCAACCAACGCCCAGCCGTTTGCTCTTCCCCAATAGGCAACTCCTTGTCTATCCACATCGGAATAATAGCAGTGATACATTAATCCGGAGTTTTGATTAAAAAGATATTTATGAAAATTGACTACCTGCTTTGCGGCATCGTCGAGATATTTCACATCGCCGGTCATCTCACCCATTCGGGAAAGAAAAGAAATTCCCATGTAAAGATCATCAGCCCACAACGTCCACTTGCTTGGAAATGCGCGAACAAGTGTTCCGTCTTCAAGCCGCGCTTGTACATTCAAAACATGATTGGCTGCTTTGTTCAAGTAATCCATGTACCGTGTTTGTTTATCATCGGGAAAATTTTGAGCCAGGCTGCCGCCCATTGCGCCGCAGTCGTCAAGTTCCTCCATCATAAAAAATTGTCCGAAAGGATATTCCCAGCGGCTTTCGTTTTTATGTTGCGCTTCGAAGTATTTGTAATTATCAAAACAGAACTCGATATTTCTTTTCGCGAACTCTTTATATGTCGGATCGGAAAAATCTTTGGATAGTTCAATCATTGCGATGTTCAACACTCCGTTCCAGTATCGCCAATCGTTGTACGGACTTTCGATTTGCAGAACAGCATCTTTCGGCACTTCACTCGGTGAAGAATACTTGGTTCCGGTTTTTTGATCTATAAACTGGAATGTTGATTCATCTAAAATTGAGTTTGCTACGAGAAGAAGTTTTGTCTTTGTTGCGGTTTGGTTTTGTGCAAGTACCATACCACAAAAGACAAAAACTGATACGAATAATATAAACAAAATTTTTATTCCGAATCGTTTCATCTTCTCTCCACAATTAATTGTTCTTTATCGCGTTGATAAATGCAGTGAGGTTTTCGGTTGTAACTCCCGGGGGCATTCCGCCGCCGCAGGACATAATCACTCTCGATCTGTTTTCAAGTGAATTAATCAATTCTGCTGTTTTCTGCGAAACTTCTTCAGGTGTTCCCGCTGCAAGCACATCTCGCGGGGGAAGATTACCGAGCATCGTTACTTTGTTTTCAGTTAGTTGTTTCAATTCATTCAATGTCACGTCGAATCCCATGTTGAATAGATTCACTCCCAGCTCGGGCAGTAACGGCGCGGATACGCGGCACGGCGCATCATTATGTAGAAATTTAACCGACGAATTCAGTTCGTACAATTCTTTAAAATATGGTAAACCGAATTGTCTAAATTCTTCTTCACCCATAAATCCGATTATATCGTCAAGCATCAACATTCCGTCAATTGAAGGGAATGTTTCCATTTGCAGTTCGTGCCAGTTTTTCAAATACGAGGTAATCTTTTTGACCAATAACTCTGCCTTCTCCGGCATCATCATCATTGTTGTTAAAAATTCAGTCGTGCCCATTAAATAACTTGCAATGTTCAACGGACCGCGTGAAACAGAGAAGCGAATTTTGTGTCCCGCCGCTTCAATTTTTGGCTGAGCAATTTTTAATCGATTCAACATAAACGGAAGCAGTCCGTCTGTCTTCGGATTTGGTTCCGGCAACGAATCGATATCATCCGCGGATTGAATAATTTTGTGTGCATGCGGAAATTCATCCGGTGGGAAAACACAGCGCGCACCAAATGCCGACGGTTCCGTGCACATCCCGAACTCCGACCAAAATCCCGGAAGAAACATTACGTCCGGGAAATCGTTGATTGCTTTCAAATTTGCATCGAGCCAAAGTTGGTCGTTCGAAAAATAATCTAATATTTTTATTCCGTACCAATTCGGCAGCCACGGGCAATCAATTATAAATCCAACCGGAAGAGGAGTAATTACTTCGCCCTTTATGACTTTTAGTAGAACATCCCATTGTTGATCTGTCATTTGTTCTCCTCTGTTTCTATTTTAAAATTTTAATGGGACACAGATTGTTATGATCGTTATGCTTTCTTAAGATCATAATCATCATAAAAATCCGCGTTCTATTTTTTTTTGTTTGAATCTGTAAGTACAATCTTTCACACCGCATCTGTCACAGAGATATTCGGCGTATTTTACTTTTTTCCCGATTCCTATAATTCCACTTACCGATTTAATTGGAATCATCAAGGCGGAATCAGTCAAATTTACGCCGCAAAATTTTTCCGGCAGAAGCGAAAACAACAAATGCTGTTCTTCAACATGCCAGTTGCAGTAACCGGGACTATATCTGTTCGTGATATTTAAATTCTCTTCAATCATTTTACCACCGATAAAATCGTGCAATAAGTTAACAACACTCTCCGTTGCAACCGAAGCGACTGTGTCGATAAAATATGCCATAGTCGGATCACCTTTCAACATTTCTTCTTTCGACCAATTCTCCATTGCGTTACCGATTGTACAAACAAACACTGCCGCAGATTCGGATTTCTTTAATTGACTTGTTACAATTTTATCCATCTTGAAAAATTTTTCGTCGAGTAAAAGTCCATCGTTTCTTTCCGGTGATTTTTTTACATCAACAATTCGATAACCGGTTTTAATTTCGGAAAGAGAGGGAAACCGATTTAAAATTTCATCAATCATTTCGGAAAAGTGCGAATGTATATCTCCATTTTTATAACCGAACGTAAATTTGATTTCGTTTCTATCAATCGTTATGTCGTCGAAGTTGAGAATTACTTCATATATGTTATTCGATATTTCTGTTTGAATCAAATTCATTATCGCCTTTGTCATTTTAATCGGAGGTCGTCATTAAAATCATTTATGAAACTTTGTGTCTTAGAGTCTTTGTGGCGAACAAAGTTAATTCAATTATTTATAAAGATTTAATTTTTGCCACTAAGTCACAAGGGCACAAAGAAAACAACATTGGAAACAACCTCTACAATTTTATTGCATTCACAAGCGCGCGGATGTGTTCCGGCGTTGTACCGCAGCATCCGCCTATAATGTTAGTGCCGCTTTGAATTAATTCATTTACTCTACCTGCCATCATCTCAGGCGTTTCGGGATACATTGTTTGCCCATTCTGAAAAATCGGCAGTCCTGCATTTGCATGAACAAGTATCGGTGTTACAGAATCAATAGCACGGATTTCTTTTACTATTTCAATCATGTTTTCAAATCCATTACCGCAATTTGTACCTATTACATCCGCACCAGCATCTTTAACAGCGACAACCATTTCGGCAGGCGATACACCCATCATAGTTTTAAAATCACCGGAGAAGGTTTTATCGAACGTGAAAGTGCAAACCACTTCGAGACCGGTTGCATCTTTAGCCGCACGAACCGCAACAGCTCCTTCGTGAACGTCCGTCATCGTTTCAACACAAATTGCATCAACACCGCCGTTCTTCAGAGCATGCGCCTGAAGAAAAAACCCGTCGTATAATTCTTGCTCGCTTGTTTCTCCCATCATCAACATTGCGCCGGAAGGACCAATGGAACCAAGCACAAAATGATTATTCCCTGCGGCTTCGCGTGAGATTTTTGCGGCTGCTTCGTTCAGTTCAAATGCGCGATCAGTCAGACCAAAATGTGCAAGTCTTTGCGGACTTCCGCCGAAACTGTTTGTTAAAATCATATCCGCTCCGGCATCGATATAACTTTTTGCGATTGCGAATACGTCATCGCGGTGAGTTACATTCCATAATTCGGGACACTCGCCTTGCTGTAATCCGCGTTGAAATAAAAATGTTCCCCACGCGCCGTCGGATACGAGAACTTTTCCTTTTTTGATTTCTTCGAGTAGTGATTTCATATTATTTCCTTAAATAGTTATAAGCAAGGCCTTATCCTATAATCTAATTTTGTTTTCTTTTCAAGTAGCCAATTTTGATCTTTCGGTTATAAGCACTCACTCAAGTTAAAATATTCTATTATCCAATTTTGAATATCAGTTATAACATCCTCTAAATATTTCTTA
>JAZDFC010000022.1:0-36195 GCA_043808235.1 bacterium
AAAATCCGTTTTCGAAAATATTGTTGAACAACAGAAAGAAAATCCATACGGGATTCCATACAAACCGCATATTTGGGGAGCCGGATGGGATATTCAGGCTTTCGGTGCGCGCCAATTATTCCTTTACATGGCGTTCCCGGAAATATTTTCTTCCGATTATTTATTCAACGCATTGAATTTTGTCTTAGGATGCCATCCCGGCGAAAATACAATTTCATTCGCTTCGGGAGTCGGAGTTAATTCGATGACTGTGGCCTACGGAGTCAATCGTAATGAATGGTCATACATACCCGGCGGCATCGGAAGCGGTACAGCCTTGATTAGACCTGATCTTCCTGAATTAAAAACATGGCCTTATTTATGGCAACAAACAGAATATGTGCTCGGCGGCGGAACAACTGATTATTTATTGCTTGCTATCGCTGCCGATTATCTTTTGAACAAAAAATGAATCCTTATTAATGTTAACGAAGGTGGAGTTAAACTCCGTGCGGTTGATCTGCCAATCGGCTAAATCAAAAAAACCATGAGCGGTAACTTCCTTGAGAGATGTTTGTGTTGATGTTATTCATACTGCATCGCTTATCAAAAACGGATGCTGTTGTTTGGATAGCTGACTATTAAACGATAGTTTTGCATCAATAGCTCCTGAATATTAATAAACGCATAAAAATTACTTGAATATGAAGATTGAAGACAGAATATTGAAGCCCGAAGGCAGACGCCTTGAATTCAAGGAGAACCTTAGCCAGGGCGATAGAATAGAAAGGACTGTTATCGCTTTCAGTAACGATGCGGGCGGTGAAATTTATATCGGTATAAAAAACGATCCGGAGATAGAAGTTAAATATCTCGAACCGGGGTTATCGTTCCAGATGCGGTTCATAAAAAAGAATTTTTTACAGCAAAAGAGCGGAGTTGCTACGGACTTGGTACAGGGATGGGACTAAGTTGGCACTAAGTATAAAAGAGGTGCAAAAAATACTTGAATTATGCCGAAACGCTCAACCAATAACCGATTTAATGAAGAACCATGAGTGGAAAGATAGAACGAAATTTAAGAATAAATTTCTCAAGCCATTGATAGAATTGAATATCATAGCCATGACTATTCCCGATAAGCCGAATAGTTCTAAACAGAAATATATTATTACAGAGAACGGAAGTGAGTTGCTGAATAGTCTGATACAGCAGTAGGATGTCCATTAATACAAAGTGCGTCACTAAATATTACTTTTATGGAAAACAAAATAACACGAACACAACAAAGTACTTGCTACAGCGCTAACCCTGCGGCAGCGCTTCAGTTGCTATAACGTTAAGGAGAAACAAAATGGAACGGAAAGAATTTCTAAAAGCGGCATGCACATTTGGAATTTGTTCTTGTGCAGGAATGTCCATGTTATCAAGCGGAAATATTTTTGCAGCCGGAAGTTCAAATGCAGAAGGCGAAACCGATTGGAGAATCGGATTTATGCAGAAACGATTTGCCAATTTGATAAAAATATTGGATAATGTTTCTGACCCCGTAGAGAAAAAGAAAATACTCGAAGATATGGGCAGAGGTTGTGCAAATGAAAGCAAAGATCAATACACAAAATTTATCGGCAATCCCGAAGGAATGCTGGAAGTTATCAAATCGGAATGGGCTGAGAATACCGAATACGACAAAGAGAAAAATCGTGTTCGAATCATCGGAAAAAAAATGGAATCATGTTTTTGTCCGTTTGTTGATAGTTCCCTTATGCCAAAAGAATTTTGTAACTGCTCAATGGGTTACAACAAACAAATGTTCGAAACTATTTTCGAAAAGAATGTGAATGTTTCAATCGAGGAGTCAAAACTATACGGTGGCGAAAGGTGTAGTTTTATTATTGATGTAATTTAAAGTTTCCTCGTAAGAATTACTAAATCGATTAGTTTTATTGTTTCGAGGACAATGATTCTCGTAAATTGGCAATTTTTGTCTTGATATAAGACACATCCTCCTATTATTTCAGTAACTTAACCCTTTGCAACTTGACAAGCGAATAAATAGTCTCTATTTTAAGACACATTATCCTTTTTATCCCGCAAATAACTTTTATAAATTAAATCGGAGTTAGAATATGAAAAGAATAAATCACTTTTTATCTTTAGTCACTGTAATCCTTTTCCAGATAATTGGAAATATAAATATATCTGCGCAACCCGGCTATAATTCAGAATCACCTGCTACAGTAGCCGGCACACATTATTTACACACAAGTTTAGCTTCAAATATTGTAGACAATTATTCTTATTTGGATAATCCGCTTACAAATGGAAATCCTAATGCACTCATCATTATTGAGCAAAACTGGAATCCAGGCGGCAGCGGCGGAACATATAATCCAGCCAACGTAGGTGTTTGGTATGATGGGTCCCAATGGGCTATCTTCAATCAGAACTTGGCAGCAATGCCGGAGAATTCAGCTTTTAATATTTCCATTGTTCCACCCAGCAATCCGAATGGATTCATTCATACAACTGATGCATCAAACATAAATTCACATTTAACTTACATTACGAATCCGTTGCTTGATGGGAATCCCGACGCAGTATTTTTGGTTACACCAAATTGGAATCCCGGCGGAGTTGGTGGTACATACAACGACCATTCAATAGGCATATGGTTTGATGGAATTCAATGGACGATATTCAATCAGGATTTTGCAGCAATGCCGGAAAATGCTTCTTTCAATATTTTTGTAATGAAAAACAGCACCGAGGCAATCATACATACTTCAACAGTTTCAAATACTTCCACTAATTATACTTTGATTGATCACCCGCAGTTAAACGGAAATCCAAACGCCCAGATTTATACAACTCAAAACTGGAATCCTCTGGGTGTTTATAATGCAGCGTCAACCGGTGTTTGGTATTCAAATAGCGCTCAAAAGTGGTCTATTTTCAACGAAGATAATATCTCACCTTTACCTGAAGGAGCAAGTTTCAATGTATATTTTGGTTCCCCTCAATTTGTACACACTGCTGCGGCAAATAATTTACAGTCGGATCTTACATTGATCGATCATCCTCTTTTAAACAACAATGATGCAGCTTTTTTATTTGTAACTCATAATTATAACCCCGATGGTGCCGCATCAAATTACCATAATAAGGCAATCGGTGTTTATGATAACGGTAATGCCTGGGGTATATATAACCAGGATGCAACTGAAATGCCCGAAGGAATTACATTTAATGTTGCCATTGCACCACTAAGCGATAATGTTTTCAGACATACGACCAATGCAACAAATATAACTGCGAACTGGACAGCCCTTGATCATAGCGCTTTAAACGGAAATACTTCTGCAAGAATATTTGTTACTCCGGTTTATGTATCGCTACGACATATCCCTACTATTGGAGTTTATTATAATGGTTCAAATTGGGCAGTCTTTAATCAGGATATAAGTTTAATGCCCGAAGCATCGGATTTTAACGTTATGATTGGCGATGATATAAACTCATTTACTCACATAGCCAGTGCAGAAAATACTTTCGGCAACTATACGGTGATAGATGATGCAAGAATAAATGGTAGTCCGGATGCTATTTTAATCGTTACTCAAAATTGGAATTATGCAGGCGTTTATAATAATCATGAAGTCGGAATTTGGTATACTGGTTCTAACTGGTCGGTCTATAACGAAGATATGACTGATTTACCTGAAAATGCAGCATTTAATATTCACATTGCAGAACCCGGCGACCCGGTAACCTCAGTCGAAGAGGCTGAAACTACAATCCCCACGACATTCAATCTAGAACAAAACTATCCGAATCCGTTTAATCCAACAACGGTTATAAGTTATCAGTTATCAGTTACCAGCAATGTTGAATTAAAGATTTATGATATCTTAGGAAGAGAAATGGCAACCTTAGTCAACGAGATAAAATCACCTGGACATTATGAAGTTAATTTCAATGGGGATGATCTCTCTAGCGGAATATATTTCTATAAGATTCAGGCAGGTGAATTTTCTGCTGTAAGAAAAATGATGCTGCTTAAATAATAATTTCGATACCCTCCTTAAGCCCGGCTGAATACTCGGCCGGGTTTTTATTTTTAAACACTCTCAAAAATTCTTTCGAGATGATTTCCTATCTTTGAATGCAAATTAATTTTATGAATTCCTTATCCGGGTAAAATAAATATGAGAAAAATCGCATTGTTCTACTTGCTAACTCTTTCCATTACATGGGGCCAGCAGCAGCCATTCAACCGCGGAGTTAACCTTACCAGTTGGTTTCAGGTAGATGATATAAGACAGATACAATTTTCAAAATTCGACCGGCAGGATTTTGTGCAATTAAAAAGTCTGGGCGTCGATGTCGTCCGGCTTCCGCTTAATCTTCATTTCATGACGAACGGTGCACCGGATTATACGATTGATCCCTTGTTTTATTTTTTTCTTGATCAAGTTGTCGATTGGGCGGAAGAACAGCAAATTCATCTTATACTCGATAACCATACATTCGATGTTACTTTGGATACCGATCCAAATATCGATCAAATTCTTATCCCTGTTTGGACACAAATGGCAGAACATTTTGAAGATCGATCGAACTATATTTATTATGAAATTCTAAATGAACCACATGGAATTGATGATGCACGATGGAATGAAATTCAGCAGGCAGTTGTCGATGCAATTCGTCTGGTAGATCAAACACATACAATAGTTATTGGACCTGCGGGATGGAACAGTTATTCCAATTTAGCAGCTATGCCTATTTACAATAACGATAACCTGATTTACACTTTTCATTTTTACGATCCGTTTATCTTCACTCATCAAGGAGCAAGTTGGACTGACCCTTCTATGGAACCTTTGGCTAATGTTCCTTTTCCATACGATGCAAGTAAAATGCCTGATTGTCCACCGGAATTAGTGGGGACGTGGATACAATCCGAACTTAATGCTTATTCGAATAATGGGACTATCCAAAAGGTTCGCGATTTGCTGGATATCGCATTTCAATTTCAGCAAGAGAGAAATGTTCAACTTTTCTGCGGTGAATTTGGAGTATTCATTCCCAACAGTCCAAATAATGACAGAACATTATGGTACAACATCGTGCGGACTTATCTTGAACAAAACAATATTGCTTGGACAATTTGGGATTACAAAGGAGCATTCGGTTTGTTTGATAAAGGCAGCAATGAAATGTTTGACTACGATTTGAATATCCCCCTGGTTAATTCACTGGGTTTTAATGAACCTGCACAATTCGAGTATGTATTAAATCCGGACTCAACAGAATTGAAATTGTATGATGATTATATCGGGAAAAACATTTCGGGTTACAGTTGGACTGAGGGTGAATACAATTTTTACAATGATGACGATCCAGCAATCGGAAATTTTAGTCTAACTTGGACCGGTGCAAATCAATACGATGCAATTGTCTTTGATTTCCTTCCCGATAAAGATCTGTCGCGTTTACTTGATGAAGATTTTGTTTTTGATTTCTGGTTCAAAGGCGATAACCTTAACATCGCTTTTGATATCAGATTTATTGATACCAAGACAGATGTTCCCGAAGATCATCCATGGAGAATGCGTTATACTATTAACAGTACGGTTGTAGATATTAATAACGAATGGCAGCATATTCAAATTCCATTAAAAGAATTTTCGGAACATGGATCGTGGGACGACGGCTGGTTTAATCCTATTGGCGATTTTGACTGGAAAGCAGTTGACCGATTTGAAATTGTTGCCGAGCATAAAAATCTACCAAATCAACTTTGGTTCGACGATATTAAAATCTATAATCCGAATGTCTCCTTTACAGAAGAAAGTGAATCAATTCCTCTTTCATTCAAACTCGAACAGAATTATCCAAATCCGTTTAATCCGACTACAGTTATTAGTTATCAGTTGCCAGTTAACAGTCAAGTAAAATTAAAAGTGTATGATGTGTTAGGTAAAGAAATCGCAACTTTAGTGAATGCAGAAAAAAATCCTGGAATGTATAAAGTATATTTTGACGCAAAAAATCTACCGAGTGGAATATATTTTTATCAATTGAAAAGCGGAAGCCTTGTAATGACGAAGAAGATGGTTTTGATGAAGTAACTTAGTTATTCTAACATCTATTTCCTTATATAGAATGTGTTGAAATCAAAAACCATTAATTTTACTCTCCCATCACAAAGATAATAGGATAATCTAATCCATTGCAATATTGACATTAGCATTTGAATTTGATATAATACGACCAGTTATCTTTTTATTGAAATACCTATTCTCCTGGTAGCATTTTTCACTTCCGTTTGTGATTAGTAAAAAAAATTAACCGTTCCTTTTATTCTTTCATTTAATAACAAAATCAGAAAGGGAAAATGATGAGAAATTCACTTAAGCACAGTAATAATAGAATATCATTTTATTGTACTATCTTTTTGCTTCTGTCTTATATCGGATTATTTGCACAGACGAAGAGTGAAAGATCATTTGCTGTTTTATCCGATTACAATAATCTTAATAATCCTACAGAGGGAATTGAGATTCAGGATGTGTTCGTAGGACAAATAAATCAACTGAATATGAATCCCCCAATTATGTACTCAACCGAAGGTATAATTATGTTCAATTACCAAAGCCAAGACCCGCACTATTTGACAATTGGTGCACAAACATCTCTTGGCAATTTTTCATTTATTTCTCAAAATGCATTTGCCCCCCCATCACCAAGTTTTTTTTCAAGATTTGCTATCAGATTTGACATGGGAGAATTAGGAATTGAAGAAGGTGAACAATGGCCTCCTTCATTGGGCTTGCAAATATTCATCCATTTCTCCCGTACACCAATGCCGGAACCGCCGCAAGAATTTTATACTTTTGCAGCGAATGTAGCTCCGGTTGATGATGATGCAAGCAACGAATATGCCGATGAAACTAACGAAGAAGAACCGCAGATAAATACCGAAAATCCGGCGCCAAACTTGAATTCACCAATTACTGTGATGCATCACTATGGCTGCACAGTACCAAATGTTGATCTGGATAACGGTGAATATCCCGCCTCATCATCATATGCCGGCGATAAAAATGCCTGCGGACCGGCAGCGGCTGCAAATAGTATGGCATGGATGGCTTCCGCATTCAGCGAAATTACTATTCCATTTAGTCATAGAGCCCTACTGGATTCATTAAGTAAATACATGAAACGTCAAGCAAATGGGGGCGTAAGTATTGAAACATTTGTTAAAGGCAAATTGGATTTTATACGCGCTCATAATTTACCGATTAAAGTGAAGTTTCAAGCAGAAAATGTTGAAGGTGATATTAACGACTCCGGCGAAAAAACATTTGCGGATAATCAAAATGAAGGTAATTATCCAACATGGGATTTTTTGAAAGGTGAAATGGCTGATAGTGAAGATGTCGAAATTTTTTATAAATGGCACGATGGCGAAAAATGGCGCTCGCATGCTGTGGTGGTTACAGGAACCTATGAAACCGAGAACGGAAAAAAAACAATCGGTATTAAACATGATTTAAGACAAGCTGGACAGGACGGGACTGTTCAGGAATTTCCTGAAATTACTGTAGATGAACATGGCAGAATGATTGTAAATCGACATGGCAGAAAACGATATATTTCACACATCATTTCCGAAAGCCCGGGAGAACCGAACATTATCACTAATCTAAATAATAGTGAAGAAGAAAAAATTGGATTCTATCTTGAACAAAACTATCCGAATCCCTTTAATCCGACTACAGTAATCAGTTTTCAGTTGTCAGTCATCAGTCAGGTGAATCTAAAAATTTATGATGTATTGGGAAGAGAAATTGCAATTTTAGTGAATGAAGAAAAAAAACCTGGTACTTATAAAGTAAATTTTGATGCAAAAAATCTACCGAGCGGAGTTTATTTCTATACCTTGATAACCAATAGTTTTAATGAGACAAAGAAAATGACTCTGATAAGATAATGCTATGCTCAATAAAAAATCCCGGTTAATACAAGCCGGGATTTTTTTAATCAGCTGATTATATTCTAAAAAATTAAACAGTATCCATTAAAACTACACGCCGAGCCAGTACGAAACTTTCAACATAAAAATGTTGTCAGGTCTAACGTTGAACATTCTATCCATTGATCTCCCAAATTGGAATTCGCCAACTGATTGAGCTTCTTCCCTGCTCTGTGTCCAAACAAGGTAAATAGTTGAACCCGGTAAATATTCCCAACGCAATACTGCCGAGCCGCGCAGAGAGATATAATTAAAATCCGGATTATAAACAGTCTGTTCGGGCGCAGCTCCTGAACCGTCTGGATCAAGAAGATAAGCATAAACACTTCCGGTTTCATCTTGTTGCTCAACTAAAGTGGAACCATTTTCGCCGTATTTTAAAAAATCAAAAGTCTTTGGTTTTTGCAATGCTTTGAAATTGCTATACTTTGCGGAAGCAACAAAAGGCTGCAAATAAACCTGGAAACTAAGAGTAGGATTGATGATCCAATCAGCTCTAATATCGGCTGAAAAAGTAGTCTGTTCCATCTGCGCAAAAATATATCTTTTTCCGTAAGTGTCATTAGCTTCCGGGTCAGAAAAAGCTCGCACCCATTGCGCTTGAATGTTATCTATTTCAAAATTAGGACCCACCTGGATTGTCAATGTGGGACTAACTTTCAATTCAACATTAGTATAAACCGCTTTTGATTCTGAAGCATCTCCCGAACTCATATAACCACCCACAAACAAAACCCACCAGAGACGGTTATCAGTATAAAAATCCATGTGAAATGAACGGCTAATTGGATTTAAAGTAAGAGGACCACCCCTTGTCCGGCGAGCATTGAAAGATTCCGGATTATACGAGATAGAGAAATCACCACCATATAAAGTAGGAAGAGTTATGTAACTTCCAAAGTTATAACCATGACCGGTTTTATTTCCGCCGAAATCAAAATTGGCGTATGTACCTGCATTTATCCCACAGTTCTGATAAAGAGATGTTGGTTCATTCCATCGGTAACTTGCATAGAAATGTGTATTGATAACGTCGCTGAACGAACTATAACCGAGATCGTTTATTTCAAATTTCGGACTTATAAATCCAAGTGCAGTATTGAAAGTAAATTGTCCGCGATTTTTATTTACCATAAACCGTCCGGCATAGCCCGTCATGGAAGTCGCATTCTCATCTACGCCAAGATAGTCAACATCCGGACGCTGGAAGTAATGTCCTGCACCTTGCTGAAGTGCTGCCATTCTATTTTGATCACCCGTTACTCGTGATAAGCCTGCCCAGCCCGTGAGTACATAAGTTCTATCTGCATCAAGAAATGTCCAGCCGTCGGCAGCTAAAACAAATGCATCTTTATTAATACTGCTCTTCAAATTTTCATCGGAAAAAATTCTATTCGCATAGGTAGATAGAATTCCAACTCCCTGCGCTCTATCATTAAAATCTTTTTGAGTTCTGAAAACTCCATAGTAAGTCAATGGTTCAATTTCAACACTCGATCGTTGTCCATTGAGATCAAGATCCGCAAACTCCCGTTGTGTAACTGCGTGCAGCGTACCAATCTTCCATCCATCTAATACTTGTCCGGATATTTTTGCCGCCCCTAATATGTGTGTTCCATTCGGGATATCAGCGTAATTAAAATCCTGACTATAAACATTACTTAATCCCTGTGGCGCTCTACCGATTCTCCGGCTATAGAAAATGTTTGGATTATTCCAATTGAACGAAACATTATTATTGGTGCCTCCTCTGCCAAATCGAAATATGCTAACTCCTTCTGTAAAGAAGGGACGTTTTTCAGTAAACGAATATTCCACATCAGATAAATTTACAATTGCGGGATCCACTTCAACCTGCCCGAAGTCGGGATTGATAGTTGCGTTTAGCGTTAGACTGCTTCCCAATCCGGTGCGCAGATCAAGTCCAAAACCCGGTCGATATCTCTCTCCCGGATTGAAAGGATCATTAGAATCGTTACCTACATACTCTGCCTTCCCGGTTACGTAAGGAAGTAATTCAAGACCTGTTGCCGGCGCTATTCCTTCAAGCCCAACAAGATCCGGGAACCGAGAAGCAAATCCGCTTTCGTTGCGCGGAGTGTATGCAATCATGTCTGTCTCTGCATTACGACTATAGTAACGCTCAACATTTATTCCCCATACTTGAGATTCGCCTTCATTAAAGCGAAGTTGAGAATACGGTATTTTAATTTCAACCGACCAGCCTTCAGCATCAATATGTGGAACGCCTTCCCAAACCGCGTCCCATGTAAGATCATTTGGTTGCTTAACATCATTCTCAAGCAATCCATCTGCAAGCGTACCGGCAGCCGATACATAAAAAAAGTAACCGCTTCTATTATCATTGTACGGATCGAGATAAAGAACTAATCCATCGGATGGATCACCCCAAATAAAATCCCGCCGAACAAGACGAGCAAGAATTGAATCGGGATTTGAATCATAATACTTTGCAGCGAAGTAAATAGCCTCATCATCGTATGCCACCCACACTTCACTTTTTTGCGAAGGCGCCACACCTTGAGTCGGCTCCTGCTGGGTTAATCCGGTATAACCGGGACGTTTCCAAATTGGTTCATCCAAAATACCGTCGATAGAAATTTTTTCTGCCACTCTTACAGCAGAAATTTTTTCTTCGGATGTGTTTCCTCCAGATGAATAAATCTGCTGTGAGAAAAAAAACAATAAAAGAACTACGTAAATAAGTTGTTTCATGAACTCCCCCTTCGGTTTATGAATTTAACTAACGTTTGTCGATGATTTTGACTGATTTGAATACAAAAAAGTTGTAGAAGAGACAATTTTTGGGATGAAATTTATCCGGGAAATTTATGAAAGCACTTACGTAAAAAAAGGAGCTTATGTCAAATTGGAGAAATAAAAAAACCCAGCTGTTTGAATTAGCCGGGTTTTTTGATCAACTTATGAAATGAAAATTATTTTACGAGAAGCATCTTTTTCGAAATCTGGGTATTATCCATTTTCAAAACGTATACATAAATACCGCTTGTGAATGAACTTGCATCGAAGTTTCTTTCATAGATCCCGGCTTCGAGCATTCCGTTTTCAAGCACAGCAACTCTCTCGCCCAGCATGTTGTAAACAACAAGTGAAACATTCGAGGACTGCGGTAATGCAAATTTTATCGTTGTTGCCGGATTAAATGGATTGGGATAGTTTTGCTCAAGAGCCAACTCTGTCGGTAATGTTTCCAAATTAACTTCGATTTGATCGCTATAAGTGTAAGCGCCATCCAGATCGATTTGTTTTAGTCGATATGCATAGCTGCCAACTGCAACGTTTTCATCTTTGAATGAATATTGTTTCGGCGAGTTTGAAACACCAGCGCCTTCAATGAAACCTAAAGTCTGCCACTCATTGTTACCGAGAATTGAACGTTCAACCTCGAAACCATAGTTGTCAACTTCGGTAGCAGTTTCCCAATTTAACTTTACACCTTCATCAATAACCGAAGCTGTGAAAGAGGTTAGTTCAACAGGAAGAGGTGAACCGTTATCCGAAACAGTGAACATTGCTTGAGTTGCACCACTTAAAACTGTGGCTATTGTTGAAGTAAGCGAATATGAAGGAGTTGCCGGAATACCGGTGGTAACATTTCTGGCAAGCCATTGTGAGCCGGTAAAATCATATTCAAATACTATTACATTGTTCATGTTTTTACTGTTATTATCATCGGCTACCCATGCTAAAGTAACAACTCCGTTATAGGTAATTCCAGTTCCAGCCATTGTGAATTTTCTATTAATACCGGTATTTGAACCGACACTAACAGCTGCACCGGAACCCGTATTTCTTGTAACAATAACATTTGTGCCTGTAACAGCACCGGCAAATGTTAATCCCATCCCGCTAAAAGCACCAGCAGCAGGATCAGTTATTGTTGGCGATACTAAAGTACCAACAACATATTTTGAGGCTGCCTCTGTCAATGTAAAACCGGTTCCAAGAGTTAAAGTATAACCGGCAGTAGTAAAAAGATTACCTAAAGTACAAGTCACAGTTGTCGCAATTGTGTTACCTGCTAAGGTAGCGCCGTTCGAATTGTTAATAGTAAGAGTAGTATAAGTCTTTGCAGGGATTAAAATACTGCTGGCCGAACCGGCTATGGTAAGACTACCATCATTTTGTAAATTTGATAAGGTACCTGCAATTGGATTTTTAATTGTAAGAGTCTGGCCTGTCGTTGTAAGATTTGCGTTAAGCGTAAGGGTTCCATTAACTGTTGGGCTAGATGCTAAAGAAATTGCCGCGCCAACAAGCATATTATTTAATGCGGTGGTTGAGGAGGGCAATTCACCACCAGTAGCCCCTGCCCCCGTATAGTCTAAATCTATTGTTCCGCTATAGTTTCTTGTACCCGCATCAGCAATTGCCCAACTTCCGTTACCTCGGGTAACTGAAACTCCATTAGCGAACTGAATAGTACCATTATTGTCAAATGAACCACCCGTAAGAGTAAAGCTACTATTGATAATTGTCGTACCGCTCGATAAAGTAACAGTGCCTGCACTATTTATTACTAAAATAGGGTAAGAACCATTGCCAGATATTGTGCCAGGATTTCCTGTAATGGTTAATGTCGTTGTACCAGAATAAGTTCCATTATTAGCTATGCTGCCCGTACTGTACGTGTTACCACCTGCATTAAAATTACATCCTGTATTAATCGTCGTAGTACCGGTTATTGTTTTTGCAGTATGAAGATTCACTCCGGAAGTATTATTAATCTTTAAATTCACAACACCGGAAAACTCTTGGTCAGTGGTAACTTGAGCAGCTGAACCTGCATATTCCAATGTTGCGGTACCGCCACTATATGTTGGAGTGCCACTAACTGTTGCGGTTCCGGCTAATTTCAGAGTTCCGGTAACAGTAACACTTGATAAAGTTTTTACACCAGAACCGGATAAAGTAAGATTACTATAATTTCCAGGATTGCCAACAGTCTGAGCACCAGCGTATGAAAATTCCACTGTACTTCCAGCATTTAAAGTGTAGGTATTATTAGTTGCACTTAAACTACCCCAGTCACCGGTAGTAAATTTTAATATTCCACCGGAAGCAATTGAAATTGTATGAGTAGAAGTAGCACTGGCGTTTGTTACGGTATTAGCTGTTGATACAGTACCTGTTGCACCAATTGCGAATGTACATGCTGGCTCGGCTGTATTATCGGTAGTTAGGTATAAAGTACCGCTAATATTTAGTGTACCATTAACAGTAAAAGTACCACCTCCACCAACTCCAGCGCCAGTCGCTCCATTCACACCATCAATACATACATTTCCATTAGGAACATTAACTGTATAACCACCTGAAATAGTAACATTAAATGCAGACGCATTTCCAGGAAAATTATTTAAAATTGCTGTACCTGTAGTTCTAAGGTTGAGATTCATACCAATTGTAAGAGTTGTTGTAGCATTATTAGCATTCTTTCTTAATGCATAGGCATCAAATGTACCGGATCCGGAGATAGTACATGTTGCAGCATTGATATTAAAAACAATTGCATCTAAAGTACTTCCGTTCCCTATAACACCGTTACATGTGATACTTGTGCCAGCAACAGTTAAAAATCTTGTTATACTACTATTTCTAAATAATTGCCCACCAGCATCAACAGTAAGTGTGAGACAAGTACCGTTTTGATTTAGTACAACAAATTGGTCGGCAGGTATAACAACATCATCAGTTGCATCAGGAATATTGGTGTCGCTCCAATTGGCAGCGTCTCCCCAATTTGTACCATCACCACCACCGGTAAATGTGTTTGTGGCAGCATTCACTATCCCTGAGAATAGGAAAATAGTTAATAATAGTAGTAGTAATTTTTTCATAACAACCTCAAATAAATTTACTATTTCTCTGTTAAACTCTTATTTTAAAAACACTTAACATACTTTATCTAATGAAACTATAAAAAAATAACCAAATTCTTTTCGAATAGCAACAATGTGTCTTATTCAACAACCATTAACTATACACTTCGTCCGAAATATAATTAGCCAGTATTCAATTTAGCGTGACAACTATCAAGAGCGGATGATGCTCGGATGAGCGTCAATATAAAAAAAGTAGAGGTAGGATAGAAATTAAAGAAGTTGTTTTACCAGTATACCAGGAAAATTTACGACTATTAAAATGATTTTATATAAAAAGTACTGCTCAATCCATAATCGGTGGAATTATTACTGTTAACTATTTTTATTTTATAGTGATGAGATTGACGTATATCCAATGGAATAGTCCATTTATATGTATTTTTATTTACAAATCTTGTTTTAAGAGTGTACATCAGATCGTTTTTTTTATAAAGTAAAATATCTACCATTTGGGCAATTTCCGAACCGAGCCATTTAATTTCGTAGGTTGAGCCCGGATACCAGTTCTCAGCTTCTGAAGGTGAGGTTATTTTAAACGTGCTCAATTTCGGAACGTCAGGTTCAACTTCTGTGGTAGGTTCATCAATTGTTTCTCTACAACTTAGAAGGACAAAAAATAACATGGCAATAAACGATATTTTAATTCTCATTTCATCACCTAAAAATTTAGATATTAGTCTGGCTTTCACTAACTTTTCTTTGTTCTAAGGTCTGCTGCATTAATAGATAGTCATTATTCATCACTAAGCATCCGGCAATTATGTCATGGAGTGCTTGTTTTTTCTCGGTGAATCCAGCCATTATAAATCCAATATACAAAATCATCCCGGATAAAATCTTAGCAAAGTACCTACCCGTGGCTTTGCCGAATGAGATTCGATTCCCCATTAAATCCGTAACTTTAATACCGAGAGCCATTTTACCGAGTGTAGCTTGCTTTGCAGAGGACTCCATCAACGCGAAATACAGCCAGGAAATAATAGT
This sequence comes from bacterium, assembly GCA_043808235.1. Classification (GTDB taxonomy): domain Bacteria; phylum Bacteroidota; class Ignavibacteria; order Ignavibacteriales; family Melioribacteraceae; genus JAZDFC01. The sequence goes on from JAZDFC010000022.1 coordinate 14,935, forward strand.
TGTGAATACCGCAATCATTAAAACAGCTATTATAAATGTCGAAATAATAGGAATTAGGAATTCCTCATCATATTGCTGGAACAAAGCAACGGATGAAAATTCCTCAAAGTTTTCAAATTTCGTAAATGGGAAAATACTTAGTCCAAACATTATCCAAATTGGTAATATAAAAATCATATTTACAATTGAAAGTAGTATTGAGTCAATAAGATACGCGGCAAATCTTTTCCAAAATCCCGCATACTGCGGTGTGATGATTTCCATTTTACTCGCTCCTAAAGTGTTCAGTATAAAAATAAAAATATTCTGCGTCATTGTAAACAAATCATATCTTGGGAAGATTATTTTTTTATTAAAATGGTCTTCCCCTGTTTTGCACTGTAAACTTTCATGTTTGGTTTATTGGATAAAATCTGAAATCCAACCCAATTTTGCGATGCATCTTCCCCATGAACTAATATTGTTGTTGACGGCGATAATCGCTCAACAATTTCGAGCAAGCCTTCTCTTTTTGTGTGGCTCGGAAAATAAAATCTTTCAACATCGCTTTTTACTTCTATTGGTTTTATCATTCCCGGCAATTCTATTTTGTCTCCTTTCCTGGAATTAGCAATGACATAACCGGGTGATTCCGGATCAACATATCCCACAATACACACCGCAAATTTTTCCTGCTGAAGCCAATAACCCGCAAATTTAAATGACATCGTCCCCTTTATAACCATCCCGCTGGAGACGAGTACAATTGATGGATTTTTTCTAAACCAATCGGGATTTGTAATTTCAAAAATATTTTGCTGCGGTATTTCTTTCAGTTCAAGATTTTTGTTATTTCTGCGAACAATAAATCTATTCAAATCATATTCTCTCGATATCTCGCGCCCAACTCCGCCTGTATAAATTTCGGCTTGAGTTAAAATCCCTTTTTCCATTAGCCGATATAACGAAGCTAATAATTCTTGTGTTTTGCCGAGAGCGAAAACAGGAATAAGAACCGAACCACCTCTTCCTAATATTCGATTGCAATAAGTAGCGAGCCTATTCAATTCCTTATTCCAGGTCGAGAGTTTGGTAGATTCTGTACTTCCATATGTGGATTCCATAATCAAAATATCAACAGATTTTTCGGGCAGTTCAGCTTTCTTCATTAATGTTTGATTAGAGAGATTTATATCGCCGGTGAAAAATATTCTAAAATTTTCCTGTTCGAAAAGAATGCATGCCGAACCGAGAATATGCCCGGCATCATAAAATGTCACACTGATTTTGGATTTTAACTCATTCCGTATCCCTTCTATTTCCAATAGCTCATTGTATTTAATTTCAAAAAATGCGCGAGTTAACAACTCAATTTCCTCGTGAGTATAAGGCTTCAAATCCGAATCATCACCGCATTGTTTCTGTAAAATATTTACGGTATTATTAAGAGTTATCCTCGCAATGCTGATTGTTTGAGGAGTAGCGAAAACTTTAATGTGGGGGAAGCGCCGGAGTAAAAACGGCAGTGCACCAATATGATCTTGATGCGCATGAGAGATAAAACAGTAATCAATTGGAAGATTATTTAGTAAAGAAAAATCCGGCAGTGCATCTTTTCCTGTTTTTCGAGGATGGGCGCCGCAATCTAAAATTATTCCCGTTCCGTTGATGTAAAGATAATAGCAGTTTGCACCGATTTCATCGGCGCCTCCTATTGGGAGAAACTCAATCATAATTTATGACCGTTTGTTTCCCGGTTCAGTTACTATCTCCGATATTTTTTTCTGATTCCTTTTTTCGCGGTACAATTGAGCAAGTTCGGCGCCGAGTATAAACAAGCAAGCCGAATAAAAAATCCAGAACAATACAACAATGATAAGGACAAACGCACCGTAAATTTGATTATCCGACATGAATATACGTACGTAATGACCGAAGATATTCCGGGCGACTTCCCAAAATAATGTCGCCCAAAACGCGGCAAAAAGTGCAACGCGTTTTCCAAGTCTTTCGTAAGGAATTAAGTAGTAAAAAGAAAAGAACATCAAGAATATTACCAATATTGATGAAATCGACAATAATAAATTCATGAAATCGCTAAATCTTAAAAAACGAAGGAATTCAAATCTCTCTGCGAAATTTATAAGGATACTAAACATTGGAAGGATGAATGTGTACAACAGCATAAAAATAAGGATTAGTATCACCATCCCAAAATCCCGCAGCATCCCGATTAAGAAAGATTTTTTTACACTCACTCCAAAAATGTTATTCAGAATAGTCCGCAAGCTCGTGAATAGCCATGTGGCAGTAAAAAACAAACCAATTCCACCGACGAATCCAGCTATAGTTGTATATTCAATTACGCCCGTAATTCTTGAAAGAATTGCCTGCTTGGTATATTCTGCATATTGCTTGTAAGGAATTATCATATCAATCAACTTGGCAACATTTTCCTGGATTACGTCAATACCAATAATAGAACCTAGAATTGAAAATACAAGAAGTACAAGCGGAATAACGCTTAGAAGTAATGAGAATGAAACGCCGGCTCCGGTAAGATAGATATGACGGCTATCCGCACGAACAAGTAAGGTGATAACATAATACTTAAAAAACTCAATGAATTTTTTAAGTAGTGGAATAGAACAAAGGCGACTTGCTTTTCTAATTATCTTAAACCGATTCATTCATCTTTCGCGCTATTGAATTAAAATATAAGTCCGAAAGTTTTTCCAAATCAAATTCAAATTGATCGTTAATTTTTAAATTGTTGCCTCCAACTGTTCCCAATTTATGAAAAGGAATAAAACTCTTTGATGCAATCTCTTCAAATCTTGAAACATCCTCAGGGGCAACTGAAATAATTATTCGCGATTGGGTCTCTGAAAAAAGTGAAAAATCCGTTCTCGTTTTGATAGGTATGTGAACATCAGCACCAATTTGTTTCTCCTCCTCAATAATACAACATTCGGCAAGCGCAGTAAGAATACCGCCTTCCGAAACATCGTGCGCAGATTTCAATAACTCGTTTTGTGTCAGTTCATGCATCAGCTTATACAAATCAGATTCTGTCTGCAAATCCAAATGTGGCGCATCGCCGGCAACTTTTCCATGAATTACTTTCAAATATTCACTTCCGCCAATTTCTTCGTGATCTTCTCCAAGGATAAAGATAACATCATTTTCATCTTTGAAATATGAGGTGATGATCATATCAATATTTTCAATTAATCCGAGCATACCAATTACGGGAGTTGGGTAAACCGCATAATCCGGACTTTCATTATAGAAACTAACATTGCCGCCGGTAACCGGGGTGTTGAAGTGGCGACATGCATCACCCATTCCTCTAATCGCTTCTTTAAATGTCCAATACATTTCCGGTTTATATGGATTTCCGAAATTTAGACAGTTCGTAATTGCGAGTGGAACTCCACCCGAGCAAACAACATTTCTTGCTGATTCCGCTACTGCAATCTTTGTCCCTTCATAAGGATTAAGATAAACATACCTTCCATTGCAATCAGTTTTAATCGCAATTGCTTTTGTAGTATCCTTAATATAAATAACTGCGGCATCGCAGCCCGGTCCAACAATCGTATTTGTTCTCACCATCGAGTCATATTGTTGATAAACCCATTTTTTAGATGCAATATTAGGTGAAGCAATTAATTTTTCGAGAGTATCAACAATACATTCTGGCTCCGGCAAGGAATTAAAATTAATATCCCGAATTTTGGAAAAGTATGCGGGTTCGGCAGAATCCCGATAATAAACCGGCACGCCTCCGCCCAACGCCAGGTCATACGCTTTCATTTCTGCTTTCCGCTCGCCCTGATAATCGATATATAAAATTCCGTCGTCTGTTACTTCACCAATGGTTGAGCAATTGAGATCCCATTTTTCAAATGTTTCTTTTACTTTATCTTCGAGTCCTTTTTCGGCTACTACAAGCATGCGTTCCTGGCTTTCAGAAAGCATAATTTCGTAAGCTGACATTCCTTTTTCCCTAACGGGGACTTTATCCAAATTAACTTTCATTCCTGAATTTCCATGCGCGCTCATTTCCGAAGTTGAACATGAAATACCTGCAGCGCCCATATCCTGGATACCGACGATCCAACCTTTCTTAATTATTTCTAATGAAGCTTCGAGAAGTAATTTTTCAGTAAACGGATCACCAACTTGTACCGATGGTCTTTTTGATTCGGATTTTTCTGAGATCTCTTCGGATGCAAAAGTAGCGCCGTGTATTCCATCTCTTCCTGTTGAAGAACCAACGATCATTACCGGATTACCTTTACCTTTTGCGGTCGCCGAAGCAACTCTATCGGTGTTTACTATTCCAACCGCCATTGCATTAATCAACGGATTATCTTTATAACATTCTTCAAAATAAACTTCACCGGCAACCGTAGGAACCCCAAAGCAATTTCCATAATCGGCTATTCCGCGTACAACGCCATCGAATAAATATCTTGTTCGCGCATCATCAAGCGTTCCAAACCGAAGTGAGTTTAATGAGGCGATAGGTCGCGCACCCATGGTAAAAATGTCCCTGAGAATTCCGCCCACACCTGTAGCCGCACCCTGGTAAGGTTCAACTGCCGAAGGATGATTATGACTTTCAATTTTAAATGCAATCGCCAATCCGTCGCCAATATCAACCAAACCGGCATTTTCCTCACCGGCGCTAACAAGAAGTCTTCCACCGGACCGGGGCAATGTTTTCAATAACGCAATTGAGTTTTTATAACTACAATGTTCACTCCACATCACACTAAAAATTCCTAACTCGGTAAAGTTAGGCTCACGACCTAATTTCTCGCAAACCCAACCATATTCTTCTTCAGTGAAACCATGTTCAATGGCTAATTTCAAATCAACTTTTGGCTCTTTCATAATTTTCCGTCTGGTTAAAATTTATAGGGGAAATATAATACATTTTAGAAATAGAGGCTGAGTGAAATAATAACATATGAAATGGAAGATGGAAGATGGAAAATGGGTAAAAACTACCCAGACTATTTTGACATATAAACAAAAAAATTGTTCGCGATACAATAAATGATATAAAAGTTTTTGTTCGTAAAGGGGGGAAATAGTTACCCGACCACGGAGTGGTCGAATATCTATAACACCGGGAATGAGAAATATCGGCGATGCTGAAAGCATCGAAGTTGCTTTTTTATAAATGTGTAGAAAACAGGAAAAAGCGACCAATTGCAAATTATAGTATTTGCGCTTAAGTTTTTGTTTTTTGTGTCAAGATATATTAAATTATTTTTCCATTTTCCATTTTCCATTTTCCATTTTCCATTTTCCATTTTCCATTTTCCATTTTCCATTTTCCATTTTCCATTTTCCATTTTCCATTTTCCATTTCCCATTTCCCATTTCCCATTTCCCATTTCCCATTTCCCATTTCCCATTTTCCATTTCCCATCTTACATTGCGGCTTGCCGCGCTAAGTGTATTCCAAACACGAAATATCCCGCCCGCATCTCCTATCTTAACTTAAATTTACTGAGCGTAATACCAACTCAATTAGCTCGAAGAAAATTTTTCCGCAACTTTATTATTCAAAACATACAGACACACTTGAATTGCGCCTTCTTTAGAATACTTGAATTTTTTTATTAGGTTTGTAATTAAAAATCTCACTTGCTCTTTTGTTTTGTTATCAAAAACTTCGAATTTGGGCGTGCCATATTCTTTTAACGCATTTTCAAATGAAGTGTACTGTAAAAACGGCTGGAAGATATGTTCGCGTAAATTTTTCATGTATGAACCATAAAGATCTTTGAATATTACCGTATCGGTAACATGTAAATCCGAAACCTGCATTTCCTGCAAATTGATTGTGAACTTTGACGAAAGTTCGGAGCGGAATTTTTTTCTTTCAGATTCGGTTGCCGTTTTCTTTAATAAATGCTGCTCAAATGAATTATAAAATTGATCGTTAATTTCGATGTTCTCCTGTGTATAAGGGCATAAAAGTTTTTCACCGGCATCATAACTTAATGCAAAAAGATAATTCTGTATATCTCTACTTATGCGCTCTTCATTTTGTTGGAATAATGATTTTTTAATCTGCTGCATTACGTTGTAATCATACAGATGAATAATCGAATTTATAAATCCTCTTGGAATTTTAGATGAGTACTGATCATTTTGATCAAAAAAATCCGTTATATGATCCATAGTAATTAATATATGCTGTTTCTGTCCGTCCGTTTCTAAAAATTTCTTTCTTACTTCATTATAAAATTCATCAAATATATTGATGGATTCTCTCCCGGAAAAACCACGGCACCCTTCCGACTCGGATTCATCGATAAGTTCACTTCTTATTTCTTTGCTGAAAGATTTTCTATCTTCATCCGATAAGTAACTTGGAATTTTATTATTGTATATGCTAAGTTTTAGCAGCAATAAATTCTCATCGCAATATTTGTAATATTGCTTCGCATTTTTTATCCACTTTCTCAATGCGTCGGATTCGGTATTGAGCCGTGAACTGATTATTATCTTCGCGAAATTATTCAACACTCCCGGTAAAAATCTATTTCGAATTTGAGAACCGAAAGCATTACAATATATTTTAACCTCTTCGTTATAATTTAAAATATAGTTTACATTTATTTCCGTAATTCTATCGCGGAAGGATTCTTTGGCCATTACTTTATCTCTATCTTCCGGATTCATAAGAGCAATAAAAAGAGAATTTACATTTTCTTCGATGTCTTCAATCTTGTGAACTCCCTCGCTTATAATTCCATGCAAATCCAAAAATCTTTTTTCGTTCTGTCCTTTAACATCCATAAGAGCGAAAACACCGTTGTTCGTTTTAGCGTAGCGTGAATAAATATATTTTACAAGAGTACTGTCTTTTAAAATCTTTGTTAAGGATTCCTGTAATGCGGGATTTGAAAATACGATATGTTCCGGTTCTTTATCGCCCGGGTTATAAATACTTATCCCATTGCTTAGTCTTCTATCGTAACAAAAACGCTTAGCGAAGATCATGTCGAAGACATCGGCAGGAGAATCTAACTTACTCGATAGCGCAGAATAAATTGAATTGCATATTGTGCATGCATTCTTTTTAAATACCCACTCATATTCCTTCTTGTTAAATATTTTTATTTTTTCTTCACCTGTTATAAGAGATTCAAGCAATTCGGCACGGTGTTCTTTCGGGATTATCAATATCGGATGATCGTGACTCGGGCATGGAATTTCAATCTTTACAGGTTTTGAGGCAATTTTCTTTTGCTTAACCTTAGTATAATATTCCTCTAACGCCTCCTTAATTTCAGAAGAAAGATGCGGGCCAAGTTTCGCTTCATCAATCTGCCAAAAAATTTCATAGGTTATTCCTTGCGGCAGGTACGTGTATTCTTCAAATTTTTGTAAAAGATTATTAAGGAACGTACTCTTGCCGCTGCCTGGAGGTCCGATAAAAACATATATTTTATTTTGTTGCGAGCCGCCTTTAAATGAATCGGCTAATTTTAAAATACGGTTTGCCAATGGAAGATCTGCGAAGAATGGGGTATCTGTATTTTTTACTAAAAGCTGCTCGGTGTTAATCGTTTTAAAATTTATATTCTCCGGGTCGTCAGCATATTCATCCTCTTCGGTTATATAATAATAAACCATACTGTTGAAAAGTTGGAAAACATTTCTGAAAATCAGCATAGGATCGCTGCTGACTTTTTGTAAAAATTCTTTAAAAGTTATTATGCTGCCGTAATCTCTTTTAATTAATTTTGAATGCAGCATCTCAAGTGCAAAATCAACATTCACCGGTGTTCTTTTTTTAGACATAATTTAATTGACTTTTTGTTTTGTCACTTTCCGATCTTTAACAGTGTAAATAACTTTATTAAATACCGGCTCTATCTTTATATCTGCCGGAACCTTTTGGGAATCGAGCTGTGAAAATTTCCTTTTCATTTCATCGTAATCCAATTCCATTGTTTCTAACTGAACAGAGTTGCCCCACAGATATTCAATTCCGATAAGAGTACCGGAAATATATTCTCTGTACAATTCTTTATCTTCGAATAAATGGTTGAGATAAAGAGAGCCGTCTTCTTTTTTATGAAATTTTATATGAGGAGGATGATATAAACTATCGGTTACCATCTGTTTGTAATCGGCAGCTTTACGGCTTTTAACATAATATTCCCTTGTGTTTTTTTGCGGATTTATTCTTTGTCCAACCACCATCAACTTATGTTTATCAACAAATTCCTGATCGATGAATCTATTTAAAAAAGTTGAATCGCAGTAATTTGTCCTTATATCAAAAATACAATCCAGTCCTCTATTCGTTTTGAGATCAAATTGTTTCCGCGTCTCAATATCGTTAAGTTTTTGATATGCGTATGAGAATTTCCCTTGATCCGCCATTTCTTCAATATACATAAATAACCGCCAGCCAATGGCATACGGATTCAGTCCCACTCTTGATAGTGAAGTTACTTTTGCATTTATTTTTGCGAAAGCAACTTCGTGCCCTCTAATGCGGTCATCAGCCATAAATAATTTTTCGTGCCAGTAACTAGCCCATCCTTCGTTCATCGTTTTTGTTCTTATCATCGGCGAGAAATACAAAGATGTTTCTCGTATTATTTCTACAATCGATTTCATCCATTCATTTTCTTTATTATTTAGGAATGGACTTTCTTGCAAAATAAATTGCATTAAGTCGGGATGATTATGGACTGATGACTTTGAATGTGTTTTGAACAATTCCTCGAATTCCGGGTAGTGCAAGATGATCTCTTCAAAAAAGATTTCATCCTTTGTTTTCGGCGGTTGATCTTCAATTTTATTATAGGTAGCAACTTCTCTAAGAAACTCACGCATCCCTACTTTTTTTACTGACTGGAGAAAGTGATAGAAATAATAATCGACCTTTTCCGGAAAGTTGAACATTTCATGAATCGTTTCGCTCTGAGATAGGTTTTCAAAGTACCCGACTAAATTATCGATACCTTTCGAAAATTCAACCAGATAATCAACCACTCTTCCTTTTTGAGCTCGAAGCCGCGCCACAATCCTTTTTTCCGTTAATGCTTTTTCTTTAAAATCATAATCCCATGTCTTTTCGAAAAATTTATTGTTCTGAAAGAAATCAATATGGCCAAGTACATGATAAAAAATCATCACGTTGAGCCAATCGGGATTATTATCATTATAAAATGAAATGACCGGTCTTGTATTAATAACAGTTTCATATGGGTTGTTGGGATAAATCTCATACTCGCCTTTGCCGTGTAATACTTGAATATCCTGCAGCCAATAATCATACAAAGTAGGGATCATATTTTTGGGAGACAATTCAAGCAAATCTATATTAGTCACATAATATTCAAGCGTTTCTTTATCAAATCTCAAACCGGCATCGCGCGCCCGTTCTTTGCAACCTTCCATAATGCTTTTAGTATGTTGATCAACCAGCTTCATAAAATTCTATAATATTTTTCTCGATTATTTTTTTTAAGCTATCAGCACTTTAATTCCGGAAATTAATCTGTTTTCATCAGCCTCATCGGCTTTAAACGAATCCATATGAAGAATATCCGGGTGGTCATCCATCAGTTTCGATTTACGAATATATTTTTCGACAACGGAGTTACTACGCGCTGCCCAGTTATTCTCTGCAATTGTAATTCCTATTCTACTTGAGTAAACGATCAGCTTCTTTAATTCTTCAATTGATTTATGTCCATCATTTTCGAAATCATCTCCATCGGTACCGTGGAAAACGTAAATGTTATAATCCCTCGCCAGGTTTTCTTCATTAACTATTTTATTTACGAGTGCAAATCCGGAATATACTTCGGTTCCGCCGGCAACATTCTTGTTATAATATGTATAGAAATCGGGGACTTCAACTGCTTCAGTATCGTGAACAATAAACCTGCTTATCACGCGGCGATCGTATTGATAGACTAGCCAGCTATGAATATAAACGTGCTGTGTTACAATAGCCTCAGTTGGTTTACCTTGCATAGAGCCGGAATAATCTCTAACAAAGAATACTATTGCCTGTGATTCGTAATCTTTTTCGCGGGATAGAATTCTATAAATCCTATCGCGCGGTGCAATAAGAAATTTTGTCGAATCAATTTTCTTTTTTACGTCGATATTACCCAATGCGAGATTGGTTCGTACAATTCTTTTTAATGTCGATTTTTTATCGAGTAGTTGTCCGTGCCCGCGGTTCAAATCAGTCAAATCATAAATGTAACGGGTAAGAGCTGTTCTTTTTCCTTTATCTTTTATATTCGGTAATTCAAACTGTTCTGTCAGTATTCTCCCAATTTCAAAAGAATCGGCGCCCATACCATGTTCGCCTTCCTCTCCCTTACCGGCGCCCTGCCCTTCGCCTTCTCCGGGACGTAAAGGTTCTTCACCAATTACTTCGCCTTCACCTTCATCTCCTGTTCCGCCTGTCGGAGAACCTTCGCCCAACGCGGGTTCACTTTTCCAATGATAAAATTTTTCTTCGGAGGCTGAGGGAATTATTATACTTTTGTCTTTTCCGTCTTTCGAAGGTTTAACAAGTTTTCCGAGTCTTACTTTACGAGGGAATCCGTCTTTCTCGCGCAGTTTATCCCTCTCTAAAAGCCTGTCAAGATCAAACAACCGGCCAAGTGCTGAAGAGCCTGGTTGAAGATTTAGGATATAAGAATAATCATCGTAATCGTAAATCTCCAAATAGTCCTTCTTCGTAAAACGAAAGTGATCAAGAGTATTATTCTGTTCGTTTTTATAAGGAATCTCTGTCTTTGTATTATCTGTTTCTTCATCCTTCATAACAAAACCGTCCGGTTAATTATGTTTGATGATCTTGAGTACAGAAAAATTCAATGGTTTTTTCGGCGCATGTTTTACAATAGTTCAGTTTGTTTACCATGGTTGCTACAATTCTATTGTAAAGTTTTTCATTGTCTTCATTGGTTCTGTTAGCAAGCGCTCCAACTAATCCGCCAGCCGATGCTATATCGGAGTTGAGTCTTGTATCTGTTACTGCTTTAACCAGATCCACATTATCCATAAAATCATAATTTTTGTCGGTCTGCAATTTTTGCGCGTAAATTTTTCTAATCTGTCCTCTGAATGATTCCTTTTGTTCATGTGTTTTTATTTCGAGTTCGTTTTCAACCGCGTTAATAAATCTTTCGTCAATCTTAATCGGCTGCATCTTACCGGTCTGAGGGTCTTTGTACGTAATGATTTTATCGGGTCCCAAATCAGAACGGCTCATTCCAACAACCATGTTAACATACATCATCACATCCTTTTTAATTGCAGTCGGTTCATCCATAAACGCGTTGAACATTTCTGTGCGGATACGTTTTCTGTATAATCCTTTCGCAATTTTTAAATCCTCAAAATATTTTGTGCGGTCATTATTATCCTGTACGTAATCAAGAATAATGTCTTCAGCTGATTTGTAAACGTCAAGAGCGAACATGCATTCCCCCTCATTGGTTTCGGGGAAACCTCTCATCGTATTGATCATCCTTGCAAGGTCACGCTGTCCCAATCCCTTTTGCCCGAATCTTTTTGTAGTGTCCGATTCATGTTCAAGCTGCTCAACAATTTCGGCAAGGGCTTTAACACTTTTTTCACCGGCAACTTCTCCCGCAGCAAGTTTCATCATTTCCACCGGTGTTAGTTTATCTTCGAAACGCGGCAATCTGCTAAGTGTAACGACAATTGAGAGTGTGTAAATTAAGTTGGGATCGATATGCATTTCTTTCCCGGTAAAGGTTGTTTTCATTCCCTCGCCAATGGCATAATGTGTCAAATGTTCTTGTAGTTTGTAATTTGTATTGTGAGAGACATAACAGAATTTACATCTGTCAAGAATCGGTTTTTCTTCTCCATTTGCGCGGTAGTTTTGCACATCTGCATTGTTGCTTGTCGCAATAATAAATGTATCGATAGGCCATTTGAAAGCGTCTATTTCAATCATGCGATTTTGAATTACTCCAAGATAGATTTTCATCAAGTCGGTTTTATTTTTAAATATTTCATCGGCAAAGTGAACACCACCGCCGCCCACCCTTGCTAAAGCTCCTCGCCGCAAATCAAAACGGTATGGATTATTGGAATCGGTTATATGAAGTAATCGTTGTATGCTTTCTTCACCTACAAGGTCCACACCCGAACTGGTTAATTTATCTTTTGCAGGATATTTACCCGTAATTGTTCCTAAAGTTGAACTAATCGGAACTTTGACAAAATCAATATTTTCTTTAACTTTTTCGATGTTGTCATCAAAATACAATTTCACATCGTTCAAGATATATTCGGTATCAGCGCCGAGAGGTCGATAATTTTCGTAATACCTTTCAATTGTTTTGTCATCAAATCCAATTGTTGAAAAAGCCTCTTTACTCTTCTCGGGTTCATCGTAAAGATTCATCATCAAAATAACCGGATCCTCGAAAGTTTGGGACTCTATTTCGCGGATTCCACCATAACCTGCAATTTCCGGTGGCATTTTAAATTTGAATGTGTACTTATTATTCTCCGGGATACTAATAAAATCCCGGTACATCGTTGAAAGATAATCGACAAAAAATGTTTTACCGTTGCCCGGTTCACCGACGAGAACAAGCGCCATTTCCTTACTCTCGCCATTTTCAGCGCCGTCTTTAATAAATGCGACAAAACTATTGATCACATCAAAGAGACCGATAATATGTTTTTTGCCTTTGCGGAATTTTAAGAAGTCGTAAGTATTCTTCCCGTTTACTATGATAGGTTTAATATTATCGCTATCATTAAAAATCATTCGTGCGAGTGATTGGAAAACATTTTCGAAGTGATGTTTACCCTCTTTTAATTCCTGTAAATACTTTTCTAAAGTTAAAGACTCGGTTCGCATAACCTTTCCTCCACTTTATATATTACTTACACAATTTCCACTTGAAGATACATGTTTATTAATTGGTTGTAAAGCGAAAAAGTTAAGTCTACTTTCATTAGAGAAAGATTTTTTTAAGTTCAGAATGACAATAAAGCGATGTTCGTTATTGAAGTATCAATTTATAAAGTGTATCTTTATAATTATGAAGATGTTTTTACCCGATATTTTAATCTCCTTAATCTCTCGTTTGCTTAAATACACAAACCTTTCTATTTTTCTTCCGTCTTAAAGCCAAAATAATACTAAAATAAAAACGCGCGGATTTACATGGGAATTATGAATTCTAAAAATCACAGATACTGGCTGGCAGCAGGATTTATTATCATACTGCTAATTGCAATTTTATACCCGAAAGCTACATACGAAAGCCTGAGTATGAAAATTACCCGAAACGATGCAATTGATTTAGCTAAAAAATATCTCGTAAAACAGGGAATTGATTTGTCAGGTTTCCGTGAAGAAGCTTTTATTGACAACTCACCGATTGAAATTAAATACTTACTTAAGAGTCTCGGCAGAGAAAAATTCAAAGAGTATCAGAAGAATAAACGCTGGTCAAATTTAAGCTGGTCAGTAATGTTTCACTTAAACTTGCCGCGCCAGATAGACCAGGAACAATATTTTGTCGACGTCTCCAATGACGGCAGAGTATTCGGATTTACAAGAACCCTTCCGGATACAATGTTTATTAAGTCAATTACGAAACCCGAAGCGACTGAATTAATGAAATCATTTTTATCAAAAGAGATCGGGGAAGAATTTAATGAATATAATTTGGCAGAAAGCCGGGAAGAAAATTTCAGTAAACGGAGTGATTATTCATTCAGATGGGAAAAGAAAGAAAAGACGGTAAAAGGTAAAATTGTAATTACCGGAAACATCCGCGGGAATACAATCGGAGGTTATAATCACTATTTTGAGGTACCGCAGGAACAGCGTGAATTCATTGACACAGGTGAAGCTCTCTACGGAACAGTATCGGTAATTTTCGTCGTCTTCCTTATTTTTATTGCATTCTACCAATTCCTAAAAAAATATCACGAAGGCGAAGTATGGGTAAGTGTCGGCAGGCGACTTTTTGTCATCTTCTTCGGCTTTAACATAATTTCGCTAATTAATATATGGCCGGGCATTGGGCAGGGTGTAACGATTGGCAGTGTCTCGTTTCTTTATATAAAAATTATTATAATAATCGCGAATGGATTATTAGTTACTATTTTTCTCGGGATGCTTGTATTTGCAGGCTGGACGGTAGGTGAGTCATACGGCCGCACTCTCTGGTCTGATAAATTAAAAGGTATGGATAGTTTTATTAATGGTCATCTTTTTTCAATTCAATCCGGAAGTTCATTATTAAAAGGATTTGTTATCGGTGCGGGTTTGGCTTTTTCCTATCTGCTCGGAGATATAATTTTATCCGTTCCAAACTCCTTTATTTTTCTGAATCCTTCAAATACATATTCCTCATTTATCTCTTATCTCCCGGCAGTTCAAATTTTTACCGATGCATTCACGACTGCATTATTGGCAAGCATTGCAGTAACATTTTTTATTGTTAACATAACTTATCAACGATGGAAAAAGAAATGGATTTCGATTTTAATTTCGGGATTTGTTACCGTATTGGTTTTCACTATCGCGTCAACACCTCCGTCGCTGAATAATTTTATGTTGAATCTTGTATCGGGATTTTTATTTGGATGCTTTACCGCTTATATATTTTTCATGTTCGATTTATTGACTTTAGTCAGTATGCATTTTAATGCTCTTGTTATCTATAACTGCTATGCTCTGTGTGCGGCGGATAATCCATTTTATACATGGAACTTAATTGCGTTAATAGTAATTCTTTTAGCTTGCCCTGTAATTTACCTCATCAGCCTCGTTCGGAAGGAAGAGTTTGTCCTCGAAAATTTCGGATTACCTTCGCACGTAAAAAGAATTTCGGAAAGAGAACGATTGAGAAAAGAAATGGAGATTGCAGCAAAGGTTCAATTGAGTCTTCTTCCGAAAGAAGAACCAAATATTCCGGGATACGATATCGCCAGTACCAGTCTGCCTGCTTTAGAAGCCGGTGGTGATTATTTCGATTTCGTAAAATTAAGCGGTGACAAAATTGGAATAGCTATCGGTGATGTTTCCGGAAAGGGCGTGGGCGCTGCAATTTACATGACTCTTACAAAAGGAATTTTACAAGCCCATGCCGAAGAAAGCATTTCACCCAAACTTGTTTTAAATAAAGTAAACCGGCTTTTATATAAAACTATGGAAAAGAATTCATTCGTAAGTATGTGTTATTGCATTCTCAATACCAAAACGAATGAGATAATTTATTCCCGCGCCGGACACAACCCGGCTATATTGTGTACTTTCAACGATAAAAATTCCAAACTGCTTCTCAGCAAAGGTATAGCATTAGGACTCGAAGAAGGTGAAGTTTTTTCAAAGGCTTTAACCGAAGAGTCCGTGACATTAGGCAATGGCGATATAATGGTTCTTTACACGGATGGCTTCACCGAGGCAATGAACGAAAGAAAAGAAATGTTCGGCGAACAAAAACTAAAGGAATTGGTCGAAGGCAACAGACAAAAATCGGCGCGCGATATGCTGAATTTGATTTTAAAAGAAGTGAAGAAGTTCGCCGATAACTATCCGCAAAATGACGATATGACTATAGTAATTATTAAGAAATTGTAATCGAGAACCGGAGATTATTGTTTAATTGTCAAACTGCTAAATTGTTAAAAATATAAAGCCATTTAGCAATTGAACCATTAGATCTCATGAAATTTCTGCATTTAGATTCAATTATAAATTTAGATACTCATTCCAAATTTTAAACAGTTCAAACGTTGCACGAACATCATCCCCGCAGTAAATAGCGATATCTTTGATTTTCCCAGCTTTATACAATTCCTTTACTTCCATTCCGGAAACACCGTGTGATTTCGGGGATTCGATTCCAAACGATCGACAATAAAAATCGAGATTGAATTTTTTTGTGGCTCCGAAAAATGTTAATTGTTCAAGTAAGTCGACGTGTTTAGTTATATCATACCTGTAACCCATAAAATTTTTCGATGGTTTTATTTTTAACATAGCGGATCGCATCATTAGAAAAGGGATATCGAAGTTTCTTCCATTGAATGTAACCACTCTCTCAGCTTTTTTAGCATACTCCCAAAATGTTTTAAGAATTTTCTCTTCGGAGTAAGAACGGTATTTTGTCTTCTTTTCTTCAACAACCCATTCATCTTCTTTTTTATCCTCGTATAGCACAAGCGTCTTTTCGGTTTCTGCGTTCAACATCCCGATTGCGACAACCTTAGCGGTAAATGGATATAAGCTTAAAAAGCGTACGGCTTCATCCTTCTTCTCTTCTTTCAGTTCTTCGTCTTTTTCTTTTTCAACATAACGGAGAAGATATTCCTGCTGGGATTCGGATAGGGTTTCGAACTCATCACCGACGGTTTCGATATCAAAAATCAAATTCATAAAGCCTCCATACTTTGGATTTTGATTACAATTTTAATTTAGTAATTTTTTTTTCCAGTTCATATAATAATTTAAATCCGCCGGTGAAAAAGATTTGTTGCAACCCAAATATTTCTTTTTAATTTTTGCAGAAGATCAAATAGCGGAGACTTTATGGCAAAAACGAACCGGGCGCAATTCATCGATATGCTGAAAGGATGGGCGCTTCTTGTAATGATCGAGGTTCATGTTTTTAATTCTTTTCTTAATCCGGAGATAAAATCTCAAAGCTGGTTTTCAATTATAAATTTTATTAATGGATTGGTGGCTCCGGCATTCACCTTCACCTCAGGAATGGTGTTCATACTCTCATTTCAAAAAGGGCTTGATGAATTAAGAAAGTTCGGTACAAAGTTCTGGAAACGGCTTGGAAGATTAACACTGATTTTCATTGCAGGATATTCAATTCACATCACACACCTTTCACTTCGGAAAATTTCAAATCCCGAATATCCCTATATGCTTCAGGAATTTTATCGTGTTGATATTCTCCAATGTATTGCAGTTGGATTAATTCTCCTTATGTTTATCCGGATGCTAATTAAATCAGATAATATTTTTTTTGCGACAATACTATTGCTCGATGTTCTTTTAATAGTCCTTGGTCCGTTAGCCTGGAAAACAGATTTTACAAATTATATGCCTCTTGCTTTGGCTAATTACTTCAATCCAATGTACGGTTCTCTCTTCCCGCTGTTCCCATGGATTGCATTCATCTTTACAGGCGCTTTGTTCGGAAAATTGTACATCGAGTTTAAAAATCGGAATGAAGAAAAAAGATTCGCTATGTATCTTGCAATCGGGGGGGCAGTCTGCTTCGTTATAAGCTTTATCCTTTTGGGATATATTTTTCCAGATTCAATTAAAATTTTAAAACCAAATTTTGTTTTCTTTATTGAAAGAGTCTGCGCATTGCTCGCACTGCTTGGAATATTTTGGTTTTATATCAATCGATACGAAAACTACAATTCCTTTATCCTTGACGTCAGTCGCGAATCGCTTCAGGTATATTGGCTTCATTTAATGCTGCTTCACGGAAGATTCTTTAATGGGAAAAATATTATCGATGTATTAGGAAACCAAAATAATATTTTAACTTGTTTGGGAATAACAGTTTTTCTTGCGGTTTTAATGATCTTTATTGCGAAGGGGTGGGGCTGGTTAAAAGCAAAATACCCGGTTATTATTTCACGATTTGTTTTAGTAACCGTCTCAGTTTGCTTACTGATATTTTTTATTTTCTAATTTTGTAAGTCGAAGCGATATTGAATGAATTAGGTGAGTAAAGAGCTTCGACAGGGAAAATGTAAAGATAAAAATGTAAATATTTCTCGAAGCTCTTAGTTTATAGAATTTATCTATTTCGCTTCGAGTTACAATCTTAAAATCCTTTCAAAAACCTTCTTCGCTTCTTCAATGTCTTCAAAACTCACGTCCATATGTGTAACGGCACGGATTGTTCCAACACTCCCGGTACCAAGAAGTAATCCTTCATACGCAGCTTGAGCTATAACATCTTCAACGCTTTGGGATTTGGGTGAAAAAACAATGATGTTGGTTTGGACGCATTCCATATCAATATCCACTGTTCCGGTTTTCCATAAAAACTCAGCAAGAGTTTTCGCTTTTTCGTGATCTTCTTTTAATCGATCAATATTATTTTGAAGCGCAAATAATCCGGCAGCGGCAATAATTCCAACCTGGCGCATTCCACCGCCCCACGCTTTACGAACCCGGAACGCTTCATTAATAAAATCCGATGTGCTTGCTATTACCGAACCAATCGGGGCCCCAAGTCCTTTCGATAGACAACATGAGACTGAATCGAATTGGGCTGCATATTGATGCGGAGATACTCCACTTGCGACCGATGCGTTCCAAATTCGGGCGCCGTCCAGGTGTGTAAACAAATAATATTTTTCCGCAAGCTCGCGGATTTGTTTAATATTCTCAATGGGGTTAATCGTTCCACCCGCGCGGTTGTGTGTATTTTCAATTTCTATCACTTTCGATCTTGCCATATAATATGCGCTCGTCGGACGTATCAACGGCTCGACTTGCTCGGCCGAAAATACTCCACGAACTCCTTTCACCTGGCAAAGTTGAATTCCACTCAATGCTGCTGGCGACCCCGACTCATATTGAAAAATATGTGCATCCGCTTCACAGATAACTTCATCGCCCGGATTTGTTAGTACATTCAAACTAATTTGATTGCCCATTAGTCCGCTTGGAACAAACAATGCCGCTTCTTTACCAAGCAGCTCAGCCACATATTTTTCCAACTTATTTACAGTCGGATCTTCTTTGTAAACATCATCGCCGACCTCGGCTTCGTACATAGCTTTCCGCATTGCACCGGAAGGTTTAGTTACCGTATCGCTTCGCAAATCAATTATTTTTTTCATCACTTTCTCTATCCTTATCTAAAAATTTTTCTTTGTATTTCTTTAATAGAAATAATCCGAATATCCAGACCGCTGCCGCCGCACAAAGGATCGGCACAATTAACGGATTACGTGTATAAAACGTCAATTCCTTTTCGATGGGAACATCGGCAACAAGGTATGTGCGCGTGTACATAACCGATTCGGAAATTGTTCTTCCCAGCGGATCGATTAAACAAGTAATACCGCCGTTGGCAGCTCGAACCACAGCCCTTCTATTCTCAACTGCGCGCAAAGTACTTATTTCTTTGTGCTGGTAAGGTCCGCTTGAATTGCCGTACCAGCTATCATTGGTAACGACCGAAATAAAATTAGCTCCGCGCTGAACAAACGCTGCTACATAATCCGGATAAATTGATTCAATACAAATTACTCCGCCGATTTTAATTGAGTCTTTCAAATTATTACCCAACAAATTTTTAGGCATACTAAATACAACCGTATCTTTGCCGGTATTCCAACTTGAGATACCAACATTCCACTTAATTAAATCTCCGAGGAACGGAATTACTTCCACAAACGGAACCTTCTCTCCAAACGGTACAAGTTTTATTTTCCCATATTTTTTCACTTCGTGTGTTAAGGGTGAGAAAAACAATAAAGAGTTGTAAGATATATAAACCGCATCGCTATGCGATAATGGTTTTGCATCTTCCGGCGCTTTTGTTTTATCAAAGGAAAAAGTTGCATCCGGCATACCGGTTAATAAAAAAACATTTTTCTCACGAACAAAATCTTTTATCCTCTGCGAGTCGGCAGGATATGTTCCGCTTAACAAATAAACAGGCAAAGCAGATTCCGGCCAGATTATCAGTTTTGCCCCGTCCGAAACCGCACTATCGGAAAGGGAAAGATAATTCGATAATTGTTCATTCAAATTTCCGCCTGCCCATTTTTTCCAGGGATTTAAATTGGGTTGTATAAGTCCTACTTTTAATTTGTACGATGACTTTTCGAAATTACTAATTTTAACAAAGCCGTAAATCAGAGGAACAAGGAGAAATAAAATTCCAAGTGAAGCAAACACAATACTAAACTTTTTCTTTTCAAGATAATTTTTAACAGAGAGATAAAAGAAGATATTCACATAAAGAATTAACAGCGTTAATCCATGCGCGCCAATTATGTCAGCTATCTGAATATAAGGAGTAAAATAAGGTTGACTATTTCCAAGTGTAAGCCATGGAAATTTCAAATCGGTTATTGAATGAAAATATTCAAACGCAACCCAGAATACCGGAAGAAGAAATAGAGCGATCTTTTTATTGAATACCCTTTTTGATGTAAAATACAGTGTGGAGGCAATCATAAAAATTGTGGGATTTACAAACATTAAAAGCACGCCGCTGATCATTAAAAAAGTATCGGCTTCAGGCATCCAGCTACCCACCCAATATAATGCTATCAAGTTAAAAATAAATATCGTCGAAAACATCAGCCGATTTATTCCGCCGAGACCTTCTCTCCTTTCAAGCGCAAATAAAAATGGAATGAATGCAATAAACGCGAGATACTGCAAAGGGAATGGCGGGAACGAAATACCAATTAAAATCCCCGAGATTACTCCGAGCATTAATTCTTTTCGGCGTAATTTTTTTTCCTCAATAGTTAGATACGATCTAAAGATTTTTAGTCTCATTCGCGGTAGCTTTTCCGAGTTTGATAATCTTGCGAATCACAAAGTAAAGGATAATTAACAGCGTAATTAGCAATCCAACTTTTGAATATGTCTTTAAATAATTATCTATTAACTCAATATTGTTGCCAAGCTGCATGCCGATAAAAATAATCATCGCATTCCAAATGAAAGCTCCTATTGAAGCAAGAATAAAAGTCTTCCATGCTTTTAGCTCGCTTACACCTGCAAAGAAACTAACAACAGCTCGTGTTCCCGGGAGAAACCGGTTTGCGATAATAATTTTATAACCGTACTTTTTAAACCAGACATCGAGCCTGGCAAGAGTTTCCTTCTTGATGAATTTGAATTTGCCGGAACGTAATACGTGCTCGCTTAAGTAATAACCGAGATAGTACATCACGATAAATCCGGCTGCGCTCCCAAGGCTTGTAATGAGAAGAACAGGCAGATAACTGATAGTAGTTGAATTGGCAATTAAGGATGCGCCGATTATTACGACAACATCGCTTGGAGAAGGTGGAAAAATATTTTCGGTAAATGCAACAGCGAACAGTATCAGGTAAATCCAGTGAGGCTCCACGCTGTTCATGTAATTGAGGATTGTCTCGAGCATTAAGATCCTTCTCTTTGAATAAGGACAACAGTTTGAACTTGAATTCCCTCTTCTCTTCCTACAAATCCCATTTTTTCCGAAGTTG
>JAZDFC010000023.1:0-122463 GCA_043808235.1 bacterium
GAGATTTATCAAAAAAGTGGACTATGCAAATTCAAAACTGGGCTGTTGTTCTTTCCCATTTATCTGTTATTTTTGAGGAGAGATTAAATGTTGTTCTTTAACTGCTTTTCCCATTTACACAAATATCTTTACAGACTCAAATAAACGCAAAACCTAGTGATCTGCCAATTACAGTTCTACTCATTGGCTCGGCTGTCACAGCTTGCCCCGCTTCTCGTGGGACCATTCCGTGACAGATGCACTTAAGATATTCGAAGAAAATGCATCTCAGTCACCGTGTGGACCGTGACTGCCATGTACATTTACACTAGCTCGGAGAAAAGTTTTTGCACTTCCAGCCAGTTTAGTTTTCGTAATTTTACACCTCACTTTAAAATCATTGGTGCATTTAATGAAAAAATTATTCTTTTTCTTTTTTACTCTAATCTCAGGATATTCTTTTGCACAGCAATCTATTATCTCGATTGATTTGAAAAACATGCCGTCGGCAACTGTTCTTGATTCCTACAAACTACCGCTCTTATTCGTTGATGAAAAATTACTTGTGACCATCGCGAGTGAACCAATTCTCGATAAGCTCAGGAATCGAAGCATTATTTTTTCGGTTATAAGTGAAATCAATGCTCCTGATAATTATTACTTGATTAGCGATTTTCAAGAAAAAAACAGGATGCCTGCTGAAGGATTGGGCGAAGTAATCTTTGAGAGTAAAAACTTTTTGATTGCAAAAGAACTTCAAAAAAATATCGGTTACTTTTTTCAAAATGGATTTTCTGTTTCGCCAATAAATAATATAAAAGCCGTGTATAAATCAGCCTCGGAGCGCATTCAAATGTTTTATCCGATGCAAAATACTTCCTTGATTGATGAAATTATTGATGATATTAATCCAGATACAGTGAAATATTTTATTCAAAGCCTACAGGATTTTGGGACGAGGTATTTGTACGCAGATAACAGGGAGGAAGTCGCTGAGTGGATTAAAAATGAGTTTGAAAGATTTGGATTTACCGATGTTAAACTTGATTCGTTTTATTTTAACGGTACATGGCAAATGAATGTTGTCGCCACATTACCGGGCACAGCAAATCCGGAAAAGGTAATAGTTGTGGGTGGTCATCATGATTCAATTACATATCTAAGTCCAATGAGTTCCGCACCTGGAGCTGATGATAACGCAAGCGGAACGGCTGCGGCGCTCGAGATTGCAAGAGCATTCAAATTAAACGGCTTTCAACCTGAAGCGACAATTAAATTTGTTACTTTCGCAGCAGAGGAAGCCGGACTTCATGGAGCATTCCATTTTGCCGAAAGTGCTTTTTTAAATGGAATGGTTATTAAACTAATGATCAATCACGATATGATCAGTAACAGCACAGATCCGCTTGCATCAAGTTATGTTAATGTTAATTATTATTCGGGGGCAGAAGAGTTTAGGGATTTAGCCGGAGATTGTGTTAATAACTATAGTGATATTCGTTCTTCTCAGGGAGGATTAAATAGTGGCGGTTCCGATAGTTATGCTTTTTGGCAGTATGGTTTTCCGGCTGTCTATTTCGATGAAAATCATTTTAGTCCCTATTATCATTCAGACGATGATGTAATTGGTCACTGCAATATGGAATACTGTGCCGAGATAATTAAATCATCTGCGGCATTGGCAATTACGGTTTCAGAGACACCTCAAAAAGTTGTTAATCTTCATTACAAGGACTGCGGCAACGGAAACTCTATACAACTGGTTTGGGTATCTAATGAAGAAAATGATCTCGATAAATATATTGTACGTTACGGTACTGCGGCTAATAGTATGAATAACGTAGTACAAATAAAAGAAAATTATTTGCGGATTGAAGGTTTGTCGGCAGATGTTCAATATTACTTTTCGGTAACCGCCGTTGATAATGATGGTAATGAAAGTGTGCCGCAAATGATTACCGCTGTTTCCCATGTGTTCCCGATCGCACCGCTCGTTACAGCTAAGCCAATCTGGCATGGAGTTAAATTAGACTGGTCCGAAAATCATGAACTTGATCTGGCAGGATACAATATATACCGTGCCGAGCATGGCAAAAGTGAAATGATAAAATTGAATTCGGATTATATCTTGGCATATACATTCACAGATGAAACTTGCTTGAACGGTATTTATTATGACTATGTTGTTAAAGCCGCCGATACGGATTTAAATGAAAGCATTGATAATGAAGTAGTCAAATCACGCTGTGTTTCGCTGGATGGCGGTATTCTAATTGTTGATGAATCTGCGGACGGGAATGGGGATAATTACAATCCCACGGACGAGCAGGTAGACGATTTTTTTGATACGGTTCTTAGTCATTATTCATGCGAAAAATTTGATGTCGAGCAAAATGAAGGAATAGGTCTTGCTGATATCGGGACCTACTCGATTATTGTTTGGCACGGAAACGATAATAACGATCTCGATAATCTTTTCCCGATGCAGAATGATTTGCGGGAATATCTTAATTACGGCGGAAAGTTTTTATATGCCGGGTATAAACCTTCCACCGTTTTCGATAACATCTCGAACTCGGTGTATGAAATGAATGAAAGCAGTTTCCTTTTTGATTATTCAAAAGTTGGAAAGATCGAAACAAAATTACTTACATATTTTTCCGGAGCTCAATCGGCTGCGGCAGGATATCCCGAATTACAGCTTGATCCTGATAAAGTGCCAACAAATAATAACCAACTAAGATTTATTGAAAGCATACAACCTAATTCTCCTGGAAAGACAATTTATCTTTATGATAGTAATTATGATCCATCCACTATACAAGGAAGCATGAAAGGAATGCCGGTGGGTGTTGAATATATCGGGCAAGATTATTCAATTATTACGCTAAGCTTCCCGCTGTACTATGTTAAAAGTGATCAGGCAGAGTCGTTTATGAATTTTGTACTCGCTAACAAATTTAATCAAACTACCAATATTCTTGATGAAGCTGAACTTGTTCCGTCATCGATGGAATTAAAGCAGAATTACCCGAATCCATTTAATCCGACTACAGTTATCAGTTTTCAGTTGTCATTACTCAGTAAAGTACAATTGAAAATTTATGATGTACTCGGAAGGGAAGTGGCTACATTAGTTGATGAAATTAAACCAGCCGGATATTACGATGTAAAATTTGATGGAAGCAATCTTACTTCGGGAGTATATTTTTACAGGATGCAAGCTGGCGGTTTTTCCGATACGAAAAAATTGATTTTGATGAAATAACTTGGAATTTTCAAGGCATGAATCTGGAATCAGATTCATGCTAATTTTTAAAGTAAATGGCGATTGACTTCAAACCAAATTGTTGTTACTTTAAAGCCGACTCAATAATCGCAGATTGCCGGATAGTCGAATTAACTGATTAATAATTTTTAATTAGGAGGTTACAATGCCGGTCAACAAACTTAAAACCTACCTGGATGAGAACAAAATAAAGTATGTTACCATCCATCATTCCAAAGCATATACTGCGCAGGAAATTGCAGCCTCTGCTCACATCAAGGGGAAAAAGCTCGCAAAGTCTGTTGTGCTAAAGGTTAATGGTAAAATGGCGCTCGCTGTTCTCCCGGCTTCGTATTCAATTGATTTTGGTCTTTTGAAAGAAGCGCTCGGAACAGATAATGCAAGACTTGCTAACGAACCTGAATTCAAGGATAAATTTCCTGATTGCGAAGTAGGAGCTATGCCACCATTTGGAAATCTATTCGGTCTCGATGTTTATGTCGAGGCGAGTCTCGTTGAGGATGAAGAAATTTCGTTCAACGCCTGTTCGCATACCGAACTAATGAGATTGGAATATACTGATTTCGAAAAACTTGTGAAGCCGAAGATTATTCGCTTTGCTTACAAGATGAAAACTTAGCTGACGCTTAGTGCAGAATGTAAAGCGAAGAAAGTAGAGTTATAGAAGTTCAGTGGCGATAAAGTATATCTCTCCGCGCAACTAATTTGTGTCGTTATTTTTAATTGCATTTGGAGAGTAAATTCTTTACTCTCTCCAAATCGACTGTGTTTTGCCATCGTCCCTCCTTTTTAAAATATGAACCAACAATAATTCCGTCTGAGACGGTTAAATAGTCTTTCACATTTTTATCCGTAACTCCCGAACCGACAAGCACAGGAATAGATACATTATTTTTTGCATTTTCAATTTCATGAATATCTGCGACTTCGCCCGTTGCCTTCCCTGTTATTATTACACCGTCGCTCAAGAAAAATTCGGCAGCTTTCGCAGTGTCGATAATATCCACATCCGATGTTATTGAATGCGATGAATGTTTCTTTTTTATATCCGTAAGCACTAAAATATTTTCAGCGTCGATTTGTTTCCTGTAACGCAGTAACTCTCCCGCGCAGGATTCAATTATTCCTTCATCAGCAACATGTGCAAACACAAAACCTTCGGCGCGGATAAAATCCAACCCGGCAGAATGTGCCGCGGCGAGCGCTTCCTTATTGGCTCCGGCTAAGATTTGAATTCCACAGGGCAGATCAGTTTTATTTTTAACTTCGTACCCAATAATGCTCAACAAAGATGAGATTTCTGGTCCAACTTTTCCCTTTAAATATGGTACATCATGCATGTTTTCAATAATAATTCCACCAATTTCTGCTCTCAAATAAATCAATGCCTCAGCTTTCGCTTTTTCGATAATCGGCAGTACTTTACCGGAAAATTTTGGTGTGCCCGGCAAGGCCTCAACATGGATAACACCGATAACAGGTTTCTTTGCGGCAAATAAATTTGCAAACATAGTAAGCGTTCAATTTTGTTTTTGATACTTAAAAATACTCATTACAATAAAAAATATGCAAAAGAATCGGCAACCATGTAATTTTGTGTGCCGGATTCGGATAAATAATTTTAATAGGATTGACCTGCAATAAAATGAAATACACGATAAAAAGATCGGAAAGCATACCAGATAATATTCGGCGTATTATACTAGCGCAGCAGAAAAATGCAATTGGATTTCTAGCAAGGTCAGGAATAGATACCGATTTAGCCATTCACGAAACGAGAAAGTGCTTTAAAAGAATTCGTGCTGTATATAGAATGATCCGATATGAAATTGGTAAAGATATTTTTCAACAGGAAAATATTTGTTTTAGCGACGCCGGCAGGATGCTATCGGGTGTTAGAGACAGCGTTGTTTTAATTGAAACGCTTTCTAATATCAAGCAGGAGTTCCAAGGCGCAGTAAGTAATGAAATATACGAAGGATTAAAATCCAGATTTGAAAACATGCATAGGGATATCTTCGAAAGGATTGTTCATGAAGAAAAAAGAATAGATAAGGTAGCAACTGCATTGCGTGCGGCTCGCTTCCGCGTGGCTGAACTGCCAATTCAAAGAAATGATTTTGGAGTATTATCGAAGGGGATTAGAAAAATATATTCAAAAGGGTATAAAACATTTATTGCAACACAGTATAATTCTTCACCGGAAATGTTTCATGAGTGGAGAAAAATGGTTAAGAATCTGTGGTATCTAATCGCAATATTCAAACCTATCAATCCGCCGGTTTTGAGGAAACTCTCTTTACTTCTCGATAGACTTAGTGATTTACTTGGACTCGATCATGATTTACACCGATTGGATGAATCGCTGCGGAAGCTGCCGGAGGTGGTTGAGAACATTCAATTGTATGAAACGCTTTTTAATTGTCTCATGATAAAGAGTTTTAATATCCGCGCTGAGGCATGGAAACTCGGAAGCAAAATTTATATTGATAATTCAAAGGAATTTGTCGCCAAGCTTGAGGGATATTGGGATGTTTGGAAAAAAGATTGCAATATACAAGTATAAAAATCTTTGCCAGTTGTAACTAACTTCCGCACAAAGAATATATGCTCGCTACATTAAAAAGTGTTCCATTATTCAGTAACCAGAAACAAGTATCAAGAAATTAAATCGAAATCTCATGCGTGCGAGATGCACGCGGGAATTGGCTTTTAAGTCCTTCAGTCATCGAGATTGCTGTTCCAAGAATGTTGTTTTTATATTTTATAATAACCTGTCCGCGCATATCGAAATTTTTCTTGATGATTCCACCGTTCATGTATGTGTTTAATTCATCTTCGTTCTGTAATTCTAAAAATCTTTTGTGGATGTGATCTTTCAAATGGCGAACTGAATACGTTCTTAAATGTGCGCGGTTATTTTTATCGATGTTTGCGAATTTAATCCCGATACGGTTGAATATTCCGGGATTATCGGTATGCCAATCGCTGTTGATGAAATAAATATCTGCACCTTTGATGAAATATTTATAACCATCCAGTACTTCCGGATCGATAGCAAAGAACGAACTGATTTCATTCAAGTGTTTTTTGATGTCTTTATGTCCGGATGATAAAAGTTTGATATCCGAATTTTTTGACGGTTCTTGTTTTGCCGGTTCGGTTTCGCCGGTTTTAATTAACCGAGTTATAAAAAATCCCTCGGAGTTAACCTGCCAGGGAATGATTCTTCTTGCTTTACTTAATGCCGGATTTAATTTATTCCCTTCGTATTCGGTGAATCCATCAATCGATGAAACCGGCAGTTGCAGCTCGGCAATTTCCATTGGATATTTTTTCAAGATAGTATTAACCACCATCTCGTTTTCTTCAACGGTGAGTGTACATGTCGAGTAAATTATCTCACCGCCGGATTTCAGCATCTTCACTGCGCTAACAAGCAATCGCGTCTGCAAATCCGAGATAACATCAACCCGGTTTTCATTCCACCATTTATTCACTTCGTTTTTCTTTTGAACAATGCCAAGTCCGCTGCATGGCGCATCAACAAGAATTTTATCGAAATAATTATCGAATGATTTGCTAAGCAATTCTCCCTTTTGTTGAAGAACGCCAATGTTGACCAACGCCATTTTATCGAGATTAAACACGAGACTGCCGATCCTCGACTTATTCGGTTCATTGGCGTACAGAGTGCTTCGATTGTTCATCAATTCGGCAAGCAAAGTAGTTTTTGATCCGGGCGCCGCGCACAAATCAAGCACGATATCATTCGGAGAAGGATTTAGCATTAGCGCAGGTATCATCGAAGAAAGACTTTGTATGTAATAATTGCCAAGTGTGTATTCGAGAGTTTTACCGAGTAGTTCTTTGCCGGAAAGAATTCGATAAGCGCGAGGAACACTTTCAACTTTTTGGCAATCGATGCTGCCGGACTTTAATTCATCAATAACCTTCTGTTCGTTTTCAAAAACGGAAATCCGGATGTATGGATAATATTCGCTGTTGATATATTCTTCGTATTTCCTGATGAACTCGTCGCCGAATAATGACGAGAAATATTTTGTTATATTCTCACCGAGACCGATAGGATTCATTATTTAAATCTTTTGAGACTGGTGTTTTTGAAAATTTGATTCGATGCCTCGTGAAAGTTTTTCGCTTCGGGAAAAGTGGTTTTGTACTCTTTCTCTATTTGATGAAGCAATCCATCAAGTTCTTTTTCATATTCCTTTAACGCGGCTTTGATGTCATTTTCATCCTTTGGCATCGGGATGAAAAAGGGATTGAATTGGGAAGAATAAATAATGTATTTTGATTTTAGATAACTTTCCGTTTGCATTATCGGGTTGCCGTCAATATCAAGAATTTCATACTTGCCGAATAACTCGGAACCCTGTATTAAATGTTTGCCGGGTAGTTCGAGCATTTCGCAATCGAAGGCTCTAACGTAGTCGTCGGGAAATTTCCTGGCGAGACCGGCGTTAATTTCGTTAATCCATTTTGTGATGAATTTTTTTTCGTTCATTTATTATACCGCATTACCCTGAAGGGTAACGCTATCCGAAAGAACCATCCTAAAGGATGGTAAACACACAATTATTTTCGTGTAAAATTTATATCTATTTCTTCGGGATTCTCAATCCAATCGGCAACAAAAATATTTGTATCGCGGCTTTGTTTCAAGTCCGCTCTTCTGTTGGATGCGAATGCGAATTTTTTCCCGTCGAATGAAAACATAGGGAAAGCATCGAATGTGCCTGAGTTTGTAACTTTCTCAAGCCCTGTTCCGTCGATATTGATCATAAAAATATCAAACAATCTGCCGCCTTGTTCCATTGAATGATGATTGGAACTAAATACAATTTTTTTATTTGAAGGATGAAAATACGGTGCCCAATTCGCACCGGGAAGATTTGTTACCTGCTGTACATTTTTTCCGTCGATATTCGCAATAAAAATGTTCAGATTTTTCGGCTCAACAAAACCATCATTCAATAATGTTTTATACATTTCTGCTTCATCGCCTTCGGGACGGCTTGCCCGCCACACAATTTTCTTTGAATCGTTTGAAAAGAAAGCGCCGCCATCATATCCCATCGTATTTGTTAACTGAAGCAATTCACCGGTTTCGATTTCGAATCGCCACAAATCAAGATCGCCGGAACGAGTTGAAGTAAACACAATATATTTACCGTCGGGCGAAGCTGTCGCTTCTGCGTCGTAACCTTCACCGCCAATAAGTAATTTAATATCCGATCCATCCGGGTTCGCAATGTAAATTTCATATGAATTATAAATCGGCCAGACATATCTTCCCCCAGCAAACATTTCAGCTTCGGGACATTTTTCATCGAAGGCATGAGTCGATGAGAAAATTATTCGGCCGTCCTTCAAAAAATAACTGCAGGTGGTTCTTCCTTTTCCTGTGGAAATTAATTTATACTGTCTGCCATCAGTGAGCGTTGATCCGTCTGCATTCATTTTAAAAATTTGATCGCAGCCTTGAGGATTAATTTTACTCCAATCGCTTTGAAAAGTTAATTGCTTGCTGTCGAAGCTCCAGTAGGCTTCGGCATTATTCCCGCCGAATGTTAGTTGCTTAATATTGCGGAGATGAACTTCACCTGGAAATCTTAACGAATCATTCGAAGGATTATAGATGACGGATGAAACTTTAGTAAAAGGAATGTACGCTGAAAATAGAAACGCAGTTACAATAAACGCGCTTAGAAAAATCACTTTCATGGATAATATCTTTCTCTTTATAAAAACGTAAGCAGTTATTTAGAGTTTACGGAATTGGGTTTATTTATTGCACGATAAAGAATAAATATTCCGGCGATCACCAAAGGTATGCTGAGTATTTGGCCCATATTTAAAATCATGCCTTGCTCGAAATCCGATTGGTTTTCTTTAAAATACTCAACAAAAATCCTGAAACCGAAGAGAAGAATTAAGAATATTCCGAATATCAACCCATCGTTAAAATTACCCTTGCTTTTCAAGTAAGTGTAAGCAAGCATAAGAAATATTATTAAGCATGCGATTGCTTCGTAAAGCTGTGCAGGATGACGGGGAATATTATCAATCGAAACAAATGTGAAAGCCCACGGAACATCAGTCGGTTTGCCGATGATTTCCGAATTAAAAAGATTGCCGAGGCGAATGAACATACCACCCAACGCGGCAGTGATTACCAGCCTATCCATCAAGTATAGGAAAGTATGTTTTTTGTTTTTCTTTGTGTAGAGATAAATAGCAGTAAGAATTCCAATCGAGGCGCCGTGACTCGCGAGCCCGCCTTCCCAAATCATTAATATTTTTATCGGATTACTCAGATAATATTCCGGGCTGTAAAATAAACAATGCCCGAGTCGGGCGCCGATAACGGTACCAATGATCATGTACCAAATGAGATCATTCAATTCATCGACCGGCTGATTTTCTTTTTTGTAGATGTAATACATAATCTGGAAGCCGATAATGAATGCGAGCGCGAAAAGAAATCCATACCAACGTATTGTAAGCGGACCAATTGAAAAAATTTCGGGACTAACGTCCCAGCGAATCATTAATATTTCCGGCATTAAACCGCAGCTCTAATTTTTTTTTGAATACTCGAAATTACGGATGAAATCCCGTAACCGGCGGCTGATACAATTATAATTGCTGCACCTGATGACAAATTTAAATAATAAGAGAATAATAAACCAATTAAAGTAAAAAGTATTCCTAAAATTATCGAAACAAACATCATACTTTTCAAACTTTTTGAATATTTTATACTAATTGCCGGCGGTATTGAGAGCAGCGCGATGACGAGAATTATTCCAACTAATTTTATAAGAATGACAGTCGTTAATGCAATTAGCACCAGTAGTGTAAAATAGATCGCATCTACCGGCAGACCCATAGTGCGAGAAAATTCCTCGTCGAAAGTAACTGCCTGGATACGGTCAAACAGAAGAACGATAACGGAAACAATTACGAGATCAAGTGCAAACATTAAATAAAGATCCGACGAAGGAATTGTTAAAATATTTCCAAAAAGATAGCTCATCAAATCGGGTACATAACCCGGTGTTAAATTTATAAAAATAACTCCGAGCGCCATTCCGATTGCCCACATCATTCCGATAAGAGTATCCTCGTGTTGACTTTTTTGCCGCCGCATAATTGAAATAAAAATTGCCGCAGCGATACTGAAACCTGCCGCGCCAAAGATAGGGCTGATGCCAAGAAGATAGCCGAGACCAATACCACCATATGCTGTGTGCGAAATTCCACCCGCGATGAATACAATTTTTTTTACAACCACATATGTGCCGACAATTCCAAAAGCGATACTTGCAAGCACGCTCGCTATGATTGCGTTTACCATAAAATCATATTGAAGAAAATCAAACATGATTATGCTCGCCGTGTTGATGATAAACCCGGTGCGGTACACCGTGTGCAATTAGATCTACCGGACATTGGTAAGTTGCCTCAAGCATTTCTTTCGAAATCTCTTTTGAATCGTGGTAAACCAATTTTTTATTAAGGCATGCAATTTTATTCATATATTGCGAAACCGCACCTATATCATGCGATACCATCACGATTGTCATTTCCTTATTCAACATATTCAATAACTCGTAGAAATTTTGTCCGGAAACCGAATCCACACTCGCCGTCGGTTCATCGAGTAAAAGAATTTTCGGTTTTGTGGATAATGCACGCGCAATTAAAACTCGCTGTTTCTCACCTCCGGATAAATATCCTGCCGTTCTCGATTTGTAATTTTGTAAACCAACTTTAAGTAGAGACTCCTCCGCAATATTTCGATCTTCTTTCGAATTTCTTCCAAATAAAGTTTTGCTTCCCAATCTTCCCATCAACACAACATCCATCACCGAGATAGGATAATCTTTATCGAAGTTGGAATGTTGGGGCGTGTAGCCAATCAAACCGGGACACTCGTTTGGAGTCTTTCCGTAAATTGAAACTTCACCGCTATCTTGTTTTATTAATCCAAGTATAACTTTAAGAAGTGTTGTTTTTCCTCCGCCGTTTGGACCGATAATCCCGAGAAATTCTTTTTCCGGGATCGAGAGATTAATATCTTCCAAAATCGAAAATTGATCGATTTTTACGTTTACATTTTTTATTGAAATTGCATCTGTCATTTTACTTTGAGTACTTCACAATTTTGTTAACAAATTCCGTCAGATTTTGCAAATAATCAGCGGGCAAAGAATTTATCGTATCGGTTACAGCGCCTATCTCATTTGCAATTGTTTTTGCCGGAGAAGGATCAAACTGAGGTTCGGTGAATATCACTTTTATCCCGGATTCTTTTGCCTTGGTTATTATATCGGTTAAATCCCGAACGTTCGGAGATTTGCCTTCTTTCTCGATAGCAATTTCTTCGAGACCGTAATATTCGGCGAAGTATTTCCATGCTGAATGATAGACCATAAACTTGTTCGATTTCAATCCGCTGATTTTCACTTTATTCGATGCGTCAACTGAATCTAATTCCGAATGGAATCGTTTTAAATTGGTTTCGAAAAATTCTCTTTCCGCGGGATAAGATTTTACAAAGGCATCGTAGATATGCTGGGTAATAATCTTCGTGTTTGCCGGGCTAAGCCAGATATGCGGATCGTGTTCCATTGTAAATATATTCTCTGAGCAATCCACAATTTTGATCTTTTTATTGTACCCTTGAATTTTATTCATCCATATATCTTCGAATTCCAAAATATTACCGACACGGAAATAGAAATCAGCTTTCGAAAATTCGACAAGCTGTTCCGGTTGCGGCTCGTATGCATGAGCATTAGCGCCGGGCGGAATCATCGTTGTAACATCAACTTTATCGCCGCCGATTTTTTTAACAAAGTCAGCGTAAGTTATGACTGTAACAACCGCTCTGATTTTATTTGAAGAAGTTTTATTATCTCTACCCGAACATGCTGCGAGGAGCAATACTGCCAGTAAAAATAATGGCAGAAATATTTTTGATTTAGAAATGATCATAGAAAATTAAAAACAATTTTGAGTTGGTTAAGTTCAAAAACTAATTGGTAAAATTAACATGGCTGAAAAAATAGGAAAGGGAAGATGGAATTACAAATCCCCGGATAAAGCAAGTAGAAAAGCCAAAATATTTTGATGTAAGAGTATTGCTTCTATTTTGCTATCGTGGATTTTCAATCCACAAAACCCTAAATACGCCGATAATAATTGATTTTGGAATTGTGCACATCGTTATTTAATTTGTGCGCAAATAAATGTGCCAAATGAAGAAAATATGCCCATACATTCTGCCCGTAAAATAATGCATCGTAAAAATTTATCTTTGCCAGCCGAACTTTATTCTCGTATTAGTGATTCGGCAAAGGATAAAAAAGTAAAACTATCGCAGCTTATAAAAGACGCACTCGAAGACTACCTGGCGAGAGAGAAAAAACGGCAGCTGGAAAATGAAGTTATCGAAGCTTGCAATTATTATTATGAAGCCGATAAAGAAACCGCAAATGAATGGTTGATTGCCGAACCGAAACCGAAACGACAGAAATGATAAAGCGCGGAGAAGTATATTGGATTGAAGTATGCAATTACGAAATAAGAAAACCAGGCTGTATTTGCAACCTGGTTTTATTTGTTCTTAAAATTTGCCTAAGATTTTATCAACTTTCCGTTGGACCTGATGGCATATCCTCTTGAACTCTCGGATATATTATCTCTATCATCGTTTGAATCGCTGATCTTAAATTGCGAAATTAATTCCTGAAGATGAGTTGTTAGTCTGCTCAAATCCTCGGCAGCAGTAGCAATTTGCCGAACCCCTTCGGTGCTCTGTTGAGTGACATTATTTATTTGTTCAATATTCTTGCTGATCTGTTCGGATGCCGAAGACTGTTCTTCGCTTGCCACAGCTACTTGTGTAACGATATCAACGGTTTGCGTCGCACCCAAAATTATTTCCTTTAATGATTTTTCAGCCTGCTGTGATAGTTCTTTACCCTTCGCCACTTCAAGCGTTCCCGATTCCATAGAAGTTACCGCTTCGAATGTATCTTTCTGAATTTGTTTAATCATGTCGGCAATTTCTTTTGTAGCTTTTGTTGTTCTTTCCGCCAGTTTGCGAACTTCATCTGCAACTACTGCAAAACCCCGTCCTTGCTCTCCGGCTCTTGCCGCTTCAATCGCGGCATTCAGCGCCAACAAGTTAGTCTGATCTGCTATGTCGTCGATTACCTGGATAATTTCGCCAATCTGGTCGCTGCTATCACCTAACTTTTTAACTGTTTCGGCAGAATGTTTTACTACTTCGGCAATTCTATTTATACCTTCAATTGTCTCTTCAACAACACGTCCGCCTTCTTTTGCAATCAATCCAGCGTTTTTAGCTTTATCGGCAGCAGTATCGGCGTTTTTTGTTGTCTCCAAAATTGTGCTCGTCATTTCTTCAACAGCACTTGCAATTTCAGATGCCTGTGAACTTTGTTCCTGTGCGCCTGCAGCCATTTCCTCACTGCTGCTGGAAATCTGATGACTTGCGCTTGCTACTGCGTGGATTGCGCCGGTTACTTCGCTGATTAATTTTTCCAGGGATGCACCGAGATGGTTGATAAATTCCTGGTAACCTTTGAAATTCCCACGGTATTCGCCTTCCATTCTTGCCGTAAGATCTCCATTGCTTAGTTTATCCATTACTTGTTCGCCAACACGAACAACCTGGATGATTTCGTTAATTGCTCTATTAAATCCTTCGACAATAGTTTTGTACCCGCCTTTATACTTATTGGCATCGCCTCTATAGTTCGTTCTCCCGTCAATAATAGCTTCTGTTAATAAATCTGTTTCCGTTTTCAATTGGTTTAATGTGGCTATTATTTTATTAAGCGCTGGCGTAATCTCATCCTTCTCATCTAAAAGGGTTAGGGTTGTACTTAGATCGCCTTCAGCGACAGAATCCATTGTCGAAACAAGTTTTTGAAGAGTATCGGAAAAATTATTCATGCTCTTAACCATAATGCCTATTTCATCTTCGGAATTAAGATTAATTCTTGTTTTTAAATTTCCCTTGCTCATTGCCAGCATCATGCCGGTTGCCTGATTGATGGGGGTAATTAAAATCTTTTTCATATACACAACCATAACAAAACCAATAATCAAAAATCCGGCAATAGAAAGTAAAAGAATCGTATATAAAAATTCGCTTTTAGTCGCATTTACTTCTTCTAAAGATTTTCCGGCAAATAGAACGCCAATAACTTTTTCATTTTCGATGATTGGCGTGTAAGAAGTGACGTATGGAACTGAAAGAATCTCAGCCTCGCCTATAAAATTTTCTCTTTTATTAATTACTTTATCTGCAATCGGCACAGCTAATTTAGTTCCGACAAGTCTTTTGCCGTCATGAATGAGTGTTGTATTAATTCTTTCGTCGCCAAGAAATATTGTAAAGTCACAATTGATTGTTTTTTCAAGTTATCAAGAATTCCATTTTTTTGAAAAGATATTCCCGTGGAAACAACTCCTACTATCTTGCCTGTTTCGTCCCTAACCGGAGCGCCCGACCGCGCTGAAAGTTTAACTGCCGTTCCTTTTTCAATGATTGATATCTGATTACCCTTTAGTGCTTCTTGAATGTTGAGCTGCTTGGTTACTGCATCGCCAAATTTTTCCGGTTCGTGAGACCGGGCAACAACAGTACCTGCAGAATCGGTTACTGTAACAAAGTCGAGTTTGGCGCCTTCTAGCATATTGGAAAGGAAGTCCAAAATCCCCTGCCGGTTATTTTCTTTAATCAGCACTGCCATCTCTTTGTTTGAGGCGATAAGTCGTGCATAATTTACGGCTTCGTTTTTACTCATTTCGAGATTGTTTATTAATGATGCCAATGCATTTGTTGTCTCCTTTTCGGCTAACGATAAATTAAACGAGTCGAATTTGGATATTACGAAATACATATTACCCAGCAGAACAATTGCCAGCATACTGAGAATTATTACATTAATTTTTTTGCTGATTGTAAGTTGATTGAATTTTTTCATTTTATTACCTGACCGAATTGTGAAGAATATCCATGCTCAAGAGTTGAGGATACATAGTTTTTCCGCAATTGCTTTTTTATCGATTTCATTTAAAGAAAATCAGATTATTCCTAAAATTTTTATCTATCTGATTGATTATCGAGTTCCGGTAGAAAATTGTTTAATATGTGAATAACGTTTAGGGGGGAGATTTTTGAAGCGATCTATCCGCTTCTTAGGCGAAAATATTTTTTAAAATTATGATGACTGCGATAATATCAAAAAAAACACCCAGCTCTAAGAATAAAGCTGGGTTTGTGAGAAATGCGAAATATTATTAAAAAGTTAAAACCACACCAAGATGGAACGAAAGGAGATCGGTTTCCGATTCGGAATAATAATATGTCGCAGTCCCTGAATGAGGATTTATTTCCACATCACCCTCACGTAAATATTGAGCTTCGGTTCCGAATAAATATCGTGCTTTCAAATCAAGAAACAGCGAGCCGACATCGCCGTCGAGTTCTCTTGCCAGGAGTATCATTAATCCTCCTCCAAATCCGTAGCTCCATGCCCAATCATCAAAGTTAGTTGATTCGAAAACAGGATCGTACTCATCGTTATCGTATTCGCTTGAGACAGATGTCTTTGTAAAAAGATAAGAACCGCCAACCAAACCTTCCATATATGGGCGTACATCTCCCCAAAACGGTGAGACTTGAAACAACAAATGAAAGTTAGCAATGTTATTGGTTCTATCAACATCAACCCATACATCAGGAATTGTATTGCTCAGCGGACGAGAATCCGACTCTTCACCGTAAATCATGTAGCTGGCATTCAATCCAACAGTGAAAGGAAGAACTTTATTCGGCGCCCACAAAGTACCCTGCGCTTGAATACCATAACCGAGTCTATCAACATTTTCCCGGAATTCCCCTTGCGGAGAGCCAAGCATAAAGCTAATTCCAGCAGTTTGTCCAAAAATAGTGGAGCCGGCAAAAAGCAAAATAAAAAACAGGTAAGTAAGTTTTTGTGTCATAACTAAAATATATCTCCTTTTGTTTTCAAAAAAATTCAGGCTTATCAAAACTCTTTTATTGAAATAGCATGTAAACAATATGCATGCCGAGTAAAAAATAATTGATACGTTACAAAAATAGCTATACTTATTATGATTTTGTTCACTTAATTGGACGCATACTGGATAGTTTTGTATCAGGAAAAGTCTGTTTGGACTTTGTAGCCCTTATTCAATAAAGAAAAAAATTCGTCGATGGATATTTCCACTGCGCCGAACATTTTTAAGTGAGGAGTAAGATATTGAACATCGAGTAAAACATAATCTCTTTTATTTAGCCGCTCAATCAATTTTACAAGTGCAGCTTTCGAAGCGTTCTGTACATGGGAAAACATAGACTCTCCGTAAAAACAACCCCGGTAACTAATCCCGTATAATCCACCGACTAATTCACCGGACGATAATACTTCCACTGAATGAACATAACCCAAATCGAGCAATTTTTTATAAGCGGCAATAAGTTTATCGGAAATCCAGGTATTGTCCCGCTCGGAACATGATTTAATAATTTGCATAGGATTGTTATCATAAAGGAATTCAAAAGAAGAGGTCGCCATAAACTTTTTGAGAGAGCGGGGGACATTATAATTATCGAGAGGGATAATTGTACGAATTTCCGGCATGTACCAATTTATCGAACCATCGTAATCGGCCATAGGGAAAGCGCCGCGTGCATACATCTGTATCATCACTTCGGGTTTTAGTAAATCTTCTTCTTTTAAAAATTCACCGGTGCTCATTTCATATCATGCCGAGTATATGTAGTTATTTAGAACTTCGATAGTTTCCTTTTGCGCAGTGATATCTATTTCGAGTAAGTCTCTTACGGATACAAGGCCAACCAACTTTTTATCATCTATAATTAATATATGCCGGATGTTGGCTTCCTTCATTTTTTTGAGACAGGCTTCGTAGGATTCATTTATATCGGAAAGTGTTAAATTTTTCGACATCACCTCATTAACACTTGTTTCCTCGAGGGAGAGACCTTTTGCGATTACCCGTCTCACTAAATCTCTTTCCGAAAAAACTCCGATTAATTTACCGTCTTCTTCGAGAACGGGCACAAGCCCGATGTTCTCTTCGCTCATATATTTTACAATATCTATAATCTTTGAACTCGATTTTACGAATCTAAGCGGGCGCGCTGATACTATTTCTTTCACTGATTTCATCTATTGTTCTCCTGTTTTTAAAAGCTAAACTATCCTATTTACTATCTTAAATCATGTAGACGATAAATTCAAGTAAAAAAATATTTTTTTAAAAATATTTGGGTATGGGCTTTCAAATCCTAAATTTGACATGCGATATATTTTTTGAAAGCCCAAATGAAGATTTCATCCAAATCAATTCTATATTCATTAGCAGCCGTATTCTTCTGGAGTACATCTGCAACTGCATTTAAATTATCCTTGCGCGGAATGGATTATGTACAGTTAGTGTTTTATTCGTCTCTGATGAGTGCAGTTGTTTTGTTCATTTTAATAATTGCTGTTGGTAAATTCAGCCCCGGTTCGATTTTCAAAAATAGCCTGCCAAAGAGTTTGTTGCTCGGACTGCTCAATCCGTTTCTTTATTATCTCGTTCTATTCAAAGCGTATTCACTTTTACAAGCGCAGGAAGCGATGGTGCTGAATTACACCTGGCCTATCATGGTAAGCATTTTCGCCGGTATTTTTCTAAAGCATAAAATTTCGGCAAAAATAATTATTGGACTCACAGCTGCATTTTTCGGTGTGATAATTATCGCAACACACGGCGATATCTTTACGATGAAATTCAATAATGTATTTGGCTTTGCCCTTGCTGCAGGCAGCTCAATTATTTGGGCGGCGTTTTGGATAATTAACTTGAAAGATGATAGAGATCCTTCGATTAAATTATTCTCTGCATTTTTCTTCGGTACGATTTTTACTGCCGCTTACATCCTTTTATTCGATTCGTTTTCCCCTGTTAATTCCAATTCGTTTTGGGGAGCAGGTTACATTGGCGTTTTTGAAATGAGTATTGGCTTCTTCCTTTGGTTAAAGGGATTGCAGCTGAGTCCGAATAAAGCAAAATCATCAACACTTGCTTACCTGGCTCCGTTTATTTCGCTTCTATTAATTTCAA
This sequence comes from bacterium, assembly GCA_043808235.1. Lineage (GTDB taxonomy): Bacteria > Bacteroidota > Ignavibacteria > Ignavibacteriales > Melioribacteraceae > JAZDFC01. The sequence goes on from JAZDFC010000023.1 coordinate 18,497, forward strand.
TTGTTCTCGGTGAAAAAATTTATTTGTCTTCGGTATTTGGACTGATGTTGATAATAGGAGGAATATTGTATCAGCAATTTTCGACCCGGGATGAATAAGGGAAAAGATAGTTTTTACCGATAATCAATATATTTTTTCTATTATTTTTTAAATTTTTACAATATCCCTGGCGGATATTTTGTTAAGTTAGTGTAAAGAAATTCTTCTTCTTTGGATCTGGATAACAAGAGAAATAAGGAAATATAAAATGGGGTTTAGCTTCTTACCGAAGGAATACGAGTTTTTCGATATGTTCGATAATCTCGCATCACATTGCATTAAAGCTTCAAAACAATTCCAGGAAAATATGAATAAGTCCGCTTTCAGCGATGAAGATGTAAAAAAAATAAAAGATATTGAGCGCGCGGCAGACAGTATAGTTTTTGACATCGTTGAGAAATTGAACAAGACTTTTATCACCCCGATTGACCGCGAGGACATTCATTCACTTGCAAATGAACTTGACAGCGTTATTGATTTGCTTCTGAAGATTACAAACCATATGAAGATTTATAATATCACTGAAATGAACACTAAATTTTTGGATGAAGTAAAGTTGATCGACAGATCAATCGATTCATTAACAAAAGCAGTAAATGGTTTGCGCAATTTAAAAGAACCGAAGAAAATTCACCGTTACTGCGCCGAGGTGAATTTAATTGAAGATGAGGGCGATCAATTAAGAAATGAAGTGATGGCAGAACTTTTTGCGGGCGACCACGACGCTATCTATATTATTAAATGGAAAGACATTTTTACAATATCCGAAAAGGTTCTCGACCAATGCGATGATGTCGCTAAAATTATTGAATCAATTCTTGTGAAGCAGGCTTAGATATGGTGGTAGCGGTTGTTCTCCTCATTATCCTCGCATTAACTTTCGATTTTCTAAACGGTTTTCATGATGCGGCAAACTCTGTTGCTACAATTGTTTCAACACGGGTTCTATCGCCACGTCATGCGGTAATGTGGGCGGCGTTTTTTAATTTTGTCGCGTTCCTTGTTTTCGGGCTTCATGTAGCCGGCACAATCGGCAAAGGAATAATCGATATAAAAATTATTGATTCATCGATAATATTTGCGACATTGATGGGCGCATGTCTTTGGAATATCATTACATGGTATTTGGGATTGCCGACAAGTTCTTCCCATGCGCTTATTGGCGGATTGATTGGCGCTGCGATGATGAAGAGCGGATCAACATCTTTAATTTTTGGAGGGATATTTAAAACTGTTTTGTTCATTGTTATTTCTCCTATGATGGGTTTATTTCTTGGAGTAAGTATTGGAATGCTTGTTTACCGGTTGTTCCGCAGAAGCGCTCCGTTGAAAGTAGATCATATCTTCCGGAAAGGACAATTGATTTCCGCTGCCGCATACAGTCTCGGTCACGGCGGTAATGATGCTCAAAAGACTATGGGTATTATCGCAGGTTTACTTGTCAGCTCACATATGATTGATAAATTTTATATTCCCTTGTGGGTAGTTCTCTCATGCCATGCAGCCATTGCACTCGGTACTGTATTCGGCGGTTGGAGAATCGTTAAAACTATGGGACAGAAAGTTACAAAGCTTAGACCGGTAGACGGATTTTGTGCAGAATCGGGCGCTGCAATTTCGTTGTTCTTCTCGACTGCACTTGGAATTCCGGTTAGCACAACACATACAATTACCGGATCCATAATGGGAGTTGGCTCGTTAAAACGGCTATCCGCAGTACGATGGGGATTAGCCGGAAAAATTGTATGGGCCTGGATCTTAACCATTCCTCTTTCAGCAGGAATATCTGCACTAGCATATTTTGTAACGCAGGTTTTTTAGGACTGAGAAATTGTTGTTGGTTCAAAACTTTTGTTTGAAAGTGAACTTACCACAAATAACTTATGGGTATTGCTAATAGATTTTTATCAAATGGAATTATTGTATTTCCATTATATAAAAGAATCCCCCTTACGAATTTTTTAACCGTTTCTTCCCGTAATAATTTCAGTCCGTTGAACATATCTGCTTTGGGAGTTTGCGTGGCTTTTACTTCGATACCGACAATTTCTCCGCCGGGTATTTCGAGAACAAAATAAACTTCTTGCCCGGCGGTAGTTCTGAAATGATAGAAACTAAGATTTTGATTACTCCATGAAGCCTGCTTCAACAATTCCATTAATGCAAAATTCTCTACAAGCATGCCGTGAATCCGGGGTTCATCTTTCACTCTTTGGGCATTTGCGCCGATTAAAAAAGCTAATAATCCCGTGTCGTACAGATAAACTTTTGGAGTTTTTATAATACGTTTAGACAAATTCTGTGAATATGCCGGAAGGAAATACAAAAGAAATATCGACTGCAACAAACTTACATACCGTTTTAATGTTGTTTGTGGAATTGCAGCCGAACGCGATAGTTCAGCGAAGTTTAGCAATGAGCCGGCTCGCTCTGCAAGTAAACTCATTATTGATGGAAACTGTGTCAGCCCTTCTATATTAGAAATATCTCGTACATCTCGCTGGGTAATTGTTGTGATATATGATTTGTACCATGCATTTCGCCGCTCATCATTTGCTCGTGTTTTAATTTCGGGATAACCGCCAAGTAAAATTCTTTTCAACAGTTCATTTGCAGCTCTCGAAGAATCAAAATTTAATTTCTCGTTAAATAAAATATCCACTAAATTAAAATTAGTATTTGAGATTTCATTTTGTGAAAATGGATATAGAGTTAATAACTCAACTCTCCCGGTAAGCGATTCGGAAACTTTTGGAAGCAGCAGTGCATTTGCAGAACCGGTTAGAATAAATCTACCTGGACGGCGATCCAAGTCAACTGCTCTTTTTATAGCAAGGAAAATTTCCGGCGCTCGCTGAATTTCATCTATAGCAACATTTCCCTCGAAAGAATCAATGAAGCCTTGCGGGTCAGCTTTTGCCGCAGATAAAATAGATATATCGTCAAAGGTAACGTACTTCGCCGGGTAATCATTTTCTATCATGGATTTTACCAAAGTACTTTTACCGGTTTGTCGCGCACCCTGCAATAGCACAACCGGACTGTCCTTCAATGCGGTTAGCAGCTTTTGTGTTAAGTTGCGTTTTATCATAAATAACTAAATTTTTGGTGGAAATATAGCCGTTGTGTGGATGATAATCAACCACTTGATGGATGATTATCATCCATGAAGTGGACAATAATCCCAAGTCGGTTTCTCAGAAATAATTAGACTTGTTATTTAACTTGGATTATTGGCTGCTTCTCCATTTGTATCCGCAATCAAGACATTTATACTTTAGCTTTGAGAACGGAAAGGGAATAAATAGGAATAAAGAAGCAATCAAAGCTAAGAAAAAGTTTGGGCGCTTATAAATTGAACTTTTTGATTTACATGAAGGACAACTTTCTTTTACATGATTAAACTCATTCAGCTCTTCTAAGATTTCTAGTGCTTTTGCAGAATATGACTTGTGGATCATCACCCTTACACCACCTATTGCATATGAATAATAAGGTTTCAAGTTAACCATATTCTCATCAAATATTGCTGCGGGTATTCCATGAGATTCAAGTTTTGCCTTTATCTTATGAGCCTGTATCGATGTTTCGCAACTAATTAGAGTAATTAACTTATCATCCATAAAAATTATTTTATTAATCTGATGAACACTTTTTACTCAAATAAGAAATGTGAAAAGTTGTCTTCTTAAAACGCAACCTTATTAGTCAACTCATTTGTATCGTCTACTTTGATCGGAAAATGTTCGCCCAATATTTTTCCAACCTTCTCGATTGTGTCGGTGATTCCTTTCGTAAATTTTCCGTTTTGGAAATACTCAGTCATTTCATCGCGGATTTTATCCCATGTGCTTTGGTCAACTTTTTCATTTATTCCTGCATCGGCGAGGATGTCGAATTTTTTATCACTCAGAAGGATATAAATTAGTATGCCGGTTTTATCGACTGTGTTGTGCATATTCAATTTATAAAACTCTTCTTTGGCAAGTTCCTCGATTGCCGCTTTTCTTTTGCGGAATGGCTTCTCTTCCTTGATGCTGACGCGAATTTCGCCGGACGTGATTTTTTCCGTCTCTTTAATTTTGTTTGTGATTCTCAGAAAATCATCATCCGAGAAATAATGGTAGAGTAGTTCTGCTTTCATAATTCGAGGTTTCTTTTTTATCAAAGATAAGCGATAAAAATGAATAAATGAAACTGAATCTTGATCAGAAATATACACGCTATATATCTGTTTTTGAATTTTGCGTTAAAGTTGAAGTTGACTTAAAAATTATTTTGCCAGTATAATTCTTTGTGTCTTAGAGCCTTAGTGGCGTTGATTAAAATTGCCACGAGGGCACGAAGTCACGAAGAAATCTAAAAGGATCTCAGTTTTGTTGAGTTCAGGAAAAAAAGTACCGAAAACTAATATCTTCACCGCATACATTTGGCAGGGAAAATCGACTACCGTTCAAAAGTAGAAAGAATTTTTAAAGTAAATATTTATAAATTTGCACCGGCAATCAAAGTATTATTACCGATATTGCTGTCCAATGAAATCATAATTATCAACTGAAAACACCGAGGAAAAAATGAAATACGGATACTTCGATGACAATCAAAAAGAGTATGTAATTACCCGTCCCGATACACCGCTCCCCTGGATTAATTATTTGGGCACAGAAGGATTTTATGGAATCATTTCGAACACAGCAGGCGGATACTGTTTTTATCAAGATTCGCGCATGCGCAGGTTAACCCGATACCGCTACAACAATATTCCGATGGACAGCAATGGACGTTATTTATATATTAAAGATGGCGACACAACCTGGAACCCGATGTGGAAGCCAATGCGTGTTGCGCTTGATAAATATGAATGCCGGCATGGATTGGGTTACACAAAAGTAACAGGCGAAAAGAATGGACTCGAAGTTTCAACATTGTTTTTTATTCCGCCCGATGCGCGGAATGAAGTTTGGCATGTGCAAGTAACAAATCACTCGAAAGCCGTAAAGAAAATTAGAATGTGGAGTTTTGTTGAATGGTGTTTATGGGAAGCCAACGATGATATGACAAACTTCCAAAGAAATTATTCAACCGGGCAGGTTGAAATTGAAGACGGAACGATATTCCATAAAACCGAATACAGGGAACGCAGAAATCATTATGCATATTTTGCAACGAGTGAAAATGTATCGGGTTACGATTCAAGCCGCGATGCGTTTGTGGGTGTTCACAATGGTTTGGATGATCCGCAGGCTGTATTGGAAGGCAGTTGCAGAAACAGTACCGCATACGGCTGGCTGCCAATCGGTGTTCATCAAATTGATTTGGAAATTTTACCGGGTGAAACAAAAACGATTAATTTTATTTTGGGTTATGCAGAAAATCCACAGGATAAAAAATTTCTTGAGGACGGAGGAATTCGCAAAGATGAATTCGAAGAAGTGAAAGCAAAGTTTTTGAAAACGGAAAATGTTCTTGCATCATTCGAAGCTCATAAAAAATATTGGGAGAATTTACTCTCCGCATATAAAGCAGTAACTCCCGATGCAATCGTAAACCGAATGGCGAATATCTGGAACCAGTATCAATGTATGGTTACATTTAATATGTCGCGTTCAACTTCGATGTACGAATCGGGAATTGGACGCGGGATGGGATACCGCGATAGTAACCAGGATATTCTCGGATTCGTTCACATAATTCCATCGCGTGCAAAACAAAGAATACTTGACATTGCCGCAACGCAGCTTTCCGATGGAACTTGCTATCATCAATATCAGCCGTTAACCAAAAAAGGGAATGCGGATATCGGAGGAGGATTCAATGATGATCCTTTGTGGCTAATCTTATCAACAGCAGCTTACATCAAAGAAACCGGTGATGTGTTAATTCTAAAAGAACAATGCGGATTTGCAGATGTTGAGGAATCGAATTCTACTTTGATGGATCACCTTCATATCTCATTGCAATATACATTGAATAACAAAGGTCCGCATGGATTGCCGCTCATTGGTCATGCCGATTGGAATGACTGTCTGAATTTGAATTGCTTCTCAACAACTCCCGGCGAAAGTTTTCAGTTGGCAGGGCATATCGATAATGATAAAGTCGCGGAGTCGGTTATGATTGCCGGATTATTCTGCGCAGCATCAAAGGAAATGGCGAGTCTCCTTAAATTTACCGGCGATAGCAAACAAGCCGAGGAGTATTTAAAACATGCTGAAGATATGAAGCAAACAATATATCAGCATGGCTGGGACGGCGAATGGTTTTTACGTGCTTACGATTCATACGGCAACAAACTTGGTTCAAAAGAAAATGACGAAGGAAAAATATTTATAGAAAGCCAGGGATGGAGTGTGCTTGGCGGAGTCGGATTAGAAAATGATTATGCCTTGAAGGCATTAGACAGCGTGAAAAAATATTTGTCAACTCCGAATGGATGTGTATTACAGCAGCCTGCATTCTCTAAATATTATGTTCATCTTGGTGAAATTAGTTCGTATCCTCCGGGGTACAAAGAGAATGCGGGAATATTTACACACAACAATACGTGGATTCAAATCGCCGAAACAATTCTCGGACGCGGCGATCAAGCGATGGAATATTACAAATCCATTTGTCCGCCAACCAAAGAGGAGCAAATTGATATCTATCGTTCCGAACCTTATGTTTATAGTCAGATGACTGCAGGTAAAGATGCACCGACACCGGGTGAAGGAAAGAACTCATGGTTGACCGGAACTGTCGCGTGGTCATTCGTTGCATTGTCGCAGCATATTCTCGGCATTCGCCCCGATTTTGACGGACTCGTCATTGACCCGTGTATTCCGAAGGATTGGAAGGAATATAAAATCAATCGTAAATTCAGAAACAGTTCATTTGATATTACGATTAAAAATCCGAATTCAGTATGCAAAGGTGTAAAGACTCTTACTCTTGATGGCAAGGTGATTGATGGAAATAAAATTCCGGTATTGAATGGTGGAAAAGAGCACGTTGTGGAAGTTGAACTCGGATAACCGAAAATGAAATGTAGGGAAAAAAGGCTGAGATGATCAGCCTTTTTCATTATAGTACGATTAAAATTTTCCAATCTATCGCAGTAACATAATTTTCTTTGCAGCTCTCGAATATTTTGTCTCAACAGCAACTATATAAACACCCGATGCTAAACTAACTCCATTATCATTTCTTCCGTTCCACATTACTGTGTACATCCCGGCACTTTGGTGAGTATCAATTAACGTTCTAATTTTCTTTCCGCTCACATCAAACACAGTTAATTTTACTTCACTGCTTTTATTAATTGAGTACTCAATATTCGTAGAAGGATTGAAAGGATTAGGGTAATTTGAGATTTTCAAATCATAGTTATCTGCAATAACCGGTTCATCTTTAATTCCAGTCGGAACATCTGATAACCTGGAAAGACCTTGATCGGTAGCTATCCAAATATTATCTTCATTATCAATTTCAATATCGAAAACATTATTGCCAACAAGACCTTGCGTTGTGGTAAAATGAATCCATGTAGTTCCGTCGAATACCGACACACCGCTTTTAGTGCCTGCCCAAATATTCCCGTGGCTGTCGCCTTTTATCACGCGAACATAATTGTTCAGCAATCCGTTTGTTACGTTATAATACCACCAGTTCCTTTTTGTGCTTTCACCGAAGTGAGTGGAAATTCCTTGATCCGTTCCGTACCATCGTAATCCGTCGGGAGCTTCGTAAATAGCAAATACGGAATCTGACAAAAGTCCGCTCCAGGCTTTTTCGATAATTGATGCGCCTGAAATACCGTCAACACCGTTATATTTAAATCTGCTCACACCGCCGCCATGTGTGCCGGCATAAACCCATCCGGTATCGGCAATTCCGAAGGTGCGAACATCATTCACATACATTCCGTCGCCGACTTGTAAATTATATGTACCCGAATTTGTAATTACCGAAATTCCGTTTTCGGTTCCAAGCCACTTATTGTGATACGTATCCAGGCAAATCGAATTAATATTATTCGAAAGAATAGTTGAGTTGCTTATGTTAACATAGGTAGCATCGGAAATTATCTCGGTGTTTTGGACCATAAAATTTGTTGTGCCGTTGTCGGAGCCGAGCCACAAATCATCGCTCCATGCCATATCAAGCGTAGATGATTTAATATTATTGCTGCTTAAACCATCCGTTGTGGAATAAACTTTCCAACTCTCGTTCTTTATCGCAGCAACTCCATTGTCTGTACCAATCCAAATTGTACCGTCACTGCTACGTGTTAAATTTTGTATTTTGTTGCTTGGCAGCGGACTATTATCGGTTGTATAATTCTGCCATGTCTGCGAATAAATTGTGCCGAACGTAAAGATTATAAGTATAAGAACATTTTTGAATGGCATAATTTTAACTTTCATATTATCATGGATTAATAATTATAAAATATGTAAGCGAGATTGCAGATTTGTAATATCAATAATGTTAATTAAGTATCATAAATCTGCAATCCACTCTTTTAAATCAGAAATTTATTTAAGCAATGTCATCTTCTTTGTTAAAACCGAAGATGAAGTTCCGCTTGTTTTAGTAAGCCTGTAAATATAATTTCCGCTTGAAACTTTTCTGCCGGAATTATCGGTGCCGTTCCAGTTGAATGAATAAGTGCCTGCAGCTTTGTCGCCCGAATATAATTCATCAATAAAATTACCGAGCACATCAAGCACCTCAAGTTTTACCGAAGCATTTTCATTCAATGAAAATGAAATAGTCGTTGACGGATTAAACGGATTCGGATAGTTTTGATTCAGTGTGAAATTTTCCGGAGTAGTCCCATTGGTATTATCGTCAATATCGGTCGTGCTCTGATCGATGAAAACCAATTCAATTCCGTTGCCCGTTCCGAGATTTCTTGTATATTGTTTGTTGGTAGAGTTATTCCAATGTTCATTCACACCAAGACTCGAAATAGGAGTACCGTCGTCTTCTGGGTCATAAGTAAATCCAGCCGGCCAATATTCGGAGCTTGCAGCCTGGCGCAGATAATCGGTTGTTCCCTGCATGGTAGGGTAATTAACCTTACCGTTTTGTCCGTTGTATTCGGTGTTCAGAAAATCGAATGATACTGATTCAATTGCTACCGGGTCGAACGATACAAATATCGATGAAGTCCAATCATGATTGAATGGAGCCATGTCCCACTTCGTCGGGGGATCGATTGCTTCGGAACCTGCATAAATTGCATCGAGTAAAAACAATACTGTATTTCCGCCAAGTCTTTCGTGTCCCATCAAGTCCACCTGAGTGCGATACAGGTTTGATGCTGTTCGTGTAGGAGCGCCTTCATTCGGTGCTACTAATCCACCGTGAAGATGGAATGCGCTTTCCCGTGTATTCGATCCAAAATGATTTTTCGCAAAGACTGTTATTCCGGCGCGAGCATGTGCTTTTAATGTGGGCAAATTGAACAAATAATCTGCCTCATTCATTTGTTTGTAAATTTTATCAGTAGCATATTCCAGCTCTGTACCTTTATCGGAATATTTAAGTACGGCGGCAGTAGTAGGAATAGCTTTTTCGCGTCCGTATGTTCCATCGCAATCTACATAATGAATGTCCGGGAATTCCGCGTGCCATTTGTTATATGAATGATTGTAAATCGATTTCATCGGGTCGCCAATGTAAATAGCATCCTGTGGAATTTCGTAAACATTAATTAACTGGCGAAGAAGTGATAAAGCAACATGCGGTGATGTCTCGGCGGTACCGTAACATGAATTTTCCATGACATTATTATCGTCTGATATGTTTCCCCAAAACGAGCCTTTGCTGTAAGCTGAGGTTACATTTACTTTGATATATACTTTTTGTCCGGCGACATATCCTTCCGACCTTCCGTGCTTTTGCTCATTAAACCGCGTAAATATTCTCTGCCAGGCTGCCAGATCAGTTGTTTCACCGGTTATCTGTTGTATCGCAGTTGATACCATATTATCAATTACTTCTTGATTATTATTTTTGTCGAGAAACCATCCATCGTCATCTTCATCTCCGGTAGTGTTATCGTAATCGCATGTGTTGGTGCAATTTTCATTTGTAGCATCGGGATTCCATACCCATACAACTCTGCCCGGGAAAATTCCTTTAGCCTCACCTATAGGATTATTTGGAATAACAGTTTCAACCTGAGTATCTGCAAATGAAATAAGACCGCTCTGACTTGCTGTGAAAATTGCAAACGAAGTTCCTACAAGTAAAAATAAAATTCCGTAAATGTAGGAAGATTTTGCAAAAGCTGTCCTCATTTTTTTGAATGCTGTAATTGAGACTACTAAACCAATTATCCATAATACAAAACTGGAAGCGAGTGGTGCTGCAACACGCATACAAGGATATGAAGCTCTGCTTGGTTTGGGAATTACTCGAACTAAAAACCAGATTAGAGAACCAACTCCAATGACAGGAATAATTGCCTTTTTCCAATTCTTTATCAACGGTCTAAATAGGTTTGTAATTTTTGTGCTAATTGATGTTTTCATAGGAATACCCTTGTGGAAAATATATTTTTACGAAAGTGTTATTTGAGAGAGGATTTGAAACTGTTTTATTAACATAGTAATCAACCTTTCTGACAAAATGTGTATTAAATTTCTACGGACAGAAAAATAAAGAAAATTCAACAGAAACAAACTGCATAAATAAATATATTTTTAAATTTCAACGAGTGTTCATCGTTAACATTCTATTGAACCGGTTCAATTCGGGATCTAATTTTGAATATGCTCCCTCGCTGATTCAGTAATAATACGATTTGGATTTTTCAATCCATATAAATTACTTCAGTAGAACCATCGGTTTAACTTGTGAAAACTTACCTGCAGTCATTCTATAGAAATAAATTCCGCTTGGGAGATCCGAAGCATGAAACTCAACTTTATAATTCCCGCCCGGTTTGTATTCATCTACTAATGTTGTAATGTGTTTCCCGAGAACATCAAAGATGTCTATCCTCACATCACTGCCGGCTTCTAACTGCCAACTGATAACTGTTGTCGGATTAAACGGATTCGGGTAATTATTGTTCAATACAATGCTCTGCGGAATATTTGAATTATCGAAATCTATATCAGTGGTATTCTGAAAAATTTTGATAAGTTCAATTCCATTGCCGGTACCGAGATTCCGCGTGTATTGCATATCATCAACATTATTCCAATGTTCATGCACGCCCATACTTCCAATGGGAACGCCGTCATTCTCGGGATCGTAAGTTATTCCATCCGGCCACCAATCAGAGCTTGCAGCTTGATGAAGAAAATCGTCCACCGCGTTCCACTGCACATAAATATATCTTTTGGGATTGACTGATAAATCCTCAACTGTAAATTCTTTTTGCAATATATCAAGTCCTACTGAGGAAATTGCAACCGGATCAAGTGAGAACAACAAGGAAGATGACCAATCATTGTTGAAAGGTTCAGTAAAAAATTTACACGGAGCGGTATGTTCCATAGATGCGCCCCACAAACCGTCCATAAAATATAAGAGTGATTTACCTCCGCAGTATTTATTAGCCATCAAATCAACCATAATCCGGTACATTTTATAATCATCGCGAACGAGTGTTCCAGCTCCATCTTCTGGTTTCATTAATCCGTTATGCAGATGTCCGGCTCCGTCGCGGTAGGTAGAACCGAAAAAGTTTTTTTCAGCGAATGTTACTCCGCCATTTTTATGACCTTTCATAGCTGGAATACTTAGGATATAATCAGCTTCCATCTGGCATGTGAAATATTTATCGGTAGTTGCCGTGAGAACGGTTCCTTTATCGGAGAAATAAATTCCGGTCTGATTACTAACTACTAATTTTTCCCTTCCGGTTATATTATCTTGCGACATATAATGAATGTTCGGAAACTCAGCATAACATTTATCGTATATATGTTTAAAGACATTTGTTAACGGATCGCCGATAGATATGTTTTCCTGGGGTACTCCTGCCACATTAACAAGTTGTCGTAGCATAGCTAAGATTGCCTGAGGCGAAGTATCTACGTTTCCATAACTTGAGTTATAAATAATAGCGCCTGTTGTTGTACTGATGTTTCCAGCCCAAGCATGGACTGCGTTAATTTTAATAAAAATTTTCTCTGTGTTTAAATATCCGACATCGCCCTTGCCATGAGTTTGATTGAAATAATGGAAAATAACATCCCAGGCTTCGGAATCGGTTTCTTTTCCGGTTAAAGATTTAATTCCTTTCGAGAACATATCATCAACAACTGACTGACTGCAATTTTTATCGAGAAAATATCCGTCGCCGTTTGTCGCAGGTTTGCAACTTTCATTCGTTGCGCCCGGGTCATGAATCCAAACTACTCTACCCGGCAAAACTCCTTTTGCCTCGCCAATCGGATTGTTGGGTCCAAGCGGATCGTTGAATTCATACACAATATTTTCATCTGCAAAACTATCTTCGCTGAATTGTGTGAATGTAAAACTTCCGGCAATTATAAAAAGAATTAGGAAGGCAGAACCAGTAATGTACTTCGATTGTGAGAATAAATTTCTTGCCTTTTTAAAAGCTGTAACCGATGCAAAAAAACCTATTAAATACAACACGAAAGAAGAAGCTATTGGAGCAGCTACTTTCATGCATGGATATGACGCTCTACTCGGTTTGGGTATAACACGAATCAAAAACCAAATTAGAGAACCGATTCCTATTAGAGCAAAAGAAAATTGCTTCCATCGCTTAAATAAAAATTGAAATACAAATTGTGTCATCTTCTTAATAAAACTAATTGCTGATTGTAAATGTAAAAATTCCATTTGTTTCCACGCTCATTTTCAAAAGATGAGTTGATGTAAAGCTAATTATCTATCATGTATTATCGGCTTATTTTATAAGTGTATTAATTCCTTATCATGGCAAATTCATGGGATAAATGCCCTTGCCACCTGTATTTAATTAAAAAATCAAATTTCACATAAAAATTAAGACAGTTAGCGGTTATATCCAAAAACAACGGAATATATTTTTGTCGGGGGCTTGTGCAGATAAAATTGAAGAGATAAAAAATATTTGAAAATTCAATTCCATGCAGAATTAAAGTAGATTTTTATGAAAAACAGATGTAATTTAATAGCACGTTAATTCCGGTTGAGGATTCACCCACTAAGTAATGGGATGATTATTGTGGATATTACATCTGTAACTCAACAGCAAAATATCAGATTTGCTTTCTCGTCGAAGACATCAATTTTAATATCAATATCTTGTATAACAGTATTTAAGATTTATATAGGCTTTCGTATTAGTAACCGGTTGAAGTTGCTCTAAAAAATCCGTTTGCAATAACTCGATTGATTGTAAATACAATAAATAAATTTGAGGAGAAAATGTTTACCCGGAAATTTGAACCATCCAAAACACATAAGTTTATTTTTCTTCTAATAGGAATGCTGACAACTACATTCATCTTGTTTGAATGTACAAAATCTCAGAAGGTTTATCGTATTGGAGTGCTTTGCGGATTGAACTTTTTTGCTAATACAGTTGATGGATTGAAATCAAAGATGGAGAAGTTAGGTTATGTTGAAGGTGAAAATATCATTTATGACTACAAAGAATCGCAATCAAACATCGATTCCGCAAGACAGATATTAAAAAAATTCGTGGATGATAAAGTTGATCTGATTTTTGTTTTGCCTACGAATGTATCGGTTGAAGCAAAAAAAATAACTCGCGATACAAATATTCCTGTTGTTTTTGCCAACGCAAACGTCGAAGGGCAAAATTTGATAAACAGCATAAGCTCTCCGGGCGAGAATATTACCGGCGTGCGTTATCCGGGTCCCGATCTTACAATAAAACGTTTTGAAATAATGATGGAAATTGCTCCAGCTATTAAAAGAGTTTGGGTGCCTTATAAAAGAGGATTGAATATTGTACCGGGTCAACTTGAGCTTTTAAGAAAAGCTACACAATTAGAAAATGTAACTTTAATAGAATCGCCTGCTGATGATGCGGATGAAATTCAATCAATAATAACCGGATTTGAAAAATCTGCAGAAGTTGGAATTGATGCTATACTAATGATAGCGGAACCCTTGGCAGTAACTCCTAACACTTTTTTGATTATGGCAAAATTTGCTGCCGTACATAAAATATTAATGGGCGGCGCCCTTATGACAGTTGAAGGCTATAGTTCGGTTTTTGGTATATCGACCGATAATGTTTCGGTTGGCGAACAAGCCGCATTGTTAGTGCATAAGGTATTAACCGGCACTCCACCCGGCACAATACCGGTTATTTCAGCAGAAAATAACTTACAAATCAGTTACGAAGCAGCTGACCGGATAGGAATAAAAATACCGGACGGAATATTAAAACAAGCGAATAAAATAATTCAAAAATAGGTTTATTTATATCGATTTTTCATCGATAATAATTTAACAAAATGAGTTGCATTCATTATGAAAATTATTCTAAACAAATTTTCCGTTTTATTTATTTTCTTAATCGTATTTGCCGTAGGAAGTTGCACAAAAACGCCAAAAATTTATAAAGTAGGTATTCTTTGTGGCATGGATGCTTTTGCAAATACGATCGAGGGATTCAAATCTAAAATGAATGAGCTCGGCTATATCGAGGGAAAGAATATTATATATGAAATAAAAAAAACCAATTCCAATCGTATTGACAAGGAGAAAATCCTTTCCGATTTTTTTGACAATAAAGTCGATTTAATTTTTACTTTCCCTTCAGAAGTTACTCTGGCTGCAAAATCACACCCAAAACGAGAAAAAATACCACTTATTTTTGCTCATGCAGTGACTGATAATACGGGATTAATAAATAGTATTTCTGAACCCGGGAATAATTTAACCGGTGTTAGATATCCGGGGCCTGATTTGGCGGTGAAACGGTTGGAAACTTTACTCGAATTAGCGCCAGATGTAAAAAAAGTATGGGTGGGCTACCTAAAAAATTATCCCACGGTGTCTTCTCAATTGGAGCTTATTCATTCAGCAGCTGCAAAATTCAATATAACCATTGTTGAAGTTCCATCGAATAATGCTGAAGATGTAATTACCGATTTATCACAGCGGCGTAAATCCAATTCAGTCGGAATTGACGCAATATTAATGATAGCCGAACCCTTGACCGCTTATCCTGAAGTACTTAAGGCATTATTCAAATTTGCCTCGGATTATAAGTTGCCTTTAGGTGGGGCTTTTGCGTCAGAAAGTGGTTATTTCCCTTTATTTGGAATTGGTCCAAATAACATCGAGGTTGGCAGACAGTGCGCATTGCTTGCTAAAAAAATATTAAATGGTGTTCCGGCGGGCTCTATTCCGGTAATATCAGCCGAAAGTTATCTGCAGATTAATTTAAAAATGGCAAAAGAGTTGGGCATAAACATATCCGATGGAATTTTAAAACAAGCCTCGGAAATAATTCAATAGAACCAAAATACAAGAAGTCGCACTACTGAATAGATGAACTTATTTATGAAAAAGACCAATAGATCAAAAAGTTTGGCAAAAATAATGTTTTTGTCATTCTTCTTTCTCACGCTTATTGCGCTTATCATATCAAGTGCGATACAGATGTTCTTCAACTTGCGTATTCAACAATCAGCAATTTCTAATAATCAATTATTAATAGCGCGCGGAGCTGCTGAAAGTGTGAGTAGTTTTATTCAAGAAAAAATTAATATTCTGGAAACCGCAGTATGGTTAAATAATCCGAACAAACTCGATAAATCAAATCAAAAGGAATTCCTACAGAGTTTGTTGGGATTAGAGCCGGCTTTAAAGCAGTTAGAGTTGACAAATATTAATAATGAAATACTTGTTATGGTTTCGCGCAGATCAATTATCGAATCGGCTAAATTATTAATAAATTATAGAATCGAAGCAATGGATTATGTGCGAAATTATTCATCTTACATTAGCCCCGTTTATATTGATCCAATAACAAATGAACCGCAGATAATTTTGGCCGTGCCTGTTAAAAATGTTTTTGGCGACTTCCAGGGTTCTTTATTAGCCCAGGTGAATCTGAAGTTTATGTGGAATCTCGTTGAGCAGTTAAAAATTGGTGAGTCTGGTTATGCGTTTGTTGTTGATCGCAAAGGAAACTTAATTTCTTTTGGTGATGCTGCACGTGTGCTGAAAGAAGAAAATGTAAAAAATAACATCAGTGTTGCAGCCTTTATGCAAAATAAAACTTTTAATTCTCCAAACGAGGTCAACTCTTATAAGGGTATAAATAATTTTGACGTAGTTGGTACTTATGTACCATTAGGTACGCCCGATTGGGCAGTAATTACAGAAATGCCAATTACCGAAGCATACCGGGATTCAGTAACGGAATTTATAATTACAATAGTTGTTTTGTTTCTGATTGCGCTTATAGTAAGTATTGTAGGTTTGAAACTCGCACGTCGGCTTTCTGTTCCTATGGAAAAATTAATGGAAGTATCAACACGCATTGCTGCAGGCGAACGTGATTTACAAGCTGTGATAAGCGGGCCTAAAGAAGTTGCGGCGCTAGGCGTTGCATTCAACAGCATGACTAATCAACTCCGGCAGAGCCTGGAGAAATTGGAACAGCAAATTGTCGAGGTTAAACACGCTGAAGCATTGCTCGAAAAAAGTGAAAGGCGTTTCCGTTCGATGATTGAACACAGCACCGAAGCGATCACACTTGTTAGTGCCGATGGGAAGATATTTTATGAAAGTCCGACTGTTTCAATTATGACCGGATATACAATTGAGGAACGACTTGGCAAAAGTGGCTTTGATACAATTCACCCAAATGATCGGAATATGGTGAAAGAAATTTTTACCAGAGTTTTATTCAAACCGAATAACATCGCAACTTGTGAATTTCGAGCAGTTCGAAAAGACGGAACAATTTGGTGGGCGGAAGGCAGCGCTACTAATAAACTTCATGAACCTGATATTAATGCGCTAATAATTAATTACAGAGATATAACTGAGCGGAAAAAATCGGAAGAATCACTTAAAGAAAAAACTGAAGAATTAGATCGTTATTTTTCACAAGCTCTCGATCTTCTTTGTATTGCCGACACAGATGGAAATTTCAGAAAACTGAATAAGGCATGGGAATCAACTCTTGGTTATCCGCTCGAAGAATTAATTGGTCGTAAATTTTTGGATTTGGTGCATCCTGAGGATGTTGATGCTACTATAGATGCCATTTCAAAACTTGGCAATCAACAAGAAGTTTTAAATTTTACTAATCGGTATAAATGCAAAGACGGAACATATAAATGGATTGAATGGCGTTCGTTCCCTTCGGGTAAATTTATATATGCTGCTGCAAGAGACATAACCGAGAAAACAATTACCCAACAAGCATTAAAAGAAAGCGAAGAGAAATACAGAAAATTAATAGAGGTTTCACCGGTGGGGATGTGGATTAATCAAAATGGAATTATAACTTATATTAATCCAATAGGCCTGCGGATACTCGGCGCCGAAAACGAAGATCAAGTTATTGGTAAACCTGCGTTTAATTTCATACATCCCGATTATCATTTAATTGTAAATGAGCGAATAGCGGACATGGCTGCTGAAGGTATTTCAGCTCCCCGAATTGAGGAAAAATATATTCGTATTGACGGTAGTATCGTTGACGTTGAAGTAACTGCGGCTCCTTTTTCAACTTCATCCGGAAATGCGATGCAGGCTTTGTTCCAGGATATTACCGAACGCAAGAAAGCTGAGGAAGCTCTTAAAAAATCGCAGGAAACTATAACCAGAATTACAAATTCTATTGATGATGTAATTTACAGTATTGATGGACAAACCGGAGAGTTTGAATATTTAAGCCCTGCTTTCGAAAAAAAATTAGGATACTCTAAAGAAGATATAAGAGCAATGGGCGGCCGGTGGAGTTTTCTTTCTGCTGTAATTAAAGACCAAGATAATTTGTGGTCAGATCCTGTAATGAATGAACTTCAAAATGAAATAGTGAGGGAAACCCCAATTTGGGAACACTGGTGGAAGGCAAAAGATGGTGAACTTATTTGTCTGGAAGATTATTCCGTCCCTGTTTATGAAGGGGGTACGCTTATCAGAATCGATGGAGTACTTCGTGACACAACCGAACGCAAAAAGATTGAAGAAAAACTGACTGCAAGCGAAGAGCTTTACAGAAAATTAGTAGCGGCTATTCCTGAAGTGATTGTAAGAACTGATTTAAACGGAGTAGTTACTTATGTAAATGAGGCAAATATTTCTATTATGGGGTATACAGAAACCGAATCTATTCTTGGGGAAAATATGCTTTCGTTTATTGCCCCGGAAGATATTCAGAGAGCAGAACAAAATACCCGGCGAATGTTTGACAGACCCTTAGGCCCAATAGAGTACAAACTATTAAACAAAAGCGGTGAATTTATAGACTGTGAAGTAAATGGTGATGTACTTTATGATAGTAATGGTTCTCCTTTTGGAATGGTGTATGTAATTCGTAATATTACCGATCGTAAACAAGCAGAGTTAATATTGCGAGAGAGCAGTCAAAAGTTCAAAACTATCTTCAATTCATCAATCGATTCCATTACTCTTACTCAAATGAAAACCGGCATACTTACAGAAGTAAATGAAAGTTTTACTAAAGTGTTTGGATTTGACCGTGATGAAGTAATTGGCAAACCCACACTGGAAATTGGAATTTGGGCAGATCCAAATGATAGAACCAGATTTGTTGATTCACTAAAAAAAGACGGTGTAGTAAGAAACATGGAAGCCATCGGGAAAAGAAAAGACGGGACATTTTTTATCGGTCTTCTTTCCGCAGGAATAATTATGATAGGGAATGATCTAATTATTCTAACAACAGTCAGAGATATCACCGAACGTAAAAAGTCGGAAGAGCGCGTTCTCCTTCTAGCTCAAACAATGGAAAGCATTTCCGAAATTGCAACCATTACCGATCTTGAAGATCATCTTATTTATGTTAATGATGCTTTTGTACGAGCTTATGGATACAGCCGCGAAGAAGTGATTGGTAAACATATTGGAATAATTTGGTCGCCGAATAACAAAGCAGGATTACTCGAAGAAATTACACAATATAGTTGCTCCGGATCATGGAAAGGGGAGTTGTTGAATTTAAGGAAAGACGGAAGCGAATTTCCTCTCAGTCTTAATACCTCCCAGGTTAGAGATAATAATGGTAACATAATCGCACTTGTTGGTATTTCGGAAGACATATCCGAAAGGAAAAAAATTGAAGCTGCTCTAAGAGAGACGAACTACTTTTTAAATAAATCTCAAGAAGTTGGAGACATTGGTTCGTATTATTTCGATTTACCAAGCGGTACTTGGATTAGCTCTCCCCAACTCAATAAACTTTTCGGCATTGATGACACATATATCAAAGATATGGAAGGATGGGTAGCGCTTATTCATTCCCATGATAGAGAAATGATGAGCAAATATTTACAACAAGATGTAATCATCAATCATAATAAATTTGATAAAGAATACCGGATAATTCGTGTTGAAGATGAAGAAGAAAGATGGATGCATTGTTTGGGTGAGTTAGAATTTGATGCTTATGGTAAACCAATTAAAATGATCGGTACTATTCATGATATCACTTCTAACAAAAAAGCTGAGACTGCGGTGCGCGAAAGCGAGGAAAAATTTTCAAAGTTATTTTATTCCAGCCCGATACCAATTACAATTTCACGTTTTGAGGATGGGCGATATGTTGATGTTAATGATGCCTATTTAAAATTGCGAGGATTCACTCGAGAAGAAGTGATCGGGCGAACATCTCTGGAGCTTGGGATTTGGGTAAATCCGGAGAAAAGGAAAGACATGATTAGGACTTTGCACGATGAAAAATCCTTGCGCAATTTTGAGGCCGAGTTTCGATCGAAGACCGGCGAGATTGATACATCTGTATTATTCCGTGAAATAGTAGAACTTGGCGGTGAAAAATATTTTATCGGTACTTCACTCGACATTACCGATCGCAAAAAGGCGGAAGAAGAAATACGTAAATTAAATGCAGAACTCGAAAAGCGTGTTTATGATCGTACTGCACAATTGGAAGCTGTGAACAAAGAACTTGAATCATTCGCTTATTCTGTTTCTCATGATCTCCGGGCTCCACTTCGAGCGATTGATGGTTTCGGCCTGGCGTTGTTGGAAGATTATGCCGAATTATTTAACGACCAGGCGATGGATTATGTAATGAGAATCAGAAATAACAGCCAGAAGATGTCAACATTGATTGACGATTTGTTGAATATGTCAAGGTTGATTAGAAAAGAAATAATTAGTGAAAATGTTGATATATCTACTGTTGCCGAAGAAACATTCCGGGAATTAATCGAATTCGAAAAAGATAGAAAAATAGAATGTACGGTAATGAAAGGAATGAATGATTATGCCGATCCGAAATTGATTAAACTTTGTTTGCAGAATTTGATTGATAACGCAATAAAATTCTCTGCCAATGTTGATCAGGCAAAAATTGAAATAGGCTGCGAACAAAAAGGAAATAAAAAAATCTATTATATTAAAGATAATGGAATTGGTTTCGATATGAAGTATGTTCATAAACTATTTGGTGTGTTCCAACGGTTACATAGGGAAGATGAGTTTCCCGGTACGGGTGTTGGATTAGCTACAACTCAAAAAATAATACGTAAACATAATGGTAACATCTGGGTCGAGAGTAAACTTAATAAAGGTACAACTTTTTATTTTACACTGAATGAATTTGAAAACTAATTTGAATTATTTAATTAATGTGGTATAAGCCTCATATCAAAAAAATTATTTTGCTGTTTGCCTTAATCAGCATTGTATTATGCGTTTATCTGCTTTTCTCAACATATGCCGAAGTAAAAGAAAAAACAATTTATGAATTGAATATCCGGCAGAATATTCACGCCAGGCAGGCGGCAAACGGAATACAAAGTCATTTTAATAATTTGATTAACCTACTGAACTACCTTGCGTCTGAGAAACCGATTATTCAAATGGATGAGGAAGGGAAAAAAATAATGTCCACCTTCTATCAATCCCGCGTAGGGGATTTAAAAGCCATTACACGTGTCGACGCTTCCGGTAAAATAATTCATACGGTTCCTTTTCAGGAGCAATTTATTGGCGCCGATATTAATTCACAGGAACATATAAAAGAAATAATGAAAACGCATCAGCTGGTTGTTAGCGATGTTTTCAAATCTGTCCAGGGATACCAGAGTGTTGCAATTCACGTTCCCGTTTTTAAAAACGATGAATTTAACGGCACTCTTGCTTTTTTAATTTCATTTGATGAACTCGCCCAAAAATTTCTAGAAGATATTCGAATTGGCGAAAGTGGATATGCATGGTTAATAAGCCGCAAGGGGATTGAACTTTATTGCCCCGTGCCCGGTCACGTGGGGCATTCTGTTTTTGAAACGAGTAAAGATTTTCCCGAAGTATTGAAATTGGCAAAAGAAATGATGAAAGGAGAGGAGGGTATTATTACATATCACTACAACAAAGTCCTCTCTCAAGAAATGGACGAAAGCATCCTCAAACATGCAGTTTATATGCCCATTTACATTGGCAATACATTTTGGTCAATTATAATTACTACGCCGGAAGATGAAATATTACAAAACATCGAAGGATTTAGAATCCGATTTGTTGCAATTGTATTTTTATTGTTAGTATTGGGCAGCATTGTAATCTATTATCTTTTCCAGGTTGTTTTCATAAAGAGGGAACAGAAAAAACGAAAATCGGTAGAGAAAGCATTAAGAGAAAGCGAAGAGAGATTCAGAAAACTTGTTGAAGAAGCTCCCGCTGCAATAGTAATTTTATCAGCAGGCGGAGACGTGAGGTATGCTAACCCAATGAGTTTTAAATTGTTTGGCTACGAAGAATCTGCAAATAGTATGAACAAATCCTTACTCGAAAATATTGCACCTGAAAACCGGGACGATATTATCGAACGATATCGTATGCGCGAAATGGGACTGCCAGTTTCTGATCAGTTTGAAACTGTTGGCTTAAAAACTAACGGGACTCGGTTCCCTATTTATATTGCTGTTTCACATATTACTCTCGGTGATGAGGAGGTTACGCTAAATTTTGTAACTGATATTACGGAACGCAAATTAGCTGAAGATAAAATCCGCCGACTTAACGAGGAACTGGAACTCCGTGTCCGGCAGCGCACCGAACAGCTCGAGGAAGCTAATAAGGAATTGGAGTCATTTGCATATTCAGTGTCGCATGATTTAAGGGCGCCGTTAAGATTGATTGATGGATTGGGTTCTGCATTGCACGAGGATTTCTCGGGCAAGCTGGAGAAAGAGGCGGTGGATTATATTACCCGGATTAGAAATAATACCCAAAAGATGTCCGCGTTAATTGATGATTTGTTAAAAATGTCAAAGGTACTCAGGAGGGAGATTAATAGCGAACAAATCGATCTTTCCGCTATAGCAGAATCAACATTCAAAGAATTAACGGAATTTATTAAAGGTAAAATAAATTTTATATTAACAAAGGGAATGACTGATTTTGCCGATCCAATGCTTATAAAATTATGTTTTCAGAATTTGGTTGATAATGCAATCAAATTCTCGTCGCACAATAAAGAGACTGTAATTGAAATCGGTTTTAAGCAAAATGATAAACAGAAAATCTATTTTGTGAAGGATAACGGAGTAGGATTTGACATGAAGTATTATGATAAGTTATTCAATGTTTTTCAGAGACTTCATCGAGAAGAAGAATTCCCGGGCACCGGCGTTGGCTTGGCAACGGTGCATAAAATTATTCGCAAGCATAATGGAAGCATTTGGGCGGAGAGCGAGTTGAATAAAGGAGCGGTGTTCTATTTCACACTTAATGAGATCAAATAAAAAAATTAAAAAAATAAATTAAGGTACTTTATGGAACTAAAAACAATTTTGCTAATCGAGGATAATCAGGATGATATTGCTCTTACCCTTAGAGCATTCAAAAAGAATGAACTCAAAAATGAAATCATTGTGTTAAACGATGGCGAGATGGCAATTAATTATATTAATTGTGCCGGTGAATTTGCAAATCGTGATGCTGAAAAAAAACACTCTCTTATACTCCTCGATCTAAAATTGCCTAAAATAGACGGTATCGAAATATTGAAAAGTATCCGATCGAATTCGCAAATGAAATTTATCCCGGTTGTTGTTCTCACTTCTTCACTTGAAGAAAAAGATATTGAGCGGGGATATTCAAATGGCGCCAATAGTTATATACGTAAACCCATTGATTTTAATAAATTCCAGGAAGTTGTTCAAAGTCTTACAAATTACTGGTTGATGCTTAATGAGATACCAAAGTAATCGGTAATCATTTCTTATTGGTTTTGCTAAGAATTATTAAGCAAAAAAAATTTTTATTTAATCAATGGTATCCCGATGCACGCATTCGGTTCTATAATTTTTAACAAATCCGCAATGGTCGCAGCAATATCAACAATATAAACGGGTGTGTTTTCTGTTTGTACAGGTATATGCCAACCGTAAAATATCATTGGGACGTGAGTATCGTAGTTATATGAAGACCCATGTGTTGTACCTTTCTCCAAAATGTTGTTTAAAAAACCCGGATGCATGTTGTAAGCTAAATCACCTGAAAGATTTGGATGAAATCCATTTAAAATAAAATTCGTCGGTTCGCGGGATGCGGTTTGAGTTTCTAAAAAATCTCTCGTGAAAATTGAAGTTATTTCCGGAAATGAATTTCTCAAGAAATCTGCTGTTTCTTTTTCAACGTTGTGAAAGTCAAGGTTCATCTTGCTTATTAAATCGCGGTTTAAATATATCTGGCGATTGGAAAGATTTTCTATAATTTTTTCATCACCAAATACTTTTTTCGAAAATGTATGAAGGGAATCTGTAAGTCTCTTCAATACTAATGCACCTGCCGGCAGATTATGATCGAGCATATAAGCCGGTGTTTCCATGGCCGCATGATCCGCAGTTAAAAATAATAGATAATTTCCGCTGCCAACATGGGCATCTAAAATTTTCAGCAGTTCAGCGAGTTGATTATCTAATTTGATGTACATATCCATTAATTCATAAGAGAAAATTCCGTAGCCATGACCCACATGATCCGGAGCAGAAAAACTAATCGCAAGAAAGTCGGTTTGATTTCCGTTCCCGAGATTCTCATTTATCAAAGCGGCTTTTGCTAATTCAACTAATATCTGATTCCCGGATGGAGTGTCTCCCAAATGTGCATATCGTCCAGCTTCCGTCAGATTGCCGAAAGAATGCGGAAAAGAAGTGTCGCCTTCATTAAATAAATCATATTCATATTTAGACTCATCAGAAGTACAGAGATTATATATGCCGGAAGGGAAAGAGAGTTCCCAATTTTCTGATAAATACTGTTTAACTAATTTTCTTTCGTTGAAATCTGTAATCCATGCTGGCAACGAATTCATATAATATGATGAAGTAATAAAGTCGCCGGTCTCCTCATCGTACCAGAATGCACCGTTCGGAAAATGTCCACCCGGTAAAACGGCGCCGCGATCTTTTAATGAAATAGAAATCACTTTCGATAATCCGTTTGAAGCAAGTTTAAGCTGGTCAGTAATTGTTGTAGAGAATAAGTTTCTTGGAGATTTTTGACCCTCGTCGTCATTGCTGCCAACGCTTTTAACACTGGAATCTTTAATGCAAAATACCATCTTGTGTATATTTCTAATAAAGATGTCATTCCCGATAATTCCATGATAAAACGGAGTTGTCCCGGTATAAATTGATGCATGTCCCATTGCAGTGCTTGTCAAATCATAATTGAAATGGGCAAAAGTAAAATTACTTCCTCCGTTCATTAACCTGTTAAATCCATCTTCGCCGTATAAAGAATTGAATCTGTACAAGTAATCAAACCGCATTTGATCTACGATGATTCCAACGACTAATTTCGGTCTCTCGATATTTTGTGAGTAAGCAATGTTTACGAAAAAAATTACATAGAGTAGAGAAATGAATGTCTTAAAAATTCTCATTTTTATTCCTATGAAGTTGTTAAGAAAGTGAGGATCGCAGAAGGAGTACCGGAGTATCCAAATATCGATGAACTCAATTTCGCGTTGAATAATATCTTTTTTATTATCACCCGACTAAATTTAGTGAAATCAAGAAATTAATGTTGAGAAGTCTTTGCGAAAATATTTATTAATTGGAATTTTAAGCGTCGATAATTCTATGCGCTCACTCATGGAGTAGATTCGAACTGCCGCCGTCCCGATTAAAATCGGGATGCTCTACATAGAGAAAGATTTAAAAACAAAAAAGCCCGATTTTTTATTAAAATCGAGCTTTTTAAGAGCTGGTGAACGGATTCGAACCGCCGACCGGCTGATTACAAATCAGCTGCTCTACCAGCTGAGCTACACCAGCAAAATAAACACAAAATTTTTAAGAACCTTTGACCGTCCCGATCACAATCGGGATTTTCTATCATTTGAGATACACCAATTTCATTTCAAAATTTTGGGAATCAAACATAGTATAATTTTGCTTTTTCCGCAAATCTCAGGTTCAAATAATTTTGATTCAGTCCATTCTTAATCTTCAAGTTGAGGAGTAATATCTTTCCGTCTTTCTTCCGGTGTAACGTACAAATATTCGAATCTGCCATTTACAAAATTGCCCTCAATTATTGTGTTGTACGGCGCATGCAGTTTAAACTCAACATTCCAATTATCCGGCCAGCAGGGCAGCAAGCGGATTTCCTTTCCTTCGCACTGAAGAAGCATGTAGTTAAGCGCAAGTTGTAAATTACCGCCATGATCAACATCGGGTATCCAATCGTTGAACGCATTCCACATTACCGGAAAGCGGCTGTCGGAATAATTCTTTGGCGTTGTTCTGTTGATTACAAAATTCTTTGCGGTATCAATCAAACCAAGCAGCGCCGCGTCAACAGCATTTTGATACCAGCAGACATCTTCTTTATGGATTCTTTTAAAAAATGTATTCTTCGCAGTTTCAATATCAGGTTTGCCGATCCCGTAAATTCGGTAGGGAAACACAGCATAAAGTTCGGGATTTTCTATGTTCATTTTCATATCCCAAATTTGTGCAGGCACAAGAAATTTCTCTCCATTCTTTTCTTGAATAGGGACGTCAGGGAGATGTTTCAAAATATATGCACATCCGCGTCTTAGGTTTTCGGTTGATAACGATTGAGGCATCAACATTAGTTTGTTCAATGTGTAATTTAATCCTGCTATTTCCGGTAAAGGATTTACAGCAACGTGATATGTCTCGAGAGATTGCGCGGGTCCAAAATGAATTCTCTTTTGATTGTCCAATTGATAATGGAGGTTGTAAAATTTTATTATTTCCTCCGCGTGCGGAATCAAAATGTTTTTGGTGACTGAAGTATCCTGCGTGTATTCAAAATAATCATACATCATAAGCATCTGCTCGATACTACTCTGCCAGTAGAAAGTTAAGTATGTACATTCCGCCAGGGGACAGTTACGTTCTGCAAAAGGAGTCCAGCCATAATGTCCACTCACTTCGGCGCCCCAGAAAGTAATAGTTTCAGGAAAGAAAGCGCCATCGTGATTGAAAAATTTTTTTGTCCTCTCTTTTTGAAGCGGCAAAATATCGCGGTACATATTGAACCATGCCTGCATCAAATCGAAATCACCCTGCGCAAACATTGGATAATAAATGAGCCGTTGATTTTGAAACCAGAAACCGGGACCGCCCCACCGGCGGTAATCGGGGTTATCTTTTTCGCCGTAACTAAAAATGGAGCCGTTGAATTTTATCGGCAGCGATCCTCTACCGCCGCATGCGTTCATATAACGGCAAAGATTATAAGCGCGCGATACCATGAATGCAGTACTATCCGACTCTTTATCAGTGCCGGTTATTTGTAATTTGCTTCGATTCCAGAAATCGTTCCACCATCTGCTATGTTCTATGCTTGCTTTTTCTTTATCAATTTTTTTATGTGAATTTATTATTTCATTCAGCCTGCCTTTCCATTCGTCAATTGTGGATGGGTGCAAAGTTAGCGCGTAAATCGAAAAGGAAAATTTATTGCCGTTCTTTGCCGAGACAAGTTTTTTCCCGTCAACCGGTTTTAGATTTTCACCTTCCATCGCCGCGCCGAAAATTCGGTTTTGCAACGGATGCAAATGATTTTCAATTGCGTCTTCCATCCCCTGCAGTTTTAGATTAATTTCATATCCATCGTTATCCGGTTTTTGATTTTGGTGATACCACATCAAAGTTGATTCTGTTTTCTCAAAAACATCAGGGTAAGTATAGGTCGGGTAAAGATCGGGTGCGTATAAATTTTTGAATAAGTCGCTCACCTGCGTGTTTTGCATTTGTTTTACGGAATCCCGCCAGGTCTCAAGAATTATTTCTTGTTGATACTTTTGTTTGCCAGTGGTTTCAACATTAATAACCGGATGATTTGCGTCCACCCAAATCCGGATACCCAACCAATTACCTTCCTTGATAATTATTTCACTTTTATTGAGATCGAGCGTTTGACTGAAATAGGCATCGCCGGAAAACGGATTAGGAGTAAACCGGATTCGAATTCTTCCTAATTTTAGTAAAGTAGAATTCTCATCGTATGTATCCGTCTTTCCTATTAGGAAAACTACGTCTCCGCTTTCTTCAACCCATACATTCAGCCCGATATCACCATTGCCCGTCGGCATCGAACCGGTGAAGTCTTTGCTTGGGGTATCCCATGTGACATCGTAAATAGAGATATCGTTGTATGATGTTTGAGAAAACAAATTCGTTACAAATAAAATAGCGAAAGCAAAATATTTTATATAAGCACCAACTATATTTCTAATTAACGCTATAGCTATTATCATATCGATCTAAAGTTTTGAAAATATAAAAAATTACCATTCTACAAATAGAAATTTTAATCCTTTACCGGGAATTGAAAATGACGAATCAGCATTGCCGAGTGTGTTCTTTAACATATCGGATGCAAATATTGCATCCGGATTGGTCGAAAATTTCAGTTCCACTTCTGTTTGTTTATTCGAAGCATTATAAAGAGCAATCCAAACCGATTTGCCTTTTTCAATCGGCTGCATCGACACTATGAAGACATTCTCGTTTTCATATTGTAATAATGGATTAATATTCGGTGATTCATTATTTACCGGGATTACCGTTAACGGCTGCTCTGCCAAAATGCCCCGGGCTGTTGATTCGGAAGAGTTAAATTCCTTATGTGGATAAAAGAAATAACGGTAACTTGATTTTCCTTCCATAGTAGCGCGATAATTTGTATGCCAATAATTATTCATCAAGAATGAGTAAATTGGATTGCCTTCGGCGCATCTATCCAGCCAGCCGATAACTTTTGCATCGTTGGTTAAATCTCCAATTTCAACTATTGGCGTATCCGGCGATAACAATGAAATTCCAAACTCATGATTTGAAATATCAACGTAATTATTCATAGTAAAGAAATTTTTGCAAGAGCCTTTTATTTGCTCTGCTTCCGGCCGATAATATCCGAATGCATTTTCAATGATAATATTCCCACCGGGCACGTTGAACGGGAAAGCAATGCGAATTGCTTCCGGCGTGTAAATTTTTTGTTTGTCAAAGGTATAATCGAATTCAACCCGGTTTAAACCTGCGACAAGTTTTATTTCTTGTTCGTACGAATCGCAGCCGGGGGCATTGGATTTAATGTGCCATGATGATACGAGCGGACCGGTTTCTTTTATATTAACTGTAACATTTTCAGTCGAAAGTGGATTATCGGGCTTACGTCCGTTTACGTACAAATATTCTCCTAAACTCCATTTGTTCGTAACATCAACTAAATTTTTATCGGAACCCGTCAACATCATTTTATTGATAGCGCCTTTCTTCGCGTCAAGCTCAAGTTTCATAAATTCATTTTCGAGAATAGTACTGTTAATGGAAACAGGTTTAACCCGTGGTTGTATTTTCACTTCTTCGATAAAGTACCGTTTACTGCCGAGCGCAGGTACTTTGGATGCGAGAAAGACAATTGAGCCGTCGGATAATTCTTGATGCAGAGTTGTTTCCCCATCCACATTTACAATCCCGAATCCTTCCTTTAGTTGAGCTGATAATATTTCCGGAACATTAACAAGATCGGTTACTTCAATCGGTAATGCGTTTATCACTTCCATCGAGTTAACATGCCCGGATTTTAATTTACCCTCATCAGTTTCGAAAGTTTGCGCAGATAAAGTATTTAGAGCTAATTCGGAAATATCTTCCGCCTGCCGCGCACCATCGAGAGCAAATGTTTGTTTTATTTTCCACTGCTGTTTAGTGAAATCACTTTCCGGCTCGCTTATGCTGTTCCATGAACCCCAAGTGTGTTCATCATATAGCAACACATTACGCCATGCATTTTTGAATAATTCTGTCGGATATGATGATGGATAATACTGCGAAAGCAGATACGCAGCCCGTGTTAATTTATCTGCGCTTTGTCTGTTTATAGCAGTTTCAAACGGTGAAGACGCAGCGCCGTCTTCCCAATAAGGTGTAAGATCACCCTTTAGTTCCGGGAGCTGGCTGCCGTAGTTTTTTTCGAAATCTCGGAAAAATTCCACATTGGTTGAGATGATCAACTTCGGACTAAGGTACTTTTCGTTCCATTGCTTAACATTATCCGCGAGATATTTATCCGGTGTGCCGTTATCACCGCCAATTGTGTATCGAAGGACTGTCATGTCGTAAGGAAATTTATCATCACTCAATTTATTTGTGTAGTTTGCAATCGTTGGTTCTATTATCGAAATTCCTGCAACGGTACCGGCTTTGCCTACATAGTGAAATGCGGCATAACCCTGCTCATGAACCCATGTTAGGATTTTTTCTTTCCCGGAAGGCGAGATCCAATAAAAAGGTTTATCGCCCAATTCGGTGCGGATACTGCCAATTCTATCGCCCGGATTGATGCCGCATGATAAATATTTTATACCCGAATTTGCAAGCATTGGAACAATACTCCACGACCAGCCGGGAATATCTGAAATCATTGCCGATTCAATTTTTATACTGCATGCGTCATTGATTTTTTGAATTATTTCAGCCATGCGAATCCATTCCTCGGGACTGCATAGACCCGTGAGTATATTCGCGTACAAACCATCAATGCCGATTCTGCCTTTCTGTATCGAGGTTATTAAGCGATTACGTTTTTGAGGATCGACCGAATCAAGATATGAATCCAAAGCCCACAGAACCTCTGTATTCCATTTGAATTGAGAACCTTCGGGGTAATGTGCAGTTTGTTCTGAGATATCAATAGCATCCTCAATATTTTTCCACTGGACCTTTTTTACTTCGTCTTGCACATGAGTGTAACCGATGTCGACATGTGAATGAGGCACTAAATAAATTGTAATTGGTTTTACCGGTTTAAAAACATTTGTTGTTCTACCAATAACCTCTCCGTTAACTTTAACTTCTATTGGCAGTTCTTTCTCGACTTCGATTTTTTCTAATGCAGCATTAAAATGGTTGAATCCGAATTTTAAATCGAACTCGGTTTCTGTGTCGCCAATCTTTACAGCGGCTTTGCCCGGTGATGTAAAATGAAAAACCTTAACACGCATTGATTGCTTTGGAGTCCCGGTAGTATTTAGAATTACATTTTCACTCGCCAGAGAAATGTTTGAACGGCAATCATGTTTGAACACCATAAACCATGAACGGCTTTGCGCGGATTCCCCGACAATTTTAATTCTAATCGGTTTTCCGGTTGCAAATTCTTTTGATGGGAGATGGAAGTATAGAAAACCGGTTAGATCCTCAAACCTGTCGTACTCGAGATTTGTAAATTCCATCTTCGTGTTGTTTAATCCGCTAATGGTAATAGTGTTTAAAGATTTTTCAGTTGGATTACTGAAAGAAAAATATTTGGTACCGTTCAAGTAAACATCAAAGCGATGTGAGTCGGATGTAACTTGTAAACTTGCCATTGTTGCAAATACTAAAATCGTTTCTTTACTTTCCGCTGGTACCGGTTGAGTCTCCCACTGAATAAAATCCATTGCATCCATAGAACGAACCAATAGAGCATCGATTGATTGCGAACCGATCGCATAATAATCTAGCGTTTCACCGCTTATTCCTTTTTCGAATCCCGAAAGGAAATCACTGTGATAGGGAAATTCTGTTTGTGCATTCATGAGTACGAAATTACCGAATACGAGTAAAAACAAAATAACGCGTACTATTCTATGTTTCATAATTTTATCCTTCCAAATATTTATTCTTTTTGAACGCCTTAGGCAAATATATTTTGTAGAGATTTTTCTAAGATACTTTTTGCGATTACTTCTTTTATTTCTTTAAGAAAACTTTTTCAATTTCTTCAAGATGTTTATTTTTTGTTTCGGGCACAAATTTCAATGTAACAAAAATAGCCGGAACGCAAGTTACAGCAAATAGCCAAAAAGTTCCTTCCGCTTTTATCGATTCGAGCAGCCATGGAGTGAACTGACCCACAAGCCATACGCTGAACCATAGTGATAAAGTAGCGACTGCCATGGCTCTGCCTCTGATTCTTGTCGGATAAATTTCGGATAGTATCACCCAGACTACCGGCCCGAATGAAAATGCGAAACAGGCAATGTAAAATAATATGAATCCAAGAAGAAGCGCGCTCGATGTAATATTAAAAGCGAATAAAATTCCAATACCGATTAATCCCAGCACGGCTCCGCTAACACCCCAAATAAGCAGCGGTTTACGCCCGAATTTGTCGATAGTAAAAATTGCTACAAAAGTAAAAAGTGTATTCACAATCCCGATAGTAATCTGACCCCAAAAGGCATCGCCCGAACCCAGGCCTGCTTCCTGAAGAATTTTTATTCCGTAATAAATAATAGCATTGATACCGCTGAACTGTGAAAACATTGCCAACGAAATTCCGATTAGAAGAGCTTTAAAAATGCCCGGACTGAATAGGTCTTTAAACGAACCGGATTTGGTCTCAAAGCTTTGTAAAATTTCTTTGATCTCGGCCTGTGCATTTGTCTCGCCGCTGATACGGGCTACTATTGCATGAGCCTTCTTTTCTTTTCCTTTTGAAATTAAGTAACGGGGCGACTCCGGTACAAAAAGCAGAAAGATAAAAAATAATATTGCCGGTATAACTCCCGCGCCGAACATACCGCGCCATATTTCATTAACCATTATCCAATGCCATATTGATCCATTTGAATAATCTGATCCGCTCGAATAAGTTAGTATAGCATAATTCGAAATATACGCAGCTAATATTCCGATAGTGATTGCAAGTTGGTACAGAGTAACCATTGTACCGCGTATTCGCGCAATCGAAATTTCTGAAATGTACAGGGGGGAAATAATTGATGCGACACCGATGCCAAGTCCGCCAACTAACCTGTAAATTACAAGCGCCATATATGAATTGCTTAGCGCACAACCAACAGCAGAGACAGAAAATAAGACCGCCGAAAGTAATAGCACAGGTTTTCTGCCGAACGCGTCACTTAAAAATCCTGCTATTATTACTCCCAGTATGCAGCCGATGAGAGCAATTCCAACAAACCATCCCTCGGCTAATGCGTCAAGTTGAAATTTATCTTTTACAAATCCTACCGTACCGGAGATAACCGCTGTATCAAAGCCGAACAAAAATCCTCCTAATGCGGCAACGATTGCCAGCATAAGAAGATAAGCGCGGTTTTCTTGATCTTTGTTAATTGCATTGCTCATATTAGTCCTCATTTTACGAATGCTTTAATTATTTTTATTTCCTTTCTACCTTCATTTATCAAACGATAACTTTCAGCCGCAGCAGGGATAACGAAAGTTTCGGCATAATTGAATCTCTGACGCATTCCGCGCTTTGTTTCAAGTATTACCGATTCACCTTCGACTAACATACAAACATGGCATCGATTATTGGTTTTAACAGAAACCGAAGTTAAAAATTCAAGCCGCTCAACATCATAAAACTGCGCCTTATGAGTTTTGAGATGAACAATCTTCCAATCCTCTCCTTGTTCGACGATTACTGGTTTAGCAAGCAATTCCTCTTTTACAAGTTCTCCCTTTCGTTCGAAGTAAAGATTATTAAAGGCATGATCGATATTTATCGGTCTCGGCATTCCGTCAAGATCCATCCGCAGCCAATCATACATTTTAAAAGTAAAGATATACGGCGTGCTTGAAATTTCGAGCACAAGATTATTAATACCGGATCCGTGAATCGTTCCGTTAGGAATTAAAAGCAGGTCGTGTTTCTTTACAATATGAGTTTGAACATGTTTCTCAATATCCATGGCGGTTGCGTTTTGATAACTTTGTTCTAGCTCTTTTCTAAATTGTTCCGGATTAATACTGTCTTGAAATCCAAGGTAAACTTTCGCATCATTTTTCGTATCAAGAATATAATACGATTCATCCTGGGTAAAATTCTCTCCGAACTCTTTTTTGATATATCCGGGTCGCGGATGACATTGAATAGATAAATTCCCACCGTCAAAGGTATCCAAGAAATCAAAACGGATAGGGAATTCAACTCCAAACCTATCTGCCGCAAGCCCAAGTACAGCATTGAATTCCTGGAACATCAAAAAGTCGAAAGAGATTTCGAGCAGCTTGCCGTCGCTCTCAAACATTATTCCGTTTTCGGGAACAATAAGTTCGAACGACCATGCATAATTTGGAACGTCCTGGGCAAGTCCTTTGATTTGATCTTTTATCCACGAGCCACCCCACGGCCCCGGCTCAAACCATGGGCGAACGCGGAAAAAGTTTTCGCTCATTTTTTTCAAACCTTCTCTTATCGTATCTGCATCGGTAAATAATAACCTATCCGGGCGCTGTGCATCAATTATTACGTTTAACTTTTGCATCAAATTTCTTTTATGTTCATTCAGTACAATCCAATCCACAAAATAAAAACGCTTATACATTGATTGGGGCTCGAATGCAACTGAAGCGCCAAGATTTGTAATACTACCCGCTCTCATTCTAAATTGTAGTTCGTTCTTGGGCAAGTCGCCATATACTTGAGTGCCTTCCCACCCGGCTAATTCTGCGCCGCAGCCAATTAGTATATTTATTTGCGCATCCGGGTCGGGAATTATTTTTGATAATTTTTCATTGTCAAAAAAGTCAATCAACTGTACCTCTGCTCTTTTCCCAAAGATTGAATCTCCATTTCCCATGTAAGGTTTTATCATCGATTCAATTGAATCCTCATCTTTCATTGCGCTTTTTATATCATAAATACAAACAGAAATGTTCCTCTTCGAAAACTCATTATAAAGTTGATCGGCCAGTGTATGCCAAAACACACCGACATATCCATCGATAATAATCATATCGTGATTTTGCAATTCGTCAACAAGAGCTTCGATTCCCTCGTTTATTTTTCCGTCGCCAACCGGAAACGCGGGATAAACATCATACTTGCCCTCTTCAGAAGGATTGGATTTAACAGGCGCTAAAAATTGTTTCGTAGTTCGCCATACTGTGGATTGCAGTTTTCCGTTCTCTTGATCTTCTTCTAACGCGGTAGAGGATTGATGCCAATTTTTATAAAGAGGCTGGTTCGAAAAAAAAATATCGTCAATTAGGCGTGCGGCTCCGTAAAGTGCGGCATCCTCGCCCAGATTTGAAATCAGAATTTCGATTTCGATATTGCGCTTTCTCAATTCGGTTTCAAGCGTATCTTTGAATAAAAAAGACGACTTAGATATACTTCCGCCGATAATAAGTTTTTGAGCATTGAATTTTTTTATGTGTCCATCAAGGAATTCGGCGAGGTTAACCGCAAATTCGTTAAACACTTTCATTGCTAAGTTATTATGAGCGGCAAAGTCCGCGAGTTCTTTCACATTGCTAATCTGTGTCCCACTTAGCTCTGTGTAGCGATTGAGAAACCATTTCGTATTGAACCATTCCTCCGCAGTCTTATCACGGAACGGTTGATTGTAGAAAAATCCACCCGGCGGTACATCATCTCCTTCGAAAATAATTTGGTCCCCTTTACAGAAGGCTGAACCAAAGCCTGTACCTAGCGTTAATCCAATAATATTCTCAGTTGAATTTGCATTCCATGTTTCCCCGGCAAGGAAACAATGAGCATCATTCATAAAACGGATTTTATTTGGAGTAGTAATATCTTTTAAACGCAGAGCAAGTGCATAACGAACATTCAATCCGAACAGCGCTTCGTATTTACCCAAACCGTAGATAGCTGAAAAACCGTGCACATAATCGAAAGGTCCGGGCATTGCAAATCCTATTCCTTCAATCGGCTTAAAATCTATTTTTGAATGGCAGTGGCGAATCAACGAAACCCAATCATCAATAATCGATTTCAAACTCCCGGCAGCATTTATTTTGATTCGCACTATTGAAGAATCAATTAGCTTTTGTTCGATTAAATTAATTATTCCGGCGGTTACATGCGTACCGCCGACATCAATTCCCATTGCAAATTTTTCCATCTTTCTACTTCCATCCGAATTTGTTGAATACAATATTTCAATTATTTGTATTTATTAACTCAATTATTTTTTTAATAGAAATCTCCTGGGTTGGCGCAAAGGATTCGCTTTTCATATAATCAATAATACTTTTTGTTAACTGTTTGGCCTCAGGCCTTTTTTCAATATCAGTCAATAAATCAATCGATGTTAGAATTATTTTCCCTTTCCCGACTTTTGCTTCAATAATAAGTCCAAGCGGCCGTGCAGTAAACCAATCATCAATTATTCTAACAACCGGTTGAATATTGTCTCCAAGTTCATTTAACAAAATGGCGCTTGAATGACTCATTGCATCCCACCACTGATAATTACTAAATGATTGTGTTGGAAATTCTTTTAATAAAGGATGTTCGGGATTACACAATATTCCAAGGGTATGCGGTGGTTGCTTTGAAGTCCACGCGGTATTCCAAAAAATACTTGAGAAACCGACGGCAATATTACCGCCCTTCTCCGGTTTGATGCTTCCTTTTACCGGCGAGATTATTACCTTTCCGCCGTTGTTGATAAAGTTGATAGCCTGATCATCCAATTCACGGACAATTCTTATTTCGGTATTGTTGATAGACAATTCGTTATTAGCCGGGTAAACCCAGAAATCCCATTTGTTTGTAAATTGGTTTACACTTACCTCTAATGAATACATTGCAGGAGATTTTAGATTAACTAACGGGAATCGAATACCCCCAAGTTGAATTCCATTGCCAATGGGGATATTTACAGTCGTAAGTTTCCCTTCTGCTATTTGGATTCCTTTACAATCAATAATGCGCCATTGCGGTGTAGCAGCGCTAAACGGTTCAGTACCAAAGTGAGCAATCTCAAGCGAACATGTTAAATCTTCTGCCGACGTAAAAATAAATTTTGAAAAATTCGCGAGCGGGACGGTACTATTACAAAATTGACTGTACTCGGTTGAAGAAACATATCCCTTCTCATCCCAGAAAGGATCGAGGACACCGACAAGCGCTGTTCCCTGTCCCGGGAAATCGTGTAAGTCAAGCAGTTGAAATCCGCCCATCCCTTTAGTTCGCAAAGCGGCTTCTATCTCGGCCTTATAGCAGAGCGTCTGAAGTTTTCCGGACGCAAAAAGAAAATCATCTGCAAGTTCCATCATTCCGTTGTTTGTAATGATATCCTTAAATATTTCGAAATTACGCGCATGTAAAACGCCATCATACTTTTTAATTTCATCGAAGTTCGGATACACACACCACTGCCCGATTTCATGACTGATAATCGGTTTGTCTTTAGCATTAATAATATTTTCCCAATCATAATTTGAACAAGGAGATTGGCTATTAATTATGCTGTTCAATCCCTGTCCCCATAGCTGTATTCGCGGTTCATAACTGCTGTAAAAATCGTTTTCGGAAATCATCGGCCAGCCGGCGCCGCTTGAATAAAGCCGGCGTTTGTCTTTTTCTTTCCAGTAATTAACATACTCGCCGAGATATTTTTGCTGATTACTGCCGGCAGGTTCGTTGCCATATAACATAAAACAAAACGAAGGATGATTGCCGAATTCATTTACTATTCGTTCGCTTTCATCGTAAATGTATTTATCGATTGGTTGCCCGTCGCCAAGTGAAGAGCCCTGGTTAGCCCACGAAGAGCATTCAACCTGAAGATAAATTCCTGCTTGATCGGCTGCCACAAAAGCCGCTTCCGGCGGGCACCAGGAGTGAAAGCGAACATGGTTCAACCCGAAATTTTTACATTGAGTGAATATTCTTTTCCACTCAGTTAAATCAACGGGGGGATATCCGGTTTTGGGAAAAATTGCACACTCAAGCGTACCTCGTAAAAATGTCAACTGCCCATTAATTCTGAATTGAGTTTTATCGACTGATAATTCACGCAGACCAAAAGTTTCTTTTTTAATGTCTTCAAAATTTTCGGATGAAAGTTTAAGTGATAAGGTATATAAATTTGGAGAAAACTCATTCCACAAAAGCGCATTTTCACCCATGTCGTATTCAATGTCTAATGTGTTTTCGCCGATAGTTAGGTCAACCTCTTTTTTAAATTCATTAATGCGTTGATCGCACGGCGATATTTCTTCGCGATACGCCTGCAGCGTTAATTCGATTTTTTGATTTGCGGTAGTAAGATTTGAAATGGATGCTTCAACATTCAGCTTCTTGCTTTTTATATCCGTAAAAATTCTAACATTGCCGAAATGAATTCTATCTTTTGCTATCAGGCACATCTCGCCGACAATACCATTCCAGTTCGTTTGCGTATGATCTGAAATACTGTGCGAGTTTTTGCCAGGATTAATATCATTGATTCTGTTATCGATGCGGACCGTAATTGCGTGTTTACCCGGAGTCAAATTCCCGATGTCATATTTATGCGGAGCTCCCAATGCATTTTGATTACCAATTAAATTTCCATCTATCCACAATGTTGACTGCCAATGGCAGCGTTCAAAAAAAAGTACTATTAATTTATCATGCCAGTCCGAAGGAACAATAATTTCACGTTGATACCATGCTACGCCGCAGTAATACACATCGGGCTGTAACCAGAACGGCACTTTAAAATTTTCCGGTCGGCGATACTTTTCATACTCGGCAGAATAAAAAAATGTGGAATCAATTATATCACCGGTCCAGTTTGTTGACAAATTAACTTTGTTGCCAATACCGTTTTCGGTGAGTGAGCCGGGAAGATTCAAAGTTTCGCTATATGATTGCACGAACCATTTTTCTTCTATTCCTTTGTCAAGTGAATCGATGGCGAATTGCCATTTACCATGCAAGTCTATTTTAGACTGGGCAAAACTTAAAATAGAAATTAGATTTAATATCAAAATGGAATAAAACAAAAATTTTTTCACAGCAACTCCGGTTAAATCTCTTAGTTAATTTTAAAATTATCTAAATACTAAAAAAGAGAGAATAGACTTTTTGTTTTAAGTGATGGATGATGTCTTTATTTAAAAGATAAATGGCAATATCGGGATATCATTATATCTTATTATTTGCTTTATCCCTTTTGATTCAGTTTGTATTGAGTTGGTGATTGCCCCATTATCTTAGTGAATATGCGTGAAAAATAATATTGATCCTTAAAACCCAAAAAGCTGCAGACTTCTTTTACCCGATAATCGGTTAAATTGAGATATTGACATGCACTCTGGATTTTTAGTCTGATGAAATAATCAATTGGCGCGTAGCCGGTTTTCTTTTTGAATAGCTTTGAAAAATTGGAAACCGAGGTGTTTGAATTTTCAGCGAGTTCCTCAAGGGTAATCGTTTTTTTTAGATTCAGTTTCATATACTGAATAACCGAATCCACGACATCCAGTTCTTTACTCTGCAAAGTTTTTTTATAATGTTCGCCATAAATTAAAGTAGCCATAAAATACCACAGACACATATTCGAAAACCCAATATTCTCTTTACTGTATCCAAGCTCAAGACTATCATACATTTCATTAAAAATTTTAATTCTTTCCTCGGTATAGAAAACATCAACCGAGCGGGGAGCCTTTTCCAAATTCAATGTGTAAAGAAAAGATGCGGCCTCCAATCCACAAAAATGAACCCAATAAATCGACCATGGATTTTCCGGATTTGCCCCGTATCTGTGTTTCATATTAGCCGGGATAATTACATACTGATTCGGTTTTACAACCCCATGCCCGCTGCTTGTAATAAACCAACCTTCGCCGCTCACACAATAAATTAAAATGTACTGCGGGCACCCTTCATCGCGTTTAACGTAGTGAAAGGCAGCTTTTGGGAAATAACCAATATCGGTGATGAAAAGATTATTAAACGGGTGCTGTTGCAAATTCATATTGCAAATCTCGGCAGGCATTCTAATCATTTTTTGTCCGCCAAAACCATCTCTTATTTTCTGTGTCATGATGATCTCTATTAACTTAGTAAAGATACAAATCAATTTTATAAAATAATCCATCAGGCAACTGAAAAACTTCATTTTGTTTCTATAAACGGAATATTTATTACAACGAAAAAATAATATTATCGGATTCTCTTGAAAATTTCTTGTAGAGTGGTATAACATTTTAAATTTACTTGATCCATTATAATAGTCACTGTCTGTTAAAAATTGTACAAAACATTCATTTGATAGTCCATTCCTTTATTAGGCTTCATTAAATATATTTTTCTAAATGTTTTTTTTGTTTTGAATTAGCCGGTAGATGTGCAAGCAACTTAAAAAGTCATTTAAATGAATTATTCCATTTTTTTGAAGTGCTTCATTTAATTAATTCAATCAATTATTCACTCACTCAGGAACAACAGGTAGAAAATGACTTCTCGTGAAAGAGTTGCAACGTCGCTTAATCATAAAGAACCGGATAAAGTTCCTTTTGATATTGGAAGTTCTCATGTAACCGGAATGCAGGTAAGCACGGTCTATAAATTGCGGCAAGCTCTGGGACTTGATACACCAGGAACCCCGGT
This sequence comes from bacterium, assembly GCA_043808235.1. GTDB lineage: Bacteria > Bacteroidota > Ignavibacteria > Ignavibacteriales > Melioribacteraceae > JAZDFC01. The sequence continues at coordinate 58,562 of JAZDFC010000023.1, forward strand.
GAAAATAATTGAACCATACCAGATGCTGGGAGAAATTGCGCCTGATTTAATGAAGGCAATCGGGATTGACACAATTGGATTGTTCGGTAAAACAAATATGTTCGGTTTCGAAAATAAAAATTGGAAAGAGTGGACTCATTTTGACGGAACACCGGTGCTTGTTGCCGAAGATTTTAATACCGAACCGGATGAGAACGGCGATTTGCTTATGTATCCGGAAGGCGATAGATCGGCTCCTCCAAGTGGAAGAATGCCGAACGGCGGATTTTATTTTGACGCAATTATCCGGCAAGACCCGATTGATGATTCAACATTAAAAATAGAGGACAATCTTCAGGAATTCGGTCCCATAACAGACGAAGAACTTGAGTATTTCAAAGTCGAAGCGGATCGATTATATACCCAAACCGACAAAGCAATTATTGCTTCATTCGGCGGAACTGCATTCGGCGATATCGCACTTGTACCCGTGCCATGGGAGAAATATCCAACAGGTATCCGCGATGTTCAGGAATGGTATATGAGCACATTGATGCGCAGAGATTTTGTTTATGCAGTTTTCGAAAAGCAGTGCGAAATAGGGATAAAAAATCTCGAAAAGATCTATTCTGTTGTTGGAGATAAAGTAAGCGCGGTATTTATTACCGGCACCGACTTTGGAACTCAATGCGGCCCTTTTATTGCGCCCGAGGCTTACCGCGATCTGTATCAGCCGTTTCATAAAGAAGTGAATAATTGGATTCATAAAAACACCGGATGGAAATCTTTTATTCACTCATGCGGATCAGTTTATCAACTTATCCCGGATTTTATCGATAGCGGATTTGATATTCTTAATCCGGTTCAATGCTCGGCTGCAGAGATGAACCCGTCGCGATTGAAAAAAGAATTCGGAGATAAAATTTCATTTTGGGGCGGCGGCATTGATACGCAAAAAACTTTACCTTTTGGAACTCCTGATGAAGTCCGTGAGGAAGTGAAATCACGTATTGAAACATTCGGACCGGGCGGCGGTTTTGTTTTTAACTCAATCCATAATATTCAAGCCCTTATCCCGATAGAGAATTTAATGGCAATGGTTGAGACATTAAATAAATATAGAAATTATTAATAAATATTGGATATTAAATTGACTGACATTTTAGAAAGATTATCGTACTGTGTTGAAGCTGGTAAAATCAGCAAAGCTGCTCCTTTCCCTCCCGCACTAAAAGGACAGGACGGCGCGGATGAACTTTGTCTTCAGGCTCTTGAAGCGGGAATTAATCCCGAATCAATTTTAAATGAAGCTCTTATTCCAGGCATGTCCCGAATCGGTGAAAAATTTTCTCTCGGCAAGGCTTTTGTCCCCGAAATGTTAATCTCCGCGAAAGCAATGACGGCGGCAATGAAACACTTAAAGCCATTTTTTACATCCGGAGAAATAAAACGCAAAGGTGTTTTTGTTGTTGGAACTGTGGCGGGCGATTTGCATGACATCGGGAAAAATATTGTTGCAATGACAATTGAAGGAGCCGGGTGGGAAGTAATTGACCTTGGCGTTGATGTAAAGGCGGAAAAGTTTTTGGAAGCAGTTGAAAAGTATCCGGGCTGTGTAGTTGGAATGTCGGCTCTGCTTACAACAACCATGGCTAATATGCAAAATATAGTTAAGTCGATAAAAGAAAAATATCCTGAGAAAATAGTGATGGTTGGCGGCGCTCCTCTTACACATGATTTTTGTAAAAAAATCGGGGCTGATTTCTATTCTCCCGATCCGCATGGCGCGGCAGAATTTCTTAAAAATATCGCGGCTTAGTTTGGATTGTTGCTGCTTCGATTTTAATGAAATTCAATTCGAATTTTGAACTGACCACAAAAAATCTTTTTCCGTCAGTTTCCATATTATTGCCAATCAGTCCAGGGAAGTGGTTTGTTGATACTGTCAAATTTTCTTCAAGTTGGACCGCATATAAATTATTAGTTTTTGTAAGCAATATTTTTAATAAGGTTAAAAATTGAAAATCAACATGAATAGATGGATTGATTCTATTTATCAATCCAGGCAGAGATTGGCAATTCCGCTGATGACCCATCCGGGGATCGAACTTTCGGGTATAAAAGTGATAGACGCAGTTACAGACGGGGAGAAACATTTTATTGCGATGAAGACGCTGATTGATAATTTTCATCCGAATGTATCAGTAATGAATATAATGATGGACCTGACGGTTGAAGCGGAAGCCTTCGGAAGTAAAATTAGTTTTTCTGACGATGAAGTGCCCAATGTCGACGGGCAGATTGTATTCGATGAATCATCGATTAATGCGCTCCAAATTCCATCACTTAATTGCGGTAGATTGCCGGGATATTTGCAAGCTGCCCGTCTCGCAGTTAACAACTTACAAGATACTCCGGTGTTTGCCGGTTGTATCGGCCCCGTTTCTCTTGCCGGTCGATTATACGGTATGACGGAAATGATGACTTCGTTTTTTACAGAACCCGATTCTATGAAATTACTAATACAAAAATGTTCCGTCTTTATTCTCGGCTACATCAAAGAATTTAAGAGTATTGGGGTAAATGGAATTATAATGGCGGAACCCGCGGCGGGTTTGCTTTCCGCCGATATGTGCGATGAGTTTTCATCCTCTTTCATAAAAGATATTGTTGCACAGGTTCAGGACGAAAATTTCGTATTCATTTTGCACAACTGCGGAAACACAGGTCATGTAACTCAATCGATGCTTTCAACGGGCGCTAAAGCTTTACACCTTGGTAATAAAATTGATATTTTGAAAACGCTCGATGAATCGCCGGACGATATTTTAATACTCGGCAATCTCGATCCGGTTGGCGTTTTAAAGATGATGTCGCCTGAACAAGTTTTTAACGAAACGATGAATTTATTAAAGCAAACATCAGGTTATAAAAATTTTATAATATCCACCGGGTGTGATACACCACCCGGCGTTCCATTGGAAAACGTGAAGGCTTTCTTCGAAGCAGTGAAAGTTTATAATGATTTAATGTAGAATGAAGAATGAAGAATGTAGAATGATGAATAGAAGATGGGAAATGTTGAATTAAAAAAATGAAGCGATGGTTCATGAATTAGTTAAGAGATGAGAGTGCATGTAAAAACATTTAAATATAACTATAGCGATTTGACTATCGATTTCGGCACGCTTTCCAGTGCAATGGGTTATTCATCAGACGAAGCGTCCGCACAAATTGCTGACGATATTCGTGAAGTATTGTCGAAAGGAAGTGAGATTTGTGAGATTGAAGGTGGTTATGTGGTCCTTGACGCTATTAATTTTGATAAAGAAAATTATGCTCTGCAAATTAATGATGTATCATTTGATGTAAAGAAGATTGTATTCAATCAATTAAAAAAATCCATGCGCGCGGCATTATTTGTTTGTACCGCCGGGCATAGAATATCTACATATTCAAAACAGTATATGTCTGAAGGCGATTTACTGCGCGGGTACGTTTATGATATTTTCGGCTCAATTGTGGTGGAAGCGGCTACAGATTTAGTTCAAACGGAATTGAAGAATGAAATGCTTGCCGCCGGGTACAAAATCACGAACCGGTATAGCCCGGGTTATTGCAATTGGAATGTTAGCGAACAGCAAAAATTATTTGGGATTCTGCCGCCAAAGTTCTGTGGTATTGAATTGACAGATACATGCTTAATGAAGCCCATAAAATCCGTAAGCGGTATTATCGGCATCGGGAAAGATGTTAAATTTAATCAGTACACGTGTAATCTCTGCGACCAGCAAAATTGTATTTATCGCAACCTTCAAAATAAAAAAATAGGGATGGTATGATTACTTTTGTTCATAAAGATGCTTCTTTGGACCAGACTGCACATTTTCGTCAGTTATATATATGGGTGATTGCCATAACTGCCGCAATGGGTGGTTTGCTTTTCGGGTATGATTTTGTTGTAATTGGCGGCGCGAAACCTTTCTTCGAAAGATTCTTTGAATTAACAGATGCTGCAATGAAAGGATGGGCAAATAGCTGCGCCTTAATAGGTTGTTTGTTCGGAGCTTTATTTGCCGGATGGTTAAGCGATAAATTCGGGAGAAAGCGTTTATTAATCTTTTCCGCTTTCTTATTTACGGTTACATCGATAGGAATTGGATTTTCACAGGAGTTTCTTGTTTTTGTTATATGGCGTATTTTCGGTGGAGTAGCCATCGGATTAGCATCGGGACTTTCTCCGATGTACATTGCAGAAATAGCCCCCGCCCATATGCGCGGTAAACTTGTTTCCATTAACCAGCTTACAATTGTAGTAGGCATTCTCGCCGCACAATTAATAAATTATTTAATTGCCGAAAGAATGCCGGACGGTATGACCGAGGAAATGATAAGAGTTTCATGGAACGGTCAAATAGGTTGGCGGTGGATGTTTGGCGTTACTGCTGTGCCATCGTTAATTTTTTTAATTAGCATGTTCTTTGCGCCCGAAAGTCCGCGCTGGCTTGCCAAAAATGGCAACAATAAAAAAGCCCAGGCAATACTTGCCAAAATCGGCGGCGAAGCATATGCCCAAAAAGCAATTGGCGAAATAGAAGAGACACTTGTAAATGATATTAAGAAAGTTGATTTACGTGAACTTCTCGAACCCAAAATGAAAAAGGTACTTTTAATTGGAATTGTTCTCGCTGTATTTCAACAGTGGTGCGGAATAAATGTCATCTTCAATTACGCTGAAGAAATATTTCTCCAGGCCGGGTATGATATTTCGGACACACTTGCAAACATTGCGTGGACCGGTTCGGTTAACCTGGTATTTACATTGATAGCCATTGCAATAGTCGATAGAAAAGGAAGAAGATATTTAATGCTGCTCGGCTCAGCCGGTTTAGCGATTATTTATATCGGAGTCGGGCTTGGCTATTTTATAAATCTAACCGGTTTCCCCATGCTATTTATGGTGCTTGCGGCGATAGGTACATTCGCAATGTCGCTTGGACCGGTTACATGGGTTTTAATTTCCGAAATTTTTCCGAATCGTATTCGCGGCACAGCAATGTCTGTCGCGGTAGCTTCTTTATGGATTGCTTGTTTCATTTTAACATTTACATTTCCTCTACTAAATGCCCAACTTGGCGCGGCAAAAACTTTCTGGATTTATTCGGCCATTTGTATAGGTGGATTTATTTTCATCAAACTAAAACTACCGGAAACAAAAGGCAAAACTCTCGAACAAATTGAAAAGGAATTGGTGGATTGAAGATGAAGTTATTACTGGGTTTTAGACAATTATTTATAAGACTGTGGAGAATCAATGCAAGATAAAAAAACCATCCAAAGGAAAGAAAAAGTACCTTTTGATTACACAGTCGAAGAGGATTTTTATTTTGAATTGAATTTCCCATATTATTCAAATAATCCAGTAGTTGAAAATAACGCGCATTCATTACCTGCTTATAACGGTGTGGAATTTGGAATAGTGACTTCAGGGGATGGGAAAATATCGGCAAATGGATTAGAATATAATTTGAAGAAATACGATGTGTTTTTTCTTGATTCGGGAATACCACATTGGTATTTAAGTAATGATCAATCCATGCAAATAATTTGGGTTGTTCTGCCATATAGTACATTAAAATTACTTTCATATGGACGAGCAGATTTCAAATTATTCGAACCTTTCATCATGGTTCGTATAGGATTAAATCCCGTTATTCCAAACCGAAAAGATATGCTTGCCGATGCCGAGAATATATGTTCTTTGTACAAAGCAAAAATTGAGAACTGGGATTTATTAGCATTACTTTATATAACAAAATTTATCGTTGAAATAGCACGATGGTATTTCTTCGATCGCACAAAATTCACAAGTGAATCTTTGATTATACGCCAACTATTTATAGCGGTGTATTACCTTAATCGTAATTACCGAAATGATATCGAGATGATAGAACTTGCGGAATTATCGGAACTAAGTGAGGCGAGATTTTTGCGCCTCTTTAAGGAAATTATGGGTATGTCCCCATTAAAATACCGAGATGATCTGAGAATTAAAGATGCGATTTCGTTGATGATCTCTACGGATAAATCCCTTGAAGTGATAAGTATATTATGCGGATATAAAAATTATAAACAATTCAACACCGTTTTTAAACGACAGAAAAACTTATCGCCAAAGGAATTCATGACAAATGTGATTAAAAGAACAGGCGGAATTGAATAAAGGTAAAATTAAACTTAGCGGCATGTAAATATTTGTTTGGCTTTTTATAAACTCAATACAAAGAGACTGGAGTTAAGGATGAATGAGAATAATTTTGGTATAAATAGAAGAAAATTTTTAAAGAACAGCGCGGCAATCCTTTCTCTTGTGGGGATAGAATCCGCTTTTAATCAAAAAATATTTCCCAACAAATTGGCTGCAGACATGTTCAAAAATGAAAAAGTATATCCACTTGCGATTACTATGTGGGATTTTTCCTGGCTCGAAAGAAGATGGCCTGGAGCCGGTTACGAGGATTGGGATAAAATCCTCGATGAATTGCTTGAGCGCGGTTACAACGCTGTGCGCATCGATGCATTCCCACATCTTATCGGTGAGGATCCATTTAAAGAATGGACACTTCTCCCGGTATGGGATCAACAAGTTTGGGGCAGTCCCGCTATTAATAAAGTTACGATACAGCCTTACTTAAATACGTTTGTTTCAAAATGTAAAGAGAGAAAGATCAAAGTTGGATTATCGTCATGGTATCGTGAAGACTCTGATAATGTCCGGATGAAAATAACTTCACCGGAGAAAATGGCAGCCAACTGGATAAAAGTTTTGGAGATGCTCGAAAAAGATAATTTACTTGATGCGATTCTTTACGTCGATCTTTGTAACGAATGGCCGGGTGATATTTGGGCGCCTTATTTCAAAAATGAGCCAAACATTTGGGGATACTGGCATACTGATAAATCGATGGAGTGGATGGAATCTGCACTTCAGACAATGAGGAAAAATTATCCGTTTATACCACTCTTGTTTTCATTTGATAACCCGAATTACCAACTTTATGTGGATAAGAAACCACCGATTGATATCGCGGAACATCATGTGTGGATGGTTCAACAGAACGAAGGAGAGTTTTATAAAGTTGTTGAATATAATTATGGAAGATTTTCTCCTCAAGGATATATCAATATTGCCGAACGGGCTGAAAAATTATATAAAAGCCGTCCCGATTACTGGAAAAATTTATTGGTTAAAGCAATTAAAAAACTTGCAGCCGAAGCCTCGGCAGCCGGATATCCACTTATAACAACCGAATGCTGGGGAATTGTTGATTATAAAGACTGGCCGTTATTAAGTTGGGATTGGGTAAAGGAACTGTGTGAACTCGGAACAATTACAGCCGCTTCTACGGGGCAATGGATCGCAATTGCAACCAGCAATTTCTGCGGGCCGCAATTTGTAGGAATGTGGCGCGATATTGAATGGCACAAGCGATTGACCGGAATAATAAAATCATCTGTTATTAAGCATGAACTGTTGAACAAAAAAATTGTTAAAGTGATGAACTGATAGGAATGTGAGTAATATACTTTGTATTTTATGATAAGATTCAAAATAAAATTTACTTATAGGGATGATACTATGAAAAAAAGCGCCAAATATTTTTTCGTATTCGTTCTTTGTGGAATGTTTCTATTCATGGGCTTTTCGCCCGGTGGTAGCAGTAGTAATTTACATCCAGCCTATCTACGATGTGAAAAGTTAATTGATCCGCAGGGAATTGACATCATAGTTCCAGCATTAAGCTGGTATTCAGAATCGGATTATCAAAATCAGATTCAAACAGCTTATCAAATAATTGTTGCAAGTTCTCTTGAAAAATTAGAGGCTAACGAAGGCGATCTTTGGGATTCGGAAAAAGTTTATTCTAATCAGAGTATTAATATTGTTTATCAGGGAAAAACTCTTTTATCCGGAATGCAGTGCTTCTGGAAAGTAAAAGTATGGGATAGTAATGGTAACGAATCTAATTGGAGTCAATCGGCAAAATGGAGTATGGGATTTTTGAATATGTCCGATTGGGAAGCCAACTGGATTGGATTGGAAAGACCGGTGGGCAACGACAAACCGGATGCCGAAAACACACACCTTTCAGCGCGAATGCTGAGAAAAGAATTTGAAGCTGATAATAAAGTGAGGCGGGCTACCGCATATATCTGCGGATTAGGTTTGTTCGAGTTGTATATCAATGGAGAAAAAATCGGCGACCAAGTTCTTGCGCCTGCGTTATCGGAGTATCAAAAAAAATCTCTCTACATGACCTTTGATGTAACAAAGAACATCGCAGAAAAAAATGCGGTTGGAGTAATTCTTGGCAACGGACGTTACTTTGAGCCGAGGCATTCTCCACCATTTAAATTGGAAGCATACAATTACCCCAAAATGATTTTCCGGTTGGATGTTGAATATGTTGACGGCAGCAAACAGAGTATTGTATCCGATGAAACATGGAAACTTACAGCAGACGGACCGATTACCGCAAACAATGAATTTGACGGCGAGGAGTACGATGCAACAAAAGAAATGCACGGTTGGAATAAACCTGGATTCGATGATTCAAAATGGATGACGGCAGAGGTGGTTTCCGAAGCATCGCCAAAACTCATTGCTCAAATGAATGAGCCCATAAAGATAATGGAAGTAATTCAACCTGTTTCATTTAAAGAAATTCAACCCGGCGTTTATATTTACGATATGGGACAGAACATGGTTGGATGGGTTTCGTTGAAAATGAAGGGCGAAAGAGGTTCCAAAGTTATGTTGAGATTTGCCGAAACACTGAAATCGGATGGCTGCCTTTACATGGACAATTTGCGCTCCGCTAAAGTAACAGATACTTACACACTCAAAGGCGAAGGTGAAGAATTTTGGGAACCGCGGTTTACTTATCACGGATTCAGATATGTCGAGATTACAGGATTTCCCGGAAAGCCCGATATAAATACAATTGAAGGAAAAGTTGTTTACGATAATCTTGAAACAACCGGAACATTTAATTGCTCGAATGAAACCATTAATAAAATTTTTAAAAATGCTTATTGGGGAATTCGAGGCAACTACCGCGGGATTCCAACTGATTGCCCGCAGCGCGATGAACGCCAGGGCTGGCTTGGAGACCGCGCTGTAGGTTCCGGCGGTGAATCGTTCATTTTTGATAACGCCAAACTTTACGCTAAATGGCTTGGCGATATTGATGATGCGCAAGATGAAAAAGGACGCGTGCCTGCCGTAGCGCCGACTTACTGGAAAGTTTTTAACGATGATATAACATGGCCTGCCGCATATTACATTATCGCGGATATGCTTTATGAAAAGTTCGGAGATATTGAGCCTATCCGAAAGCATTATGAATCCATGAAGAAATATTTATTCTACCTGCGCGATAATTATATGAAGGATGATATTATGCCGCGAGATCAGTATGGGGATTGGTGCATGCCACCGGAATCGCCGGAGCTTATTCACTCAAACGATCCGTCGCGAAAAACTTCCGGCGAATTTCTCGGAACTGTATTTTATTACCGGCTCGCAAAACTGATGGAGAAATTTTCTGTTCTTTTGAATAACGGCGAAGCTAATGCTTTTACTGAACTTGCTGCGAGAACTAAAAAAGGATTTCTGAACACATTCTACAATCCCCAATCGAATGAATTAAAGAAAAATACATCCACCGCTTGTGTATTTGGATTGGCTTATGATTTGGTTCCCGAAGAAGCCCGAAAAAATCTTTTCGCAAATTTGGTAGCCGTAACCATGGGAGAATTCAATGGTCATATTAGCACCGGGTTAGTTGGCGCGCAATGGTTAATGCGGACGCTGTCGGATAACGGCAGAGCAGATATTGCATACAAACTTGCGACCAATACAACATATCCAAGCTGGGGATACATGGCTGAGAATGGCGCTACCACGATTTGGGAATTATGGAATGGCAACACAGCCGCGCCGGATATGAATTCGGGCAATCATGTAATGCTGCTTGGCGATTTGATAATTTGGTTTTACGAATATCTTGCCGGAATAAAGACCGATCCCACCATGCCGGCATTCAAACACATCATTATGAAAGCGTTTCCTTTTGATGAATTGAAATATGTCAACGCCTCGTATATATCAATGTACGGCGTAATTAAAAGTGAATGGAAATTGGATGGGAAAATATTCAGTTGGGAGATAAATATTCCGGCTAATACGAGCGCGACAATTTTTATCCCGGCAGAAAAGGAAAGCGATGTTAGCGTCGATGGGAAATTAATTTGGGAAATTGATGGAATTAAATTAGTTAAGATAGAAGATGGCAGAGCAGTTTATGAAATTGGTTCGGGCGCTTATAATTTTATTTCGAAAAACTGTCATGTGAAATTTGATGAGACAAAATATATCGATGCTCCAAAAATTACACCAGGCGATACTACCATTGCGCTGCAATTAAAAGTATTTGCGAACATTACATGTACAACTAATGATGCAATAATCAGATATACAATTGACGGAACCGAGCCGGATGAAACATCGCCGATTTTCGATAAACCGTTTGAAATAAAAAACTCAATAAATCTTCAGGCGAAAGCATTTAAAGAAGGATACAAGCCGAGTTTCACTAAATCGGCATTGTTAGAAGTCTATGATGCAAAAGTGAATGGATTGAATTACAATTACTATGAAGGAAGCTGGGAAACACTGCCCGATTTCAATACGCTTACACCTGCGAAAACCGGGCTTATCCCTTCAATCGATATAGATAAAATAAAATTCCGCGGTGAGTACTTTGCATATCGGTTTACCGGCAGTATCCTTATCCCGAAGGATGGAGAGTACACATTCTATATTTCGTCGGATGACGGTTCGAAATTATATATCGACGATAAATTAATAATTACAAATGATGGCAAACATGCAATGGTAACCAGAAGTGGTTCGGTTAAATTAACTGCAGGTAAACATCCGATTACGATTGAATTTTTCCAGGGCTCCGGCGGTTTGGGTTTGATGCTTGAATATAGTTCGGATTCCCTTTCGAGAAGTAAGGTTCCTATTTCGAGTTTGTATTTTGATTAAAAAAAAATATTCTTAATTGTTTAAATGGAATTAATGAGGAATCACTTTAAAAAAATTTATCGTCTATTTTTTCTTTCTATATTTCTAGCACCATGTTTATTTGCGCAGGATGATTTGCTTACAAATTTCAAAAATCCGTTTGCCGGATACGGGCCATTACCTTTCTACTGGTGGACGGGTGAAAAACTTGAAGTTGAACGGATAGCGGAACAACTTGAGCAAATGAAGAATGCAGGCTTCGCCGGAGTATGCGTCGACTATACCCATACTGTTGCAGGCTATCAATATCGCTGCAATCCTCCTTTCTTTAGTGATGAGTGGTGGAATCTTTGGGAAAAAGTAGTTGATGAATGCGCAAAACGGAATATGACAATTGGTTTTGATGATTATTTAATTACTCACGGCTCGCCGGAACTTGCAGCCATTGGTTCCAAGATTTTTAAAGACGAGCCAGGGATCAGCGGACAGTTATTGCGGCAGAAGACTGAAATTGTTACCGGCGGTTCGGAATATTTACTTCAAAAAGTGATTGATAAAAATATTGTTGATGCGGTTGCTTACCGTATGAACGGAGAAAAAATTGATGCAAGTAATTCGGTGAATTTATCATCCCTTCAAAAAAACGGAAACGCCGTATGGCAAGTGCCTGAAGGAAATTGGTATGTATCAATTCTTTATACCGAGTTGCAGCCGTATGGAGCAATGAATTCTCTCTATTCTCAAAAAATGATTGAGTACTACTTTGAGAAGTTTAAAAAGCATAGCAAAGATCAGCTTGGGAAAGCAGTTAACTTTTTTCATCAGGATGAACTAACATTTGGCGGTTCGATGCCGTACTGGTCATCCGATCTTCCCGCTCAATTCGTAAAATCAAAAGGATATGATTTGATTCATGAATTATCGGCGCTATTTACCGATATAGGTGAGCGTACCATAAAAGTTAGATTGGATTATTATGATGTTGCAACCCAGATGATGGAAGATGCATACTTCAAACCCATATTTGAGTGGACGCAAAAACATAATTTGACTTACGCATGCGACCAAACCTCCCGCGCAGATGTGATTACAGGTGTTGAACAGTACGGCGATTATTTTCGAACATTGCGTTGGTACAGCGCACCGGGAACAGATAGAATGCCCGAACTGATCCGGGGAAAAGTATGTGCATCGCTTTGCCAGCTTTACGATAGACCGCGTTCATGGCTCGAAGCATATCATAGCGAAGGATGGGGAGTTAAACCTTCCGACATTGCTAAATGGGATTATCAAGCGATAATGTTCGGTTACAACTTGATAAACTATCACAGTTGTTATTACACAACACTCGGCGGATGGTGGGAATGGGCGCCCGGCGATATTACTTTCCGTCAACCGTACTTCCCATTTTTTACTGATCATTACACTCAAGTTCAGAGGCTGTGCTATCTTTTAAGTCAGGGCAAGCATCGGTGCGATGTTGCAATATTATTCCCGAGCAGCGTTGTACAGGGGGATATGAATGGGACCCGTTCCGGCAAGTTTGCGGAAGAATCAAAAAGTTTATTGAGTGTTACGGAAAAACTATTCAAAGAATATTCGATTGATTTTGATTTCATCGATGACGAATCAATCGAAAGAGGCGAACTCGCAGACAGCAGTTTGAATGTTGCCGGGGGTTCATACAAGGTAATTATTTTACCGGCGATACGATATATCCGCAAAGATACATTCGATAAAATTTTAGCCTTTTATCAGGCCGGAGGAAAGATAATCGCGCTTTCTGCTTTACCCGAAGCAAGCGATAGAGTTGGAAGCGGCGATCAGTTAATGAATAAAATTGTGAAGGAAATATTCGGCTGCTTTGCTAACGATTTTGATGGAGTAAGTCCTGACAGCTCCTTAAATAAAAATGATAAAGGCGGAATTGGCTATTTCCTTAAAAATGGATTTGATGAAGATAGAATAGCAAAATTTATGACTAATTCAATTACACGGGATTTCATCAGCGACGCCGCTAAAATTCAAGTCCTTCACCGGGTTATTGATGATCGGGATGTTTATGCGTTGTACAATTCGTCTGCTAATTCAACCGACGCCAAACTTATTTTCAATGTAAAAGAAAAAGCGCCTGAAGAATGGAATTCCAAAACCGGCGATGTAAAACCGATTCCGGTATCAAAAATTTTAGAGAACGGAATTAAACTTGACCTGACATTTTATGCGAACGAATTGAAGGTTGTTGTATTCAGCAAAGGTGTTCCCGAAATTCAAAATAGTGCAAAGAAGAATTCCGGGGAGGCGACAACATCAATTAATCTTGACGGCAATTGGAATATTAAAATTGAACCGTTACTTGATAACAAGTGGGGCGATTTCAACTCGCCCGCAACCGATGAATTAGTTGGAGTAGAGACAAGAAAATTCCGTTATAACGAAGAAAGAAATGCAGACGATGTTTCCGCCTGGAGTAATCCCGATTTTAACGACAGCGACTGGACGTATGCAGCCAATTCCTACGGCCCGAGGACATGGCTGCTCGGACCAATTAATCCTGATACTGATTTATCCGCTATCGAAAAAAAGTTAGCTGAAATAAAAAACATCAATCCGTCTGAATCTATTACATGCGGCGGGCAAACTTTAAAATGGTTCCCGCAGGATTACTCACTGCGGTGGGGAATGTTTAACGATCCCGTATTAACATACCAAACAGGTTACGCTATCCACGGCGCGATTGGCTATGTGCCAAAAGAAATTGTGCACGTGAAAACAACAATAGCGGGCGAAGTATGGTACGTGTGGACATCGGTTCCGTCATTGGAAAATCAAAATTCAAAACTTGCCGTTGGGTCCCGTGCCTCTTATAATGTTTGGTTGAACGGAGTTGAGGTAATGAGTAAATCCGAAGTAAAACCGGAAATCCATGTTGACCCGTGGTGGCTCAGTTATTATCCGTATGCAACGCAGGCCGCACCGGTTCAACTTGCTGAAGGCAGTAATTCCATTTTATTGAAATTGAAAACGGCTGATGCGAACACATATTCGCGTGCGTTTCTTGCGGTTGATGAAAATCTGAACAGTACTCCCGAACCGGCAATATACGAAGACCCTTCCGGCAATGCCGATTTTGTTCCACCCGGTTTTGTTGCTTCGGAATTTTACACGAAAGATGGAATCAGAAATTTCGACAGTTATCCCGGCGTTGCGCCTAAAGCGATGTGGTATCGATTCATTACTCCGCCGGGAATGAAAAGCATGACCGTTGCCGCTCACGGTTCAATCAAGGTTTGGATTGACGGAAAGGAAATAAATGTTTTTGAAAATACGGAAAGCAATTTTCCTGCAAAGCAATATGAGAACGCTGTTATTTATAAAATTACTTTTGATAAACCAATTTCTAAAAGCTCCGTTGCGGCAATCAGGATTGAGCCGCGGCAGTGTTTTTATTCCGGGGCGGCATTACCCGAGCCAATTCGGTTTACATGCGAAACCGGGTCAACAAATTTATGCGATTGGTCGGCGATAGGGCTGGATACTTATTCCGGCGCGGTGCGTTATTCAAAAAATATTATTTTGGATAAGAGCAAATTAAATGAGCGGGCAATCTTAGGTTTGGGTGATGTTAATGCCGCTGCAAAAATTTGGATTAATAAAAAGTACGCAGGCGCTTGTTACATACAACCCTGGCAAATTGATGTTACAGATTATTTGGTTGCAGGCGAAAATTCAATTGAAATTACTGTCGCGAATACGCTTGCCAATCATTACAGCATTGGCAAACCATGCGGTAGCCGATATGTTCGTCCGGGCCAAACGAAAGCCGGACTTTTGGGACCGGTTCAAATAAATTTTTACAATAAAAACTGAGAGAGATTAATAGCGGAAAAAATGATCGGCGGTTTCACTTATAATTCTATATGCAGTTGTGTCTTTAAATGCACAAGAGAAAAATATTGTTAACCGGGAAATCGAAATTGATTTACTACCGGGATATTAATAAGCCGGCATATTTTGCATGTAAAAACTTGAGAAGGGATTAACGGTAATTTTTATTTTAAATAAAGGTACAAAATGATATTATCAAGAATTGTTAAATCAATAGTCTTCTTAGCAGTTTATGGATACTTGTCTGTCTTTGTTTTTGCTTTGCAAGTTAAAGATGGTTTAAATGAATCCGACGCAAAGAGCAAATTCAATATTATTGATTTTGGTGCAGTAGCAGATGGAGAAACGTTAAATACAATCGCGATTCAATCAGCTATCGATTCCGCTTACAATTCCGGCGGCGGGATAGTAATAATTCCCCATGGAATATTCCTTAGCGGAAGCATTCATCTTAAAAACAATGTTGAATTACGTCTTGAGAAAGATGCAGTACTTCTTGGCAGTACAAGACGTACCGACTATGAGATGAAGGATTATACTGCGTTTGTAATTGCCCGTGATGCTGAAAATGTTACGATTACCGGCGAAGGCACAATTGACGGGCAGGGCAGAGAATTAGTAAAAGATATTTACCGCATGCTCGATGAGGGATTGTTGAAAGATCCGTATTATCCGGAAAGGAGTAATCGTCCAAGTGAATTAAATAGACCGGAACTTGTGCAGTTTGTGAAATGCATAAACATTTTTGTCTCCGGTGTTCTGATGAAAGACGCAGCATGCTGGGTAAACACTTATAACGATTGCGAGAATGTTCTTATCGATAGACTTCGAATCAACAGTACTGCGTTCTGGAATAATGACGGAATCGATTTGACTGACTGCCGGAGAGTGAAAGTAACAAATTGCGATATTAATTCTGCTGACGACGGTATCTGCCTTAAATCATCGAACAAAGATTTGTACTGCGACAGTATTTATATTGCCGATTGTAAAATCCGTTCGAGCGCCAGCGCATTAAAGTTTGGCACTGCTTCGGCGGGCGGATTTAAAAATATTAAAGCCGAGCGTCTTTATGTTTACGATACTTTTCGTTCAGCCATAGCACTTGAAAGTGTGGACGGCGGAGTACTTGAAAATGTTTTCATATCCGACGTCGTAGCGAAGAATACCGGCAATGCAATCTTTTTAAGAATCGGAAGTCGTAACAGGGATAACAATCTGTATGCGGTTAGCTCGATGAAAAATATCATCATAAAAAATGTTAAAGTTGAGGTGCCGATTGGTAAGCCGGACAAAGGATATGAAACTGAGGGACCTGTCGAAAAGGAACTGCAAAATCTTGTACCGTCATCGATAGTGGGATTACCGGGACAAATAATCGAAAATATTACACTCGAAAATATTGAAATCATATTTGACGGCGGTGGTAAAAAGGAAGTTGCATTTATTCCTCTGGATTCATTGGATAAAGTGCCGGAGCGCCCGAAGAATTATCCCGAGTTCTCAATGTTCGGCGAACTGCCCGCATGGGGATTTTATGTTCGGCATGCCGATGGAATTAAAATGAAAAATATTACACTCAAACTTGTCGAGAAGGATTTCCGTCCGGCTTTTGTTTTTGATGATTCAAAAAATATTTCGCTCAACGGGATTACGCTAACCCAGCTTACGGGACAGAAAACGATCGTTTTAAATGATACAAATGTTGCAGAAATTAGAGCTATTCAATGTGATGTTGAAATTCACAATCCTGTGATTATTCAAGGGAATAGTTCTGCGATAACAATTAAATAATGTTCATAATAAACTAAAATAAATTGGAGCATCAATGAAAAAATTATCAATCTTAATTATGATTTTATTATTAACGCTGAATTTGATTAACGCTCAAAATCAAATTACAAAACCGGTTTACAAAGATTCTTCACAACCGGTCGATGTACGTGTTGAAAATTTGCTATCCCAAATGACACTCGAAGAAAAAGTTGCTCAGATGTTATGTGTAAAGCTCGAGTTCGATATGGAAAAATTAATTGATGAAGGAATTGGCGATTCACTTTTAAATATGGACAATATCAAAAATGGAATGGGGCAGTATTCAATGCCGTCATTCAGCCATTCAATTAACCGGAAACCAAGAGAACACGCCGAACTTACAAATAAAATTCAAAAGCTTTTTATGGAAAAGTCGAGACTCGGTATTCCAATAATGTTTCATGAAGAAGCGCTCCATGGTTTTAACGGAATTGAGGCGACAAATTATCCTACGCCTCTCGCGCTTGCGGGAAGTTTTAATACAGAGTTGGTTCATCAGGTATTTATCGAAGCGGCAAAAGAAGCACGCACAAGAGGAACACACGAAGTGCTTGCGCCTGTTGTTGATTTGGGACGCGACCCTCGATGGGGAAGAACCGAAGAAACTTATGGCGAAGATCCTTACCTTGCTTCGCGTATGGGTGTTGCCGCAGTTACCGGGTTCCAGGGATTCCCGCCGGATTTAAGTAGCGCATATCATGTGGTCTCAACACTTAAGCATTTTTCCGGGCATGGAAGTCACGAAGGCGGAAGGAATATTGCCCCACCGTTAGTGGATGACAGAACATTACGTGATGTACTTTTGAAATCATTCAAAGCATGTGTGATTGAAGGGAAAGTTAAAGGCATTATGCCCTCGTACAATGAAATAAACGGAGTTCCTTCTCATGCGAATAAATGGCTGCTTACAGATTTGCTGCGGAATGAGTGGAACTTCGATGGAATTGTAGTCTCCGATTGGTTTGGAATTCCGGGTACTATCTGGCAGCATCATGTCGCAAAAAATGAAGAAGAAGCTGCAATGCTTGCAGTTAATTCCGGTGTTGATGTTGACCTCCCAACAATTCAGAGTTACGGACATTTGGTAACATTAGTCAATGAAGGTAAAGTTGATATGAATCTTATCGATAGAGCCGTGCTAAGAATTCTTAAAATAAAATATGAACTTGGTTTGTTTGATAATCCATTCGTAGATCCGGATGAAGCCGAAAAATTTGCGGGCTGCGATGAACATAGAAAAACTGCATTGAAAATTGCGGAAGAATCAATCGTACTTTTGAAGAACGAAGGAAATCTTTTACCTCTCGATATTTCCAAATACAAAAAAATTGCCGTCATCGGTCCAAACGGCGATAGAGCAGATAACGGAAACTACGCGAATGAACCCAAGCAAAGAATTTCTCCACTTCAAGGAATTAAAGAGAAAGTTGGCAGCAAAGCCGAAGTGTTTTTCAGCCAGGGCATAAAACTTCTTGCGGATAATGGAACAACCGACACTGTGAGATTAGAAGATCCAATGGCAAACTTTAAAAGGATTGAGGAAGCTGCAAGAGTTGCCGAACAAAGCGACATTGTGCTTTTGTTTCTGGGCGCTCAAAAGGAAATGCAAAGAGAAGCCTGGGCGGATTATCACCGGGGAGACAATGCGAGTTTGGAATTGCGTTCTTCACAGAACGAACTTGTTCAGGCAATTCAAAAAACCGGCAAACCGATAGTTGTTTTCTTTTTCAACGGAACGCCTCTTGCTTTCGAATACATCAACAAAACAGTGCCTGCAATTTTTGAGTGCTGGTACCTCGGTCAGGAAACCGGTTATGCTGTTGCGAATGTTTTATTCGGTGAAGTTAATCCAAGCGCAAAACTTTCAATTTCGCTGCCGGCAAGTTCGGGTCAACTTCCGGTATATTATAATAAAAAACCATCCCGTTTTAGAGATTACATTTTTGATGATAGTTATCCGTTGTATCCGTTTGGTTATGGTTTAAGTTATACCAAGTTCAAAATTGACAATGTCCGGCTCGAGAAAAATTCCATTTCGAAAAATGAATCCGTCAGAGTATTTGCCGAAGTTACAAATACCGGGAATGTTGCAGGTAAGGAAGTCGTTCAGCTTTATATAAACGATTTAGTTTCAAGCGTTACGCGCCCATTAAAAGAGTTGAAAGATTTTGTGAAAATCGAATTGAAACCCGGAGAAACAAAAACGGTTGAGTTGAATATCACTCCGGACAAATTATCATTTTACGATATCAACATGAAATACACGGTTGAGCCGGGTGAGTTCAATATTATGGTTGGCAATTCATCCCGCGATATTGATTTGATAACCGTGCAGCTTATTGTAACCGAGTAAAAATTCGTTTTGCCAATCTTAAAAAGGGGACTCATCAAAATTGTCAGTCGAGTTCCCTTTTATTTTAGGATGGTAGTCGCGAGATAATTTGGATTCTAATATTTTGACAGCTTTCCATTTGATATAAATGGCATATTCGAAAGTTTTATTTCTATGTTCCAATAAATTATGTTTTGAATAATCATAATTCACCTTTGATTTTTATAACGACATGCTCAATGTTTCTTCGATTTACAGTATAAGTTATGTGAATTGATCCATCCGACGCCTGAATAACAGCCGGATAACTAAACTCACCATCTTTTTCGTTTTCAAGCTGATAGATATCTTTCCAATTCACGCCATCCTTTGATAAAGCAACATTGAGCACATTTCTTCCATTGAACCAATCTTCTCCCTTTTGCAGCGGATTATAAACCAGTACAAATGAACCGTCGTTAAGTGTAACTGCATCAATACCCGAATTGGGATTCGGCACAGTTGTTTCACTTAACTTAGTCCAACTTTCTCCGTTATCAGTTGACCATGATTGATAAATAACATTCTGTCTGCTGCGGCATAACATCTGTAATTTCCCGTCGTGGTGAGAAAGTATTGTAGGCTGAATTACTCCAACTGCGCTGTCTTTCTCAATCTCGATTTTTCTCCAGCTCGTTAATGCTTCATCTGTAATTTCGAGATGAACGCTCCATTTACCACCGGTCGTTTCGATACTTGACGGACACAAAATATTTCCGTTCTTCAATTGGATAGGTTTGTTTTTAATTGGACCAAAAAATCCTTCGGGTAAATTTTCCGGCGCACTCCAGCTTTCTCCGTAATCGGAAGATTGAATGTAGCATCCCCACCACTCACGGGGATTTTTACCAACCTTGTAAAACAAAATCAACTTATCTGTCGAGGTTTTAAATAACACAGGATTCCAGCAAGGGAAATTCTGACCCAATGAATCTATACCTTTAGCTATTTCTATTGGATGGCTCCATGTATTTTCCCGAAAATATGAAATCCAAATTACAACATCATTTGCGCCTTCATGCGAGCCGGCAAACCATGCGGCTAAAAAATTCCCAGGAGTCGTTTCAACGATTGTGCTTGCATGGCACGCTTCAAATGTCCCGTGGGGAAAGATTGATGAATCTGAAATGACACTCACATTTAAACCATTCATCGGTTGGGCGAACGAAATTATACTTCCGAAAAAGTAAAGAAACAAAACTTCTTTCATCTCAAGCCTGTGTATTAAAAATATTTATTTATTCCACACTAATTTCGTCACAGAACAACCATGCTTTATCTCCGGCGCCTTTGTGCCAGGCGGGACAAACGCCGATGTTGTGGGCAGCAATCCTGATATATCGCGCCTTAACATTATCCGCTTTGCAAGCAAATGTTTTAGAAATTTTCTCCTTGTTGTTTTGCGGCTCTTCGTTTTTTATTTCAATCGGAGATGAGAAATTTATTCCATCGTCCGAAAAAGAATATTCAACCGAAGATGGGAGGAAGATGTATGAATTTTCATCACGCAGAAAACCCGCCGCTACTTTTGTAACTGATTTTATCTCACGTAAATCAACAACTACATCCACATCAGTTCCGTTGAAGCCCTGCCATTTACCGTTGTTGAAGTTGGCAGCAGCAGATACACCGTCAACAAGAGTAAACTTTCCGGCACCCGGATATTTCTCGCTGTGGGGTGTTTTATACTCAATCGAGTATTTCGCTTTATTGAACCCGGCGCTGACTGGTAAACTTTTTTTACCGTCGGAAGAAATTGCAACCGCTGTTACTACTGTTGAGTTTGTTAAAGAAACTTCACCGGAGTATAAATTCGATTTTTCGGTTGGGATTGTCCCATCGAGAGTGTAATAAATTTTTGCTCTTTTTGAATCGCTCGAAATTTTCACATTCATGTTTTCTTCAAACGCGCAGCTGTTCAGCTCAAAAACAATTTCGGGTGGAGTTTTAAATATTCCCAATGATGATAAAGTCGGATTGGTACGGCATTGTTCAATAACGAGCTTTACCCTGTCTGCGTAAACATCCGGAAATTTTAATAATCGTTTGTAGCCGATGGTTGTTCCTTTTACAAAAGTGCGGTAAAGTTGACCATCCCAATATTCGAGGCGGAATTTTTCTATTCTCTGCCCCTTCAGAATATTTTCCTGAAGCAGAATGCAATTAAATGTTCTGCCCCGCGTTAACTGTACTTCAATTGAAGCAGTGTTCAGCGCTTTATCTGTTGTCCAGTAAGTTGCAGGATCGTTATCGAGGATAAACTTTACTTCGTTGCCGGGAAGTTCGTTAGTTGTTCTAACTTGGGCATTCGCAGTAAAATTCTCCTTGAAAGTTTCATCGAGAATGTAACGCATTTCTTGCAGACTTTTAATATCGTTCTCGTGAATGAGTCCGCGAGTATCCGGCGGAATATTTAAAAGCAGTACACCATTCAATCCGATGGAATTGAAATAAATATCTACAAGTTTCTGCGGAGTCTTTACGAGTTCATCTTCGTTCTCATGATAGAACCAGCCGGGACGTATCGACACATCGATCTCCGCCGGATACCAAATTAATGACGAAGCATTTTTTAATTTCTCTCTGCTTCCAAGATCTTCATCCATTAAATCGTGTGGAATGAAAGCTCCTTCCACAGCTTGTTGCTGCGAGTTTGCTGCAATAGCATTCTGATCTAAATTGGAACCCGGAAGAACGCTCCACTCAGTTTGCCGTCCGTAACCCGATTCGGTTCCAACCCATCGGACATCCGGGCCTGAAACAGCAATCACTGCATTTGGCTGCAGCTTACGAATCAATGCATAATAAGAATTCCAATCATAAATTTGTTTCTTGCCGTTCGGTCCTTCGCCGCACGCACCGTCAAACCAAACTTCGGATATCTCGCAGTAGTTTGTTAAAAGTTCTGTCAATTGGTTCATGAAATATGTATTGTATTCGGGAGTGCCATAGGTCTTTTCATGAATATCCCACGGTGACAAATATACGCCGAATTTTATTCCGGCTTCGCGGCATGCATTCGAAAGGTCTCCTACAATATCACCTTTGCCGTTTTGAAAAGGAGTATTGGAAATATTATAATCGGTACATTTTGTCGGCCACAAACAAAAACCATCATGATGTTTTGTGGTGAGAATTATCAGTTTAAAACCGGCTTCCTTAAAAACATTTACCCACTGCTTTACATCAATTTGCTGCGGGTTGAATTGTGTAATGTCGGTTTCCTTCTTCCCCCATTCAACTTCATCGAATGTGTTAATTCCGAAATGAACAAATCCTGTCATCTCAAGTTTCTGCCATTCGTACTGGCGTGGAGAAGGAAGAACGTTCGCGGCTTTTTCGATAATTTGTTCCGGCGTATCTATTGGATTAATGATTACGAAGTTTTTGTATTGTTCGTTTTGTATTATTTGTCCAACAGTTGCATTGTTCATGAAAATTAGATTCAACACAATCACAATCGCCGGGTACGTTTTCTTGAGTGGTTTCATTTGTTATTAGCAGTTTGTATTTGGTTATTTGTTTTTTATGATTTTGAAAGTCCACGCATATTTGCACAGAGGATTTTGTTGAACCTGCTCTGGAATTTCAATCGTCGAACCTTCGAGTTTGATCTCCACAGTTGAACTGAGTAATTCAATCTTGGAATAATCTTTAATCGGAAACTTCTCAAAACTAATTTTCGCCGGAAGAGAATTTTCATTTTCCTCGGCAAGATAAATAGCGTAAACAGTTCCATCCTTTAATTCTGTCAAGCAAACTTTGCCTTCCTTATAAGGAAGAACGGCGTGAGTGTTATAAATTGCCTCACTGTTTACCTTCATCCACTCAGCAATTTCTTTCAAACGGTCGTATGCCTCCGGCTCGTAATCGCCTTCAGCTGTTGGCGCAACGTTCAGTAAAAAGTTACCGCCTTTTGCTACAACATCAACAAGAGTGTGAATTAATTTTCTTGCGGATTTATACTCCAATCCTGGTTCGTAACTCCAGCTTGGTGTAATCGGCATGCACGTTTCCCAAGGATAGGGAAGTGTTCTATCCGGCACTTGATTTTCCGGAGTGAGATAATTTTGTTGCGGACCCGGAACCGCGCGGTCGACAACAATTAATCCGGGCTGTTTCTTGCGCGAGTTGGCGGCGATCAACGGCATATTGATATCTTGATTTTGTATGCGGTGAATATGCGAACTGGAAATTTTTCTTTCTGCTTCAATATCAGCGTCGGAGTAATGACGAATCCAGCATCCGTCGAGCCAGAGAATATCAATCTTCCCGTAGTCGGTCATCAATTCATCTATTTGATTTTGCGTGAACTCAACAAACTTTTGCCAGCGGTCGGAATGTTTGACGATGTCGTAATTCGCGTTGCGGTCGGGCGTCGCGAATCTTTCCCACCAGAAATAATTCGAATGCCAATCCGGTTTTGAAAAATATGTTCCAACCATCAAACCTTTCTTCCGGAACTCATCGAAAATTTCCTTTGCGATGTTTGCTTTCGGATTGGAATGAAACGGGCAATCATCATCGGTGATTTTGTAGTCTGTGTATTTCGAATCGTACATACAAAATCCATCGTGATGTTTAGTGGTGAAGACGACATATTCCATCCCGGCGGTTTCCGCGGCGTCAGCCCATTTTGCCGGATTGAATTTTGTCGGGTTGAAAGTTTTTTTCAAATCTTCGTACTGCTTTTTATACTCTGTGTAGTTTTCAATTTTACGTTTGCACCAATCTTCATCTTCAGAACACAACGACCACGATTCAACGATGCCCCATTGACTCGACGGCGCCCAGTGCATCAGCAATCCGAATTTTAGATTCTGCCACTCCTCAAGTTTTTTCAAAACGAGCGGGTCGCTTTCGGGATAATATTCCTTTATTGCTCTTTCAATTTCAACCGCACCGGCGTGCAGTGATTCTTTTTTTTCTTCACTCATATTATAATTCCATTAAATTCAACATTACTTCTTGTAATTAATTTACCAATAATATTTCGTCCCTACGGGACTATTTAATATTAGGGAATGTCATGCTATAAATATTCTGTCCCTACGGGACAGTTAAAATATTTCATTTCTCAAATATATTTTTCGAAGAAATATTCGTGCAATTCAATACTTTCAAAAAAATCTTCTTTCTATTCACTCATCTGTTTGCCCTTGTTTATCCAGTATCCTGTCCGCCGCGGACAAGAATCATTCAACAACAACTTCATCAATCATCAGCCACGCAGGAGCACCGGCGCCGGGATGCCAGTCCGGACATTTCTTAATGCTTTCGGCTTTCACTTTAATAAATCTTGCTTTTTGATTTTCGAATTCTGCTGTGAAATCTTTTTGCAAAATCTCGGAATTCTTTTGCGGGCTATTGTTCAAAATAATTTTTGTTTCAGAATACATTTCGTTGTCGTTCGACAGCGATATTTCAACTTTCGCGGGAAGGAAAATCCACGAATTGCTGTCGAGGAAAAATCTCGGACACACTTTTGAAATTTCCTTTTCCATGCCGAGATCAATCACACATTCGAAATCAACACCTTCGTATCCCTGCCACGGGCCGTCGCGGAAATCATCCGTACCGCGTACGCCGTCAATCAATCCATTGTCTCCACCCGCCCGATATCGTTCATCGTACGGATTTGTCAAAGTGATTTTCGAGCCGAGTGCTTTATGGAAATTGAACGACAAAGAATATTGCTTGCCGATTGAATGGGAATCTTTAAATGCCGCAATCTTCACAACGGTTGTTTTATTAATTTTTATCGGTGAGGAATATTGAGCCGAATTTGAACCCGGTTCGGTTCCGTCAGTTGTGTATCGGATGTCAATTCCCGCCTGTCCCTGCTCAATGTTCAATGTGAATTCATTTTTTGAATCGTCGTAAGTTGTTGATGGAGTTAAAATTTTACCCTCGCGTCCGAATTGAATTCCGAGCGCGGATAAATCTTTGTAAGAATTTTGAACTCTAGAATAGAATTCATCATAATTTTCATTTCGAGGATTATTCCAAAAAACTTCTGCGAGAGCGAGTATGCGCGGGAATAATTTGCTGTCGACCGTTTCCTGCGGCGCGCGTTCGGTCCATAAATTCGCTTCGCCCCCAAGAATATATTGACTTTCCTCGGAGGATAATTCATCCGGTATCGGTTCAAAAGAATACGCAATCCGCAAATCGAGATTTTCAGGATCACCGTTTAAATATGTATGCGAAGCCGGCGAGCAGACAACATAATGCCCGAGTTTTGCAGCTTCAACAGCTCCTTGAAAACTTTGCCACGATTGTACAATTGCGCCGGGGGCAAGTCCACCCTGAAGAATTTCGTCCCATCCGATAACTTCTTTGTCTTTTAAATTAAGATATTCCGAAATGCGTTTTATAAAATAACTTTGAAGTTCGTGTTCATCTTTCAATCCTTCGGCTTTAATTCTTGCCTGGCATTTCGGGCATTCTTTCCAACGGTCTTTCGGAGCCTCGTCGCCGCCGATGTGAATGTATTTACCTGGGAAGAGTTCGATCACTTCATCCAGAATATTTTGAAGAAAGATGAAAGTCGAATCGTTGCCGGCGCAGTAAATATCTTTCAATACGCCGAACATGTTTGTCACTTCGAACGGACCGCCCGTACAAGAGTTCTCCGGGTACGAAGCCAGCGACGCAGTGCAATGTCCGGGCATTTCTATTTCCGGAACAATATTAATGAACCTGCTTTGCGCATACGCAACAATCTCTTTAATATCTTCCTGTGTATAAAATCCGCCGTAATTTGAACCGTCGGCTTCTTTTCTCCACGCACCGACTTCAGTCAGCTTGGGATATTTTTTTATTTCGATCCGCCAGCCCTGATCTTCGGTTAAATGCCAGTGCAGTGTATTGAATTTATAGTATGCAAGAATATCGATATATTTTTTAATGAAATCTTTTGTCATGAAATGACGGCAGCAATCGAGGTTCAATCCGCGCCATGAGAAAACCGGTTTGTCTGAAATTTTGCAGCAAGGAATTTCAACGGTAGCAAAGTTTTTATTTTGTTTTGCTTCGGACGGGATGAGTTGAAACAAAGTCTGCATTCCGCGGAATAACCTTTCCTCGCTTGCCCCTGTAATTTCAATCTGTTTTTCTGCAACCGAAAGCGAATATGATTCCTTCGGGAAGTTGAGGTCATTACTTAATCGCAAAACAATTTCATTTTCATTAATGGTAGTGGTCGATGAGATGATTTCCAATCCCGTAAGTGTTTTTATCTGTTCGGAAAAGTAACTCGAAAGTTTCCCGCATTGATTTGAAATGAGTGTATTCCCCGAGAGTGAAAACTTACCGGCAAACCAATCAACTTTTTCAGGTTGAGGGATAAGAGAAACCGGGTTGTCTTTTTTTTCAGCAAATAGCATTGTTCCCATACATAATAAAACTAAAAAAAATTTCATAATTCTTCCCGTCAATTGTTTCGAAGGCAATTTTTTTGTTTTCCCTTATAATCATTGATACGATAAAACTCATTGATTGACGTGGCAAATATTTTATTAAAAAATATACAACTCGAGCATTCTCCAAGAACAAATCTAACTTTCATTAAAATATAGTCATAATTTTTGATTTGTTTCTGAAAAATTATTGTTATCTTTCTCCCCGAAGTTGTGTTTATTTTATTAAAATAAAAACACGACTAAAATTGGTTCTAAAAAAACTTCAGTGTAAATTCTTTATCGGTTATTTTTGAATAACATAAATTGGATATTAATTTGAGAAAAATTTTTCAAAAATCACACCACATATTATATCCATTAATAAACTCTAACCCATCTATCAAAGGTATTTTATGAATCTTACACTCGTCGATTGGCTAATCGTAGCGATATGTCTCGCTGTTTTATTTTTCGGTGTCCGGCTTAGCAAAAAATATGTTCGCAGCGTTGCGGATTTTCTTTCTGCGGGAAGAACTGCCGGAAGATATATGATAACTGTCTCGCAGGGAATGGCGGCAATTGGTGCAATCACGATTGTTGGTCAGTGGGAGATGAATTACGTTGCAGGCTTTGCCCTGCGTTGGTGGGAATTTATTATGGCTGTTGTACTTCTCGCTATTACCGTATCGGGTTGGGTGCTTTATAGATTCCGTCAAACAAGGGCATTAACTATTGCCCAGTTTCTCGAAATGCGCTACAGTAGAAATTTTAGAATTTTCACGGGTGTGCTCGCATTCATTTCCGGACTTTTGAATTTTGGAATTTTCCCTGCGGTCAGCGCCAGGTTTCTTATATATTTTACCGGGATACCGCTCTATATTAATATAGCGGGAATTGATGTATCAACTTTCCCGTTGGTGATGGCTTCGTTTTTACTTGTATCGTTATACTTTGTTTTCGCAGGAGGACAAATTGCAGTGATTATCACCGAATTTATTCAAGGTGTGTTTTCGAATATTACTTTCCTCGTGATAATTTTATTCTGTATCTTCTTTGTGAACTGGGACCAGATTTTTCAAGCAGTAATTACAGCTCCCAAAGACGCCTCGTTAATCAATCCATATAAAACCAGTGAAGTTCCGGATTTTAATTTCTTTTATTTTCTGATTAATGTGGTTGGAGTTATTTACGTAAAACTTTCATGGCAGGGTTCGCAGGGATTTAATTCATCGGCAAAGAGTGCGCACGAAGCAAAGATGGGCGAGGTGCTCGGTAATCTCCGCGATATTCCGAAGTGGCTTTTCCTCGTTCTAATTCCTGTAATTGCATATACAATTTTACACAATGCCGACTTTCAATCTATATCCGACAGCGTAGGCACAACTATGACGAGTATCGGAAGTGAAGAAGTTCAAAACCAATTACGCATTCCGCTAGTACTTTCGAAAATTTTGCCTGTTGGTGTGATGGGCGCATTCATGGCGGTAATGCTGATGGCGACAATAGGAACGCACAATTCATATATGCACTCTTGGGGTAGTATTTTCATCCAGGATGTAATAATGCCGTTTCGCAAAACTCCGTTCGAACCGCAGCAGCATTTGAAAGTTCTCCGCATTTCGATTCTGGGTGTGTGTATTTTCATCTTTATTTTCAGTCTTGTATTCCCGATGACTGATTACATCTTTCTTTACTTTGCGATAACGGCAGCAATATTCGTCGGCGGTTCCGGCGCGGTTATCATCGGCGGATTGTATTGGAAGAAAGGCACCACTGCTGCCGCATGGAGCGCTTTAATTGTAGGTTCGGTTGTATCGGTCACCGGAATTATTCTTCAGCAAATTTATAAAGACTTCCCTATAAACGGGCAGTACTTTTGGGGAATGGCGATGGGCATATCTTCACTCGTGTATGTTCTTGTTTCATTGCTCTGGAAAAAAGAAGATTTCAATATGGATAAGATGTTGCACCGCGGTCAATATGAAATTAAAGAGGAAAGTGTTATTGTTGAGGCAGTGCCGGTTAAAGGACTGAAGATGCTTGGCATGGGTAAGGAATTTACTCGCGGCGATAAACTTATCTATCTCACAGCATATACGTGGACATTTTTATGGGTCGTTGTTTTTATCATAGGTACGATTTTTAATCTCTCCGGCGATGTTCCCGACTCATCGTGGATTTCATTCTGGAAGTACTTTGTTATTATTAATCTCGTTGCATCAATCATTGTAATTATCTGGTTTACAATCGGCGGCATAAAAGATTTTAAAGATATGCTTCGCAGATTAAAAACTATGGTTCGTAATCATAAAGATGATGGAACCGTTTTGAAAGAAGAAAATTAATTTTACAGCTAATATTGGAAGGATATTTAACTTGGAGAATTACATGAACCGACCGAAGATATTATTTTTTTCGATTTTATTTTTTGCGCTATCGGCACATTTATTTTGCCAGCAAGCAGACTCGCTTATTTTAAATGAAGGAATTGTTATTATGCTGGATCGTGTGGACGACAATAACATCCTTTCGCCGGACCCGGTTGCCGCGCTGATTGGAACAGACGAATGGAATACCCCGTCGGCAGATGATGAGTTGAAGTACAATAACAAAATCATCGGCATTTGGAAAAAATTTACGACCGATGAAAACGGCTGGTTCCAAAACGATTCACTTGTAAATGCATATGTTCAATATATTGTTCGTGCGGAAAAAGACGAAGTAGTTTTGATTGAGGCAATGGGCAATACTTCGGTTTTTGTAAACGGTTCCGAACGTTCCGGTAATCCGTATCGATACCAGGATAATTTTGAAGAATGGGCGCCACGGTTCGATTATTCGATGATTCCCGTTAAGTTGGAAAAGGGAAAAAACGAACTGCTATTCAAGTGTAATCGCGGATTGCTGAAGGTAAAGGTTTTAAAGAATACTCCGAAACTAATTTTTAATACAAGAGATTTGACGATACCTAATCCTATTGTCGGTAATGCAACCGATTCATACGGCGCATTGCCAATCATGAATGCGACTGAAGAATTTTATGAAAACGTAATGATAAAAAGCTGGGCGGGAAATTCTACTCCTCAATATTGCCCGATAAATGAAATTCTCCCTCTTTCGATTTCCAAAGTTCCGTTCATTATCAAACTTCCTGCGTATTCAAATGCGGGACCGGTGAAGCTGAATTTGGAATTAATCATAAATGAAAAGGGGAAAGAAAAAATATTAGCTTCAGTAGAAATTTCTTTACTGGTTGTGAATCCCGGCGATACGCACAAAGAAACTTTCATCAGCAAGATTGACAACAGTGTTCAATATTACGCGGTCAACCCGCCGGAAAATTTGAAAACAAAACCGGCTTTATTTTTGAGTTTACACGGAGCCGGAGTCGAAGCAATTAACCAGGCTCAAGCATACGGACACAAAAATTGGGGATATGTTGTTGCCCCGACGAACCGGCGTCCATACGGATATAATTGGGAAAACTGGGGAAGGCTCGATGCACTTGAAGTGCTTGATATTGCGAAGAACAAATTCGGTATCGATGAAAACCGCATTTACCTTACCGGTCATTCGATGGGCGGTCACGGTACATGGCATCTTGGAATTAATTATCCCGACAAATTTGCGGCGATTTGTCCGAGCGCCGGATGGATAAGCATCTGGTCGTATCGCATTAAACCGCAGCACGATTCAACCGAAGTTGAAAAAATGTTAATGCGTTCGGCAAAACACAGCGATACATATGCATTCACGGAAAATTTAAAACGAAACGGTATTTATATTCTTCACGGCGAAATTGATGATAACGTTCCGGTACAGCAAGCTGAATCGATGATTGAAAACCTGTCTAAGTTTCATAAAGACTTCGTCTATCATTTCGAACCGGGTGCGAACCACTGGTGGGATAACTCCGACGAGCCCGGAGCCGATTGCACCGATTGGCTGCCGATGTTTGATTTCTTCGCACACCATTCGATTGCAAGTAATCAGCAGATCAAAGAAATTAATTTCACTACCGCTAATCCCGCTATCACTTCAAAAAATTATTGGATTGAAGTTATAAATCAAACCAGGCAGCAATCATTAAGCAGGATTAATATCAAACTTGAACAGGGAAGTAGAAAATTTACCGGCACAACTGAAAATATTGCGATGCTGTCGATTGACGCTTCAATGCTCTCGAATGACAAGCCTGTATCGGTGGAACTCGATAATCAACTGATTGAAGGAATTACGATCCCCGATGCCGGAACTATTTACATGCGTCGCGATGGAGATAGCTGGGTAACAAGCCGCCCGCCGGATTATAAAAACAAATATCCTTCCCGCTGCGGTAATTTGAGAGAAGCGTTCAATAACAACGTATTGTTTGTTTACGGCACTCACGGAAATAAAGAAGAAAATAATTGGGCTTTGGAAAAAGCAAAACTCGATGCGGAAAAAATTTGGTACCGAGGCAACAGCTCTAATCAAGTAATCAAAGATGACGAATTTGATCCGGCAAAATTTAAAGACAGAAGCGTTATACTTTTCGGCAATTCGAAAACGAACTCCGCATGGAATATTTTACTTGATGATTCACCGGTTCAAGTTGAGAATAAAAAAGTTATCGTCGGCGAAAAAATTTATAACGGGAAAGATCTTGGATGTTTGATGATTCGCCCCCGTAAAGACAGCGACATCGCCAGCGTCGGCGTAATATCCGGCACCGGTATCGACGGAATGAAATTGGTGAACCTCGCTCCGTATTTTGACCAATATCTCGGATTCCCGGATATAATTATTTTTGATTCCGGTATACTTCAAAATGACGATAGTGGAGTTAAATTCATGGGCTATTTCGGCAACGATTGGAGTTTGGAAAAAGGTGAATTTGTGAGCCGGTAAAACCCGGATAGAAATCATCGAGCTGAATTTTATTCGCTTCACGGTAAATATCAACCGGATGGTTTTATTGAATGAAGGAAAGGAAGAATCTAAAATTAGAATGAATAATTAGACGAAGAGAAAATATCTTTTATGAAAAATAAAGTACGTATTAAAACAATAGCCTTGATTTTTTTTCTTATTGGAATTAACCCGGCATTGCAGGAATTGAAAGCCGACATCCCGCCGGAAGGAAATAATAAAGTAGCATATCATGTTTTTGATTCGCATGGACCCGACCATTTATCGTTAACATCATTTACCGACGAAGCAAATGTTGTTGTGATATTTGAAGGGACGTTGTGGGAATTGGCAGACTCTGTTCATTATTCTACCGGATGGATGCAAAATGTAGTGTATCATTATTACAGCGAAATTCTACGAGATATAAAAATATTACAGGCAAGAGGTGTAAAAGTATTAATGAATGTTGACGATAAACCCGCGTGGAGTACTTCGACACCTTTTACTACCTACGACGGAAAAAATCTAGACTGTCAGCAGTTTGCTGCGTTTATTAAATCATGCGCAATCGATTCTCTGCACCTTGACGGTATCTCGCTTGATGTTGAACATCGCGCAACAGGAAATTCGCAATACACAACGTTACTGAAGGAAATCGGAAAGTACTTTGGTACCAAGTCATCGAACAGCGATACGCAAATGTACATTGCAGCAATTTATGCGGGATATTGGGGTGAACCGGCGGCAGTAATCGGTCAGTCCAAAGATGTTTCGTCGTATATGAATTTCGTAATGGACATGGCTTATTTCAATTCCAATTACGTTGGGCGTTTTAATCAGTGGGCGAATTATATCGGCGCTTCAAAAACTATGATCGGATTGCTCAACGATGATAATGATCTGGCTTTCTCAACTGAAGTAGCCGCATGGCAACCTGCTTCACCGCCTAAGGCAGGCATAATGGTTTTTGCAGCTAATAATCTCAAATCATACGCCGATTCTGTTTTCAAAGCTCTTGTAGTTCATGTAACAGATGTAAGGGATAATGAAATTCACGAAGGAATACCACATGAATTTGCACTAATCCAAAATTACCCCAATCCTTTTAATCCTACTACCAAAATAAGTTATCACATTCCACAAACCGGATTGGTGACTTTAAAAGTTTATGATATACTCGGGAATGAAATAGAAACATTGGTTGGCGATGTTATGAATCCCGGTTATTATACTAACGAATTTGACGGCTCGATGTATTCAAGCGGAATGTATTTTGCACGGCTAACAGTGCAGTCAAATGAAACAAAACCATATTTTAAAACAATAAAAATGTTGATGTTGAAATGAGAAAATTTTACAAAGTACCACCGACAAATACAGAACTGAGTCTACATTTATTAACGAAATCTTTTTCTGTGAGTCTTTTAAAATGTGCAGATGTTTTATTAATCTCGTTGCTTTTTTTTATTATGAGTGAAAATATCTCTGCTCAAACAAAATTGTTCGGTTATGTTAATCCGTTTATCGGAACTGATGCGCATGGGCACACTTTCCCCGGTGCGACACTTCCGAACGGAATGGTGCAGCTTAGTCCCGATACGGGAATCGAGGATTGGGATTGGTGTTCCGGCTATCATTATTCGGATAGTTCGATAATTGGTTTCAGTCACACCCATCTCAGCGGAACTGGATGCGCGGATTACGGGGATATTTTGTTGATGCCTACAACCGGCGAACTCAAGACCGATGCGGGTACAAAGGATAATCCGGATTTGGGATACCGTTCACGATTCTCTCATAAAAATGAAATTGCTAAAGCCGGTTACTATTCCGTGCTTCTTGATGATTATAAAATTAAAGCGGAATTAACCGCAACACTCCGGGCGGGGTTTCATAAATATACTTTCCCTCAATCGGAAAACTCCCGGATTATCATAGATCTAGTTCACGGCATTCAGGACATGGCGAAGGATGCCGGAATAAAAATCATCGACAATAAAACCATCGAAGGATACAGACGTTCGTCCGGCTGGGCAAAAAATCACTGTGTGTATTTTTATGCCGAGTTTTCAAAACCTTTCACATCATTCGGATTGATTGAAAACGGAATTGTTTCAAAAGAGAAAAATTCTGTCAATGGAAAATCGGTGAAAGGCTTTGTGGAATTTAAAACTACCGCGAGCGAAGTGGTATTAGTCAAAGTTGGAATATCGCACACAAGCATCGAAGGCGCGCGTGCAAATGTGCAATCGGAAATTCCCGGATGGGATTTTGATGAGGTTGTTAGTCAAGCCGATGAAGCATGGCAAAAGGAATTGTCTTCGATAAAAATTGAAAGCACGGATGAACAAAAATTAACCGTTTATTACACTGCATTATATCATGCATTGTTGAACCCGAGCATTCTTTCCGATGTTGACGGAGCTTATATCGGGATGGATGAAAAAATTCACAAAATTGAAAACGGCTGCATGTACACCGTTTACTCTCTTTGGGACACGTTCCGTTCGGAAAATCCTTTGTACACAGTCATCGATAGCAAGAAAGCGAACGATATGGTTCAATCGCTTGTAAAAAAATATGAAGAACACGGACTGCTGCCCGTTTGGGAATTGGCTTCGAATGAAACGGGAACGATGATTGGATATCATTCAATCCCGGTGATTACAGACGCATATTTTAAAGGAATAAGAAATTATGATCTTGAAACAGCTTTCGAAGCAATGAAGAAAAGTGCGATGCAGAATCATCTCGGGCTGGAATTTTATAAATCAATGGGATACATTCCATCCGACCTCGAAAGCGAAAGTGTTTCGAAAACACTTGAATACGCTTACGATGATTGGTGCATTGCAATGATAGCTAAAGATCTCGGCAAAGAAAATGATTATAAATATTTTATTGATCGGGCTAAATTTTACACTAATGTTTTTGACCCGGCGACATCGTTGATGAGAGCGAAGAAAAACGGGAAATGGTTCGAACCGTTTGATCCTTATTCGGTGAGCGGCAATTATACCGAAGCGAACGCATGGCAGTACAGTTTCTTTGTTCCGCAGGATTTAAACGGACTGATGAAACTAATGGGCGGCGATGATAAATTTATTTCAAAGCTGGATGAATTGTTCACAACAGATCCAAAACTTACCGGAAGATTTCAATCGGATATTACGGGATTGATTGGTCAGTATGCGCACGGTAACGAGCCGAGTCATCACATGGCGTATCTTTATAATTATGCCGGAGCTCCTTCTAAAACGCAGGAAAAAATTCATGAAATAGTGAGTACGCTGTACACTGATAAACCCGACGGACTTTGCGGTAACGAAGATTGCGGACAGATGTCTGCATGGTATGTTTTCAGCGCGATGGGTTTTTATCCCGTTTGTCCCGGCGATAATAAATATATAATCGGTACTCCGGATTTCGAAAGAGTAACAATTAATACCGGCGGCGAAAAGAAATTTACCGTGATTGCGAAAAATCTATCGAATGAAAATTTTTATATTCAATCTGCAAAGCTAAATGGAAAGGAATATCCTTTCTCATATATCAAACATGAAGATATTCTTGACGGCGGCGAACTTGTTTTTGAGATGGGCTCCAAACCGGGGAACTGGGGAATCGAACAGACTGCGCGACCGACATCCGAAATTGATTATCCGTTTGTATCGGTTCCATATTTAACAGCGGGAGAAAGAGTTTTTCGTAAATCAATTTCGATTGCTCTTTCATCAATCGATGAAGAAAGTGAAATATATTTTACTATTGACGACAGCGATCCGCAACTGGAAAGTAATCTATACTCCAAACCGATTGTAATTGACAATACCACAGAGTTAAAAGCGGTTTGTTTTAAAGATGGAATGTTCAGCAAAGTTATCACTTCGGTTTTCAATAAAATTCCCGAAGGAAGAACTATAAAATTAAATACTGAATATCACCATAATTACACCGGCGGCGGGGCTGATGGATTGATTGACGCAATCAAAGGTGCGGATAATTTTCACACAGATGCCTGGCAGGGATACGAAGGGGTTAATCTTGATGCCTTAATTGACCTCGGCAGCGAACAAAAATTAACATCTATCAGCGCCTCGTTTTTACAAAATACCGGTTCGTGGATATTCTACCCGAAAAAAATTGAAATTTTTATTTCTGATGACGGGATTAACTTCGCAAAAATTTATGAAGCGGAAAACGTTCCCGATGAGAATAATAGTGAGTCCGGAATCAAAGAATTTGGAAAATCACTTGAACAAATTGAGTCTCGTTTTATAAAAGTGATAGCAGCGAATGTGGGTGCATGCCCACCCTGGCATATTGCATCCGGCGGCAAAGCATGGCTTTTTATTGATGAAATATCAATAAAATAATTGTTCACTAAATAAAACTTGATTATTATTTCGATAGTTAAAAAATAAATTTATTAGAACTATGCATAGAAGAAAAATTCTCTCAATTCACGCACGGGTTGTTAAAGATATAAATGAACAGCTTGTGCTTAAGCTAATTCAGGAAAATGGAATCATTTCAAGTTCCGACCTGGTTAGTATTACCGGCATGCGCCCGTCAACAATATTTAATATTCTAAAAGAATTATCGGCCAAATCTTTTGTGTCCTTTTTTGGCAAAGGCGAATCAACCAACAAAGGAGGAAAGAAGCCCTACATATGGACGTTGAATAAAGAATCGGCTTACGTCATAGGTCTGGATATTGAGGTAGGCGAAATGACATCCGTATTATTGGATTTTAGCGGCGGCATAATAGCAAAAAAAATAATGAAGCTTGATACGGGGCGAACAGCAGATGAACTTGCAGGGAAAATTACTACTGTTGTAAACGAAATTATCGTTGAGAATAATATTGAAAAAGAAAAAATTTTAGGTCTCGGCGTAGCGTTTGCGGGTATTGTTGATAGCCAAACGGGTCAGGTAGCAATGTCGAGTGTTCTCCCGGATATGAATTTCCCGCTTCTCGAAAAACTTGGTTCGCTGCCTTTCCCTATTCGTATCGAAAATAATGCTAACGCTGCTGCAATCGGTTTGAAGTGGAGTAGTAAAGATAGAACCAAAAGAAATTACCTCACTATTCTCGTAGAGATAGATAAAAACGTTAGCGGACTTGGAATCGGAATAGTTGTAGATGGGAGATTATACCGGGGTGCGTCGTATTGTGCTGGTGAGTTGTATCCACATTTACCTACATTAAAAGAACTTCTATCTGCAGTTCGCAGCAGATTTGTTGAAAGCGAAATTTTAAAAAATTATATCTCCAATTTCGAGTCTATTGATATTGAGCTGCTTTTGAGTGCTGCTAAAAATGGAGATGAATTAGCAAAACTCGTTTTTTCGATGATCGGCAGTATTGTTGGGCAAACAATTGCGCCGGCTGTAGCTTTGTTAAATCCTGACACTATAATTATTACAGGCGTTGTTTCGGAATTGGAAAATGTACTTGTCGGCGCTATCAGAAAAGAGATTGAAATGAGAGTCCTTTCAATTACCTGTAATGCTCTTGACATCATTGTAGATAAGTATCATCATTATTCGGTAGCATTTGGCGCGGCTTCCTTGATACTTGAGGATTTTTTCCGGGTTCCGTTAAACAGATAATTCTAAGTGATGAAATTCAAACGAGTCTGATATTTTGGGTAAGGAAAATAGACAACGGTCTCTTTTGCAGAATCAAAAAAATCTGAGCAAAATTATCTGTTTCCTTCACACTCATCCCGAATATTTCCCTTTGGAATATATTTTTCTCATTTCGAAAATAATTTGTAAAATCCGTCTGATAATTTCAAAAAGAAATAAACCAGGTATGTTTTATACCCCAAATAAGGATATTTTTTTAAATTTGTCAAAATTCTATTTGCTTATTATCAATGGAAAAGATAAGTTGGCGGTAAGTTAATTTTAGACTAAAATAAACATTAAAGAAAAACATAAAAACAAGTACGAATTTTATGTAATTTTTTTATTCGATATACAACAAAAAATGATTTCAGGTTTTCAAGCGACTACTCAATGCATGATTATTATAATAACTATGATAAGAACAAAATATTGAGGAAATAGCATTTTAATGCGGAGAAAATTTATGAATTACGGTAACTTTTCCCAGGACGGCAAAGAATTTTTAATTACCAATGTCCAAACACCAACGCCGTGGATAAATTACATATATAATGGGGAATACTTTGCAACTATATCGAATAACGCAGGCGGAATAAGTTACATTAAGAATCCATTGCATGGAAGGATTACCAGGTATCGAATCAACGACGTACCACCGGACAGACCGGGCAAATATATTTATGTGAAAGATACTGATTCAAATGAGTACTGGAGTTTGTCATGGCAGCCGGTTGGTAAAAATCCGGAAGCTTATCAGGTAACTCATGGTTTCGGCTACACAAGGATTAATTCGAATATTGCCGATATTGAAGCATCTGTGTTATACTTTGTTCCGTTGAATGACAACCGTGAAAT
This sequence comes from bacterium, assembly GCA_043808235.1. GTDB lineage: Bacteria > Bacteroidota > Ignavibacteria > Ignavibacteriales > Melioribacteraceae > JAZDFC01. The sequence continues at coordinate 96,498 of JAZDFC010000023.1, forward strand.
TTGGAAAGCGACTTTAAAGAATAATTCAAAGAAGAAAAAACAGCTTTCGATTTTTGGTTATGTTGAGTTTGCTCTTGGTCATGGTCTTATAGATATTATCAATCAATGCGACGACCAGCATTTTAATCGTGTTCACTTTGATAAAAACCTCAATTCTATTTTTGCTACAAAAACATATTGGGTAACTCAATCCAATGGGACACAACAGCAGGAGAATAAAGAGTGGGACCAATGGACGTACTTTACCGTGAATCATCCTGTTGCTAAATATGAAACATTGCGCGAAAGATTTCTCGGTTTATATAGAAGTGAAAATAATCCCGAAGCAATAGAAACTGGGAATCTGACATGTGCCGATACTGATTTCGGCAACACGGTTGGTGCACTGCAAACAGATATCGAACTCAAACCGGGAGAATCAAAAGAGATTGTTTTTTCACTCGGCGTAATTCCAAAAATTGAATTCGAAAATCTAAAGGAAACAGTTCCTTCTCTATTCAATGATATTAAGATAGTTGATAAAGCATTTGAGGATGTAAAGGCGAAGTGGAATGATTTTTTCAGTCACGCTGTTGCTGAAACTCCCGATGAATCCGTAAATGTATTTATGAAATACTGGATGCAGTATCAAGCTAAAGTAGCTTTTGATGTTGGAAGAGTAGCAAGTTATTATTATTGGGGAATCAGCCGTGGCTTCGGTTTCCGGGATACATCGCAGGATGTAATTGCTGTTACTATTTCGGATGCTCCAAAGGCCTACGAAAGGATACTGTTTTTAGCAAGACAAATGTATTCGGATGGAAGAGCATTCCATCATTTTTATAACGAGGGAGAAGGCGAACTAACAAAACATTGTGATGATCCGCTTTGGTTTATTCTTGCAGTTACTGAATACATAAAAGAGACCGGCGATTTCACAATCTTACAAAAAGAAGTTCCTTTTGTAGATAAGGAAAAAAGCACAATCATAGAGCATTTACTTGCAGTTGTAACCTTTGTTAAAAATAATCTGGCCAAGCACAATCTTCCGGTTTTTGGAAGAGGCGATTGGAACGATACGCTGGATTATATCGGAGGCGAGGACGGGGGTGAAAGCGTTTGGGGTGCGATGTTCTACGTTGCAATGCTGAATAAATTGATTGAGATGCTTGATTACCTAAAAATTAAATGTACCGATGTTAAACACTTGAGAGATAAAATTTCCGACAGTATTGATGAATATTGCTGGGATGGTGACTGGTATATTCGAGCATTCGGAGCGAACGACAGAAGAATTGGTTCGGCTTCTAATAAATACGGAAAGATTTTTATTAACACACAGAGTTGGCCTGCGATTGCAGAATTGCCCAATAAAAAAAGAATCATCTCATCATTGGATAGCGCAAAAAAATATCTCGATTCTGATATCGGTCCTAAAATATGCGCACCCGCATTCCGGGAAATCGATCTGAATATTGGTTTGATAACCCGTTGTGTTGCTGGTAAGAAGGAGAACGCTGCCGTATTCAATCATCCAACAGCATGGCTCATTCAAGCTGAATGTCTAATGGGTAGGGGAAACCAGGCTTTTGAATATTATAAAAAATTATTACCGAATAGAATTGATTCGGACATTTACCAGGCAGAACCGTATGTTTATTCGCAATATATTACAAGCGACGAGCATCCCGGAGCGGGTAAGGCAAGTCATTCATGGCAAACCGGCACAGCAGCGTGGATGTACAGAATATCATTTGATTATATCCTCGGTGTAAGACCAACTTACAATGGCTTGTTGGTTGACCCTGCGATTCCGTCTGAATGGAAATCATTTAAAGTGGAAAGAGTTTTCCGCGGAACAAAGTACATTATTGAAGTAGAAAACCCTGACGGCGTTGAACATGGCGTAAAAAATATTTTAATCGATGGAAATGGAATAAAAGGAAAAGTACTGCCCGTATTCGAAAATAAAACCGTTAATGTAAAAGTTATCATGGGAAAATAGGTTCCTCGCTTTGTTGAGAGCCTGTTCAATTTAATAAATTTGGATGTGAGAATATTTCATGTTTAAGCGACATATAAAAAATCCTATTATCACCCGAACAGATATTCCAAATATACCGCCACAAATGGTTAATGTCTCCTCGGTGTTTAATCCCGGTGCAGTCAAGTTTAACAATAAGTATATTCTTTTGCTACGCGTTCAAAATAGGGGAAGAGAAACATTTATTGTAAAAGCCGAGAGTGAAAATGGAATAGACTTCAATGTCGATAATAAAATTGTTGACTTCAAAGGGATAGAAAAAGTAAAAGAAAAAATATATCATGTTTACGATGCGCGTATCACAAAGATAGGTAATGAACATTATGTAATGTTTGCGATGGATATGGATAGCGGCTGCCAGCTTGGATTGGCGAAGACAAATGATTTTGAAGAGTTTGAATTTCTCGGAATAGTATCGAACGGTGATATCAGAAACGGCGTTCTTTTTCCCGAAAAAGTTAATGGAAAATATTTGAGATTCGACCGCCCGAATAGAGTTCAGCTCGAAGGCGGTCCGGCTTCAGGTAATACTATTTGTTTATCCGAATCGGATGATCTTTTACATTGGAATTTGGTGAAGCCTGTTATGGGTGGACGATTTCATTACTGGGATGAAAATATTGGTTCTGGTCCGGCGCCTGTCAAAACGCGCGAAGGCTGGCTGCATATTTATCACGGAGTTGCAATGCACTTCGCAAGTTCCAATATTTATCAAGCCGGCGCAGCGCTTCATGATCTGAATGATCCTTCGATTGTATTACACCGCGGAAAATATAATATTCTTGAACCGCGCGAAATATGGGAACTTACCGGGCAAGTAGCTAATGTTTGTTTCCCAAGCGGAATGATTGTTGAAAATTTTGATGATGAAGGATTCGCAGAAATTGACAGCAATGTGCTTGTATACTATGGCGCGGCAGATACTGTTGTTGGGCTTGCATACTCAACAATTGGAGAATTAATTGAATCTGCAAAACAATAAATAGTTGATAAATATATGTACAAGACAACCGCAATGTTTTTTCTTGCCGCGACTTTAGCGTTCGCGCAGGATGTTCCCATTCCACCCATTTTATTCTCCCCTCAAAAATATATCTGTTATCATGTTGAGGAACAAATTGATATCGACGGCAAACTTGATGAATCTGCTTGGAATAAAATTTCGTGGACAAATGATTTTGTTGATATCGAAGGACCGGTAAAACCAAATCCACGATTCCGAACCCGCGCTAAAATGTTATGGGATAAAAATTATTTTTATGTAGCTGCCGAACTTCAAGAACCTGATATTTGGGGAACACTCAAAAATCGCGACGATATTATTTTCTACGATAATGATTTTGAAATATTTATTGATCCCGACGGCGATACTCACAATTATGTTGAATTTGAAATGAATGCGTTGAATACTGTTTGGGATCTGCTTCTAAAACAACCTTACCGCGATATTGATAATGCTGCCATTCATGGTTATGACATTAAGGGATTAAAATCCGGTGTTTCTATTAACGGTACTCTAAATCAATCCGGCGATAAAGATAATTGCTGGACAGTCGAAGTTGCATTACCCTGGGAAGCATTTAAAGAAATCACACCTACGTCAGTTCCACCGAAAGATACCGACCAATGGCGGGTTAATTTTTCCCGTGTTGAATGGAAAACAGAAGTCGTAGACGGTAAGTATCATAAAGTTATCAATCCAGCAACAAACAAACCCTTCCCCGAAGATAACTGGGTTTGGTCGCCCCAGGGTGTTGTTAACATGCATTACCCTGAGATGTGGGGCTATGTTCAATTCACAAATGCACTTCCCTGCGGTGAAAAAGTTTCTTTTATCGAAAATAATATTGAAGCTGTAAAATGGTATTTGCGGCAGATTTATTACAATGAAAAAATCTATTTCAAAATAAACAATACATATACTCACGATATATCAAAGCTTAATATCACTGCTGATATAATTCCCGGTTTTGTAATGCCTCCGTCAATTGAGTACACAACTAATTTATTCGAAGCATTCGTTTTGTCGGATGACGGCTCGCAGAAAATCAGAATAACTAATAGCGGCTTAACTGAAATTATAAAGATTAAAAAGTAATTCCGCTTTATAAATAATTTCCCGCCTGTTAGTTTTTATCTCAAACAATCTAACGGCGTAAGTGTGTAACTTTCGAAGGAATACAAAAATGAAATTCAAAACTCTCCCGATATTTTTAGCGTTTCTTTGCATGGGCTTTGGCGATGTGGTTGGTCCGCTCGTTGGGCTTGCCAAAGATACGTTCAGTCTATCTTATACCATGGCTCAGTTAATTCCATTTGTCGGATTTTTTATGTTCGGTTTGCTTTCGGTACCGGTCGGTATTTTCCAGGATAAGAAAGGGAAGAAGTTTATTCTTATTTTAGGATTGTTTGTTGCGCTTGCCGGTTTGATAATACCAATGCTGAATGGAATGGTAGGAACCAAAACCGAATTTAATCCTGGCGAATATTTTAGTTTTTATATGGTGCTGCTGTCGATTCTTTTTCTTTGTGCAGGTGCAACTATACTACAGGTGGTTGGCAATCCGGTGATGAGAGATGTATCGCCCGAAGGCGCTTATTCAAAAAATCTTACTCTGGCTCAATCGGTAAAAGCAGTCGGCTCATCGCTTGGATTTCTTCTTCCACCGTTTGTTGCAGTAAGTTTTGGCTGGGATTGGACTATCCTTTTTCCGGTATTCTCAGTATTAATTATTCTTACTTTGCTTTTATCATTACCTTTGAAGCTGAATGAGAATGCAGAAAATGCCACACATACCGCTTCGTTTTCTTCGAGCCTGGCTTTGCTGAAAAACCGGTACATATTATTTATGGTATTGGCGATATTCTTTTACGTCGGAGCGGAAGTATCGATGAGTTCGAGTGTGCCTATTTTATTAAAGGAAGTCTTCGGAATTACGGGTTTTAGTTTATGGGCTAGCTGGGCGATGTTCTTTTTACCAATTATTATTGGAAGATTCACCGGCTCAATAATTTTAAACTGGATGTCTGCAAAGAAATTTTTTGTGATAACAAATGTAATCGCGTTAATAGGTATAGCGGCTATTTTTTCGACTAATGAAATATTAACTTACATTGGAATTGTTCTTGTAGGATTAGGATTTGCAAATATATTTCCACTCGTATTTTCTATTACAATCAACTATATGCCGCACCGCTCAAATGAATTATCCGGACTAATGGTAACGGCTATTTCGGGCGGGGCTATCATTCCCTTGATTATGGGAAAAGTTGCCGATACTACTTCGATTCTTTTCAGTTTCGTTGTGCCTCTTATTTGCCTTGTTTATATCATTTATACATCGTTTGTTTCTATTAGGAAAGAAAATGTTTACGTCAATAAACCGGGAGAAGTATTATGACGCGATTTGAAACTGATAAAAGAATTGTCCTTACGCTTGATGCAGGCGGAACCAATTTTGTTTTTTCTGCTATCCAGGGGAATAGAGAAGTTGTAGAACCTGTTACGTTGCCATCAAGTGCAAATAATCTGGTATTATGTCTAAGTAATATTGTCAGCGGATTCGAACAAATAAAAAACAAACTTGAAGCGGCTCCTTCCGCTATTAGTTTTGCGTTCCCAGGTCCGGCGGATTATCCTATGGGAATAATCGGCGACCTTTTTAATTTGCCTGCTTTCCGCGGAGGCATTGCTCTTGGTCCTATGCTCGAAGATAAATTTCAATTGCCTGTTTTTATTAATAACGACGGCGATTTATTTGTTTACGGCGAAGCTGTTGCTGGATTTTTACCGTATGTGAATAATTTGCTTGCAGAAGCTGGGAGTCCGAAGAGATACAAAAATCTTTTTGGAGTTACACTTGGAACTGGATTCGGCGCGGGTTTGGTTCGGAACGGCGATTTATATATTGGCGATAATTCGTGTGGTACTGAAATATGGCTGCTTAGGAATAAAATTAATCCCCGCACTAATGCCGAAGAAGGCGCTTGCATACGTGCGGTTCAAAGAGTTTATACAAACATGTTAAATATTCCTTTCAATGATTCTCCGTCGCCGAAAGATATTTATGAAATAGGGAAGGGAACACTTCCGGGTAACAAAGATGCGGCGATTGAAGCTTACAGGCAACTTGGAGAATCAGTCGGTGATTCGCTATCACAGTCCATCACGTTACTTGATACAATGATTGTAATCGGCGGAGGGATTGCCGGCGCCTCTGATTTATTTATGCCGGCTTTGATTTCGGAAATGAACGGAACATATGAAAATCCTGCCGGCGAAAAGTTTCCGCGCCTTGCCTTCACAACATACAATCTTGAAGACAAAAATGATTTGAAGAAATTTTTAACCGGCGATAAAACCGAAATCACTGTTCCGGGTACGAATAAAAAAATTGTTTACGATCCGCAAAAAAGAATTGGTGTTGGAATTTCGAAACTTGGTACGAGCAGCGCTGTATCAATTGGCGCATATGTTTTTGCTTTGCATGCGCTCGATAAAAAATGAGTATTTTTATTTGTGAATAGGAAACAATATGAATAATCGTCCTTCGCTTAATGACCGAAAGTTACTCAGCACAGCTGTTGAAAAGACAATTGATAAAATTAAACCATCAATAGCCGATGAAGAAATAGCGCTCCTCTTCGAAAATTGTTTTCCAAATACACTCGATACCACAGTGAATTTTAAAACGGAGAACGGTAAGCCCGATACCTTTGTAATCACTGGCGATATAAACGCAATGTGGCTCCGCGATTCCACCGCTCAGGTTTGGCATTACCTCCAATTGGTTAATGAAGATGAGAGTTTGAAAGAATTGTTGAAGGGAGTTATTAATCGCCAAACGAAATGTATCCTCCTCGATCCGTATGCCAATGCATTTACCGATGGAAAAATCAACAGCGAATGGGAAAAAGATTTTACCGAAATGAAACCAGGGCTTCATGAGAGGAAGTGGGAGATTGATTCGCTATGTTATCCCATTCGCTTGGCCTATGGCTTTTGGAAAGTTACCGGTGATGTTTCATGTTTCGATGACGATTGGAAAAATGCGGCGCGGTTGATTTTAAAAACATTTAAAGAACAGCAACGCAAAGAAGACAGAGGTACTTATAAATTTGGAAGAATCACTCACTGGAGTACAGATACAGTTCCCGGCAATGGTTACGGAAATCCGGTTAATCCCGTAGGATTTATTACTTCGATATTCCGACCTTCGGATGATGCAACAATATTTCCATTTCTTGTCCCGTCAAATTGTTTCGCAGTTGTTGCATTAAAACAATTAGCGGAGATCTATCAGAATATTTTTAATGAACAAGATTTTGCAACGGAATGTTTGACTCTATCTTCCGAAATTGAGCGGGCATTAAATGAATATGCAGTTTCGGATCATTTGAATTATGGCAAGATATTCGCCTACGAAGTGGACGGATTTGGAAATAAATTATTCATGGATGATGCAAATGTTCCAAGCTTGCTTTCTCTTCCTTATCTTGGATACTGTTCCGCAGACAATCCGATTTATACTAACACAAGGAAATTTTTATTCAGTAATAATAATCCGTATTTCTTTGCAGGAAACAGTGCGGAAGGAATTGGCAGTCCGCATACTCTTGTTGATAGAATTTGGCAGATCAGCATAATTATGAGAGCGTTGACAAGCAATAACGATAATGAGATTAGAGATTGTTTGAGATATCTAAAATTAACTCATGCAGGCACAGGATTTATGCACGAATCATTTCATAAAGATAATCCGGAAAATTTCACACGCTCGTGGTTTGCATGGGCAAATTCATTGCTCGGTGAATTGATTTTAAAACTGTACAATGAAAAACCAGAGTTGCTCGGAAAAAAATATTAATCGGATGTATAAATAAAATTCAATTGAAAATATTCTTCTTAACGCAGGGATAAAATGAAGCTAAAAATTATTCTAACCGTGCTGTTTTATTTGCCGGTCGCTATCTATTCGCAGAGCGAATATCCATTCAACAATCCTCAGCTTACTATCGAAGAACGGGTTAACGATCTTGTATCGAGAATGACTCTCGAAGAGAAAGTATCGCAAATGGTTTACAATTCACCCGCGATTGAAAGGCTCGGAATCCCCGAATATAATTGGTGGAACGAAGCATTGCATGGCGTGGCGCGAAATGGAATTGCCACTGTTTTTCCGCAAGCAATTGGGTTGGCAGCCACATGGGATACTGATTTAATGCACCGCGCTGCTACAGTAATCTCGGATGAAGCTCGCGCTAAATATAACATCGCTGTAAACAAAAATAAGAGAGGCATTTACCAGGGTATTACTCTTTGGTCGCCTAATATTAATATTTTCCGCGATCCGCGTTGGGGAAGGGGAATGGAAACTTACGGCGAAGATCCATACTTAACCGGCGAGATGGGAAAGCAGTTCGTAAAAGGATTACAGGGGAACGACTCGAAATACTTAAAAACGATTGCCACCCCAAAACACCTTGCAGTGCACAGCGGACCCGAACCGGAAAGACATACATTCAATGCCGTTGTAAGCGACTATGATTTAAGAGAAACCTATCTTCCTCATTTTAAAAAATGTATTGTTGAAGGTAAGGCATATTCAATTATGTGTGCATATAACAGATTCCGAGGCGATGCATGCTGCGGCAGCGATCCTCTTATAAAACAAATACTTCGCGATGAATGGAAATTTCAAGGACTTATGGTCTCGGATTGCTGGGCTGTTCCGGATATTTATAATTTTCACAAGATTGTTGATACGCCGGAGGAAGCCGCTGCAATAGCCGTGAAAGCCGGTACCGATCTTGAATGCGGGAATTCATATCCAACATTGGTTAATGCAATAAATTTGGGATTGATTAGTGAAACCGATTTGGACGTATCGGTTAAAAGAATTTTCACTGCTCGATTCAAACTTGGAATGTTCGATCCGCCCGAAATGGTTTCTTATTCCAAACTTGATAAATATGATACCCCGGAGAACAAAGCAGTTGCGCTTGAAGCTGCAAGAAAATCCATTGTTCTTTTAAAGAATGAAAATAATTTGCTTCCATTAAACAAGAATATTAAAACAGTTGCAGTTATCGGACCGAATGCAGATGATGTGGAAGTTCTTCTTGGTAATTATAGTGGATTCTCATCATCGCCGGTTACGCCGCTGATGGGGATAAAAAACAAACTTGAGAATGCTAATGTTATTTATGAACGTGGATGCGAATTGGCAGAGAACATGCCGTCGTTTGATATCGTTGATGCAGAACATATTTATACGTCCGCCGATAAAAAGCAACATGGATTTATAGGCGAGTATTTTTCAAATAGAGAATTTAGTGGCGAACCGGCATTCAAACGAATTGATCAAAACATTGATTTTGCATGGTGGGATGGTGCACCCCATGAGAGTTTTGACCCCGATAATTTTGGTGTGAGGTGGACTGGAGTTATCGTCCCTTCCAAATCCGGCGAGTATTATCTCGGCGGTTACGGTTTTAACGGATTCAGAATATATTTTGAAGATACATTATTTGTTGCCTTCGACGGCGAATTTGATCCGGTTAAAACCTACAAGTCATTAAATCTTATTGCCGGTAAATCCTACAAAATAAAAGTTGAGTTTTACAAAAAACTCCGTTACTCATTCATGCAGTTAATTTGGAATGTACCGGATGAAGAGCGCGAACTTAGAGCGGTTGAAGCTGCTAAAAAGGCCGACGCAGTAATTATGTTTATGGGATTATCGCCACGTCTTGAGGGCGAGGAAATGAAAGTTGAAGTAAAAGGATTTAAAGGAGGAGACAGATTAACGCTTGATCTCCCCGAAGTACAATCCCGTTTAATTAAAAAAATTCATGCTGTTGGAAAACCTATTGTGCTGGTACTTTTAAACGGAAGCGCTGTCTCAATCAATTGGGAGAATGAAAATATTCCCGCAATTGTTGAAGCCTGGTACGGTGGTCAAGCAGCAGGCACAGCCATTGCCGATGTAATTTTCGGAGATTGTAATCCTGCAGGTAGACTCCCTGTTACCTTTTATAAATCAGTAGGACAGTTACCCGATTTTGGAAACTACGATATGAATGGAAGAACATATCGGTACTTCGGAGGAGAAGCTCTTTATCCTTTTGGATTTGGATTAAGCTACACACAATTTGATTATAAAAACATTCAACTTTCTCAAACAGAAATTAATCCGGATGAATCCATTACTGCTTCGATTGAGATAACTAATACGGGCAGGTTGCGAGGTGAAGAAGTTGTTCAGCTTTATATTAAAGCAGAACAAGATCAAAAAACAATTCGAACTCTCAAAGGCTTCCAAAGGATAAATTTAAATCCTGGTGAATCAAAAAAAGTATGTTTTAATATTTCGTCAGAGGAACTTTCCAGATGGATTGATGGAGAAGGCTCTCGAATAGAACCGGGTAAATATTCAGTTATGATAGGCTCATCTTCAGCTAAAAATAATCTGAAAGAAATTCAGTTAATTGTTAAATAAAATTAACTTACCGCTAAATAAGAAGTTTTATAGGGTGTTTTTATTTAGGAAACGACGTTAATCGGCTGAATTTCGGGATATTGGTATAATCGAGGAATAATTTTATAAAAACGGACAAGTTTATTCAATCCCAAAATAAATACCAGCATATTCACTACCCAGATTATAATTAAAATAAGTATTTGTAGAGTATTGCGTTTTATTTTTTATTGGTTTATTTTTCTTTCGAAAAAACTATTGTTCCCGATGAATTGAAATACTGAAATAAATTTTCCTGTTTTTTCATTAGAATGAAATCGGAACTAAAATATTGAGGAACACATGCTAAGAAAAATTACAATCTTTACAAGCGTTATTCTTTGCTTAATGTTGTTGAACGCTTCACATCTCTATTCTGCTTCTAATGGTACAATTAAAGGAACGGTATTCGATGCTGCAACCGAAGAACCTTTACCATTCGCTAGCATATTTCTTGTCGGTACAAGTTTAGGCGATGCTGCGGATAAAAGCGGAAATTTTAATATCAAGCAAGTACCTCCCGGCAAGTATTCTCTTCGTGTTACATTTATTGGCTATAAAACCTATGAAGAAGCTGTAACAGTTGAGGAAGGAAAAACACTGACTTTAAAAGTTAGTTTAAATCCCGAAAGCATTTTGAATGAAACAGTGATAGTGACTGCCCAAGCTGAAGGACAAATGAATGCAATTAACGAGCAGCTTACTTCGCTTGCAATTAAAAACGTTGTGTCGGCAGCCAGAATTCAAGAATTACCCGATGCGAACGCTGCTGAATCGGTAAGCAGACTTCCCGGTGTTTCCCTAATGAGAACGGGTGGTGAAGGATCAAAAGTTGTTATTCGTGGTCTATCACCGCAATATAACCGTGTTACAATTGATGGAGTGGAGCTACCTTCAAACGCTACTTCGAATGATCCTAATGAACATAGAACAGAAATGGGTAGAGGAGATCAACTTTCTCTGTCTGGCGATAGAGCAACTGACCTAAGTATGATTTCATCGAATATGCTTGGCGGTATAGAAGTAATAAAAGCAATTACTCCTGATATGGATGCGACTGTTCTTGGCGGAGTAATAAATTTTAGTATGAGGAAAGCTGAAACAGCAAGCTATATAGCGCCGAGATTCGAGATCGTTACTCAGGGATCTTTCAATGATTTAAAAGATACATATAACGATTATAAAGGTGTTGCTTCATATGAACAGCGTTTCTTTGGTAACAGCTTCGGTATCTTTCTCCAGGGTACGGCAGAAAAAAAGAATCTTAGCGGGAACGACTTAAACGCCAATTACTATTTCTCTGGAAAATTAAATATAACTGATGAAGGCGCTCCGGAATTTCAATCTCTTAGTCTTACTGATGTTTTTAGAAAACGTGACAGGTATGGGGCAACTCTTGTGCTCGACTATATTTATGATAACGGCAGTATCGGGTTTATGAATTTTTTCAGTAGAAGCAAAACAAGAGCGCAGAGCAGAAATGAATCTTATCAATTGCTTGCCGACGATATGTATTTTTCTGCTACCAATGCAACAACTGATTTGGATGTTTACAGCAATTTATTGAGTATCAAACATGTTATTGAAGAGGTAGGCATAGATATTAAATTATCTCATTCATTCTCCGGAAGTGAAAACCCGGAAGATGTGAATTTTAATTTTTGGCAGAATGGCTGCGGATTTGAAAATAAATATTCAGCATTAAAGTATTTGTCGGCAAAGGAAATAGCTTCATACGTTGTTCGCAATCCTGAAGAAGCTGTTTTTTTTAATATCTCAAATATTGGCAATAAATCCATGGACAGAACTTATAATGGGAGTATAGATATTTATAGAGATTTTACTTTTAATGATCTTCTTACGACTAAAATTAAAATCGGTGGAGCCTATAATTACAGAGATCGTTCATACGATTACAACCAGAGCAGCGGTTCGGTATTTTACGATGACGGCGGTCAGGTAACCGCCCAAATATTGCGCGAATACCCTCAGTTTGGCACTGAAGTAACATTTTCAGATTTTATTGATCCAAACTACAATTATGGAGACTTTCTAAACGGAGATTATACTTTAGGTTCGCCAGGTAATGTTGATTTGATGTTGGATATAATTGAATTTGCAAAACAACATCCCGGGGCAGGCAACGGCGGTGGTTATAAACCTCATAAGTTAGCTTCTATATTATATGATTATTCAGGTCATGAAGTTAGAAGCGCAGGATATGCCATAGCTACTGTTAATATTGGGACAATGGTTACTGTAGTTCCCGGTGTCCGTTATCAAAATTTAACAACCACATATTCAGGCGTACAGGGTATGCAAACCTCCGGTGAACTTCAATATAGCATAGCTGAAGCTACCAAGTCGCACGGATATTGGCTGCCAATGCTTCACTTCCGATTCAAACCTAATGATTGGCTCCAATTCCACTTTGCCTATACAAATACACTTAATTATCCGGACTATAATACAATTATTCCCCGTTTTTATGTTGGATCGAACTATATAATCTATAATAACTCTTCACTAAAACCGGCAGAATCAGAGAATTTTGATGCAATGATTTCCCTTTATGCTAATGAAATAGGATTGTTTTCATTAGGCGGATTTAAAAAGAATATTACGAATTTGATATTCCCTTCGACTACATATCCAAAAGATTTCAGTGCATATCCAGATCTTTATGAAATAGTGAAAAACAAAAAAGAAGCCATGTCATTAAACACTTATATCAACAGTCCAATCTCTATTGATGTGCTTGGTATAGAAACTGAATGGCAGACAAATTTCTGGTATCTGCCCGAACCGCTTGCCGGATTGGTCTTAAATGTTAACTATACTCATATTTTTTCCGAAGCAAAATATCCCAAAACATATTTAATCAGCTATCTTGATTCTAATTGGGTTCAGCAGACTACCGCGATTGATACAATTTATGCTACTCGGTTATTGAATCAGCCAAATGATATTTTTAACATTTCATTAGGATATGACTACGCCGGTTTTTCCATGCGTATCTCAATGTTGTACCAGGATAACATTTTCAAGAGACCGGATTTTTGGCTGCAAAACAGAATCCATTCCGATAAATATGTACGTTTCGATCTTTCCGTTAAACAGGAACTTCCCTGGTTTGGAATTCAAGTATATCTAAATCTCAACAATATTTCCGGAGAGGATGATGTGGATATAAATCAGAAAACAACCTTCGTAACGATGCAGCAAAGATATGGAATGACGGCTGATATGGGATTGCGAGTGAAATTTTAACATTTTTTTTGTGTAATGACTATTGCGAGATTAAACAATACTCAGTAACTAAATAGAAAATAAAGACTACAATTATTCTTTAATAATTAGTCGACTTTAATAAAACACAACAACAAAAAGGAGTAACATATGAAGAGATTGTTATTTTATTTTTCATTGTTAGTAATGGCGGTTATGAGCGCTGTTACTTCAAATCTATTGGCGCAGTCAACAACGGAAACGGTTTATATACCGGGTTCCGAGTCGCTAAATATTAGCAACATTATCAATGCCGATACATCCGTTACCGAACATCGTACGTATGTGTTGGATCGCGGTGCTATTTATTACATCGACAAAGCTTTTGAAATTACTCACTCTTGTACCTTTACGGCACAAGGCGCTGCAGCAAGACCTCCGGTTCTTGCAGTTGCAATTCGTGCTGACGGATCAAACGAAGAATGGTTTTTTAAACTCATCGAAGTAGGAATTAATGTTGAGTTAAACGACCTGTATTTGCTTTCGATGCGTTCCGATCAGCAAACCCTTGGCTGGAGTCGGGCTATTCATATTGGAGCAAATAATATTTCCCTTAAATTAAGAAATGTAGTATTTGATGCATTCACCGAAGCCGGTATTCGTATTGACGGTGCAGATTTTGTAAAATTGGATGTTCAAGACTGCCATTTCAGAAACTTCATTCATTCTACATCATATTTCGGCGGTCAACCGTTCCTATCGAACGGAAATGATCACCCGGATAGTACAATTTTCATCAACAATACTTTCTTCGCATGTAATTCATATCTTTATTCAATCCGCGGATTTGGACCACGTTCAGTATTCAAACACAATACAGTTGTATACACAGCAGTTAATCCGTTTTTAATACGTCAAGCCGACAACCTGTATATTGAAGATAACTTGTTTTATGCAACGCACGCATGGGGCGGAGATCCCGAACAAGTTATTGGCGGTTGGTTCCTCAATTATCCCGATACAGTATCATCAAGTGTTTACAGAATTAGGAAGCAAATGACTTACTACGGATTATATGCCACAACAGGTCCGGAAGTATATTACCAAGATTTAGGTCTTACATACGATCCTTCAAAAAGGGTTAATGTTACATTAAATAATGATAACTTCAACCCGACAAAATTGGTTGACTTTTATAATACATGGAACGATACAGTAACAGTTTTTGACAGTGTTGAAGTAATAACCGGTCCAAAACAATCTTTGAAACGTGTACTTACTTTGGCTCGATGGATTAATGATCTTGGCATTGAAGTTATTGATTCTTTGACAAATCCTAGCAACTGGGATTACACGCCGTTTGTAAATGTAGCAAATAATATTAGTGTTGATCCGCAATTTACAGATGCTGGCGTAGTTGGCCATATTGATGAATTGGTTGGATATGTTTATAGAATAGCTGCACGTAAATTAGATACTCCGTGGCATTATCAATTAAATTTCCCGCCAGCATGGCCAATACCCGAGAATCTTGCATATTCCAATACTGCAATGCAAACTGGTGGTACAGATGGATTTGCTATTGGGGATTTGAATTGGTTCCCTGATCAAAAAGCACAATGGTTAACAAATGTTGAAACTGTCTCCAGTACAATTCCTACGACATTTTCACTTTCGCAAAATTATCCTAATCCGTTCAACCCGGAAACAAATATTGAATTTAATCTTCCGGCAAATGAAACTGTAAAGCTCGTTATTTATAACGTTCTTGGTCAAAAAGTAAAAACTTTGATAAACAACGATATGAAAGCCGGCAGTTACAAAACTGTATGGAATGGTAGAGATGATTTTGGAAAGCAAGTAGCAAGTGGAATTTATATGATAAGTCTTGAATCTAATTCATTTAGAGCAACTAAAAAGATGACTCTGCTTAAGTAGAATAGTAATATACCGCTTCGTGATTTGGTAATCATTTTTGGTGCACTAAATAACGGAGCGGTTTTGTTTTTGTTATTTCATATTATCAGTAGTTACCTCCCTCTGTTTTTCGGCTGGAGAGTTCTTATTAGAGTTTGAAATTGTATAAGGGCTCTCCCCGAAATTTTGTTCTTAATCACCCGGATGAAATATTTGAATACTTCGAAAGAATGGCTTACAGTTGAATAAAATATTTCTAATTTTGAGTACTCCAAAAAAAATACTAACAGAAAAGAATATTTTTAACTTAATGAAATAAAAGATAGTTTTTAGAACGGATAATGCAATGGAAAAAAATAATTTTAACCTCTCCCCGGTTGAACAATACTACGTGAATTTATCGAACAAGAAATTGATCTATTCACCGACGGAAAAATTACCTGTAGTGCAAGTAAGCAATTTCCCCGAACTCGGCAAATTAGCAGCGCTTAGATTTATAGAATGGACGCTGGCTAATCCGGGCGGTGTTGTTTCTCTGCCTACCGGGAAAACTCCCGAGCATTTTATAAAATGGGTAAACAGGTATTTGTCCAATTGGGACAAGCAGGAAGTTAAGGATGAATTAAAAACTGTTGGCATCAATCCTTCGATTAAACCTGATATGAGCAGCTTGAGATTTGTTCAAATTGATGAATTTTATCCAATTGATTCGTTCCAGCATAATAGTTTCTATTATTATATACAACGTTTCTATTTTAGATTCTTCAATCTCGATATCAAAAAAGCGTTGTTAATTAATGTGAATGAAATTGGTACGGCTGAAAGCCTTCCTCTCAGCCAAATATTTCCTGATAAAGTTGTTGATCTTTCCTTGCGTACTCGTTGGGCAAGCAGTCGAATGGAACGTCTTCAAAAACAAACCATTGAAATTGTTGACGAGTTTTGTACAAATTACGAAAGAAAAATTCGCGAGATGGGCGGTATCGGATTTTTCCTTGGGGGAATTGGTCCCGACGGCCATATCGGGTTTAATGTTCAAGGAAGCGACCATTATTCCACAACAAGATTAATACAGACGAACTACGAAACTCAAGCGGCGGCATCTTCCGATCTCGGTGGAATTGAAATTGCGAGAAACCGCTTAGTTATTACAATAGGACTTGATACAATAACATACAATAAAGATGCAACAGCTATCATCATCGCAGCGGGTGAATCCAAAGCAAATATCTGCCGTGATTCAGTTGAGAACTCGCCTTCGAATAGATACCCGGCAACTGTTCTTCAGAAATTACAAAATGCGCGCTTCTACTTAACAAGCGGCGCTGCTTTACGATTGATGGAAAGACGATACATCGATATGGAAAACGAAAGCGAGTTGTCTTCTTTATCTATTTCCCGGTCTATTATCAATCTTGTGGTGGAAAAGAAAAAGGAACTTCTGGAATTAACCGAAAGCGATTATCTTGATGATAAGTTTGGAAAATTAGTTATTGAACGCAAGGCACAAACAGCGGAAGAGGTAAACAAATCAATTCACAATTTAGTACTTGAGCGTTTTAATAAAGGTTATGAAAGTACAGAGAGCGAAACAATTCTTCATACAGGGCCGCATCATGATGATATAATGCTCGGTTATCTCCCGTATATTATTCACCTTGTTCGTAATCCGTTAAACAAACATCACTTTGTAACATTAACAAGCGGATTTACAGCCGTCACAAATTCTTATATGCTTGCTGTTATGGAAAATATAAGAGATCATATTGAGCGGGAGGATTTTTCATCTATGTTTACCGGAAAATATTTTGATCCTTCATTTAAGGATGGCAAAGATCACGATGTGAATCTGTTTCTCGATGGACTTGCTGCACGGAGTAAAACATTAAAGAAAGAAGCGCTCGCAAGACGTATGATCCGCAACTTGATTGAGATATACGAAGAGGATAACCCGAAGTATTTAAAAGATAGAATTGATGAGTTGATAAATTATTTTAAAACTCAGTATCCGGGGAAAAAAGATATACGACATGTGCAAATGCTTAAGGGAATGCTGAGGGAATGGGAAGAAGAATTGATCTGGGCTTACTTTGGTTTCAACAGCGAAAGTGTATCCCATCTTCGATTGGGATTTTACCAGGGTGAAATATTTACGGAAAATCCTGAGGTGGACAGGGATGTTTTACCGATTTTAAATTTATTGCGGAAATTAAAACCGACTGTTATTACAGTTGCGCTTGATCCGGAAGGTAGCGGTCCCGATACACACTACAAGGTTTTACAAGCAATTACACAAGCTCTCAAACTTTATGAGAAGGAAGCCGATATTTCAAAAATGAGAGTTTGGGGTTATAGAAATGTATGGTACAGGTTTCATCCTGCTGAAGCAAATATTTATGTGCCGGTGAGTTTAAACTCTTACGCAATACTCGAAAGTGCGTTTATGAACTGCTATGGTTCGCAGAGTGCGGCAAGTTTCCCGAGTTATGAATTTGACGGCCCGTTTTACCGGCTAGCACAACAAATTCAGGTGGAACAATTTAATACAATCCGGGCCTGTCTCGGGAAAGATTTCTTTTTAAATCATGAATCGCCAAGAATCCGCGCAGCTCATGGAATGGTTTATTTGAAGGAATTAACTTTGGATGAGTTCTATTCTAAATCGATGGAATTGAAGAAGATGACTGAATAAGTCTGCTTTATTGATTTACAATCACTGATATTTTTAATATGTTTATACAGAAAATTGTTCGAGGATAAATAAGATGACATCGATACAAAGCGAAATACTATCAACAACCGATGGATTGGCTGAAGAATTTCTATTCTCGCTTCTCGAATATGCAAGATATATGAAAGAATTATCGGAAAAAGGCGAGCAGACAGATATGGAATATTTCAAAAGTATTCCGGGATTAATCGACTCAATTAAAGAATCTGCTGACACGGAATTAAAAAATTGTACGGATAAACTTGAGTGGTAGTGTACAAAATACTATTTACACCGCAAGCCTTGTTTGATGCAAAGAAAATCAGCAGTTCCAAACTTCAAGACAAAGTAAAAGATTTGCTGAAAATCGTAGAAAAAAATCCTTACTCATTCCCGCCTCCATTTGAAATTCTATCCGGGAAATTAAAAGGTCTTATTTCGAGGAGAATTAATAAAAAGCATAGGCTGGTTTATCAAGTATTCAAGGAAGAAAAAATAATTAAAGTTGTAAAACTCTGGACGCACTACGAATAAATTGTAGTATAAAATTACAAAGAAACATCCAACCTAATTTATAAGCTACTCTTCAAATTGAGTGGTACAATCCTTCCAAACTCATTTCTTAATTCGTATTTTTGTTTCACCAAATTGAAAGAATATTATGAATCCGAAAAAATTTGAAGTTGTTGATAAATCAAAATTGAAAATTATATGGACTGACGGAAGTGAGAACATCGTGTCGCTTAAATTCATGCGAGATGAATGCCCGTGCGCCGGATGCAAAGGCGAAACAATTTTATTGAGAACAATCCGCCCGCCCAAAGTGGAATTGACTTTACCGGATGCTTATTTGATTAAAGGCATTGAAATGGTCGGCGGATACGCAATTCAAATTACATGGAAAGACGGTCATGATACCGGCATATATTCGTGGGATTATCTTCAGACTCTTATCAACGTGAAAGGGGAAGGCGAACATCAACATTACGAACCATTAATATGAATCTGACAAAGAATGAAATAAAATATTACTCCTCGCTGCTGCAAAAGAAATTTAGAAATGCGGAAAACAAATTTATTGTTGAGGGCAAAAAATTAGTTGAAGAAGTTATCAACAGCGCTTACCAAATTGAAAGAGTAATTACGACGAACGAATTCCTCGATACTAATTATGAATTTGTTTCTTCAATCAATAAGAAACATTTCGACATTTCAACTATCCGAGTCAAAGATTTTGAGAAACTTTCCGATACGGTAAATCCGCAGGGAATATGCGCAGTGGTAATTTCCCCCGAAATTAATCCGGAGATTCGTTTTGATTCACCGATTATTATCGCTCTCGAAAACATTTCCGATCCGGGAAATCTTGGAACCATTATCAGAACATGTGATTGGTTCGGACTTAAAAATATCTTGTTGAGCGAAGAATGCGCTGAAGTTTATAATCCAAAAGTTCTGCGTGCTTCAATGGGTTCGGTCTTTCGCTCATTCAGCCGTTCTGAATTGGATTTTGTAGGTTCATTAAATTCTTTGAAAACGAATGGATATAAAATAATATGTGCTGATATGGACGGGGAGAATATTTACAACTTTAAAAAACCTTCGAAGTATGTCATTGTTTTATGTAATGAAGCGAATGGACCATCCAAAGAATTGTTGGATGTTATAGATGCAAAAATTACGATTCCTAAACTTGGAGATGCGGAATCGTTGAACGTTGCGAGTGCAGCCGCAATTATTATTTCAGAGTTTACGAAATATCTTCGTTAGTTAATCTCGTGTATGTAATGTAACTGATCTCAGGCGGCTCAATTGAATTTTCTCTCAACACAGAATTTATTTGCCCCCTATGATGTGTTGAGTGATAAACAACATGTGTGAAAATATCTTTCAACGGAGTTGAATACTCAATCCCTTTTATGTTTTTATACGTAATTAAATCATTGTAATGCTGCTCGCCGGTTCTACGAATATATTTTATCCAGTTATCCGAACTCTGTTTTGAAAGTACTGCACACTCTTGAACCGAATATGAATCCCATACCGAAATATTAAAATCCGATTTTCCAACGATTCTATCCAACCAAAGATCTTGTGCAGCAATAATATGACTGATCAATGAAACAGCTTTTTCGGGCGGTTCGAGAACGCTGTGAAGAGAGGAAATAATTTGCGTATTAGCCCAATCATCGTATTGAAATAAATTAATGAAATGATGTTTCATAACTCACCTCTATGACCGGATTGAAAAAATATTAGTACGGGATTATCTCATCAGCATTAATTTCTGAGTGATCGAGAAGCCGCCGGATGTTAATCTATAAAAGTAAATACCACTTGCCGCTTGATTACCGGAATTATCTTTGCCGTTCCACTCAATGCTGTAGTAGCCGGGTAGTTGTTCCGTATCTACAAGAGTTTTTATTTCTCTCCCAAGCACATCATAAATTTTTAATTCTATTTTACTGATAACTGGTAACTGATAACTAATTACTGTAGACGGATTAAATGGATTTGGATAATTCTGTTCGAGCTTATAGCCTGCCGGGATTTCCGGATCGAAATGATCGCCATTTATCCCGACTAATAAATATGGATCGGGTGCAGGCAACTTCACATCGGTATAGATATGAAACTCGCCTGCCTGCAAAGTAATGGCTTCGTTTGGATTTATTACATTAATGCTGTCGTTTGAAAAATAATCATACCATGTTCCCGCATATTGAAAATTCGGATTATCGAGAGTGCGTTCATACACGCCAAAATTTCCGACGATGGTTACGTTCATCGTATCGCTGTCCAAATTAATTCTCTTTGCAAATTTGCTGAGATCAAAAGTGAAATCTTCCGTTTCAAAAATATCGTACTTGGTTCTAAGATTATTCAATTCTCTTATTACGCCGTAAAGATTTTTCCGGTTAATGTTATTTAAATAATCCCATCTAATTGGTTTGGGAGTTGTACGGTCATCCGATGTGCCGGAAGGATAGTTGATTGAAAAATCGTATCCCAGTTCGCCGAACTGCCACAACATTTTTGGACCGGGGATTGTGAGGAAGAAAGCCGCGCACAATTTTACTCTCTGCAAAGCGATATTCAGTTGACGGATATTGTAATCACCGGAAAAATTTCCTTGAGTTAAATTTTTGTACATCAATCTTTCTTCGTCATGACTTTCCATATATGCAACTTTGTGCGGTTTATTCCACGCGCCGGATGTATATGAAGCGCCGATTAAATTTGATGTTGCGCTGATTGAAGCATTCCCATATTCACCTGTAATATTTCCCCAAATCATCATTCCGTATTCAGCTAAAATTTTCTCTTCGGTGTTGGCTGTGAAATGTTCGAGTATCATATACAATGTCGAATCAATCGACCAAAGATAATCAGCGTATTCTTCAAGGATTGCTATCCTGGCGTTATCATGCGCCCAGCCATCGCCCGGCGTGTTTGTAAATCCTTTTGTAAAATCCAAACGGAAACCATCGAATTTAAATTGTGTTACCCAGTATTCGAATACACGTTTAACAAATGCTTTTGTCTGCGGACTTGTATGATTGAAATCGTTTCCCCAAGAATACACAGGATTCGGCGAAGTAACATTGTACCATGGATTCTCCGCTGTTGGTGGCCCATAGTTTCCAGAACTATAAAGCCTAACAAGCGGCGATTGCCCGTATGAATGATTTAATACTATATCGAGGATAACAGCAATTCCTCGTTTATGACATTCATCAATAAAAATTTTCAAATCACCGGCGGGTCCGTAATATTTATCAACCGCAAAATAGAACGATGGATTATATCCCCAACTGTTGTTTCCTTCAAACTCGGAAATCGGCATCAGCTCAATTGCAGTTACTCCGAGCGAATCAAGATAATTTAATGTATCGGTCAGTGTTTCAAAATCATGGGCTGTTAAAAAATCCCGTAATAACAATTCATAGATAACAAGATCGGTATTCTTTGGTCGGATAAAATTCTCAATCTGCCATTGATATGGCTGCTGCACAGTTTGAAGTATTGATACTGCATCGGAAGTTTGACCTGCAGGGTACGCTTTTAAATTTGGATACGTGGATGCGCTGATGTATTGATCATTCCAGGGATCGAGAATTTTTTCTGTGTATGGATCAGCGATTCGGATCGTACCGTCAACCAAATATTGGAATGCATATTCCTGCCCCGGGGTTAAACCATCGATCTGAAGCCAAAACCTTGCGCTGTCCGGAGTCATCTTCATCAAATAATCTTGTTCATATCCCCAACCGTTAAAATCTCCAATCACGTAAACAAATTCTTTATTAGGCGCATATAAAGAAAGTGTCACTGAATTATTGTTCACATAATTTATCCCGTCAATAATTCCAGCGGGGAGTTCTTCAATTGTTGGATTACCCCGGACTATAAGAGTTACAGTGTCGGATACGGCAAGTAACTCGCTTTCCGCAACAGCGACCACGGTTTTCTTGCCGGCGTCGGTTACATCCAGAGTGTATTCAAGCGAATCATTTATTGTCTCTGCTACATTGGTTCCATTAACAAACAATTTAAGATTTATCGCATCCTTCGAAATCGCAAGCACGTCAACTTGATCGCCTTCCTTTACAAAGACCTGATCATCTCCGGGTTGGACAATTCGTACATCCAATCCAGCTTCGCTGATGGGGATAAAGAAATCTTCTCCACGCGGATCCTGCAAAGTGCCCGTGCCGTTTCGGAATACAATTGCGATCTGCAAAATTTGTTCGTTTGCCGGTACGCCATAAAATGCCCGGACATTATACACGTACAAACGCCAAACATCCGGCGAAATATTTTCCATTGAATAGGCACTGCTTGGAGTGCCCCATTCACCCTTCACATATTTCCAATCGCTTGCCGAAGTGCTTTTGTCAGTTATTACCCCTGTATGAAAATAAACAAATTCGACTCCATCCAATTCACCGTTGCCTTGCGCAGCGTCGTATCTAATTTCTATCGGGCCGTCGTCAACCGGGAATGGAGGAGACCATGTTAAAACTTGAGCCGGGATAATTATTGGAAGAAAAAGAATTACGAATAGTTTTATGTAAATTTTCATAAATCCTCGATGTACAAAAATCATTTGCGAAATTGCATTTTCAATTTACGTCCCTTGCGGGAGTTAATCAAGGAATTCCCACGCCACCCCGAATCGAATTTGTCTGCCGGGTTTCGGATAGTATGGAATTATATAGTAATTGTTACCTGTCAAATTTTCAAAAACAAAGTAAATAATTGCCGAATCTTTGATCTGCCCTGCAAGATAAAAGTCCAAACTGTAGGAAGGAGAAATGAGTTCATTATTGTATTCAGAATTTAATGCAGCGTCAGAGTACTCCGGTTCTGTATATCGAACAATAGCCGGACGCATTAATTGAAAATCATACGTATAATATCTTTGCTCGCCTGTAGAGTAGAAATTAAATCCGGTTTTTAATTTTAAGTTGGAATTGAAAAGAGTATCAATATAATAAACACCGCCGAAAGAAGAATATTCAGGTAAAGTAAATTCAGTCTCGGTATTGTTTGCTGCATAGTAACAGAGTTTGCCTTCGAATTGGAGTTTCCAAAGAGAGAGGGCAAAACTTAGATTGACAGTGCTATATTCAAGCTGTGACGGATTAAAATAGCTAACCTCGTTAAGGATCAAAGAATCTTCGTAACTTTTTAGCACCACCGGGAAAAGATAACTTGAATTCGAGTAATGAATAAATCCGGCAGAGACGAATCCTTCACTCCATCTAAATTTTATTCCTGATTCCATGGTGGTGATCTTTTGATCATGTTTCCATGCCTGATGTTCTCCATCAACGGCTCTTGGTTTGATAAAATTTGGTTTATTGTTTTCAGAATAACCAGCAAAAATATCAAGAGATGAAATTGGTTTTACGAGAACTTCTGCTCCGTAACTTGAATAACTATTACCTGCATATTTCAGATGCTTGGCAAAAACACCGGGAGTCAGCAGATTATTCGCGAGTGGAAATTGAACGTAGCCACCGGCAGAGAATAACGATTCGGTGGAATTAATTAATTGATAATCATCTTTAATATTTTGCGATTCGTAATTCAAAAGGAAAAGGGCATTCAGATAATCGGTAGTAAAATTTTGTTTGAATGATATGCCTAATACTTTTTCTTTATCATTGTTTTTGAAATACGGGGGTTCACTTTGGGATTGTGATTCGTTTTGTCTGAACTCGTCAAGGGAAAAGCGGTAATAAAATGTAATATCCGAAAACAACTCCGGCACAAACTGAGAGAGTACCTTTAACGAAAAATTATGCTCCTTCGATTTCAAGTAGCGCAAAGAACCATGCTCGTCTGTTCCATAGATAACCGGCGCTTCAATATTATTATAAAATATTTCTTCTGCGACTGCTGCCGAATAATTTGAATATAACAAATATTTATCGACTCCGCCGTTTAGCCATGTCTCTGTCCTGGAATAATTATAGGACGAGATTATATTAACCGTGTTGAACAGCATATATCTCAAGCGAGCAGAGGCTAACCAGCCGCCGGCCTGGCTATTTGAATATCGCGAGTTTATTGAACTGTTTGTAACATCGAAAGAAAAATTAATTCTCTTTGAAAAATGTGTATTGAACAAACCGTCTATATAACCCTCATCGTCCGGTGCCTGGAGAATACGCAGCCTGGAATATGCTCGCTTCGCGACTTTGTCCATTGTTACAATGTTTACTGATACAGGATTATTGAAAGTATTGTAAAGAAATCCACGCGATAGCGGAATGATTTCCAGCGAATCGATCTGCTCGGTTTGGATA
This sequence comes from bacterium, assembly GCA_043808235.1. Classification (GTDB taxonomy): domain Bacteria; phylum Bacteroidota; class Ignavibacteria; order Ignavibacteriales; family Melioribacteraceae; genus JAZDFC01. Next base: position 121,713 of record JAZDFC010000023.1, read on the forward strand.
TGATTGAGATCGTAAGCATTGTTTCCACGCCGGTTGATTGGAACGCCATCGATAATAAAATCAATTGAACCGTAGCCAAGACCGTAGAGCGTTAGTTCATGCGGCTGCCCGAATGATCCGAAATCCTTTACAAATCCATACGGCATGGAGTTGAATAAATTATGGAATGATTGGTAATCGAGCATGTTGAGTTTATTCTTCGTATAAATCTCTCCCCAATCCGAAGAAGACAATATTCCTTTTTGCTGTAATGGAATAAGTGTATCGGGAATAGCTGTTTGCGCTAATGAATCGACAGATGCGAGCGAATCGGCAACTGTGAGCGAGTCGGTTACTTTAATGCTATCGATTACAACGGAAGTATCCCCGTTTGAAATAAAAAAAGAAATGCTTCTTCCATAACATGGAGAAGCGGAAGTTTGTAAATAAAAAAATCCAATAACGGAGTAAAGAATAATTTGCCGAATTAACATCAAGATAAATTTCATTTTGGGTGAAAAGATAATCAATTGGTTATAGAAATGACATATCTTCGTCCCTCATTTCCCGATAGATAGGTCATATCAAAATAATCCTTGTGCCGCGGAGAGCCTATAAATAAAGGGCTCAACGGCTATCTAATTGATAGAAAACATTTTGTTTGTGTAAAAATTTATTTATCTTTGCACACACCTAACAACAAATAAAGGAAGGAATCACATGGCCGAACTAATGAAAAAGGGTGATATCATTGCCCATCTTTCAAAAAAAT
>JAZDFC010000024.1:0-6882 GCA_043808235.1 bacterium
TTTTAATTTGATTAAAGAAATTGACGTTAATAACAACCGACGGATTATGTTTGTTATATACTAATCTATCGTATTTTTCATGTAATAATAAACGGAAGTATTTATATGCAAATTGAGCCCGATTAAGTTCCTCTTCTCCATTTGGAGGTAAATATTCAGGGTCTTCCGCATGAACATCATACAAACGTTTATATCGTTTTAAAAGAGGATTTGAAATTTCTCTGCTATGAATTTTCCTATTTCCTAGAAACCAGGTTTCTATACAGAAATGTTGGATTATGATTGAATAACCTTTCAGCAAATCATTGGTTCGAATGAATTCATCCATTTCATCATATTTTTCTTGAAATGAATTCTCCTCTGAGTCAATACACACAACTAATTTATCGAAGTTATCTTTCTCATTAACGTCTATAATAGCATCTTTTATGACTTGGAAATAATTGGGATAACCATATCCACCAATAAGATAGAAGTCATTTTCAAATACTTCATCTATTTGTTGTTTGTAACTTAAACTTGGATTAATGAATTGTATCCAGTTTTTATATATTTCAATCGATGCCTTTTCCCCTTCTACTACAATGTAATAATTCATTCTATACCCTGATTATAAAAACTATCATTTATTAATTGAATAAACGATTGTTGTTTTGATTTACCGAACCTGGTTTTTAACTCATCTCCGTATTTTATTTTTACTTTTGAACCAATTCGATGAAATAGATACCAATTTTCTATTGGTATTCTATTTACAATATACGGATGGTGACTGGTCATTATAATTTGAATATCTTTTTCAACATTCATAATAAAATCTGGGAAGAAATTAATAGCACCAATTCCTAAAGAATTTTCATACTCATCAATTAAGTAAATGCCGCCTTGGGGAAATATAATTAAGTCAATCAGTATCATTAAAACTTTTTGCATACCAGATGATAATTGACGTAATTCAATCCAAGTATCAACATTTTTTTCTTTTATTTGAAAGGCTGGCATTAATCCAGGCACCTCAAATATCCCTGTCCCAATATTATCAATCACCTTAATGTCATCGATAAATTTGAATATACTCAAATAATGAGTTTTGAATTCCTCAAACTCTTTTTTAAATATTTTATCCAATAGAAATAATTTGACATTCAAATTGTACTCAGCAAAAAATAGCCTATCTAATATTGGTTCTTTCTTTATTTTATTAAACGTATCAAACGAGAGTATGCCATATTCTAATCCTATTTGTGGTGAATATATTGAATACATTCTTCTTAATATTTTAGAAAATGATAAATATATTTCTTTGACATCTTCCTCATCCTTAAGAAGATAAATACTTGTTACCGTTAATGGCAATTTTGGCAATTCAACACCATTATATATATACTCTGAATTATTTCTCGAAATAATTGTTTTATCAATGCCCTCAACAATTTCTATTAATAATTCTTTTTCAATTACTATTGCTTCATTAGCATCACTAATTATTTCAAGATATAGTATAAATTCTTTTTTATTAATACTAAATCTAACTTTCCAATTTCCAGTTTTTGTTAATTCTTTGTGAACGATTGAATGCCCTAAATTAAATATAGTATATAAAAAACGCGTTTTACCTGTTCCTGTATCACCAACTAATAAATTGATTTTTCGTAATGGAACACTATTAAAAGTCCATCCATTCCCGCTTTCATTCTTATTATCAGAATATTCATATTCCATTATTCTCATATTTATCCTCAATATTATTATGCACTGATTTAACAAAAATACTAACTAATTTTTAATATTTATCAGACAGAATATCAATGCCGTAATTTGATAATTCTGCCGTTTAGTTTTAATTTGTCAGTAAATTGATTTCAGAATCCTTCCAATTAATTTTTTCTATCTTTTCCCCATCCGATATAAACAATATTCCGCCTTCGAAATCAGTACGAGATACAGCGATATTTTTGTTACGCAATCTCGTCATCACCTTTGGCGACGGATGTTTATAATTATTAAATAGTCCGGCGCTGATAATTCCAATATCCGGATTAACCGCATCCAAAAATAAGTCAGAACTGCTTGATTTGCTTCCGTGATGTCCGATTTTAATATAATCGGATTTTACAAACTCGTCAAATTGTTCAACGATAAGTTCCTCGCCTTCAATACCCAAATCGCCGGTAAACAAAAACGAATTATTTCCATGCACAAGTTTAATAACTCCGCTCCTATTATTCGAATCAAAAATATAATTTGACTGCGCCGAAGTATCATTCAAAAAGTACAAATTACAGTTGGAAATATGAATTCGTTTTTTCGAATAGTAATCGAACGGGACATGATTATCATCAAGCAGTTTTTGAAAAGCGACATCTTTCTTTGAAGAAGTATCGGGAGATGGTTTGTAAATTCTTTTTACCAATCCACTCTGCACAAGCGATATAAAACCACCGTAATGGTCGGCATCGATGTGGGAAACAAATCCGTAATCAATTTGAGAAATCCCAAGTCTTTCGAGAAGCGGTTTCAACAATCTTTCGCCGTTGTCAAAATACGGAGTCCTGTTTCCTGCGTCAATCAATGCTGTTTGCCCATCCGGAAACTTGATAATTATCGCATCACCCTGTCCGACATCAACTGTAAATACCGACAATTTCCCTTCCGGTAATAATTGCGAATTGTCGAGCAGCATGATGAAAAACGCCGTTCCGAAAATTAGAGCGGAAGCAATTATTTTATTTCGCCGATACCACATTTTTTTCATCAAATAAATACAACCGAAAACTGCCATATAAAATATTATCGAATCGAATAACGAGAATTGGTTTATCCGCAGATATGAAAAATCGAGTTTACCTGCAAAGCGAACGAACGCGAAAGTCCATTCGGTGATGATGCTGTTTGCCGCACCGAATACCTGCCCTGCCCACGTAAATATACTACCGAGAATTATTGTCAGTATAGCCGAAGCATTTAATATTCCTGTAGCAGGAATGACAATTATATTCGCAAACAATGCAACTACCGAAAGTTTATTAAAATAGAGAAGCGTGAAAGGCAGAGTTCCGATTTGCGCCGCAATCGAAACAGAGAGGAATAACAAAAATGATTTTATCAACTTGTACTTGATATCAAATCCATCAATAAAATTTTTGAATTTTGGATAGAGAAATACAATCGCCAGTACAGCCGTAAAGGAAAGTTGGAATCCGGGATTGAACAAATCATCCGGGTTGATGAATAAAAGAACAAGCGCTGCAATCGCCATCGAATTGTTTATGTTGAAACTACGATTGGTGAGTTGCGAGAGCATTAGCACAATCGCCATAACGCATGCTCGGAAAACCGACGCAGGACCGGTGGTGATTATCAGGTAAAAGATTATTGCGATAATTGACAATATGGTTTTCAGCTTAATGTTGAATCGACCGAATATGAAAAGGAAAACCATTACAACATACACAACATTCAATCCCGAAACCGCAAGCACATGAACCACCCCGGCGTTGATAAAACTTTCTACAAGGTCATATTCAATTTGACTCCTATCCGCAAGGAACAAGCCGCGCAGAAGAGCCGCCGCTTCCCTGTCATGCAGTCGTGCAATTTGTTTATCAATCGCTTTTCGGATTTCGAAGAATGAGTTTTTTACTAACGATGTTTCATTGTTTGTTATTACAATATTTTCCGATTGGTAAACATTCAGTACGGCGGAAATATTTTGTGTGAGTAAATACTTATAGTAATCAAACTCACCGGGATTTCTTTTCTCCCGCGCTTTTTGAATATCTCCCGAAATCTTTACTGTGTTGCCAATGCTCAATTCCGAATATATCCCGCGCATGAAATTCGTTGTGTCATCGTAAACGGTGCAAATAATATTTATCGGTTTTGCTAATCTTTCAATTCCCGTTCCGGTTATCTGCGCTGTTTCAATTTCGATTCTGAACCTGTCATCCTTCAACAGACTGATATCATTGATTATTCCGGTGACCTGTACATCGCGAATTTTAGCAACTGAAAATGGATACTGCGGCTCATCAAGATGGAAAGCTGAATAATAAGTCTGACCGAATATTACTATCGCTAAAACAAGAAAAGCCTGGCGAATCGAAAGTAGTTTTTGATTTTTTATTAACGATGAGATAATTAGAAAAACGAGAAGAACGGCAAATGAAATAAGCAGAAGTAAAAAATTAAGCTGTACTATTTTCTGAAGAACAATTCCGACAATAAATAATATCGTTAGTTTTATCGTCGGGTAATCTTTCACGGATACATCTCCATTATTGCCGGTTTAATATCGTAAAGATATTTGATTTTATCACGAAGTTTTTTTGCATTCTTCCCGGCGGTGATTGTAAGCGCAGGGTTGCGCGTATGACTTTTGGTCGAAATGTCTTCGAGATTTCCGTGGTCGGAACAAAGAATGAAAGTCATTTTATTGTCGAGCAAATCGATAACATGAAATAGAAACTCATCGAAGACATTCAACAGGTAATCCTTCTCATCGGCTACTCTGCCATGCCCGAAATGGTCGGTCATAAAATATTCAAAAAGTGTGAAATGATTTTCGGAGGTAATTTTTAAAAGCCGTTTTGCCGCAGTCTTCGGTTTAATAATAGGAAGTTTGTACCCCATTCTTCTTACAAGCCTGCTGTTATCAATATCGGCGGATAATGCGTTGCCCTTCCTCAAATCCGAAATTTTATTTAGCCTTACTCCGTTCAGCAGACAACTCAACGTAGTTGCACTCAAGCGTTTCCTTCCCGAATTGATGTAATCGAAAAACTGTTTCGGATATGCGTTTACGAACGTAACTTTTTTCTTTTTATTCAAAAAATCTTTAAAGATGCTTTGTTCTTCGAGATATTTTACTTGCGAAGAATGCGGACTTGGTCCGGAATGTTCACCTAAAATTTGCGATGCGTTTATTCCGCAGAAAATTGATGTCTGTCCTGTTCCGCTCAATGGCAAACCATCAACTCCCATGCATGCATCGACCGGGAAAATGTACTTACCATCTTTCTCGATGAATTGATTTTCGAGCGAAGGAGTCGCTCCGAAATGCTCATTCAAAAATCTAAATGGTCTTTTATAAAATGTGTTGCTCTCATTGTCCGGTTTCCCGATTCCAATTCCGTCAACAAATATCATTAGTGTTGGATGCAATGCAGCCCTTCTTTCTTTATTTTGATTCGACTAAGATTGTTACCGGTCCGTCGTTGAAAATTTTTACATTCATCATCGCACCGAATATTCCTTTCTTAACTTTCTCCGTACCGAGATTTGCAGTCATTCTCTCTACGAATTTATTATAAATATCTTCGGCGATTTGAGGAGGAGCGGCATCTGTAAAACTTGGGCGGTTCCCCCGCCGAGCATCACCGTATAATGTGAATTGAGAAATGACTAGCACTTCGCCGTCAACATCTTTAATCGAAAGATTCATTTTATCGTTCTCATCTGCGAAGATGCGGAGGTTGCAGCATTTATCGGCGACGAATATCATGTCTTCCATCGTATCGGTTTGACTTACACCGAGAAGAATAACCATTCCCTTTCCAATCGAAGAAGAATAATTTTCCAAAGGAATATCCACTCCGCCTTCGGTCACTCTTTGAACAAGCGCTCTCATTCCAACTCCCCGTAAACTACTCTGTCAATTTTTAATAAATCTTTTTTAATCGAAATATTTCCGAAATTATTTCCATTCATTATTTCCGCAACTTGTTCCGATTGGTCTTTCCCTACTTCGAAGAATATTTTCCCTTTCGCATTAAGAAGATTCTTCGCCGCACTGCAAATGTGCTTATAGAATTTAAATCCATCACCGTTATCTGTAACAGCTACTTTCGGCTCGTAACCTTTTATTTCCAATTGCAGAGTAAGGAATTCATCATGGCTTACATACGGTGGATTGGAAATGATAATATCGAACAATCCCAATTCATTCAAATCGGTTTGGGAGAATACATCCTTCTTTATGAAAGCGACGTTGTTCAGATTGTTTGTTGCCGCGTTTGAGGCAGCAACATTCAACGCTTCTTCCGAAATATCAATCGATATTATTTCAACATCGGGTAGTTGTTTTCCCAATACTATCGGAATGTTGCCTGAACCGGTTCCGATGTCGAGAATTTTATATTGCTTCGATTTATCGATTCTTTCAAGAATTGTTTCAATAAGAATTTCAGTTTCGGGGCGTGGAATCAACACATTTTTATTTACATGAAATTTCATTCCGTAAAATTCGGTCCAGCCTGTCACATACTGCAGAGGCTCAAATTTTCCACGACGTTTAATGTACTCGCGGTACTGCGCCGTTTCCTCTTCCTTAAGTGGCTGGTCAAATTTCAAATACAAATCGAGGCGTTTGCAGTTAAGAATATCTGCAAGCAGAAGTTCCGCGTTCATCCGCGGCGATTCAATCCCCTTTTTGTCTAAATATTCGGTTGACAGTTGAATTGATTCGAGAACAGTTATCATTTTTATTTTTTTTGGGAAGAAATTTAAGCAAAAATGAGATGTGATTTTTATTGTTAAATTCACTACAAGGAAATGTGGGTTGAATTCATTTTTATAAAATTCTTTGTGACTTCGAGTCTTCGTGGCAAGTTTTAAAAAAGAAATTACTGCGCCACAAAGTCACTAGGACACAAAGGTTTCTAAATACAAATTACTTTTTCCGTCCCTATCCTTTTTGATGATCTATTTTGATTTGTACGTAGCTAAAATATACTCCGCTACAGCCAGCGCTTCGTTCGGTTTTAATCCTTGATTCGGCATTGCCGGGTAATCGGGATTTATTTTTACCGGGTTCATAATGAATTTAACAAGCTCATCCGTCTTGCCTTCGTATTTGGGGAGTGTTTCCTTATAAGGAGGTCC
>JAZDFC010000025.1:0-2107 GCA_043808235.1 bacterium
AAGAAGTTGATTTAATAATTAAACAAAATGATACTTTGCTTATAACACATAGTTTTGATGTAAAATAAATTATGGTACAGTTCTTGTTGCTTTACCAAAAAAAATTATGAACATGAAACAATACAAAATATTAGTAACGGCAATCTTATTTCTTACTGTTAGCGTAATCTACAGCCAGACAAACGAGTGGGAGATTTACGATGAAATGCAACTCCCGGTTGCGCGAGGTCAAATAGTAGTTAACAATAATGTTCTGTTCATTTTGGGTGGTTATTCGCAGGAACTTCAAAGCAGCGTTAACTGGATACAGAAATATTACCCTCTACTTCCCGGAGTATGGAAACCGTTCGGCGAGATGCAGATTGCAAGAGAAGGTTTTGTCGCCGGCATATACCAGGATGGCGTTTATTATTGCGGTGGCGCTGCCGAAGCGGGGCCCTACTCAAATGGTCTCGAAAAATGGATATATACACAAAACGGTGAAGTTGTAAAAAGTGATATAAATTTTGATAGAGTTTATTCCGCCGGACTGATTTCTTCCGATAAATTATATCTTATTGGAGGCAACTCGCCAGGCTTAACAGGAAATTTACCATACATCGTCTCATTCGACCTGCAGACCAACAGAACATTTGTTCTTGAAGACAACCTATATTCAAATAGGACTCTGCCGGAACACCAAATGGCGGCACTTCTTGAGGGGAGCATTTATATCTTCGGCGGTGTTATCAACGGTATAACTCAAGATATTTATAAATTCGATTTAACTTCTAACACACTTGAAAAACTTGCCATTACCTTGTTTCAGCCAAGAGCATCCGGTTCCGCTGTTGCGGTGCCGAATGAAAACAGTATTTATATTATTGGAGGATTTAACGAAAACAACAACAGCCTAAAGTCAGTTGAAATTTTTAAACTCGCCGGCTCAGATTACGAAATATCAAACGGCCCCGATTTGAATTATGCACGATCCGGCGGCATGGCGGCTAAAACAAGCAACGATATTTTTGTGATGGGCGGATTTGATGAGAACGGGGATGTCGTCTCATCTGTAGAAAAACTTTCACTTTCTCCCGATACCGGCATCCCGGATGATATCAACGAAATTATTTCCGATTTCAAACTGATCCAAAACTTCCCGAATCCTTTTAATTCAACAACAAACATCAGTTTACATGTTAATAAAGAGACCGAACTTTCATTGGATGTATATTCCATATTGGGGGAGCATCTAATAAATCTAAGCAATGGTGTTCACAAAATGGGAAGCTATCATTATCAATGGAGCGGTAGAGATAAAAAAGGAAATATTCTTCCCAGCGGTATATATTTTTACAAAATTACTTCGGATTCATTTTCTCAATCTAAAAAAATGGTTTTACTTAAATAAGCATGAGACAATTATACATATTCATATTCTTCTTTACATTCTTTTCAACTGTCATCTTATGCCAGCAGAAGATTACCGTGCGTGATGTTGAAAGCAAATTTCAGGCATTGGAATTTGCCTCAGTAATTCAACTTGTTGATTCTCTTTTTTCCCTAAACGAAGAGATGGATAGTGAAACCAAAATTAATTTGTTGATTTGGAAAGGCGTCTCATACTATTCATTGGGAGACAACAAACAAACACGTAAATGTTTCATTGAAATTCTAAAACTTGACCGCGATTTTACACCCGATCCCGTAATTATTTCACCAAAAATCATAGACTATTTCAACAATATCCGCGAAGAATTTCACAACATCGTTCCGCTTCAACAGAAAATTACAAACCCTGACTCGGTTGCAACAACTTATTCAGCACCATTACAAATTAATTCTGCTCTTTACAAGAATGCCGTAGCCAGGTCATTGATTTTTCCCGGATGGGGGCACTTATATTCGAATCAAACAACGAAAGGTTGGATATTAACCACGGCAAGTGTGGCCGCTGCCGCTTCAATAGTTTATTTAATTTTCGATACCGATTCAAAAGAAAGAAGTTATTTAAATGAAGCTAATACTCTATTGATTCAACAAAAGTATGATAAGTATAATACTTCATATAAATTCAGGAATGCGGCAATAATTTCTTATGCAGTAATTTGGCTTTACTCGCAACTTG
>JAZDFC010000026.1:0-129935 GCA_043808235.1 bacterium
TTTAATTCACGAACCTGAAATTCGAACCGATTTAAAAATCCTTCTACAGCTTCTTTGTCAAGTCCATTTTTAATTGTCTCTTCCAATACACGGTAGATAATTTTTTTAAATTCATCTTTATCCTGAGGATTAGCATTCTGCGCTTCGATTGTAAGCGTATTTTGATAAAAATTTGTCACATCGCCGGATACATCCATTCCGATGTTTGCCTCTTTTAATGCTTTGCGGATGGGAGCCGATTCCTGCGCAACAAGAATATCGGAGATGGCGTAAAGCGCATATAATAATTTCTGATCGCTGCCCGGTCCGGTTACAAAATTCATTGTAAGAAACGATTGATTTTCTGTTGAGCCGCCTTCAACAGTAGGATATACCGCGGTTACTTCTTTTAGTTTGTTGAATGGTTTTTGAAAAGGAAATTCAACTTTGAAATTAGATAAGGAATAATTAGAAAGATATTCTCCATCGATATATTTCAGTTCTTTATCTAAATCCGCATCTCCATAAAGACAAATCAAACTGTTTGAAGGATGATAATATTTGCGATGATAGTTTTTAAATTCTTCAACAGTTAAAGAAGGAATTGCCGAAGGATATCCGCCGGCAGTAAAGCGGTACATATTATCAGGGAATAGATTTTTATAAATCTGATAGAATAATTCTGTGTTTGGATCAGAATATTCGCCCTTCATCTCATTATATACAACTCCTTTATAAACAATCGGCTCATCTTTGCTTGTTAACTCATAATGCCATCCTTCCTGTTTTAGTATACGGGAATCGTTGTAAAACAAAGGATTGAACACAGCATCGAGATAAACATTCATCAGGTTGAAATAGTCCTTGTTGTTCATGCTCGCTAAGGGATAGAAAGTGCGGTCGTTATCGGTGAACGCGTTTATAAACGTGTTGAGCGAACCTTTCGATAAAACATCGAACGGACTTTTAACCGGGAATTTTTTTGATCCGTTTAAAACCGAATGTTCCATAATATGCGGTGTGCCTGCGTCCGATTCGGGATCGGTTTTAAATGTTATCATAAAAGTTTTGTTCGCGTCTTTTGATGCTATTTTAAAAAGATGCGCCCCGCTCTTTACATGTTCGAAAAAGAAGCATTCGCCGTCTACTTCCTTAACAAATTTCTTTTGTAATAATTTAAATCCGTAATAGGTTTTCCCTGTCTCAAAGGATTGTGAAAACAGCAATGCGTTCATTAGAAACATGAACAGAATACTGAAGAAAATATTTTTTAGCAATTTCATTAAGACCTCATTTGGTAATTATGTTGTAATGTTTGTAAATAAACAAGAGTTTACTTTCTTTAACCGTTTTAACGGTTTATAAGTAATCATTTCATTTACTTTTTTATAAATCTAAAAACACCCGATGGATCGGATTGCTCAAATCCTGTTACAATTTCATTTTCAATAATGAATTGAATGCTGACATCGGAAAATTGTTTGAGTACAAATTTGCCTTGCTTAACCGGAACCAATTCAAATGCAGGCTGACCCGGAGGCAGTAGAAACAGCGAGTTGTTCTTTAGTTGAATCTCTAAAATCATTCCGCCCATTTCATATTTCCCGGTGAATTTTTTAAGTATTGCCGGGTCGCTCATCGAAGCATCAATTTTTCTTGTAAAAACAACTTCGGCTTCATCCAACGACATCATTGCTTTATTAATTTCCCCTTGCGGATTAGTAAGAAAATTCACAGACCAAATTCCATATTCTTCATCATTTGGCGTGTCGAATCGCTCGTAATGATAATGATTTAACGGCAGATGAAATCTGTGGAATCCGAATTGAAGCTGATCATTTTTTAAAGTGATATTTAAAATACCGTAAGCAGGATGCTCATACTCTCCTGCATATTCCGCGAGAGGGTGCGACGGATTTGTATTTGCAACTTTATCGCTTCCCGATTTTTCGCGGGCATCTTTATTTGCGGCTTTACTTGCTAATCGTGATTCCAATCTTCTTTCATTCCACGGTGTTTGTTCAAGTCCAAGCAGCCGTTCGTAAATATTATACGTAATTACATTATACAGAGGCTGGCAGTGATCACCAATCGCAAAAACTATTACGCCGATACTGTCGTAAGGCATATATGAAATTTGCGAATGAGCTCCGGGTAAATCACCGCCGTGATACACAAGCAAATGCCCGCGGTACGAAGCAGTGCGGACTCCCAAACCCCCGATGGGATTAAGCATTTCCATGTAGCCTCTGTTTTCAAGTTCGGAATTTTGTAATGCAATAGCCGGTTTTAGAATTTCTTTTATTACTTCGGAGGAAATAATTTGTTTATTTTCGAATTGACCTTTGTTCATCAGCATTGTTAGCCATTTCGAAACATCGTTGATATTTGAAATGATTGAACCCGCAGGACCCAAAGCGCCGGGGTCCTTGTAGTAATCGATTTTGGTGAGAATAATAGTATCGCGTTTCTCGTTAAACGGAACAAAGTAGTCATTACTCTTCAACATGTTTTCTAAGGAAAAGACAGTGCTGCTCATTCCAAGCGGATTAAGAATTTTATTGCGGGTCAATTCTTCCCATGTTTGTTCCGTTAACAATTCCATGATATAACCAGAAGAAGCGAACATTAAATTGTTGTATAAAAATCCCTGTCGCAGCGGTTGGCTCGGTTCAAGATAAACAAGTTTTTCGAACGCTTCTTTCTTTGTTATATCCGATTCAATCCAAATCATATCGTGCCGCGAAATACCCGTGCGGTGCGAAAGCATATCGCGGATGGTAACGGATTTGTTCAGCTCGTCATTGTTAAATTCTATTGACGGGACAAATTCTTTTACAGGTAGATCCCATTCGAGCTTGCCTTCTTCCACGAGCATTCCAACGCCAATGGCAGTGAATAACTTTGTATTCGATGCTATGGGGAATAAAGTATTGGCAGTGAACGGAAGTTTCTTTTCATAATCGCGGTAGCCGTAACCATTGGCAAAAACAAGTTTGCCTTTGTAAACAATGCCGATACAGAGTCCGGGCGCATTCCAATCAGCGAGGATGTTTTTAATGTATTCGTCAAATCCTTTCAGTCTGTTATTAACAGCAGATTGCTGCGGCATAACCGACTGGCTGAATACAAAGCAAACAAATAATACCAACAAAATTTTTTTCATCTCAATTTCCTCTTAAATTTTTTCATCAATTAATTCTGTCGCGAAATGGTTCGCGACAGCCGTGTAAAGATTTTTTTATTTTTATCATGGATTTGTCCATGTTGAATATAAATGTGGCTAAAGCCAATCTCGTTTTATGATTATTTTTCCCCGGCTTAAAAGCCGGGGCTATTTAAAGTTATTTTATGATAATCTTGCCGGTTACTTTCCTATATAATCAACCAAAGTTAACATCAAGCAATCAACACCCGCTCTTCATTCTACATTCATCATTCTTCATTTAATCAACTTCTCCACAAATAGGAAACCTTCAAAAAGAATCCTCTTTGCGTTTCGAGGAAACGATTGCTTCCAACGTAATCGTCGTCCTGCCATTTTATTTTTTCGTAGAATGAACCGTAACCGAGATGAAAAACCGTTCCCGGTATGTAAGTGAACGACGCGAGGAAATCCGTTAATAGTTGTTTGCGGTACCGGTTGTATTCCGCTATTCCCCTGAACATTAAATATTGATTGAACTGATATGATAGTTTCGTTCTGAACAGAGGATACTCAAAAACCTTTTGGTTATCGGATTCACGGTAGAGATCAATAAAGACAACATCCAGATCGGCTTCAAAATTATCCGAAGGGAGATAACCCGTGCTTATTGATAACCGGTTGCTTTTACCCTGGAAAGGTTCGTTTGAGTAATAAATTGCAGCAATTCTTCTATAAAGAAATCCAAGGTAGAATTGATTTGTCAACCACCCGCCGCCTGCAATATGAAATCCGCCTGTATTGAATTTCTCATTCAAAAATATTTCTGTAGAGTACGAGTATTTTACTTTCACATTCATATCGCCGGGAAGAATTACGGTGAGCGAAGTGTAATTATTCGTTTCCCATTTGCTGCTGAATTTATCTTTTGTCTGCGCCGAGAATACATCCCAATCAAGCCGCCTAAAAATTTCGGAGTTGGGATAAAACTTCGGCTTCGCATATCCCGTTGCGCTGAGAATATTTGTTCGCGTAATATACCCGGCATCGGTATTAAAATTTTCCGAGATATCTTTTAAAGTAAATGCGTATTCCAAATCTCGCGTTTGATTTAAATAATCTACCCCGATTGCGTGTTCGCCTTTGGGTTTGCATTCTTCACCGGATTTTGTGAATGAAATCAGCCCGTTGAATTCAAGAGCGCTCGCTTCGCTTAAACGGATTCTTCCGTCAAATCCGGCTACACGGTTGTATCTGTTTTTTAATTCTCTGTCTGTAAATATTCCGCCTATAAAACTGTCATCGCTGAAAGATTTCTTTAACCGCACAATCCCGAAGTGCGCGTATTTATCATCGGTGGAAAGTTCTCTGTCCTGCAAGTCATCGAGCGCATAGATTGATGCAACGGAAATATCGTCGCTTAATTTTCCTGTTAGTTTTAAACCGGCAAGAGGATTCACAATTGTTCTTGTGTGCACAAGCGATTTAATTGGATCAACTTCAGATGTAGAAGTTGCCCCAAGTTTGAATATGTCGTTTCCCTCTAAAAAGAAGGGGCGCTTTTCGGGATAGTACAAATCATATCGAAGATTAACATCAACCTGCCCGGCATCGGCTTCAACCTGGCTGAAATCGGGATTGTACGTTCCATCAAAAGTTAAGTCCGAAGTGATTCCATACTTTCCGGTTAAACTCAACTCGCCTTTGTTTTCAACCGGCGACAAACTTCCTTGATTATCCTCGGACTTGTAACTATATGTAAAAGCGGGTAATAATTCGAAGACAGTTGGACTTTCCAAATCGTAGAAAGTAATTTCTTTAAGTTGGCAATACACCGCGTATCCCTTTGCGGGATCGAACTCCGGGTAAGTACTATGTTCCGAGTACCGGGCAATTCTTCTTTCGAAATATCCCGCCATTACATTAGGATTAGCGCCGGAGTAACGGATACTTTTTAAAGGGACACTCAACTCAACTGTGTAACCTTCATCATCAATTTTACCTGCGCTGTACCAAACAAGATCTACGCTTAAATCTTCATCGGCAACATTGCTTGGCACACGGCTGTCCATTTGGATGCCGAGCGGATTAACATAAAATGTGTAAAGCGATTGCTGATCGTTGAATGAATCGAGATTAATACAAACCCAGTCGTCCTGATAAATGTTATCGCGGGTTGTAAGAGTGGCTTTAATTTTTGACGGCTCGCTGTCGAAACACTTGAAAGCGAAATAAAGATTTTTGTTGTCATAAGTCAAATAAGCAATAGTTTTTTCGGATGCATTTTTTTCAAAATCGGGTATATACGTTTTAAAATTTGTAACAGAAATAGCATCCTTCCAAATCGGGTCGTTAAGTATTCCATCAATTACCGGGGGCGCATCTGTTTTCTTCGGTTGAAGTGATTCTCCGGCAAACATTTTACCGGATGCAAGAATTATTAAAATAATCAGCAGTTGTTTTTGTAATGAAGTTCTCAAATTTTTCTCCTTGTATTATTTCTTTGTGTCTTGGTGCCTTTGTGGCAATTGATTTTTGCCACTAAGTCTCAAAGGCACGAAGTAAAAAGTTTATAAATTTTTCATCCATACTTCGCGTAAAGCCAGTTGTTCGGGGGATGGATTTTCCATTATATTAAAAACATGCCGCCGCATAAATCGAGACAACACTCCATCAAGAGTCATTTCTTCATCGTCTCTTTTTATCTTGATAGTAAACGGGTCGCCGATTTTCATTTCATCTTTCTTTGAAATTAACTGGCGGATATTTTCCATTGTCAATTTTTCACCGAATAATCCGAGAATTACATCTCCCTCCATTAATCCAAACGCAGCTCCGGTTGTAACACCACTCGCAATAATTTCTCCTTTCTCATTCATCCCCAAATTTGTCCCGATTGACGGCTTATCGGATTCTGCGGGTATCTCATAAATATATTCGATGCCGAGTTTGTTTAAATAATCCGCCAAAGGAAGCGGTTCGGTTCCGCAGATGTAATCATCAATAAAATCTTCTATTTCCGGATAAGTGTGATTTATAATTATGTCGAAGAATTCATCATCTTCAAACGCTTTGTTTTGACCGTATGATTTCACAAAATCGAGCAGCAATTCCCGAAGTCCTTTTTTCCCACGGGATAATTCAAGCAGTCTAATATCAAGCAGTGCCGCAACTGCGGCGCCGCGATTATAAAAATTAAGAAACGCTTTTCTTCCATTATCGGTATACGATTCCAAACCCATATCGCATAGACTGTAATCTTTTTTGAAAGCGTCATTGGTTCTGAGATAATCCGTAAGTTTCTGCAAGTATTGCTTAAGAGATTTGTAACCGCTTCTTAGTTGTGCAATTGTGCTGCCCCACTCGGTAACTCCTTCATAAAACCAGATATGCTTCGAAGGCTCGGGTGATACAAAATTAAAATTGTGAATGAACTCACTGTGAGCATTAAGCGGTGTTAGGATATGAAGGAACTCATGAACCATCACGTCTTTTATCAGCGTTAATTCTCTTGCATCCGCAGGCAGAAAATAAAGTGAACTTTGATTGTGTTCCAAAGCCCCGCCTTCTAATTGTCCCTGCTGTAATTGGATGCTGTCAGGTAAAAGGCACATAAGAAAAGTGTAATTTGAAACAGGAGAATAACCGATATACTCGCATGTTGATTGTAATAAAGTATCGGTTGTTGCAATTAGACTATCAGCGCTGAATGACGGAACGGGCGAATAGACATAAAGGTCAACGGTAATCTCATTCACTTTTGTCGAAGCCTTACTTAAATTACCGATTAATATCGGCGAGTCGGCTAACTTGTCGTAGTTCTCTGCGGAATATTTCTTTTCCCCGACTTGTGCAAGTGAAGTTCCGGCTGTCCAGTTGTTATCGTATTTTAATTCGAGGGTAATCGGGTACTTCTGCATTCCTTCAAAATAACCAAGCACGCCAAAAGTGTTGAAGATTACAAATTCATTTTCGAAAGCCGTTCCAACCATTGCGGCAATTTTCGGTTGGTCTAATTCACTGTCGTAAGAATCTTCAATCTCATAAACTATTTTAAAGACGTCCTCGGGATTTTGTATTTCCCATTGATTTGTATTTACCTTTTCGACCGGAATCTCGTCTCCGGCTTTTGTGAACGCTTTAAAGTTTTTAACATATCGTCCGAAATTGATATTACCGTAAATTCCCGGCGCGGTCGCGGGGAAATTGAACAAATCGTTAGGTATCTTAATATCCCCCGGATAAACTGTTACCTGGAATAAATCACACGTTTTATCCGTGATGTCAACGGTGTAATTAATGGTTTTTTCGGATGGTTGAGCGCCGGAAAAAGTACTGAATGCTAAACTAATAACGACGACAACAAGAGAGCGGAAATTCATTTTAGTGTTCCTCAGAAAGTTTTATAAAATATTTTTTTCTGAGCTTATGACGTGAAAAATGATGAATTGGCAATGAATTTTGAATGAGAAATCGTTCTCATTTTAGCTAAATTTGGCAAAACTTTTTTCTTAATTGATGAAAATGCGGTTGGATTGATATAACTTATGCACGATCACCTAAAAATTGCCGGCGCAATACTAATCCTAATTTTGGGATTGGGTGTTATTTTCTACCTGCTGAATTTAAAAAACAAGTACAGGGATTATTCACTAAAATGGCTGCTGTATTATATCGCAGCTTATAATGCAGCTATCCTTTTGGTTTTAACGCGAAAGTATATCGAAATAAATCTGTCATCCATCTTAAAATCCTTCCCATTTATTGAGTTTACCTCTGATGCCGAGATGATTCTGAATGTTTTAAGACTTGCATCTATAATTACCATTATCGGGTATTTAAAAGAGGCCGACATATCGAAAATTGTAAAAAAGGCATGTATTATCCTTGAGGTTTTTATTGCGGTTTTAATTCTGACAAAATACAGCTTTTATGCAAATACAACAGTAAATCAATTCGTAACTCAGTTCTTCGATTATCTCTCGCAAGTAATTTTTTATTATGAACCGTTTCTTTTGGTTTTGTTATTTGCTCAAAACATTCGAAAGGAAGCGTCACTTCAAAAATCGTTAATAATAAGTTTCTCGGTTTTGTTCATTATGCGGTATGTTTTCTTCCTCTGTTTCTATGTAATTCCAATCAACATCATTGGTTACTACGATAAGTTTTTGCAGGCGATACTTATCCTCTCTTCAATTCTTGTGTTTAACGTGATGCCGCTTATCTGGTTAAGGTATTTTTATGTAAAATACCATTCATCTGCACCGGAAGTAAAACCCGATGAAAACAACCTCGTTTTTGAAAAACACGGGATTACCGAAAGAGAAAAAGAAATTGTTAAGTTGGTGCTGGAAGGCAAAACTAATAAAGAAATCGAAGAGACTTTGTTTTTATCAAAGCATACAGTAAAGAATCACATTTATCATATTTATCAAAAGCTCGGTATCAATTCACGTTACCAGCTTATAAAAATATTCCACGAAGTTTAATAGTACAAAAGAAATTTCTTCCAATATTTTAGTTCTATATTTCAGCTCCGAAAATCACAAATTGTTAATTTGACATTATTTGATCTATGAAAAGAATTTTATTTCTATTAAGCGTTGTTGTTCTATCCTTTAGTGCGGGGTGCAGTTCCCGCGATGACAAAATCCAAACTAAGAAATTTTATATTGAAGATGATTTAAAAAATAAAATCAATTTCGAAAAAATTCCCGATCGGGTGATAACACTTGCGCCAAATTTAACAGAAATGATATTTGAGCTCAGGCAGGGGAAAAAACTCATCGGGAACACAAAATACTGCAACTATCCGCCCGAAGCTAAAAATATTACCAAAGTCGGCGATTTAATTTCGGTTGATTACGAAAAAGTCGTCCAGTTAAAACCGGACTTAATTTTTATCACCGTCGAAGGCAACAACAAAGATTCGTACGATAAATTGAAAGAACTTGGATTAAAAGTATTTGTATCCAATCCGCGGAATTATGAGGGAATTAAAAAAACAATCCGCGACATGGCAAAAATTTTCAATGTTGAGGAAGTGGCTGCTAAGAAAATAAAAGGGTGGGATGAAAAAGTTAAATCGGTAATTGAAAAAGCCGGCTCTCCGGATTCGTTAATAGTAATGTTTATTGTAGCATTGCAGCCGTTAATGCTTTCCGGTCCAAATACTTTTGTTAATGAATTTATAAAAATGTGCGGTATGAAAAATATAGCCGCCGATTCGCCGATGCCTTACCCGGTTTATAACAGGGAAGAAGTTTTGCTTCGGAGCCCGGATTACATTTTAATGGCTTCGGATATGGGATTCGATTCAAAAAAAATTGTGGAAGTTTACCCCGAATGGTCGCGATTAAATGCAGTAATAAATAATAAAGTGATTAGTGTTGAAGGTGATTTATATTTTAGACCGGGACCCCGGTTTGCGGAAGCTCTTGAAAAACTTTATTTCACTCTTCACTCTCCGGCAAATCAATATCAGAAGAGTCTGCAATAAAAAGCATTGCGCATGTATCGCCCTGGAATTTGCCGGTACGTTTGCAGTTCTCATGACGTTTTTTTAGATCTTCAATATTACCGCAAGCGGCTGAAAGGTAAAATTCATTCAATTCCTCGCCGCACTCCGTGCAGAAAATTATGTCTTTATCTTTGAGCGGTTTTATATCGATAATAATTTTGTCTCTATTTTCCATTTTATTTCACCGGTTCCCAGCTTGATCCGCCGCAAGGTATTTCTTCTTCGGTCGGATGTTTGTCGTATTTAATACACAGTACTGCAGATTCATCAAAGTGAATGCAAGAAGAGCAGAGCGTATTATTAATTATCCCGTTATTCTTTTCAACAAATTTTTTATACTGAATAATAATCGGATGAACTATAAAGCCGTATAATGCAATAAGACTAATCACTACCCAGTATCTATTATCAATTGCATCGTGTAAATACCAAATTACGGGTATGGCGATTACAATTCGTATTAACGTCCAATAAACTATGGCACCCATTAACAATCTCTTATTGTAAAAAATCAGAGACCGGCAGAAATTTCCGTTCTCACTTGTAAAAATATTCCATAATCAGCTCATTCCAAAATGTTTATCTTGATGCTGTTCAATTGCGTACATCTTAAAACAACCGATGCTGAAATAAAATTCATTTTCAAAATCTATTTTTAAGACCAAATTGCTTTTAGATTACCTTTGATTTAAATTTACCTCCGTTAAAAGTGTATTAATTATAGATTTACAAAGTGGAAGAACCGAACAAACAAAAATTTAAGAGCAAACCAAGCGTCCCGAATGAAAATCCCAAAGATGAGTCGGCGCCCAAACCAAATAAACGCTTTTTTTACCGGAACCGAAAATATTATAAATCATACAGTACTCCCCGGGAAAGTGTAAAAAAATCCTCGTTCCAAAAGGTCTCTGTTTTAATCCCTTTGTTGAACGAAGAAGGTTCGATTCAACCATTATATAAAGAAATCAAAAAAGCGTTTCAAACTCTTTCTGTCGATCACGAAATATTGTTTATTGATGACGGCAGCACCGATAATTCTTTATATACGATAAGGGGATTATGTAACTTAGATAAAAAAGTGCGCTTCATCAGCTTCCGAAAAAATTATGGTAAATCGGCGGCGCTGCATGTCGGGTTTAAACATGTAACCGGCGACGCAATTATTACAATGGATGCTGATTTGCAGGACGATCCGGCAGAAATCCTCAATCTACTTAAAAAGTTAGAAGAAGGATACGATCTTGTTTCCGGTTGGAAAAAGAAAAGACACGATCCTTTCGTAAAAAGAATATCCTCAAAATTTTTCAATTACGTTACACGCGTTCTAAGCGGCATTAAAATTCATGATTTTAATTGCGGATTAAAAGCGTATCGCAAAGAAGTTGTATCAAATCTCGAAGTTTACGGAGAGCTGCACCGTTATATTCCAGTACTGGCAGATTGGAAAGGTTTTAAAGTTACTGAAATTCCTGTATTGCACCACCCGCGCCGATACGGGAAAACAAAATTCGGCATCTCACGTTTCTTCAAAGGATTCATTGATTTGATTACCGTAATGTTTACCACGCGGTACATCAAACGACCGATGCATCTGTTCGGATTCATCGGCGCATTCGCTGTGCTTGCGGGAATTATTGTTAATGCATATCTCACTTTTGAATGGATCTTTTATCACAAAGCGCTCAGCAATCGACCGTTATTGTTCCTCGGAATTTTATTAATAATTGTTGGAATTCAATTTTTCTCTATCGGATTACTCGGAGAGATAATGGTTCACTCCGCCCGCAGCGAAACGGATTACGTGATACGCGAAAAGAGATAGGCTGGATTCTGGTTGCTTGATACTGGTTACTGGATTCTGGTTACTTGATACTGGATTTCAATGAAATTTTATCTAAAATAAACCAATCTCAATACTTAATACGCTGTACTCAAATCTATCTTTGCTTTTAGTTATATTTTCGCACCGGATACTAATTTTTAATTTGGATGAACCAGCAAAAGAAAAAGATAATTATAATCGGACCGGCTTACCCGTACAGGGGCGGCAATTCATTGTTTATCTCTCATGTGTTCGATTCATTGAAAGATGATTTCGAGGTGAAGATATATAATTACAAGCTGCTGTATCCTTCGATTTTGTTCCCCGGCAAAACCCAGTACGACGAAAGCAAATCGCTGATTAAAAAAGCCGCTAATGAAAGAGTTATTAATTCAATCAATCCGTTCAACTGGTTTGCCGTCACGCGAAAATTGAAAAACGAAAATGCAGATTTACTTGTCATAGATTGGTGGCACCCGTTTTTTTCGTTCTGTCATTTTGCAATTACGCAGTTTTCAAAAAAGAGATACAAAGATAAAATCCTTTTCATTACCGAAAATGTAATTTCCCACGAAGCGAATTTCATCGATAGAATGCTCACGAAGATTGGTTTAAGGAATGCCGATAAATTTCTCGTCCTTTCTCAAAAAGTAAACGAGGAAGTAAAAATATATTCAAAAGAGAAAAAGGTTTACCGCACCGACCTTCCGGTTTATGATTGTTATAATTTTGAAAATGAAAAATCTTCCGGCGCCGACAGGAAGCAATTCGGTTATTTGGAAACGGATAAAGTGCTTCTCTTTTTCGGCTACATCCGCAAATACAAAGGTTTGGATTTGTTGATTGACGCGCTTCCCGGTTTGGTAAAAGACGATGCTTCCTACAAACTGCTTGTCGTCGGCGAATTTTATGATGACGAGAAAATTTATTTCGAGCAAATTGAAAAGCTCGGACTCGCGAAAAATATTGTAACGATAAATCAATTTGTGCCGAACGAGGAAGTGCACAAATATTATTCGGTTGCCGACCTGGTTGTCCTTCCATACCGGAGCGCAACACAGAGCGGGATATTAAACGTATCGTATGGATTGCTGAAGCCGGTACTCGTTACAAACGTCGGCGGATTATCGGAATTTGTTGATGATGAGAAAACGGGAATAATTATTGAGAAAGCTGAACCGAAGCAAATTGCGGATGGAATTAGGAAATTCTTTTCGATAAAAGAAAAGGTTAATTTTGCGGAGAACATCCGCGCAAAAATTGAGCAGAACAGTTTCTCAAAGTTGCCGGAGTTATTTCAAAAAATTATTTCGGAAATTGATGAATGATTCTTAAATCCGACTGCAGACATTTCCCCGGCGATAAACCGTGCATTTTTAACAAACGCGATGGTTTGATGTGCGATGACTGTCCAAATTTCAGCGAGCTGAATTTTAAAATTCTTATCATAAAATTGGATGCAACCGGGGATGTTCTGCGAACCACTGCAATTCTTCCGGCGTTAAAACGAAAATATCCCGACTCGCACATAACATGGTTAACAAAAAAATCTTCATCCGATATATTTAAAAATAACGATGCTGTCGATAGAGTTCTTGCAGTAGAAGATGCAGTAACAAACGCCATTTTATCGGTTGAGAGATTTGATTTGTGTATTCATCCGGATGCATCACCAACGAGCGCAGCCTTGTTTTCACTTGCAAATGCAAAAACAAAAAAAGGATTCGGACTGAGCGAAAGAGGAAAAGTAATTCCTTTTAACAACGAAGCAATCGAATGGTTTGAGATGGGGGCATTCGACCAATTAAAAAAGAAGAATACAAAAACTTACCAGCAAATTATCCACGAAATTATCGGACTCGATTATAACAGAGACGAAATACAAATTTTTCTGTCGCAAGATGAACTGAACACAAAAGAAACGTTTTCTCAAAAACATGATTTACAGAAATACGATTTTGTTTTGGGGCTTAATACCGGCGCCGGAAGTCGATGGCAGTTTAAGCAGTGGCGGCTTGACGGATACATCGAATTGATAGAAAAAGTAAAGCGCGAATTTAATGCGGCAGTTTTGCTTTACGGCGGTCCGGAGGAAGTTGAAAGAAACTTAATGCTGACTTCACGCTTCCCGGATTTGATTGATACAGGTACAGATAATACACTCCGCCAATTTTTTGCCAAAGTAGATTTGTGCGATATTATGATTACCGGAGATACGTTGGCTCTACATACGGCGGCTGCATTGAAGAAACAAATTATTTGTTTATTCGGACCAACATCATCAAATGAGATTGAAGATTACGGAAGGATTACGAAAATC
Organism: bacterium; assembly: GCA_043808235.1. Lineage (GTDB taxonomy): Bacteria > Bacteroidota > Ignavibacteria > Ignavibacteriales > Melioribacteraceae > JAZDFC01. The sequence continues at coordinate 13,787 of JAZDFC010000026.1, forward strand.
TTTCCCGAAATGGACTGCCTTGTTTGTTATAAAATGCGATGCGACTTTTCACCAAATTGTATGGATTTAATAACTGTTGATATGGTATTCGAAGCGCTCCAGAATTCATTAAAACAAAATGGAAAAAATTAATAGCGGAATCAAAAATGACAAAAGTAAAAACAAAACCGGGAACCAAAGAAAGCGGTTCGGCGAAATTTAATCTTTCGGATATAATCCCGGAGAAATATCAGACCATAGCAGCGTTCGCGGTTATTATTTTATTATTTCTCTTTTTCTTCAACCCGATGTATTTCGGCGGCAAGACGTTTCAATCGGGAGATATTGTAACAAGTAAAAGTCTGCAAACGTATCTTGATAAAGACCGGGAAGGATTTTCATTGTGGTTCCCATATTCGTTTTGCGGTATGCCTGCATACGCGCTGGCAACCGAATACAAGTGGTTCAACCTGCTTTACGTCGGCATTCGTTCACTTCGCGATGTCTCCACATCATTTTTTTCTGTTGAATATTCAATGTGGACGTTTTACCTGCTCATACTTTCCATTACAAGTTATTTTCTGATCCATCACTTAACGAAGAACCGGCTGATAAGTTTATTCGGCGCAATATCAACTTCATTCAGTACGGGAATTTTACTTCTCTTGTTTATAGGTCACGTAACCAAATTAACCACGTTATGTTTTTATCCGCTGATATTTTTAATCCTTCTAAAATTCCGCGACAAAATTAAGCTAAGAGATTTTGCAATACTCATCATCGCATTACAATTAGCGCTGCAAGGCTGGCATGTGCAGATTATTTTTTATACGTTGCTTGCCGTTGGATTGTATTTCCTATACGGATTCATTTCCGCACTTGTAAAAAAAGAAAAGACTTTACAAATCCAATATTTGAAATCCGTCGGGGTCTTTTCGGTTGCGTTTATAATTGCATTATTAATCCAATCCGATAACTTGACCCAAATTTACGAATACAACGATTACTCGACGCGCGGTACTAAAGGAATTCTTGAAACTCAAACCTCGCAGGATAACAAGTCCGGTGGTTCTGATTTTTACGATTATGCAACGCGATGGTCGTTCTCGCCCGGTGAAATAATGAATTTTATTGTTCCTTCATTTTATGGATTCGGAAAATCTTCATATAAGGGACCGGAAACGCAGGGACAGGAAATTGAGCTTAATACATATTTTGGTCAAAAAGAATCCGAAGATGTTGCGCCGTACATGGGAGTTATAGTTTTCTTCCTTGCGGTGTTCTCGATGTACTCTAATAGAAAAAATCCTTTTGTACAGTTTATAATAGCGCTCGTAATAATATCTCTTCTTATTTCATTTGGGAAAAATTTCCCGGCTGCGTACAATCTGATGTATTATTACTTCCCGTTCTTCGATAAATTCCGTGTGCCCTCAATGATACTTGTATTACTGCAAATGAGTTTCCCTGTATTGGCGGCGCTGGGATTGAAAAAGATATATGATGCATTTAAAGAAAATGATTTGCGAATAAATAAAATTGTTCAATATGCTGCATTCGGATTGACCGGAATTTTTGTACTCTCGCTTTTATTAAGCAGTACGATCGGAACATGGTTCTCCACCCGGTTGACTGAGTCCGGTAAGGTTAATGAGTACATTCAATATTACAGTCAGTACGGAATTGATGTAGCTGGAATTGCCAAGGGAATGTTTACGTCGGATGTATTGGTTTCATTTGCGTTATCAGCAATAGTGTTCTGGCTGATATATGCATTCTTGAATAGAAAAATGAGTTTTGATTTGTTGATTATTGGAGTGATTGTTTTGTCCTCGTTCGATTTGATAAGAATTGCCGCGCGCGGCGAAACATTCACGGATAACAAAGGGATAGAAACGGCGTTTAATAAACCTGATTATATTGCCTACATCGATGGATTGAAAGATAAAGAACCGTACAGATTATTAAATTTAAAACAGGACGGCTCACTCGGTTCTGTAAGTAACGATGGGAATTTTAACGCGTATTTTCTTGAACAGGATTTTCACGGATATTCTTCCATTAAACCACGCGCCTACCAGGATTACATGGACGTAGTAGGCGTTGCCAATGCTACCATGTGGAGAATGTTGAATGTAAAATATATTATTACGGAGAAAGCGATAGAGTTTCCCGGTCTCGAACTTTTAAATAATACTGAAAAAACATTTGTCTATAAATTTACAAATGTTTTGCCGCGTGCATATTTTGTTAACAAGGTTGAGAATAAAAAACCGCTCGATATTTTGAATGCCGTTAAAGCGGATGAGTTTGATCCGAAAGACATTGCTTACGTTGAAAATTCCAATTTGAAGATCGATACACCGGACAGCACGGCTAATGTAACAATTGCAAAATACGATGATGAAAAAATTGAGTTGAATGTAAATGCATCCGGTAAAAATTTTTTGTTTTTAGGTGATACGTATTTTCCGAAAGGTTGGAAAGCCTTTATTGACGGAGCCGAAACAGAAATTTACCGCGCAAATCACGGCTTCCGCGGAATTGTTGTTCCAAAAGGAAATCGCAAAGTTGAATTTGTTTACAATCCGAAGTCGTTCGTGATTTCAAAATATCTTGCATTGTCGTTAAGCTCATTAACGTTACTCGGTCTAATTCTCGGAATATTTTTCGATTACAGGAAATCACGCACCGCGTGATTATGTGAATGATTGAGAACTTAAAAAAATTATTCCGGCATTCGTTCGTTTACAGCATTAGCAGTATTGCGGCGAAAGCAATTGGTGTTATACTACTTCCGCTTTACACAAAGTATATACCTTTGGGAGATTACGGCGATCTTGCAGTTGTAGATATCACGATAATGATTCTTGTGGAATTACTTATACTCGGGCAGGGTCAATCGCTTGCATATATTGCCAATTCCGAAGAATACAAAGATAAGATCAAGCCGGCTTTCTTTTCGATTTTTGCTTCTGTAATGATCATCAATCTGTTTTTTGTCTTTTTATGTCGGGGTTTCGTTGTTCCGCAATTAGCCGCAATCACAGGAAACATTTCAATCCAAACTTATTCCGAAATTGCAGTATGGATCATTCTTCTTCGAGTAATTAATACCTTGTTCGTTAATAAACTTCGTGCCGATGAAAAATCAATTGCATATACAATCGCTAATCTCGCGAGACTTTTAATTTCGCTGGGTCTGGCTATTTACTTTATCGCAGTAAAAGGAATGGGCGTATCGGGATTATTCACCGCGTATCTTATCGGCGAGGGATTAGTATTTATTATTATGCTTCCTTTGATGTTGAGACAAATGGAGTTTCGTTTCGAGAAACCGGTAATCATCCATTCAATGAAATTCGGTTATCCTCTTATATTCAATTCAATTCCTTTCATGCTGCTTAATCTAAGTGATCGATACATTCTTGCAGCTTTTAGAGGGCAAGAAGTTGTCGGTTTATACGATCTGGGTTACCGGATTGCCGGAATAATGAACATGCTTTTTATCATTCCTTTCAACTTGGCAATGATGCCGATTGTTTATAAAATTTACAATACCAAAGGCGATAAATTATTTTATTCAAAACTTCTAACTTACTCTACCTTTGTTTTTGTTTGGACGGGACTTGCACTTTCGCTTTTCGCCAAAGAGATCCTCAGCGTATTTTCGTTCAATGATGCATACAATGAAGCGTATATAGTCGTGCCGGTAATTACATTATCATATGTATTTAGCGGAATGAGATTGGTGGCAGTAATCGGAACGTTTGTAAAGCAGCAAACCAAATATATTGCGCTAAGTACGCTTATTGCGGCCTTGCTAAACATCGCACTCAATTTTATTACCGTCCCGAAATATGGTATGATGAGCGCTGCGTATAATACATTAATTTGTTTTGTGCTTCTGCACTATACATCAATTTACTTTTCAAATAAATTCTATCCGGTGGATTATAAAAACTTTGGAACTTTGTTTATGATTTTACTGGGTACGGGATTTTATATTATTATTTTTGAAATAGAGAAATACTCTTACGGATTGGGATTGACTTTGAAAATCGGTGTAACAATTCTTTTCCCGGTTTTGATGATTACTTTGCGATATTTTAATAAAAGCGAAGTGAAGTATTTTATCAAAGTCATGGAGTCATTAAAAAATCCGGCAAACATAAAAAACATTTTTAGCGCTGAAATAAATAATTAGGAAGCGATGTCACAATTAATAAAAAGGCTAATGCCGCCAAAGATGAAGAAGAAATTGGAGAATATTTTATTCACACGGTTTGGAGGTTACGGTATAAAATCATATTCGCAGGAAGGTGAGGATATGATTCTCCGCAGGATATTTGAAAAACAAGGTGGGGGATTTTACGTTGATGTTGGCGCCCATCATCCTAAAAGATTTTCTAACACATATTATTTTTACAAGAAAGGATGGCGCGGAATAAATATTGACGCGGCTCCGGGCAGTATGAAGTATTTTAGCAAATTCAGAAAGGAAGATATAAATCTTGAGATTCCGGTTAGCGATACAATTGAAATTTTGACCTACCATATGTTCGACGATCCTGCATTGAATGGTTTTTCTAAAGAGCTTTCGGTTGAAAGAGATAAGAATTCGAATTATAGAATTGTAAAAACTATTGAATTAAAAACGAGTACTCTTTCGGAAATATTGGATAAATATCTTCCACAAAATACTGTGATTGACTTTTTGTCAATTGATGTGGAAGGATTCGATTTCAAAGTATTGAAATCAAACGATTGGGAAAAGTATCTTCCTAAAATTGTATTAGTAGAAGCTCTTCAATCATCATTGGAAGATCTTAATAAAAATGAAATTGTTAATTTTATGAAGACAAACGGTTACGAAATATTTGCGAAGTCTTTCAACACCTTTATATTCAAACTGATTAAAAATGAATAATGAATTAACACCGATAGCATTATTTGTTTACAACCGGCCCGAGCATACCCAAAAGACAATCCAAGCGCTTGCGGCAAATATCCTTGCCGATAAATCACTCTTCTATGTTTTTAGCGATGGTCCCAAAAGCGAAAGTGATTATGCAAAAGTAAATGAAGTACGAAAAGTAGTAAAGGAAGCTTCCGGGTTTGCACAAAAAATAATTTTCGAATCGTCATCCAATAAAGGATTAGCGGACTCTGTAATTTCAGGTGTTACTCAAGTAATCAACGAACACAGTAAAGTTATTGTAATGGAGGATGACCTTGTTTCATCTCCATCGTTTCTTTCATTCATGAATGAAGCGTTATCTTTTTACGGGGACAATAAAAACATATTTTCCATTTCCGGGTTTTGTTATCCTGTCCAAATTCCTCATGATTATAAAGATGGTGTTTTTGCAATTCACAGACCAGCATCATGGGGTTGGGCAACGTGGGAAGATAGGTGGTTTAAAACCGATTGGGAAGTAAAAGATTTTCCGATATTTAAAAAAGACAAACAAGCTCAAAATAAATTTAACAAATGCGGCGAAGACCTGACGCCTATGTTATTTGCACAAATGACGGGCAGAGTTGACTCATGGGCAGTTCGTTGGGCTTACTCGCATTTCAAAAATGATGCATACTCTGTATTCCCTGTAAAATCATTAATCAATCATATCGGCAGCGATAGTACCGGTACACATTTTAAATCCACATCCAAATTTGAAGTTAACATTGAGAATAATGTTTTTCTGCCGCGACTTGTTAAACTTACTCAATCAAATGAATTGATAGAAATGAACATTAAAAAATTTTTTCAACTTAGTCTGATTAGAAAAGCAATTAATTTCGTTAAATATTTTAAAATCCTGAATTAATAGATTGTTTTGCTTAAATATTGTTGGTATAATAGTCACGTAAACAAAAATTTATTTATTTACTAACAGAACCGGAGGGGTTATGTTAAAGATTAGAAGTAGTAGTCTAGGTTATTTGATGGTTAGTTTTATTTTGTTCTTCTCCATTTCTCTGAGCGCGCAAACAGAAGTTAAGATTTTACCAGCTGACGGCACCGCCGGTGATGAGTTTGGATATGAAATATCTACTTACGGGAACTATTCAATTATAGGCTCTTTAAGAGATGATGATAAAGGAGAGAATTCCGGTTCTGCATATATTTATTTAAAGTCCGGCGATACAATAGCTCAAGAAGCAAAATTAACTGCATCCGATGGTGTTGCTGGCGCAACATTTGGGAAAAGCGTTTCCATTTATGGTACTGATGTCGTTGTTGGAAGTCCTTGGCGAAATATTTATGGAACGAACTCCGGTGGTACATACGCATTTAGAAAGAACGGGAGTGTTTGGGAGCAAACTGCAAATTTATTTCCCGCCGATGGTTTACAGGCAGATGATCATTTTGGATGGTCGGTATCAATTTATGGAAATTATCTTGTAACTTCCTCTATGAAGGATGGAGATTTAGCGCCATATGCTGGCGCAATTTATTTCTTTAGGAAAGAGACTGATAACTGGATTCAAATGGGTAAGCATATGGCAAACGATGGTGATTTTGGAGATCAGTTCGGACGATCCGTTTCAATGTATGGTGATTATTGTGCGGTTGGATCTCCATATAATTTAGGAAATGGAACTTACTGCGGTGCAGTTTATATTTTTAAACGGTATACCGATGCTTGGTTTCAACTAACTAAAATTGTCCCCGAAACCGGTGAGTCGGGTGATGATTTCGGCCTATGTGTTTCATTATATGACGATGTGCTTGCAATCTCGGCTAATAAAGACGATGATCTCGGAAGCGATGCAGGGGCAGTTTATGTTTATCAACGGTCAGGTGATAGTTTTACATTTGATCAAAAACTAACATATTCGCTTGGTTCTGCCGGTGACTATTTCGGCACGAGGCCAACAGTATACGATGATAAAATTATTGTGGGAGCTCCACAGAGTAATGCTAAAAGCGGTACCAAAGGATTTGCAGTTGTATATAATAAAATAGGTGACGATTGGGTTGAAGGTTTACATATTCAAGCCAGTGACGGACAAAACAACGATTCCTTCGGATGGGCAACTTCTTTAGCTCAAAATTACGCAGTTATCGGCGCTAAATTTGATGACGATAATGGAACTAATTCAGGCTCAGCTTTTCTTTATTTGTTAGATACAGTCCCGGTGGAATTGGCTGCATTTACCGGTAATGTTGCTGATAATTGTGTTGAGTTAAATTGGATTACTGAAACGGAATTAAATAATTCGGGATTTGAAGTACAAAGAAAATTCAAGAATGATCATTTTAAAAATGTGGCTTTTGTAAAAGGCCAAGGCACAACTTCCGAAAGAAATAATTATCATTTTTTCGATCGTAACTTGTCCGGTGGGCAATACACATACAGATTAAAACAAATTGATATTGACGGCACGTATGAATATTCCCAGGAAATTACTTTTGAGATTAGCAAACCAGCGACCTATTCGTTAAGCGATAATTTCCCCAATCCGTTTAATCCATCTACAAATATTGTCTTTTCGATTCCGGAAAAAACTAATGTGAAGATTAAAGTCTTTAATTTACTTGGTGTGGAAGTGAAAACGTTAGTTGACGAATTTTTTGAAGCGGGAGAACACAAAGTCGTCTTTAATGCCGAGGCATTATCTTCGGGTGTTTATCTTTACAATATAAAGGCTGGTAATTTTTCGGAAACCAAGAAAATGATTTTGATTCGATAACCATTATCGATTCATTAGTATATGAAAGTTTTGCACATTAGCAGCAATGATGTTTTGGGAGGAGCTGCCAAAGCGTGTCTTGCTTTGGACAGATCTTTAAATAACTCCGGTATCACCTCATCCGTTTTGGTTCAAAAAAAGGTTGGCAATCAACTTAATGTCAATTCGATTTCGCACTCAATTTATAAAAAATATTCAGCTCGGTTTAGAGAAGGCATTGAATTTTTTTATAATAAATATTTTGTGAACGAAAAATATGGACGTTTTTCGCCAGCATTTATTGGGGCTGATTTAAGTCGGGAATCGGTTTTGAAAGATGCCGACATTATCCATTTACATTGGATTAACGAGGGATTTTTGAGCCCGAACACATTTAATTATTTATTTAAACTTCGTAAACCCATCATATGGACATTGCATGACATGTGGGCTATTACCGGTGGTTGTCATTACAATGGGAATTGTCCAAACTATCTAAATGAATGTTCGATCTGTCCAGCTCTAAAAATATCTGGCAGGAATGATGTCTCGGCAAAAGCGTTTCGAAAGAAACAAATATTATTTGATACGATGGATTTGAATATAGTAACATGCAGTAATTGGCTTGCCGGCGAAGCAAAGCGAAGCATAATTTTATTTAACAAAAAAGTGCAAGCAATTCCGAACACTGTTGATGTTGAGAAATTTTTTAAGATTGACAAAAACATTGCGAGAGAAAAACTCCAACTATCCAACGAGAAGATTTATCTGCTTTTTGCATCTATGACGGCGAAGGATGAAAGAAAAGGATTTCGATATTTTTTAGAGGCATTAAATTATTTGTACGATGAATATTCTCAACTACGCAGCACACTTGAGATATTGCTCATCGGACGAATGGAAGAAAATATGTTGTGTGAATTTAAATTTCCCGTAATTTCATTCGGTCGTATTAACGATGACGAAAAATTAAATTATATTTATAATTCAGCTGAGGTGTTTGTTGCTCCCTCGTTGCAAGATAATCTTCCAAATACAATTATGGAATCACTTGTTTGTGGAGTGCCTTCGGTGGCTTTCAATATTGGGGGTATTCCCGATATGATTGAACATTTTTACAATGGCTATTTAGCTGAAAACATTTCGGGAAAATGTTTGGCGGATGGAATATTTTGGTGTGTATCTGATACAGAGCGCAGAGAGTTCCTTAGTATTAATTCTCGCAAGAAATTTCTAAATTATTTCGCACCTAAGATAATTGCTGAAAAATATATTAATCTTTATCGGAGTGTTATTTAGTTTAAATGTCAATAGCACAAAACTACTTTTGCAACTTATATTTAACATTATTATTTCAATAATTAATGGTTATTCATGCACGGTAAACTATACTTCATACGTAAAATTAAAGCACTGTTTATTAAATTCAGATTACACAAATTATTTAAGATTTTCGATGGTTTGCTTCTTAATCTTATTTATTTAGCAAGATTATCGGATTGGATTCGCAAATTACACAAGATAGGATTCAACGATTTTTATAATAGTAAAGTCAAATACGAAGATAGATTTAAGTTGCATGATTATGTGTTTGCTAATGAAAAATTATCCGGCGAAATAACTTACATTGAATTTGGTGTGGCACGTGGAGTTTCTTTTAAGTGGTGGGTAGATAAAAACAAAAATAATAAATCGCAATTCTTTGGTTTTGATACATTTACCGGTCTGCCGGAAGATTTTGGTGTGATGAAGAAACCGCATTATGATACAAAGGGTGCGTTTCCTGAAGTTGACGATTCGCGATGTAAATTTTATGACGGAATGTTTCAAGATACACTGCCCGGTTTCATTAGAGAAAATAATCTTATCAGCAGAAAAGTTATCCACATGGATGCTGATCTTTATTCATCAACACTTTATGTATTAACAATGTTGCATCCTTTTTTGAAAGAGGGAGACATATTAATTTTTGATGAGTTTGGAGTACCGACTCATGAATTTAGAGCCTTCACGGATTTTGTTCATACCTATCAATTCAAATATGAAGTGCTGGGAGCAATTAATAACTATCTGCAGCTTGCGATCAAAGTAATAAAATAACAATAATGGTCGGGGGCCTCTCCGCTAGCCCGGTTAGATTATAACTTGTTAATTATATCAATTAATTTTTCTGCAATACGATTGCGATCGAACCCTTTTACATATTCAATATCCACTACAAATTTTTCTATTGAATTAAAAAACTCTTTCCCGGATTCGCTATAATTAAAGAGCATCCCTGTGTTGGATTTTTCTAACAACTCTTTTACTTCTTTGTTGTCGTCTCCAAATGCGATTATTGGATTCCCGGTTCTCATATACTCAAATAATTTTCCGGGTACATGCCGCGATTCTGCAGCGCAAACGAGTAAGTAACTTGCGTTCATCATTTCCTGAATGACCTGATTGTAGGGTAAGAATCCACAAAACTCGCAATGCTTAATAAGGCCATTATTTTCAATTGAGCTTTTAACTTTTGGTCCGATCGTACCGATAAACCGTATTATCAAGCGGCGATTAATATTAATTTCATTCATTAAAAGATTCCACAAATAAACCGGATTTTGGTAATCATAAATATTACCGGCGTGCACGAGAACCTCTTTCGAATGAGATTCTCTTGAAATATTTTCAAAAGCATTTTCATTATAGCCCCAATACAACACTTCACTTTTATCTTTTGTGAAAGGATATTTTTTGTCGAAATATTCCTTAAGTGTTTTGGTCACAAAGATTAATCGGGAAGACTGCTTCATCACGGATTTTTCAAGCATATTATCAAATTTTACAACGAGCTTATTTCTCTTCTGTTCTTTGTAATACGAGATATCCACCCATGGATCAATAAAGACTGAAATTAATGGTACATTAAAAAGTCTGCTAAGTTTTTTACCGATAAGATGAGATGTATGAGGCGGCCCATTTGAGATAATCAAATCAACTTTGTTGTCACGTAAATATTTTTTTGCCTTCCGTACACCAGGAAGATACCAGCCAATCCTAGCGTCCGGGACAAATAAATTCATCCGGATCCATAAACTTAATTTTTGTCCGAACCCCTTTTTGTTTTTTGAGATTGCTTCGGATGCCACTAACGACTCTGACGAATTCTTCGCAAGTATTTTTTTATAAATTACGAACGGATCCCAAAAGTTTGACTTTATCACTTGAATCGCTGGATCAATTTTACTGCTAAAGCTGTCATCCTGACCTGAAAATGTATCTTCATTTACAGTAAGGATAACCGGTTGAAAACCATTTTTCGATAGATGCCCGGCAATATCAACCGGCCAATGCATCGATGCCTTACCTGAAGGCGGCCAATAAAAAGATATTATTAAAATTTTTTTCATTGTTGACTATACCAAATATAAGAAATATATTCGCATGGGTTTTAGGCAATCCAATTCCACTTGCTCTGATTCTGAATATTTGATTACCAATTTTGGCGAAGAATTTATCGCAAAAGCAAATTGGTTTATATAAATGATGTCTCTTATTGAATTTAAGTGAATAAAATCACAGTAAATATTCTATAAAAACACAATATTTACATAGAGTTTTATGGGTAAATCGATGGACAAAGCAATCTTAAAAGTAAATGCAGAAACTGGGAGTATTTCTCTCAAACAAATTTTTCGGAATTTTATTTTACTTCCTATCAAATCCGGTTTGTTCGGATTTCTAACGTTTATTTCAATTTTAATTGCAACCAAATATTTTAGTTATTTAGTTGGGGTTGATGCAAATTTCACTATTGAAATTGATGATGTTTATCTATCGTTGATCGGATTTGTGCTGTTATTCCTCATTCGTTTCCTCGAAAACTTCAAACCGCAGGGCATTAAGGACTCATACCCCAAAGAGACTAAAACGGACGAAACTGAAAATCGACCAAAGCGTAAAGCAAGTAATTTCTAAATAACCTTATTTAATCAACCTGCATTCAGTCTTTCGGTTTTATCGGCTATTTTTAATTTTTCTATAAGTTCGAATACCTCACCGTTCATAATCGAAGTTAGATTATATAGCGTAAGTCCTATCCGATGATCGGTGACTCTATTTTGCGGAAAATTGTAAGTCCTGATTTTATCACTTCTATCGCCGCTCTTAACCATGGATTTTCTCTGGGCTGCAATAGCGCTGTTTTGTTCCGACATTTTCATATCATAAAGACGCGCTTTTAAAACCTTCATTGCTTTTTGCCGGTTTTTTAATTGAGATCTTTCATCCTGACACTGAACTACTAATCCGGTTGGAATATGTGTGATTCTTATTGCCGTTTCAACTTTGTTTACATTTTGGCCACCAGCGCCGCCGCTTCGGTAAACGTCAATTCGTAAATCGCCGGGATCAATATCAACTTGAACATCTCCAACTTCCGGCAGAACCACAACCGACGCAGCGGAGGTATGTATTCTTCCGCTGGCTTCAGTTAAAGGAACTCGTTGAACTCGATGCACACCGCTTTCAAATTTCAGATCACCGTAAACACCTGCGCCTATCAAGCTAAACACAACTTCCTTTAGCCCGCGCAATCCGCTTTCGTTCATGTCAATTAACTCTTGTTTCCAACCCTTCAATTCAGCGAATCTGCTGTACATGCGGTATAGATCCGCTGCAAACAAACCTGCTTCGTCTCCGCCTGTTCCGGCTCTAATTTCCACTATCACATCTTTATCGTCATCGGGATCTTTGGGAATTAGAAGCACTTTAATTTTTTCTTCCAACTCCTCTTTTTTGGCTTGGAGATCGGGCAGCTCGGCTTCAGCAATTTCCGTTATATCTTTATCTTCAGCAGAATTGATTATTTCTTCGTTATCGTTAATATTTTTTAACACAGCCTCGTACGATTTGTATGTTTCTACCACTTCATGGAGATCACTCCGTTCCTTACTTAGCTTAATTAATTTTTCCTGGTTTTTTACTATATCAGGATCGGCAAGCTGATTTTCAATACTAATGTATCTTTCTTTTACTTCTTTTAGTTTTCCTGTAAAATCCATTTATTCCTCAAAAAATAAGCCCCTCAAACCGGGCTGAAAATATTAATTCAAAAGTCGATTATTGTAAAGCTGTATGCGGATAATTTTACATCAACAATCCAAATATAATGAAATTCCATTATGCAATGGGCGCTATTACACTAAGTGAGTTTTCGCAAGAGATTAAGATAATTCATTTGAACATCGAGCGGCGGTAATTCATTCGCTTGGACGCGGGAGGGGAAGCTAACATTCATTTTATCAAACAATCTCTCTAAAGCTGTGAACATTGGCTTTTGCGGGAATATGGTATCCCGCAGATAATGGATCAGTTTCATTGTTCTGAACCCATCGAACCACATAATTTTTTGTTTCTGAATTTGTTGTATATCTTTTGAGTTGTTGAGTATCTTATCCCACGAGCTCTCGAAGGAATTATCAATTAAAAATGTGAAGAGCTCGTTGCTTATAGTCTTTGCGCGATGAATATACTCCGCCGCTGAGAAATTATCATCGCTGTGAAATATGGCAAGCCATTTTTTTACTACTTCGAAAATTTCCGGGTCATGCAGTAAATATTCATCGTGGGTGGAAGCTAAATAACGATTGATCCGCTGACCGGTACCAAACGGCACGCGCCAAGATTTTCGGCTCGAAGGGTACACAGTTGTCGTATCGATGCATTGTATTTTTGTAATCTTGGCTAACTTTTCTAAAAAGTAAAAATCCTCGGCGGCCTTTCTTTTATTCATACCGCCGATACGGATATAACTCTCATAATTGCACACCATAGTTGACCCGATTGTATGAAATGCAAAAGGAGACCGGGCATAAGACAAACCCAGCACGTAATAACGTAGAACGATCTCATAACAAATGATAGCTTTTTGTCCATCCTCATCTTCCGGCATGCGATGGGCAAATTTTATATAACCCGCTTGAAATGATTTACGGTCAAAATTCATTATCGCTCGCAGATAATCCGGTTCAACTGTGCAGTCGCAATCAAGGCAGATAATTAATTTTCTCGAAATCGAATCAGAATAATTGAAGCGAGTTAAGGCCAGATCCATCCCTATTTTTCTTGCGAGACCTACTCCAGCATCCATAGCCGGCAACTCTTTCCCCGGACTCGATGCGTCGATGAATGCCAATTTAAGATTTGGATTCAATTCGAGTTTTGAAAAATGAGAAGCATGAGGAGTGGATATTTTTTCTCTTAAATACGCGATAGTGTTTTGATTGTCAATTTTCGTTTCTACCGAACTCTCGACAGAGTTATTAATAACAAAAAGTATCAGCGCTTTTTTTAATGAGTCGTCATCGTTCTGCGATAGGGAATGTAAAAGAATTTTAATATTCTCAAATTCATGAATTGCGGGAATTACAACTATATAATCGTAATTCTTTTCATCCCGGCTTTCAATCTGCCATCCGGGAATGAAATATTTGTCTATATATTTTTGAACCTTATCCGGTAAGATGATTCTATTCCGTTTTGTTGAAATACTCTTTGTAAACAATCTCGCGGGCTTGCTTAAAATCCGCACCGTCGAGCCAGAAGATTTTTACTCCTTCTTTTTCCATTTTTCTAAACCACGTCATTTGCCGTTTTGCGAAAGCATGAATTGCACTATTTAATTTCTGAAACATATCATTATAATTAATTTCATTGGAAAGGTACTGCACAATAAATTTATACTCCAATCCGAATAATTTCAGTCGCTCGATGGAAATGCCATTCGCCAATAATTTTTTTACTTCATCAATCATTCCTTCATCCAATCTCTTTCGCAACCGTATCGTAATCGATCGTATTATTTCTTCGCGTTCTTTTCGTACACCAATTACAATTGAGTTAATTTGCGGCTTCGTATCTATCGGCTGCGCCCCGTTTTGCTCAGCAACCATTATGGCTTTTATCACCCGATCTTTTATTAAAAGATCGGTTGTATTATGCAGTTGAGGTGACAAACCATTTAATTTTTCCCTCAATAGCTCAATCGGTAACTCATCAAGCTCTGAGATTCTTTCCCGGTTAAATTCGACTTTGGAAAGATTATAATTTTTCAAAATCGAATGGAGGTACAACCCTGTTCCCCCAACTAAAAAAGGAAGTTTATTTTTCGCGACAATTTTTTCGAATGAATCGTAAAATGCATTCTGGAAATCATAAAGGTTAAATTCATTATGCGGTGAGATAATATCAATTATATGATGCGGGACTTGAACGTCATTCACCAAATAATCCGATAGATCTTTGCCTGTTCCGATATCCATCCCCCGGTAAACCTGTCGCGAATCCGCAGAGATTATTTCGCCATTTATTTCGTAAGCAAGCATTGCGGCAAGCCTTGTTTTGCCAACTGCCGTCGGACCCAAAATTGTGATGAGATTGTACTTCATTGCAAGCTAAAAGGCAGAATATATAGGTAGTGAAATAATAAATGTTGAACCGGCGCCCGGTTTGCTCTCAAATTTTATTTTACCGTTAAATTCTTCTATAATCTTTTTTGTGATATTAAGACCGAGACCGGAGCCATCCTTTTTATCGTACGTGAAAAAGGGTTCGAATATTTGGGCATGATATTTTTCTGGAATCCCTTTCCCATTATCCTTGATAAGAATATTCAATTCATTTTTTTCTTTTCCTGTTGCGATTAAAATATCCCCGCCAGAAGGCATCGACTCGCATGAATTCTTAATTATCTGGTAGTAACATTTGTAAAATTCATTCTCATCAAGTTTCAAAATCGCATCTTCTGCAAATTCATTCGTTATTTGACATTTATAGAATTGAAGCAAGGGATCGATTCTTTTAGAGAAATCAGTAAGTAAACTATTAATTTTTATCGGCGTTGAATGCAAAGGATTTTCTCTTCCTGAAAGATTAATTATCGTATGTACCGATTCGTTTATCTTGTCGATTTGTTCGTTTAGCATTTCGAGAATCTGTTGTGCGTCCTTTGGTAAGTTTTTACTCTGAAGATGAGAAATGTACCGCTTGCCAACTAATGCCGGTTTCTTTACAAAGTTATTAAAATAATTCGCAATCATCGGGAAAACAGATTTTTGAGATGAATCTTTTGCCGCGGCAGATTTTAACCTGGTTTTCGCGAACAAAAAATTCTTTGCTATTACTCCAAGCATGTGTTCATCTTCTGTGGAAAATGAATGGAGCGGATTGTTTATCATTTGCAAAACGCCAAATGTTTTTCCATTCAACTGAATTGGATAACACAACATACATTGTGGATTTCGCCCCAGTGGATCGTCGGTTTTCCCATCATACCGCAAATCATCCTGGGGATCGTCAGTGTTTACAATTTCGTTATTCCGGCAACACCACCCTGTAATTCCTGTTTCCGAGGGCATGCGTATTTCCTTCCCGAAATAATTTGCAAATAAATCTCTATTGTTATCGCTGCACATTAAAAACAATCCTGCTTCGGCATTTATCATATCTACCGCGCTTTTCTCAGTAGCAGTTATCAAATCATTCAGGGATTCTGCAGAGTAAATGCTTTCCATCACCTCAATTATTTTTTGAGCTTTAGCATCGTTTAATTTGGAAACCATTGCCGGTTGATTGCCGAATACAAATTTTAAATCGGGTTTATATAGCTCATCTATTTGCTCATCGGGTTCAGATTCCGGTTTTTCAACTTCGCCCGGTATTTCTTCGGGGGGGGTAATATCTTCCTTAGTTACCCTTAATGGTCCAAATTTACCTTCATCAAGCTTTTTAAAAAAATCTTGATCCTCACCCGGCATAGCATCCGGCAATTCGTTTGTTTCAAGAACCTCATGTTCGAACGAACCGAATTCATCTATTACATTAAGAGATTCCGCTTCAAGTTCCAAATCCGCTTCAACAGGGATTTCGATAGGGGGAGCGGTCTTTCTTTCCTCAAGTGAATTTATTTCGATAGGTTCATCTTCAGCAATATCAATTATATCCTCGACTAAATCTTTATCGGGTTCTGGAATAATTTCCATTTTATTTTCTTCAACAAAATCGATTTTAGTCGAAGTATTGAGACCACTATCCGAATCATCGGAGAAATTAATTAAAAATTCCGGTTCCAATTCCTTACGCAGTTCAATAGTAGATTCGGGTTGCTGCGCAACTTCCGGTGAATCACTTCGTTCCTTTGTTTTTATATCAGGTTCAGGTTGTTTTTCTTGAGTTAAAAAAGTCGGACCCTCACCATTGAAAATCGAAACCTCGAGATTTTTCCGAATAGCTTCATCCTGTGCTATCAAGCTGTTGATTTCAATTCGAGAAAGAGCTATTAAATATGAGTTTCTTAAAGCTACCGCAGTCGAGGTTCGCGAAGTTTCTTCAAAATATTCTTCATAACCAAAAAAATCATTGTTCTGAAAAATGAGTGATTTTGATTTGCCGAGTAGTTTTTTCTTTAACAGGTTAATTTCACCACTCACAACAAGATAAATAAAATTTGCCGGATCGCCTTCGCGGAATAATATTTCGCCTTCTTTAACTGTTATTAATTTTCCAGAGATGCTCGAGACATCGAGATTATCAATATCGATGGAATTGAATAAACTATTTGTCCCGAGGGATTTGAAGGATTGTTTTTCCATTTTCTATATCGAATAAATTGGAAAAGTTAATTGTACTGTGAAAATTATTCTCGTCACTTCTTCCATTGACAAGAGAATTTCATAATCCAATGCAATTTAGTACCTGTAAATGAATACTTCAATGAAAGAATTTGTTATTCTATCGCGTAAACAATATTTACCGATTCGGTAACTGTAAAAGTTTTTGAATAGAATCCGCCCGGAGAAGCAGCCACCATATCATATTCAACTCGCTGCTGGGCATATGCTATATTATTAAACGGATTGGGATAAAAACTACTCGTGGTTTCCTGAGTGATTAAAATGGGTTTCCCCAATTTAACACCGAAGCCGTCCGCAAATTCCTGCGCTTTCGTCTTTGCGGCATTAATCGCTTTTTCCCTTGCCTGCTTTTTGTATGGCGTGTAGTCCTCCAACTGGAAATTTATGTTGGATAAAGTTTCGACGTCGCTCTCACTTATCGCTAAAATAATTTCCTCAACTTTGCTCAAATCTTTTATAACAACGCCAACTTGAATCTTTGCTACAAAGTCTTTGCTCGAAGAAAGGAACGCCTTCCCATCAAAATTTTCGCCGCTGCTGAAATAGGAAGTGACAAGATCTTTTTCTTTCACGCCAAGTGATACTAATTTCGAAGATAACCGGGTAACTTTATCCTTAGCTTTACCCACGGCTTCTCTAAGTGTTTCGCCGTACCCGATAAAGCTGAAATCAACCGAAGCATTATCCGCCTCGACAATGATTTCGGCTGTTCCTGTAATAACAAGTTGGTTTTTCTGCGGCGGTTCCTGTGCTAATGTTTGTGTAAAAATAAATACAACTGCGATGAGTATTGACTTTAAACTTTTCATTGTGTTAACTCCGGATAATTTCTGACGGAACATAAATAAAATATTGTGGAGATTCAACGCATTGTATATTGACCAATGACGACATTTGGGAAATTTATTTCTTCGCATGCATCAGCTGTCCAATATAATTTCAAATTAGTAAATAATATTTGATTGAATATTGTTTTAAGAATGTTTTGTCGGCGTTGATAATGAATCCCTCATATTGCGTCCCATACGGGACTTTATTTATGAAGGAAGAAATCATAGTACTAAAAATATTTTGTCCCTACCGGGACAATTCGTAACAATATGCCTATAAACCGACATTATATAGCAATCCCGGTAGGGATGAAATGTTTATAGTAAATCACCCCCAATATTCGAATTAAGTCCCATCGGGACGAAATATCGGAATTTTATTTTGGACAGATATGTCGCATGCAGCAGCATACGATAAATAATTCAACTAATTGCATAAAATAATCGATAATTTTTTGTTGAGCTTTTCGGAAATTAGAATGCTTTGCTAATTTTCTTTTATCATTATAAACCGGGACTGGAATTCTTTCATGAATTGGAAAAATATTTTTTTCACAAAAGTTATTCTTTTTATCTTAATTCTTTCTGCGGTAATATTTGCGCAGGATACATGCGATTGCGAAGTACGGGGCGCATGGGTTAATCCGCAGGGATATTATTCGCAGGAAAAAAGGGATGAGACTTTAAAAAATCTTCTTGCTGCGAATATCAATACACTTGTTTTAACTGCTCCGCAGATTAATGATAATTACGGATGGGGCGATCCTGATGACTTCCTCGCTTTTGTAACTGCTGCGAAAGATTCCGGTTTAAGTGTGCATCCATGGATTGAATGTATGTTCAGAATGTCTTCGGACTCTGTAAACTTTGCAGATCCATTGGAACAAGAAGCACAAAAGCAATGGGTGCTGGATTTACTTAGCGCGTATGGAAATTTCATTGACGGTGTATCTCTCGATTATTTGCGGATACCAAGCTGGGGCAATGTCAATATCAACGGACAAATGGAAGGTATAAATACAACGATTGCAGGAATGAAAGAAGCGATCGAACTTAATTATCCCGAGAAATTTCTTACTGCAAGTCCGTTTACTTTACAACCGTCCTATGCGGATTTTTCATCGGAGGAAATTCCCGATTGGTTTTTAACATGGTTCAATAACAATCCAGGAAATCCCTATGATGTTGTTTCGCCTTATTTTGATACCGTACCTAATCAAATGAAATTTCAGCAGGATGCAGTAAGCTGGATAACTTTAGGAAATGTTGATGCAATTATGCCGATGCAATATGCCCTCTCCGATTCGATATGGAATGCGGAAGCTGATCAGTATTTGGAATTTTTAGGTGAGAATCGTAAGAAAGTTTATATCGGACTCGGCTGGCTCGAAGAAGAAGGACATCCCGAATGGGGATACGATGCAGCGGGCATCATTAGAAAAATTAAATACGGAAGGAGTCTTGGTTACACCGGCTGGATAATATATAAATTGGGGGCCGACAGTGTTGATGATTTGCCTTTGATAGAAGCCTTAACCGTCGATTCCGAAATAAATAATTTTGATGCTCCTTTCAAAAATAAAATTCGTTCGTGTTTTAAAACGGATGTTTCGAAAATCGATGATGAAAAATCATCAATCGAAAAAGAGTTTCATTTGTTTCAGAACTACCCTAATCCATTCAATCCAACATCAACAATCATGTTTTCAATTCATGCTGTAGAGACGCCATATATGGCGTCTTTACCACATGTTACGTTGAAAATTTACAATATGCTCGGACGTGAGGTTGCGGAATTAGTAAATGAATTTAAAAATCCGGGAATGTACAAAATTAAATTTAACGCAGGCGACAGATTGGCGAGCGGTCATTACATATATAGACTTTCTTGCGGTTCATATTCGGAGTCGAAGTTGATGCTTTTACTTAAATAAAGAATCGCATTGATATCTTTTTGATTCACTAATTCTTAAAAACATTACCATACTAACTCCCGTCATATTGAGTGTGAATTTTTTAATTTATTTAAATAGGAACGGAAATGAAGAAGATAATTACGCTATTATCCTTAGTTATTGTTGCCGCATGCAGCAGTTCAACGGGCGTAAAATCGATTAACGACGAATGCTTTTGCGATCAAAAATATGTAAGATCCAATCTCGAGTTTTTAGCATCGGATGAATTGGAAGGAAGAGAAACGGGGGAGCGAGGTAATGATTTAGCTTCGTTATTCATTGCCTCTGAATTAAAAAAGTACAGTGTAAAACCATTCGGTGATTCCGGTACGTATTTCCAAAACATAGAGTTTCTCTCAAAGCGTTTTCTTGAATCATCGTATTTTTCGGTTTGCAATAAAGAAGGCAATGATCTGTTTGAGTTAAAAATAGGGAATGATTTTTTTACTCAGACCTCTAGCAATTCCGAAAAAGACAGTGTCCACGTATCCGGTCAAATTGTGTTTGCCGGTTATGGAATTACCGCCGATGAATATAACTATGACGACTATGAAGACATTGATATTAAAAATAAAATTGTGGTTATTCTTTGGGGCGAACCTTACAGTATTGACGATAATTTTTTTGATGGTGAAAAACCGACTAAATATTATAATCCTCAAACAAAAGCGGAGATAGCTAAAGAAAAAGGCGCTGCCGGATTTCTAATACTGCCGGGCGCCGAGGTGTTGCAATACTGGTCTCTTCTAAAAGATATGGTCTTGCAATCTAATATGTATATGAAAGAACCCGACACCTCTTCTGTGATTCCGCCGCGGATGGTTGGTGCAATCATTTCCGAAGAATCGGCAAAAAAATTATTTGCGGGCGAAGAAATGGAATTCGATAAAATTCAGCAGATGCTTGAAGAGAAAGAAATTCCGCGAGCGTTTGAACTCAATAAAAATATTGACTGCCATATACAAATGAGACAGGAAGAAGTTACTTCCTGTAACGTTGTGGGGATTATTGAAGGTATCGATCCGGTTCTTAAGAATGAATATATAGCAATAGGCGCTCATTACGATCATGTTGGAGTAACAAATGGCAAAGTATTTAACGGCGCCGATGATAACGCTTCGGGTACAACAAGTATACTTGAAGTAGCAAGACAATTATCTCAATTTAAGAGTAATAAAAGATCAATTATTGTCTTATTGTACACAGGAGAAGAAAAAGGTTTGTATGGGTCGGCATTCTATATCGAGAAATTTGCCGGGATAAATTCCGTGAAAGCTAATATAAATTTAGATATGGTCGGACGTGGAAGTTTAGATACAATGTTTGTGATTGGTACAGATCATTCCGTTAAAGAATTTGATGAGACAATACAGAAAATTAACTTGGAATCAGCGGGCTTTGTATTTGACTATTCACTAAGCAATTCTAATTTCTATTACCAGAGCGATCACTATAATTTTTCGAAGTTCGGCATTCCGGTTGTTTTCTTCTTCGATAATATGTCGGTCGATTTGCATCAACCGACTGACGACATCGAAAAAATAAATTTTGAGAAAATTTGTAAAACGGTTGGGCTTGTTAAGAATCTAACTCTCGAATTTGCAAATACAAAAATGAAATTTGGAAATATCGACAAAGCGGAATAATTATAGTCTTACTTTCATTTTATCTTCAATAAACACGACGGTTAATCCGTCGTGTTTATTTTAATGCAATCATCTTTATTGCTAAAGTATAAAAACCCGTCTGGAGTTTACAAAAATAAATTCCGCTTTGAAGTTTCGATCCGTCGAATTCAACTTCATACAATCCCGGATCTTTGTATTCATTCACCAATTCTGCAATCTCCCGTCCGAGCACATCGTATATTGTTATTTTGATTTTACTGAAAACTGACGACTGAAAACTGATAACTGTGCTTGCATTAAAAGGATTAGGATAATTTTGAAATAGAATAAATTCTTTCGGCTGATGAATTGAATCAGACATGCCGATACTCGAAATCGGGGACAAATCAAAGTCTGCAACAACCGGTAAATGATCCGAGGCAATCGTAACATCATCTTCCGATAATCCGTAAAAATTCAGCGAGTCATTTGGTAATGCCTCAGTGAATAAATTAAATGAGTTCATTTTTTGCATCACCGAACCGGTATAAAAAATAAAATCGAGTCTGCCGGGACTGTAATCCGATTCCCGATCGTGCCATGAAAAGACAAAAGGAAGGTTTGTCACGTAAGGTTTCGCATCATCAAAACCGGTGTTATCCCAATCGGGTACAAAGTCCGGACCATAATCCGGTTCGTAAAGAATATCTCCATTTAAAAATGTTTTTATCTGCTGGGAATATCCCACAAGATTCATATCACCGCAAATTATAATTGGAGTGTTGTCTTCAATGTTTAATATTCCACCTTCGCCTTTAGCATCGCGGATGAACGCCATTATTGCATCAATCTGTTTCTGTCTGCGTTGGTTAGATTCATCTCCACCACAGCATTTAGGATGAGCGACGATAAGCAGTAATTTGCAATCGTACTTCGGATGTAAATCTAAAAGAAATGCACCGCTGCACTGGTTGTCGTCAATGGCGTTTATTGGATAGCTTGAAATAATGGGGAAGCGGCTCACTGCAACCAAATCATATCCCATCTTGGCGTGATACCACTCGCCTTCGGGTAGAAAATCCGAAATGAGATCGGCTGTTTCGCCGGACGTATGATTATAAATTTCTCCGAATCCGATTATGTCCGGCTCAATAGTTGAAATAATTTTTTCAAATCTTTCAGTTCTACCGCTTACAAATAATCCATCGCGGCTGGCATTGTACGCGAGTATTCTTAAATAATCGTTATTGGATTTTTTTATTGAGTAACCCGCAGCTTCTCCAACCGGCATATTCTGCATTGTGTATGAAACACCGCCGCCTGCATCCGGCAACTCGTCTCCACCGGAATTTTTTGCTTTTAAAACTATTCGAATCGAATTACCGTTGAAAATTTTATTCCCATTAATCTCTGTCGATTTATTAAATGCCATTTCAAATTCATCCGAACCGTAAGTTGGCGACGTAATCAAACCAACATCAACATGCGTGATTGTCTGTGTAGTATTACTGCTATAAAAAACACCTTCCCTATTTCCGAACACGAATTTTATTTCGGCGCCGATTCCCTTTATTGAAAAACCAGTTGTGCTATAGTTGTCGGTATCCAAATATAAAGTAAGCTCGTTGCTTTCCTGAAGAATAATTTCGGAGCCGACTTCAATTTTTAGGAAAAGATATTTTTCAGTATCGGTGATCAATAAATTCTTAAAATCAATAATTCCCCCGTTATTGTCGCCAGCCACATCAGAATAAGCTGGAGAAATCAAATCCCAATCCGAGTAACTTTCGTCGAGAGATATTTGGGAATGGATAAAAGGTGAGGTAATGAGTAATAAGATAACGATATTGAGCAATAGGTTTTTCATGTTTTTTTAGAATTCAATCAGTAATTTTTATATAACAAAATTACGAAAATAGAATCCATTCCTTTTGTGAATTTTGAAATGAACGAAGATTGATATGAAAACAATAATTACTATTTGCTGCATAATTGTCTTGACCTTAACAGGGTGCGGGGAAAAGTTTCCGGTTATCGAAGATTTCGGTAACGAAAAATATTCGATGCTCGATCAGGACAGCGCGGAGGTTGTATTCCCTGAATTTGTAAAGGGAAAGGTCGCATTAGTTGGGTATATTTTTACAAACTGTCCGGATATTTGCCCGCTATCCACCAATAATTTAAGACTCATCCAGGAAAGAGTTCGTAAAGAAAAAATAGAAGGCGTTGAGTTTGTGTCCATCAGTTTTGACCCTGATGTTGATAAACCACACGTGTTAAAAGGATTTGCCGGAATCAGAAATTTGAACGAAGACAACTGGCGGTTCCTTACCGGGGAGAAAGAATTAATTGGCTCATTTATGAAGCGAGCAGGAATAATTGCCGTACCCGGCGATTCGACAAAACTTAGCAACGGAAAAACAATTTATTATTATGTGCACACTGATCGAATTTCGCTTATGGATCAGGAAGGACGAATCCGGAAAAATTATAAAGGTAGCGAAATCAATCTCGAAGAAATTATAAACGATATAAAATCATTAACAAATTGACTGGTGGATAAATGAAAAAGTTCATAACAGTTTTATCAGTTTCTCTTGTAATGTTGCTGATAAGTAGTTGTCAAAAAGATCATAAGGATGAACCGAAAAAAGAAATGATCGGGCAAAAAGCAGAAACAGCAATTACAATTGATTCTCTTGCTGTTGCCGATGCATGGATTCGTCCTGGAGTTAAGGGCAGCAACTCAGCATTGTTTTTTGAAATCATTAATGGAACGGAATTTCCCGATACAATCTATGCTGCTAAATCGGATCTTGCCGCGATAGTTGAAGTTCACGAAAGTTATCAGGAATCCGGCGATAAAATGGGAATGCGGCATGTTGATTTTGTTGAAGTTTCGGCGAAGAACAGATTCCTCTTCAAACCGAGAAGTTTTCATGTCATGTTGATAATTCTAAAACAGGATTTGAAACAGGATGCAACCCATGAGGTTAGTCTCTTCTTCAAACGCAGAGGCGAAGTGAAGGTAAGGGCGGTTGTGCAGGATAGAATGACGTCTCAGATGAAAGAGGGAACTAAGGGACATTAAAACCTTGCTGGTTGGATTGTCGAATTGTTCCTTGTAATAGCAATTGAGCCATAAGGCAATTTAACAATTCGAAAAAGTATTATATTTGCACCTAAAAACGAGAGGTTTGTCATCGCACAGAATATTCAAAACAATACTGTTGAAAAGATAGTCTCACTTGCAAAGAGACGCGGATTTGTATTTCAATCAAGTGAAATTTACGGCGGTTTGAACGGCTGCTGGGATTACGGTCCGCTTGGGGTTGAACTATTGAATAATGTTAAATCCGAGTGGTGGAAATTTATGACCTACCGCGAGGATGTGGAAGGTCTCGATGCCTCGATACTAATGCACCCGCGCGTATGGGAGGCTTCCGGTCATGTTGAGAATTTTACCGATCCGATGATTGATTGCAAACAGTGCAAAGCAAGATTCCGTTTGGATACGCTGACCGAAATGATCAGCGTTAAGAATAAAGAAAAAGCCGTGAAAGAATTAACTGCGATTGCCGACGATTCTATTTCCGCCATCTTAAATGCAAATGAAAGTCTGGATGATAAAGTCAATGCTCTGCTCGAGAACCAGGATGCATCTCTCAAACTTCTCGAATTATTAAGTTGTCCACAGTGCGGCAATAAAAGTACGTTTACCCAGCCGCGTAAATTCAATCTAATGTTCAAAACATTTTTGGGACCGGTGGATGATGCGAGCAATATTATTTATCTCCGTCCGGAAACAGCGCAGGGAATATTTGTAAACTTTTTGAACGTGTTGAATTCGAGCCGTCAAAAATTGCCTTTTGGAATTGCGCAGATCGGCAAAGCATTCCGAAATGAAATCAACACAAAGAATTTCTTATTCCGTACACGTGAATTCGAGCAGATGGAAATGCAGTATTTTGTAAAACCGGCAGAAGATAAACAAAATTACGATGCATGGAAAGAAAGAAGAATCCAATGGTTCAAAGATCTTGGGATGACGCCAACAAAACTCCGTTTCCATGATCATCCGAAAGATAAATTAGCGCACTACGCCAAAGAAGCAACCGATATTGAATATGAATTTCCATTTGGCTGGGGAGAAATTGAAGGTATTCACAACCGTACTGATTTTGATTTGAGCCGGCACCAGCAGTTTTCGGGCAAATCCCAATTGTATTTTGATGATGAATCGAAAGAGAAATTTATTCCATACATAATCGAAACATCCGCCGGAGCGAGCCGTTCCTTTATGGCTTTCCTTGTGGATGCCTATTACGAAGAAGAAGTAAAGGGGGAGACACGTTCCGTATTAAGATTCCATCCAAAATTAGCACCGATAAAAACTGCAATCTTCCCGCTGGTGAATAAAGATGGAATGCCGGAAATCTCCAGAAAAATTGAATCCGAGTTAAGACCGTATCTTCGTGTCTTCTATGACGATAAAGGGGCTGTTGGAAGAAGATACCGCCGTCAGGACGAAGCTGGAACTCCTTTCTGCATCACTGTTGATACGCAAACCCTCGAAGATCAAACGGTTACCGTTAGAGAGCGTGACTCGATGCTGCAGGAAAGAATCGCGGTTGATTCGTTACTAACATATCTGCTTGGAAGATTGAAATGATTTACCCGCTCGGTTGTAAAATCGAGCGGATTCTTTTCCGGAGAATACAAAATAGCTTGTTTTCTGGTCAAAATTCTGTCAATGACAAATAATTTCTATGTGAGATAAAAAAACACCTCAAAAACTCATTGAAGATGTGTGATTTTATTTGTTATTTTTCGCCGTAATTATGTTAGCAAATTGCGATTTGGATTTTAAGTCGTTTTTTCCAGGGATGGATAACATTTTCAAAGAGAATCTCACAATACATGCGAAATAAAGCGTTCATCATACTGTTTTTTATAGGCACATCTCTCTGCGCGCAATTCCAATTTAAAATTGACGACCACAATAAAAAAATTAATATGCTAAATGATAGCAAAGAGAAAGTTGAAGCCTATCTCGATTTGAGCGATGAGTATTATAAATTTGAGAAAATCAACCAATTCCATGAATGTATTAAAAAAGCTGAGCTGCTCGCTTCGAAATTGAATTACACGGGAGGACGAATAAGGGTAATACTTAATTACGGAAGATGGCACTTGCATTTTAAACGCTATTCTGAAGCAGAGAAAAATTTTTATGAGGCTCTCGATCAAAGTAAGAGAACTAATAATGTGAAAGTACAGATATTAACATACTTAACGCTGTTTGATTACTATGCCTATTTAGCCGAAAATGTCGATCAAGAAAAGTCATGGGAATTTCTCAAGCAGTCACTTCAACTTTCGATAGAATCTAAGGATACACTATTGCAAATAAGATCGTTGTTGGATTGCGGTTATTTTGAATCCGACGAGGGTAAATTTAAAGAGAGTATCGGTACGTATCAGCGAGCTAACACGCTGTCGAAAAAAATCGGTGCGGTCGACGCTTATTTAATCGGTTTGAATTTACTCGGGCTATCATATTACGAACTGAAAGACCTGAAAACCGCTATTGACATTTTTAATGAGGCATTTGATTTAACCGACGAAAAGAATGAAGAGTATTTCAAAACATTTTTATATAATAACATCGGAATATGCCTTAATGATCTTGGCCTTTACGAAAAGTCTGTCGAATCATATTTAGCTGCACTTAAACTTTCTATTGCATTTGCTGATTCCGTAGGAATGAGCACGGATTATTTTAATCTTGCCGATACCTACTTATTATTTGAAATGCACGAGAAAGCCCTGGAATATTATACTAAGGCGCTCGATATATCCGAGGAAATAAAATCTCCTTATGATATAGCTTACAGTTATAACGGACTGGCTACATATTATTCAGAGGTAAAGGAATATCCCATAGCGCTCGAGTATTATGAAAAATCTATTGCTCTCTGGGAGAAGCTTAACGATAAAATTCGGGTTGCGGAGAATTTAATTGGAATAGCAGAAGTACAAAAGAAATTAAAAAAATATGAGAAGAGCTATCAATATTACTCCAAAGCATTGATGGTTTGTAATGCGCTTAATTTAACTGTTCTGATTGGAGAAATAGAAAATGCTCTTGGTGAATTATATCTCCTGCAAAAAGATTATGTACAAGCAGAAACTCATTTAAAAACAGCATATAGCCGGTTAAAAGATCTCGAAATTAAAACGCCACTCCTTGATACCTATAAATATTTTTCGAGTCTATACTCCGAGAAAAATGATTTCCAGAATGCATTTCTCTTTCAACAAAAGTACCTGGTGCTGAAGGATACTTTTTATAACAAAGAGAAGAAGAATAAAATAATAGGTGCGGAAATCAAGTATGAATTGGCTGAGAAAAACAGAGAAAACGAACTGTTGAAAAAGGAAAATGAAATTCAAAATCTTGAATTGGAAAAAACCTCCAATTTGCAATTGTATTTTACAGTAATATCTGTGCTTGCTTTCCTTATTGCGGCTGCGGTTCTCTATTCTTACCGGATGAAAGTTAAGGCAAATAAAAATTTGAAGATGCTTAACGGAACTAAGGACAAGTTCATCTCCATCATTTCGCATGATATAAAAAATCCGATTTATTCAATCATGGCATATTCGGATTTGATGATTTCGGACTTTAAAGATTTTTCGGAGAAAGAAGTTTATGACAGTTTGGTTACAATTAATAACTCTTCAAAGAACCTGCATAAATATTTGAATGAAATTCTCACCTGGCAGAACGCACAAAAAAACGAATTGAAAATAAACCCAGACAGATTCAATTTATACGAACTTGTCCAGCGCGTATTTTCAACACATGATTTAATTGCCCGGCAAAAAGAAGTTACTCTCGTCAATGAGCTCGATAAAAATGTTCATGTTCTTGCCGATAGATATATGATAGAAGTGATTGTAACCAACCTTGTAAACAATGCAATTAAATTTACTAATGCCGGCGGGCAAGTTGCCGTAAGATCGTTCACTACAAACAATAAAGTCGAGATATCGGTGGTTGATAACGGTATCGGTATCCCAAAAGAAGATATTCATAAATTATTCCGAATTGACGAGAGTTATAGCAGCAAGGGAACTCAAGGTGAAGAAGGTACCGGACTCGGATTGATATTGTGCAAAGAATTCGTTGAAAAGAACGGTGGAGAAATCCACGTTAAAAGTACTGTCGGCAAAGGAAGCAGCTTTATCTTTACTTTACCTGCAATTGCTTAGCTAATATATTGTTTCCCAAAAATACATTTTCATTTTCACAATGAAATTCCCAATTCAACCATATCCTGGTTGTCATTTAACTTTTCTTCCTTTCCGTCGTATCATTAATAGAACAAATAATTAAACTATGCTGATTGATAAAAGTCAAATTGAGATAGATGCCGGTGCGCTTGCGCTTAAAAGCAAAGCCGGCGATTTGAAATCTTTCGAGGATCTTGTGAATATGCACCGCCAATTCGCTTTTAAAGTTGCGTTCAAAATTCTTTTTAATGAGAACGACGCACGAGAAGCTGCACACGAATGTTTTATAAAAATTTGGAAGAATTTAAAAAACTATAAAACCGAAATGAAGTTTACTACATGGATGTACAAAATAGTCGTTAATATCTGTTACGACAAATTAAAAACCGAGAAACGGAAAAAATCAATTATGCAGCAGATTCCAGAAGATGAATCCAATTTTATTTTGGATAGAAGCTGCGGCATCGAAGAGTATTTCTCCAATAATGAAATCGCCGGATTAATAAAAAAATATGCAACCACACTGCCGGAAAAACAAAGAATGGTATTTGCCCTTCGAGATTTGGAAGGATTGTCTGTGAACGAGGTCTCGCAAATTTTGAAAATGAGTTTGGGCTCCGTTAAAACGAATCCACTTTTTGCACGAAGGGCGATTGCAGCTAAAATAAGAAAGTTAGAAAATTTTGAGGTACTCAAAAATGAACTGTAAAAAGGCGCTTGATATAATTTATCTCAAAGATGAAATCGAAATTACGAATCAAATGAAAAGTGATTTTGATGGTCATTTAAAAGAGTGCGCTTTCTGTCGTGAGGAATTTCAAAATGCGAAAAGCTATTTTCGTGTTGCCGAAAAGATGAGGGATTACGAGCCGGCGCTTGAAAATCATAGTGAGTTCACAAATGGTGTAATGCAGGCTGTAAAATCTGAACGGATTCAAAGACAAGGTCTGTTTGTGATGATTGAGAATTTTATTTATAAACCTTTCGTTAGAATCGCGTTTTCGGCAGTAATTATTTTTTTTACTGTTCTTTTTTTCTCTCAGGAATTTGAGGCAATGAAAAAAATAAACCGACTCGAAAATAAATATTCGCATTTGTCGGTTATGATCGATGGTAAGGAAGAACAGTTCTCAAATGCGACCTCTTTCGCACCGCTTTATGAGTTATACAAATTATTTGACAGCGAAATAGAATACATCGATCTTCCTGCTGATTGGACGTTGATTAAAAAGAGCGAAATTCGAAAACTGTTAGCTGAATACGGAAGATACATCGAAAATAAAAGCAACATCAATCTGATCGACAAATCAGAACTGCTTTCATTGCTGGAAAATACAGATCGTACCGAAATGCAAAGAATCATCGAAAATAAAGATAATATATTAACCAAGTTATACCCGGTGTTCCCGGGGGGAGAACACAAAAATGAAAAGTAAAATATTAACTCGTTTATTACTTGCCGGAACTGTATTCATACTTTTTTCGTGCAAGGAATATCACATTACTACAAAGATTAATGAAGACGGCTCGTGCGAAAGAATCATAATCATTAAATCCGATTCTCAAAGCGGCGAAGATTACGACAGCATGTTTCCATTCGATAAAAGCTGGAAGAAAACCACGTCGCAGAATCCCGACGATTCATTAAAGTATGTTGAAACATACTCTAAAAAATTCGATTCGGTTGAGGATTTGAATAGGTGGCTCAAGAAAAATTCCTTATTAAAAACAGAAGCCTCGCTCGAGAAAAAATTCAGATGGTTTTATACATATTACACTTATACCGAGACCTACAAAAAGACAAATCCGTTCAAGCAACTTCCATTTGAAGATTATTTATCGAAAGAAGAAATTGAAAAATTATATGCAGGCGATATCAATGAAGATCTGTCAAAAAAACTTGACCGGTACGGAGCAGCCTGTATGCTGAATGAACTTTTTGATTCGCTTGCAGTTGAGATGAAAAATTTCTCCGAACTAAATCCCGAATTATTAAAACAGAATGAGGAAGAGATCTCGAATGTTCTTTCTAGTGGCGGCGATGAATTACAAGCGTTTATGGAGGAATTGGAAAGTATTTACAAAACAAAAACCATTTGGGAATTGAAAGATGAGATAGTGAGGATCAAAACAGCAATTGAAAACAAGGCTGAAGCGCTTTGGAAAATTCAGTCCTCTTTTTCAAACGATATAATAATGCCCGGATTACTTCTTGAAACAAATGCGAAAAATATTAACGGCAATAAATTAACCTGGAAATTTGAAGCCGTTCATTTTACTTATGTGGATTACAAGATGACAGCTCAATCGAGGGCGGCAAACGACTGGGCGATGATATTAACCGCTGTTCTTGTGGTTCTATTTATCATGGCAATTATCTATGCCGCATTTAAAAGAAAAAAGAATGTGGTGTAAAAAACCATACGCAGAGAAAACAGATGGAACTATTAAAAATACATGTTGTCAAAAACAAAGATTTTGTTTGATATTTACGTATCAAGATATTTTCTTTTGTTCACACTAAACTGAAGTGCGCCATGAAAATAAAACTGCTGTTTTTAATAGTTTTGTCCTTTATAATTTCTAATCAGCTATTCGCTCAAAAGAACAAATTTGATTCATTAATAACCGCCGGTGTATATCAAATTTACCGGCTCGAATTTGAAAATGCTCAAAATACTTTTTCAACGGTGATAAAGGATTATCCAAAACATCCTGCCGGAAAATTCTTTGATGCAATGATAGTATGGTGGAGAATTATGCTTGATTTGGAAAACGAACAATACGATGAACAGCTCGAAGATAAGCTCGGCGAGGTGATTGATTTTTGCGATGAGATTTTGGATAAGGATCCCAAAAATGTTGAAGCGCTTTTTTTTAAAGGCGGTTCGCTTGGTTTCCGGGGCAGATTATATTCAGTTAGAGAAAGCTGGCTAAATGCGGCTTTGGATGGCAAGGAAGGATTACCGTTAGTTTATGAGGCATACAAAAACGATAACTCGAATGTTGATGTACAGCTTGGTTTCGGTATTTATAATTATTATGCAGTTGTAATTCCGGAAAAATATCCATTCATCAAACCGTTCATGGCTTTATTTCCCAAAGGCAATAAAGAGAAGGGATTGGAGCAACTTGGCAATGTTGCATGGAACGGCAAATACGCAAAGATTGAAGCGCGATATTTTTTACTTACAAGCTTTTATCAATTTGAACAGGACTGGGCAAAAGCAAAACAATATGCTCAATTGCTGTTGAAAGATTTTCCGAATAATCCGGCATTTGAAAAAGTATATGCAAGGATATTTGCAAAGGAAGGAAATTATCCGCAGTGCGCAAAAATATTTGCCGGTATACTTCAAAAGTGCAATGATAAAAAGCGCGGGTATAACGATAAAATTAAACGCGAAGCAAGTTATTATGTGGGTATGGATGATTATACTAACGCCAGGTGGGAAGGAGCTAAACAAAATCTTGAAACTTGCGAAAGGCTCTCCTACAAATTAGATGTAGATTTAGATGAGGAATCCGGTTTCTTAATTAATTCTGTTTTATATCTTGGTAATATTTATGATATGCTTGGTAAGCGGAGTGAAGCTGTGAAAAAATACAAAGCAGTATTGGAATTCAGAAAGCACGGTGCTTCGCATGATAACGCAAAGAGGTTTTTGGAAACGCCTTATAAAAGAATGTAATATTTTAGAATGTTGTAGATATTCCGATTCGATGCAATGAGCCGATTGAGCCCATCGAAGAGAATGCATAATCAAATTTGTAATCGGAAATTATAACTCCCAAACCGATATTAAATCCAGCTAATCCGGCAGCTGTACCGATTTTTAAATCGCGTCTTTTTTCGTTATCGTAACCGAGTCGTAAGTTCAACGCTTTGCTTAAACGTATTTCACCGCCGAGAGTAAATTGTTTGAATCTGTCTCCTAAGCTATTGTAATCTTGATTTAACTTATTGAGGGAAACAAAAAATCTGAAGGGAAGGTGTTCCAATTGCTTCGAGAATCCAACCCGGATATCAAGTGGCAAATCTTCATCAGCTGAAAAATATTTTGAAGTCTGCATGCCGAGATTTAAAACTGAGATTCCAAAATTCCATCGCTCATCAGGAATTGTATAATGCAGACCTAAATCGAGCGCGACTGCGGTGGAAGTTTTATCATCAATCCCGGAGAAGATGAATTTGGCGTTTGCTCCGTAGTAAAAATTCTCATCAAGTTCGTTTGCATAACCGATTGACAATGCCATTTCGTTTGCGCTAAACTCGCCCAACCGGTTACCGGCTTCATCAGCCCCGGTAAAAGTGCCATAATTTATGTATTGAATACCGGCGCCGAATCTGCCGATTCCTTCAAATTCCTGGGAGTAAGCAACGCTTGCCGAATTTATATCCAGAAGATGTTTTAAAAATGAAAACGAAACCGGATTGCCTTCGAGCATTGCGATGCCGGAAGGATTATAAAAAATAACATTCGGATCGTCGTTACCGGAAACAAATCCGCCTGCAAGAGCTGCAGCGCGGGGACTCGTATCCAATCGTAAAAATTCATAAGTATTTTGTTGTGCAAACAACGAATTTGCTATAAAAATGAAAATTCCAAGAAAAAGAAAACCTTTGCGCATAATTCTTTCCTAAAATGGTGTCCGATTTTAAAGATAAATGTGTATAAAGGCAAGCTGAATTAAGGTCAATTATTTGGACAATTAAGAAATGACGTATCTACCGCGAAAATAGTGGCGAAGATATGTCATTTCTTGGCCGGAACAATTGCCATGTGCCGGCTGTTTTAAACGGCAGTTTATATAAAGGATGCGGATTTGACCACATTAAATCTTGAATTTACTTGCCGAATCGTATCCGACGATTTATTTTTTAACATCAAATTTAGAGGAATGGTATGAACAGCCTTAAAACCGTATTTCTAATGACCCTAATGATGGTTCTCTTGCTTTTGGTCGGTTCATTAGTTGGCGGTGAGAACGGACTTATAATCGCGTTTATTTTTTCGCTCGGATTGAATTTCGTTTCATATTGGTTCTCGGATAAAATAGTTCTCGCAATGTACCGCGCAAAAGAAATTACAAGGGAAGCAAATCCGGCATTCTACGATTTGGTTGCTCGGATGGCAGAAAAAGCTATGCTTCCGATGCCTCGCGTATATATAATAGAAAATCCAACTCCAAATGCATTTGCGACCGGCAGAAATCCAAACAACGCCGCTGTTGCCGCAACTACCGGTATAATCCAAATTTTGAATAAAGAAGAATTAGCGGGAGTAATTAGTCACGAACTTACACATGTGAAGAATAGAGATATTTTGGTAAGCACAATTACAGCTACTCTGGTTGGAACAATAACATTTGTTGCCCGCATGGCGGGTTACGCAGCAATGTTCGGCGGTGGAAGAGATAGGGACGATGGCAAGGGGCTTTCATCATTAGTTTTAATGATTCTCGCCCCGGTAATTGCGGTACTTATTCAATTGGCAATTTCGAGATCGAGAGAATATATGGCCGATGAAGGCGGCGCTGAAATTTCGGGTAATCCATTGGCTCTTGCTTCTGCGCTTGGCAAATTGACAATCGGTAATCAAAGGATTCCAATGAAGAATGCCGGTACATCTTCGGCTCACATGTTTATTGTAAATCCATTTTCCGGAAAGGCGTTTATGAAAATATTCTCGACCCATCCGCCGATTGAAGAAAGAATTAAACGGCTCGAAGAGATTGCTGCCGGCAGAAGATAAACAGTTATAGCAGATATAAAATTGAAATCAAAAAAAACAATTACACTATTTTTCGGCGTTTTGCTTTATTGCCCGGTTTTATTACTTGGTCAATCATCCTCCAACTTTGATGAAATTATCCGGTTGATAGATGTATCTGTCGATAAAATTTCCGGGCAAGCGGAAATTAAAGGACAGCCTATTTCTCTTAAAATTACAACACCTGGCGATTATGGAATTCTAAAATCAAAAATTATTTCGGCTTTTTCAGGTAAGAATTTTAAAATTAACACGACTGAAAATGCAACGGAAAATTCCATTGAATATACTCTTGAAGAAGTAAAAGTAAGTTATATTGATATGTTCCGCGAAGGATTTCTCGGAAGTTTCCAGGTTGAAAGAGAAACAAGGATCACAGGTTCATTTATTATAATTAGTTCTAATATTGTGGAGAAAACGGATAATTTTAACCTTTCTGCCAAAGACACAGTATATGTAGATGAAATCAGCGATCTCGAAAATCCAGCGCTTCCGTTTACACATTCAGATCTGCCGGAAGAGCCATTTATGTCCGGATTATTGGAACCGGTGGTGGCTGTAGGAAGCGCCGTTGTTGCAATTGTATTGTTTTTTACGGTAAGGAGTAAGTAGAAACATGGATGATGGAAAATGGTAAATGGAAGATGTAATTCCAGATTTAATTGGGATTTTGCTTTCAAAACGGCAGACTCCATTTACCATTTGCCATTTACCATCTTCCATTACTCTGCCATTCTTATTCTATTTAAATAACAGCCATTTTTAGGTATCTTTGAAACCCAATTTATAAACATAGATGAAGTGATATGAAAAAACTTATTGCGATTATTTTTGCGGCGGTTGTACTTACTGGTTGTTCTGCTAAAGTCGATACAACAGAACTTACTCCCGAAGAACATTTTAATTATGCGTTATCATTATTTAATGACGAAGACTATCTGGAATGTTTGAACGAATTCCAGGCTCTTTTGCTGCAATATCCCGGCAGCGCGATTAACGATGATTCCCAATATTATTATGCCATGACGTACTTTATGCGGGATCAATATTTACTCGCAGCATATGAATTTAGTAAGCTGATAAAAAATATACCGGCAAGCCCATTTGTTGCCGATGCTCAATTCATGCTTGCGGAGTGTTATTATGAGCTTTCACCCAATTATCAGCTTGATCAGCGATATTCTAAAAAAGCTATTGAGGAATTCCAGGCTTATATCGATTTCTTCCCAACAAGTACAAAGGTCGAAGACGCCGAATCGAAAATTAAAGAGATGAATGATAAATTAGCCGAG
This sequence comes from bacterium, assembly GCA_043808235.1. Classification (GTDB taxonomy): domain Bacteria; phylum Bacteroidota; class Ignavibacteria; order Ignavibacteriales; family Melioribacteraceae; genus JAZDFC01. The sequence goes on from JAZDFC010000026.1 coordinate 49,877, forward strand.
AAGGATTTTAACAGCGCGGTTATTTATGAAAAGATGGAGTTGTATGCAGCATCTATCCAATATTATAAAATGGTGAAAGAGACTTACCATGACTCGAAATATGCGCCGATGGCTATTTATAATTTAATTAAACTCCTGCTTTTCAAAGAGAATACAAAAGAAGCCATGAACGAGATGCTGACTTTCCTTGACAGATTTCCTAATGATTCGAATGCCCCGGAGATTAGAGATTTATATAATTCTTTATTGGATAGTAAAGCGGAATTGTAGTAAGTACATTTGATTTATTTATGCCGGTAGTGTTTAGGATGAGGCTAAGGCAAAGAATAAACTGTAAAAGAAAATCTTGAAAATTTTTTATCTTAAGTCTTTAGCTTTTCCTTAACCTTGTTCCAACATGCAAATATTCTGCTACATGAAATTCGAAAATTCTCATTAGAAAAACGGATTCATAAACGTTTTTAGGAGAAGTGATATGAGCGAAGTTTTGAAAAAGGTATCCGATTCTGTTGTAACAATGACGGAGCTTGTTCTTCCGCAGCATACTAATCAATTAGGAAATTTACTCGGCGGTCAGTTGATGCATTGGATTGATATTTGCGCAGCCCTTGCCGCAGCTAAGCATTCACAACATGTATGCGTTACTGCCTCGGTTGATAGAATTGATTTTCATCATCCTATTAAACTTGGTGAAGTAGTAACTTTGATTGCCTCGGTTAACCGGGCGTTTAATACATCGATGGAGGTCGGTGTAAAAGTTTTTGGAGAAAGTTATTTAATTGGTAAAAGGTTACATTCAAATACAGCGTATTTGACTTTTGTAAGTGTTGATGAAAATGGCAAACCTGTTAAAACATATGAAATTAGTCCCGAAACCGCAGATGAAAAACGAAGATTCGATGAAGCGTTGCAAAGGAGGGAAACCCGGCTTAATTCGCGTCAGCCGCTTAATTAATACTTTTTTATTTCTCTTCATACTTTCATCTTCTGCATCAGCACAAACATCCGTTAACGGATTCTGTAAGAAAAATTCAATTCCTGTTGGCATGGGATACAACAACATTTTTGTATTTGATTACAATAATGATTTTAAGAAAGATCTTTTGTTGTATGATAACGAAAATAAAAACGTTAGTGTCTTAACGGGGGAACGTCCCGGCGAATATTCCCCTCCGGTCGAGAAAAAACTCTTGCACAGAATCTCGGATATTCAATATATAGATTCGGTGAAAGGCTATGGTAAAATTTATATTTTCACTTCGAGAGAGAGCAGGTTAGTTGGAGTTTGCAATTTCAGCAAATCTGGATTACCTCACATAATCAGTACGAAAAAATTTGATTCCTATCCACAAAATATTTGTGTTGCCGATATTAATTCCGATGGTAAAAATGAGGCCGTTATCTCCGGCCCAACATTCGATGGTTTATTTATCGTTGACTTTAACAGATCAAAAATAAAAGGGCAGTCTATTATAAACGGAAGAACTTTTAGCAACGCCGTGTTTGTTGACTTGAATTATGATTTGTTCCATGATATTGCCGCATGCGATTTAATTAAAAACGAGATTATATTTTTTATAAATCGACTCGATGGCACGTATCGACGCAGCTGGTCATTGGCGCTTAATGGTAAAATAAAATCGATCCAGATTGATGATTTTAACAAAGATAGGTTTTCCGATATAGCGGTATTAATGAGCAGTGGTTTCGAAATTCTGTTCGGGGATTCTGTCTCTTCTTTTGTAAAAAGAAAATATATAAATGTTAACGATGAATTACAGAATATATCGTTTGGCGACTTTAACAGAGACAAAATTGATGATGTCGCTTATTGGCAGAAAAACGGCGAAGTAAATATTATTTTTAATATTTTAGACAAACAAACAAAACCGGTAACATATATCGCCGGGGATTCTTGCCGCAGTTTAGTATCCGTAAGAAGCAGAAAAAATCCAGAAGTTATTCTTCTTTCCGAAGCCGGAAGAATTTACTCTATCGAACGGCAAACCAGCGAGGATGTTGGATTTGATCTCGCATTTACAGTAAAACCGGAATACGTTGCTGAGTTCGATTTTGGTAAAAATAAAAACTTTTCTTTGGGTGTTATCGACAATCATGACCAATCAGTAAAAGTTTTACTTGGGAATAACAAAAGAATAATATCCCATTACTATCAATACAAATTAACTTTACCTCAAAAGAAACTATTGGTTGACAATACCAATGACTCCGTCAAAACATTTTATGCCTTTTCTCCCGGCGAAAAATTAATCGAAGTAATCTTAACTGATTTCGGTTCGAATAAAACGATAAAAACCAAATTGTATTCTCCCTATCCAATAATCGATTTGAAACTGTCGAAGCATAAAGAGGTTCAGGCTCAAACTCTCTTTGTAACAATGAAGAAAAAAAGCAGAACCGGTATAATGGCATTCCATTACGATGAAAATAAATATATCCCGATTTATTATGAGGATATTAATGCAGCATATAACTTTGCAGAATATACTTTTAATCGCAACGACTATTTGTACTACTGGGATTTTAAGGAGTGGAAAGTAATACTGAATCAAACATTGCCAAATGGCACCGGTAAAAAAACAATCTACTCGGTTGAAGCACCATCGGGTAATTCTCAAAACGATTTCACGGCGAATATTTTTTCTCCTAATAAGTATAGGGAAGGGAATCCGGTTATTTGTTTTATTGATCTGTTGGTCAAAAAAATAGGGATTGTATATCAAAGCGATATAAACCAAATTTCACATATCAATGGAGTGGATTTGGGCTCCTTCAATTTTGCGGTTGATTACCTGTCGTTGTGGAATGGGAAAGGCAGATATATTTTCGCATACGATTTTAATAAAAGTGAATTTTACAGTGCAGATTTAACGCAAAGAAAAAACGATTATCGATTCGATTACGTTATGACCCAACCGGGTGTAAAAAATTATTTTATCACCGGAAATTATCTTAGCAAAATTAGCGTTATATTTGTCAACAAATTAGATAACACCACAAGCATCAGAAAAATAGAATGAAAAAAAATATTGCCGTTATTATCCTGTTTTTATCCGCTTCAATTCAATATTCACAAAACTTAGATTCTCTTTTTAAGGCATTCGTGCAGCTGCGAACAGAGTCGCATTTAACTGAGCGCCCTGCTCGCGAAAATCATGATGAAGTAATGAAGTGTAGCTTTCCGCTTGTTTGTGCAGTCAGATTAAATTATAACAAGTTCAGTAACAATCAGCAACAAATTTTAACAACGCTTTTAATGCGCCCTGAATCCGATACAAGTATTGTCTCACCCAAGGGATTGTTTAGAATACATTATAGGTTCACAGACGGCGCTCCCGGTTACAACATCACTTTGCTGGCCGTGGCATTCGATTCTGTCTACAATTACGAGATTAACAAATTAGGATACATTGCACCTCCTGACGATAATGGTTTGGGAGGAGATGATTTGTATGATGTTTATGTTTATAATATCGGCAACACGTATGGTTGGACAAATCCGGAAATATTTCTTGATGACGGACTTTGGGCAGGGCACATTGTGCTGGATAATGATTTTGATGGTTTTTATACAACAGGAATCGAGGCTGCCCGTGTTACTGCCGCGCATGAATTTCATCATCTTGTTCAAATGGGGAATTATATACTAAGCGATAAGGATTCGTTTTATCATGAAATAACCTCCGTTTCAATGGAAGAGTTTGTATTCGATGCAATTAACGATTATTACGGATATATGCGAGCTTATTTTAATAATCCATCCTCATCAATTTCTAATACTGTTGGATTCGGTTATGATCTTGCAATTTGGAATATCTTTTTGAAGGATAGATTCGGTGTGGACATAATAAAAAAAATTTGGGAGGAAATGAAACAACTCGGTGCGATGAATGAATACTACGGTAAGCCGGTTGCATTAAAAGCAACCGAAAAAGTATTGTTGAGTATTTCAACAGAATCCACAAGCTTGAAGAATGAGCTAAACAAATTTGGAATATGGGCGTACTTCACCGGTCCGCGGGCGGAAGCCGGCAAAAACCAGAACGCAGCTTTTGAAGAAGCCGAATACTATCCACTCATCCGGACATCCTATTTGTATGAATTTGAACCGCCGCAAAAAAGCATGATGGTGATCTCCGAACCGGTGTCGAATAATTTTTTGATATTCTATGACTATTCGCAAAGTCTACCCGATACTCTTGTGTGCTTGATAACTAACGGTAATGTGGATGGCACACAAGCAAATCCCCCGGTTGAAACAGATTTTAATTTTACTTTGCGTTCGGATCAGCCTTCTGACTTTACTAAAATTACCGACAGATTTTCATCGAAGTTTGAAAGTGCAAATACCTCTCTATTTCAGCAGGCAAATATTTTTAATACATTTATTGTAAGCGGTGATTTTGAACGTGAAGCCATTGATTATGCTTATCCAAATCCGTTCAGTTATAAAAAACATTTGGATGCATCGAATGTTCAGATAAGTATTCCGGTTGAACCTAATATTAATGGATTAACCCAGCTCCAGGTTTATACCACTTCAATGCAGCTCGTTTACAGCGAAAGGAAATCTATTATTCCCGGCGAAAGAATTATCATTAGGTGGAACGGGTTGGATAATTCCGGGAATAAACTCCCGACAGGAGTTTATATTTACGTTACCGAAGCGGGTGATGAAATTAAAACAGGAAAAATTGTAATTTACAATGAGTAATTATTCGCTTTCCTTCGATAAAGTTACGAAGATTTACGGGCGCCGGCTCGTATTTAAAGAAGTGACCGCCGAATTCAACAGCGGCAGTATATATGGTATTGCCGGACGCAATGGTTCCGGCAAATCAACTTTGTCAAAAATAATTGCCGGATTAATATCTCCCTCCTCCGGTTCAATAACTCACACAAATAACGGCAAAAAAATTATCCCGGAGAAATTGCACGATCACATCGGATTCGTATCGCCGTATCTTGTTTTGTATGATGAATTTTCATCCGAAGAAAATTTAAAACACTTTGCTAAGATTAGAGGCATTAAATTCGATAAAGAACGCATTGATTTTCTTCTAAATGAATTTGGAATTTACGAGCGGAGAAAAGACCTTTTAAAGGAATATTCTTCCGGGATGAAACAAAGGATGAAATTTGTGTTTGCTCTGCAGCATTCACCCCAATTACTCATCCTCGATGAACCAACTTCGAATCTTGATGTTTCCGGGAAAGAGAAAGTCTTCGAGTTCATTCTAAAAGAAGCAGTAGAAAACTGTATTGTAATTGCCTCGAATGAAGAGGTTGATTTAGCGCTGTGTGAGCACATAATTAAAATAGAAGATTACAAAACTAAAAGTGATTTGAAATTAATTTGATGTTAACAAATGATCTCAAATGGAGATCATCCTTCAGGATGATTTGTTCGGACAGCGTTGTCGTTTACGCCTGCCGTGCTTTGACCGGGCAACGCGGTTTAATTGTGTATAAAATACCTATTGTATGAAAATGAAATCATTAGCGATATTTAAAAAAGATTGGGAATCGGAACTTAGAACGCGTTACGCGATAAATGCGTTGGCGATGTTTATCCTGGTTACAATTAGCGTTATTCTATTTTCTATTGGTAATGAAAAGGTAACTGAAGTATTAACCGGCGGACTGCTGTGGGTTGTTATTTTCTTTTCGGCAATGTCAGGTTTGTCGCGTGCATTTGTTTCGGAGGAAGAACGCGGCACAACTATGACGCTTCAATTCCTTGCGGCTCCATCAACAGTTTTTACGGGCAAATTGATTTTTAATCTTCTGCTTGTTTTCCTGATGAATTTCGTGATCACGATCTTGTTTTCAATGCTTTTCGAATCATTCATCGTAAAAAACATTTACCTTTTTATCATTGCTTTTATTTTTGGCAATATCGGCATCGCAATTTCATCAACAATTATCGCTGCAATCATCTCTAAAGCAAGTTCGAAAGGAACGCTTTACCCGGTACTTTCTTTCCCGATTTTACTTCCGCTTATTTTAACTTTGTTAGAACTTACCAAATTTGCAATGGAAGGAAATTCGGTTGAAGAATCATTCGTTGAAATTGCTGTGCTTATTTGCTACGACGTGATAATGCTTACTGCATCCTACCTTCTATTCGATTTTATCTGGAAGGATTAAATTGCTTTTTTTCCGATGACTACTTGAATATAGAATTGGCGAAATGTATCCGAAATATATTTCTTCTACAATTGTATGATTGCAAATATAATAGTAACAAGATTTATGTATGTCAGTTATTTGTATCTGCTTGGATGCCTTCGGTATCAATTTTCTTAAACTCGATTGGATTATTACAGATATTAAACAGCTTTGCGGTCGGGTTTTTTAGAGGTACAACGATTTAAGATTGGCTGCTAATTATAACTGTGAAGAATTCACTCTCCGTTCTTAAATTACCTGTGAACTATTTCGACACATACAAAAATTGTCAATCACGGCTTAATTTTATAAGATGTTTTTCGCTATTCTGCTGTCATACAAATTGTCACAAGTTAAAAAATTTTCCAATTATTTTCATCAAGCCTCATTTAAATCCATTTATTTTTTTACCAATCAATCATATATTTAGATCGGTTAAAATAAATAAGGATACAAAACTCGATTTATTGCGTTGAATAGAGAATGAACGATATTCACGAATACATAAAACAATTTCTCTCGTGGGAAAATCCGATAATATATGCTTTCCTCTTTGGCTTAATTATTCTCGGAATAGTTCTCGTAATTATATTTCGAGTCGTTTTCCCTATGCGGATGAAGTTCAAAGGGCAAAAGAGAGCTCTTATGATTAGGCAAGCAAAACTGATGGCGCTTTTTGCTGAACTTGATCCTGATCCCTTACTTAGAGTGAACAAAAAAGGCGAAATAATTGAGACAAATAAAGCGACGCGCGAATTGTTTGAGAAAACAAATTTGAAAAAAGCATTCATTTCCGACCTGCTGACCGGATTAGTTTACAGTGTTGAGGAAGTTATTGCGAATGGAACAGAACTCAATTTTATCGAGAGCATTAATGACAGAATTTTTTCGATTACAATTAAGGGAGATAACAGTTTTAATTTTGCTAATATTTATTTGCGCGATATAACCAGGCTTAAGAAATATGAATATGAGCTTGAAGAATATAAAAATAATCTTAAAACACTCGCAGACAGACTTGAACAAAAATTTGAAAATGAGAGAAATTATATCTCTACGGAATTACACGATGATATTGGACAGAGATTAATTTTAATTAATCACAAGCTATCGCGGTTGAGCAATAATGAGCAGACGGAAGAGATTATGCCTGATGTAAACGATGTATATCAAAGGATAAGAGAAATTTCGCATATGTTAAAACCGCCGGAAATTGATGACTTCGGATTGAACATTGCTTTGAAAACATTAGTCGAGCGAATATCTAAAGGAGCTGGAATAAAAGGTGATTACTCTTACCTTGGTGAGGACGAAAGATTAAACTCGGAGGTTGAGATTACTCTGTATCGCATAATCCAGGAAGCGATTAATAATATTTTGAAACATGCACAAGCAGAAGAATTCTTTGTTCAACTTGTTAATAAAGAAAATGAGATTAACCTTATAATTTCCGACGACGGTGTTGGAATACCGCAGGAATATTTTCAATCAAAAGACATAAAGAATAGCGGAATAGGACTTTTCAACATGAAGGAGAGATTGGAAAAAATTAACGGTAAAATAAAAATACAATCCGCTCAAGGTGAGGGGACTTCACTTTTTATTGATGTACCAAAACAAGTAGTCTATGAAAATAACACGAATATTAATAGCAGATGATCACAACCTTGTTAGACAGGGTGTAGTCAACATAATTGAATCATATCCGGAATTTTCAATTGTTGCCGAAGCCGAAGACGGTTTATCAATGATTGAAAAATACAATCAATTCAAGCCAGAGATTATTTTAAGCGATATTTCAATGCCAAAATTAACCGGTATGGCTGCCGCAAAACAAATATTGGAAACCGATAAAGATGTAAAAATAATTTTCCTTACGATGTACGAAACCGATGAATATATTTATAAAGCCTATAAATTGGGGGCCTACGGGTTACTGAATAAAAATATAATAAAAGGCGAATTAATCGCTGCCCTAAGGCAAATAAGCAGCGGGAAGAAATGTTTTGCAGCCCACAATGATGATGAGCTAAAAGTTATTATCAAGCGATATGAAGGTATCTCGCGAACACATAAAACAGACGGCTCCTTCGATTTTAGCGAAAGAGAAAAAGATATCTTGCTATTAATTGCCCGCGGATTAACAAGCGAGCAAATAGCGGAAAATCTTTGTATCAGTAAAAGGACTGTGGACGCGCATCGCTCAGCTATCATGGCGAAACTTGATTTTAAGAAACCTCCTCAACTAATAAAATATGCGATGGAATTTTCCTTTTCGCAAGAAAAAAAGTCTCCTTAGTCAAACCGCAAAAACAATTTATACTATTTGAGATTTGAAAAACGGAATGATTTGAGTAATTTTAATTTGCAGCAGAAAATATTTTTATAAATTATTTTAAAAGAGGATTGTCATGGCCCAGGTAATAGGTGAAATCTTCACGAAAGATGAAGCGGATAAAAAATATGGCAACGTAGTAAAGTCAATTCAACTTGACGTTGCTGTTCTGAAATCTTTAATGGCAAAGACTCAAGATTCCATTATGTTTAATATCCGGGATGATGAAGTAATTATTCTCGGTGACGGCAGAAAAGCGCTTTACCCGGCAGGCGCCGTTGTTGGTAATAACGAAGTTTTTAACCGTTACAGTGTTAGTAAAGTTGTTGAACTGCTCAATGGCGGAACCGGCGCAACTGTTGAAATCGAAGAAAGAGATGAGGTCCTTTCAATAACTTATGGACAAAATACGTTGGAATTTAGTGCTCCTTGTCCGCCATTATGCTGACGAGAAAATAAATGCCGCCCATTTGGTTATTTGTTGAACTTGCGGGACTGATAATTTGGCAATTGCCTCCTATCAGGCAATATAAAACAAATTTTTTCTATTTTTTCGTCATCCTATCTCTATCAGAACTAATCGCTGCTGTTCTTAGATATGGATTTAAAATTCAGACTTTTTCGATATATACAATTGGTTCCTTTTTTTTAGTTGTATTTTTTTTTAGAAATAGAAAAGCGAAATATTTGTCATGCTTTTTTGTGGTTCTCTACCTTTACATTGTTTTTAATTGGAGAATACCGTTCCTCTATGAATATGCTGTTTTTACTTTCTTTTGTATAATTGTTACAATGTTTATTATACGCGAATTCTATAGGAAAATGATAATCTACAAAGTATTAAACTGGTTTTTATTATCGTTAACAGTTTACTTTTCAATGAATGTGCTAAAAGCGCTTTCGTTTTTAATTCATCCTTCCTCACCCGGATTGCTTCAGTATCTTATAACAACATTTCTCCAATTGGCATTTGGAATATTCTTTTGCTTTGCTACCGTGGAAAACACAAACTGGAAACTCAAACCGAAGCTGCTTGAAAATAGAATTGACAAAAATGAGTTGGGATAAAATGAAATGAAGGATAGAAACATGTTCAACATTGCCGATGGCAAAGTAATAATTCTCGGTGATGGCAGAAAAACGCTTTACCCGGCAGGCGCAGTTTTTGGCAATGACGAAGTTTTTAACCGTTACAGCGTTAGTAAAGTTGTTGAACTGCTCAATGGCGGAACCGGAGCAACTGTTGAAATCGAAATAAGAAATGAGGTCCTTTCTTTAACCTATGGACAAAACACGTTGGAATATGGTGTGCCTTGTCCACCTTTATGTTATTAGGAAAACATGTTGCCTATTTGGATGATTATCTCGCTATTTGATGTCCTTGTCTGGATATTACCAATTTTTAAGCAATATAGAACGGACTATTTTCTTTTCTTTCTAGTTTTGGGGATATCCGATGTAATAGCAGTAATTTTAGCTTTTGTATTTCATTTACAGACAGTAAATATTTATCCGGTTACTACACTCTTGCTAATGGTTGTGTTGTTAAATAATCGTAAATCTACTGTTGTACTTTTATTGGTTATTACGGGATATTTTTTAACTATCATATTTGGTAAAATACATTATATGACAATTTATGTTATTAATGCCATCCTCGTTTTTATTGTACTCCTACTGCTTATTCGTGAACTTTATAACAAGATTGTCACCCGTCGGATATTAAATTGGTTTTTATTTGTACTGGTAATTTACTTTACGTCTAATGTTGTAAAAATTTTAGCTTTCTTAATTAATCCCTCATCGCCAGGACTCATACAGATGATAGTTACAACATTTTTACAAATAGGATTTGGAATATTCTTCTGCTTTGCTACCGTGGAAAACACAAATTGGAAACTCAAACCGAAGTTGCCCGAACATAGAATTGACAATAATGAATTGGGATAAAATAAAATGAAGGATAGAAACATGTTCAATATTTTAGATGATGGAGTAATAATTCTCGGTGACGGCAGAAAAGCGCTTTACCCGGCAGGGGCAGTTTTTGGCAATGACGAAGTTTTTAACCGTTACAGCGTTAGTAAAGTTGTTGAGCTGCTCAATGGCGGAACCGGAGCAACTGTTGAAATCGAAATAAGAAATGAGGTCCTTTCATTAACCTATGCACAAAATACATTGGAATTTGGAATTCCTTGTCCACCTTTATGTCATTAGGAAAAAATGCTGCCTATTTGGATGATTATCTCGCTATTGGATGTCCTTGTTGGACTTTTCTTATCAGCCTCAGATAAATGAAAAACTAATCAGGGAACTTGCTTCCCTAAATTTTTTGGAAGAAGTAGTGATCACCTTTTGTTTTTTCCTCATTATGATTTATTGTTGCCGTTAATCTGCTGAGGAAATTTATTGCTATTTTATACTTTTGGGGTGATCAGTTTTTAGGTGGAAACTTGGTCATTTTTCAAGCGGAAAAAACAAGCGCCTGCGATATGATGATTTTTAACGAACAAATATTTTCTGACTTGTACCAATTAGTATGACAAGGATTTTCCCAGTTTATTTATTATTATTTTTGACTGTTTGTTAACTTCAGAGCGAATAATAAAAATTTTATCGGTAATAGAATCAAAGATTTTTGCATCTTGAATAATCTCTCGGAAGAGAAGTTGCAACACTCGCGGATCAATTCCAGAAGGTTGGAAAATATGTTGTTGAATTTAATGCTAACGGATTAGCAAGCGGCATATATATTTACTCAATCAAATCAACTGATTTTGTGGATAGTAAAAAATTCATTCTGATGAAGTAAGACATGTGAAGCAAATCTTTCATCTTATCCCGCTTGCCTTGAATTTTCACTAATTAAATGGCCGCCCTAAGAAATATGGGCGGATTTGTTTACATATTCATGCACCCTTATTTTTCCGTAAAGTTGTTATATTTATCCCGTTGTTTTTTTCGCTAAAGGGCTTTTATGGATCCAATTAATATTCTTGTTGGTGTTGTTATACTTGTTTCGCTCGGGGCGAATCTCGGAAGCGTGAAGGTTGGAGTTAAATCCTCTTTAAGCAATACCGTTGTGAAACCAAAAAGTTACTTGCAGAAAGTTCCTCCTAATTTTTCTGCTTTTATTCTCGTGTTGCAGATATTGGGAATGTTTGGAATAGGTTTATATGAACAGCAAATAGAAAATCAATATTTTGCGATAAGAATTGTTGGATTGATTTGTTTCGGTTTGTTTTCGTGGATGCAAATAGCAGCATCTAAATCGCTTGGTAAAAATTACTCGCAGGAAGTGTTGATTCTGAAAGGACACGAATTGAAAACCGGGGGAATTTATAAATTTATACGTCACCCACAATACATGACGCAAATACTTGCGGACATTGGCGCAGGAGTGGCTTTGTTAAATTACATAGTCCTTCCTCTTGTAGTATTAGTCGAAATGCCGCTTTTAATTCTACGCGCAGGACTCGAGGATAAAATCCTATCGAAACATTTTAAGGATGAGTTTGTTTCATACAAAAAGAAAAGCGGTTTTATGGTTCCGTTCATCGGTTAACGAGGAAAATGAAAAAAGTATTCTTTATATCTCTCTTTTTTGTTTTATGCGCATCCGTATTTCCGCAGCGGCTTCTAAAAATTACAGTCTCGGTAAACGGCGAAACAAAGACGCTGTCTTTCATCAACCGGAAAGGAACCGACTTTGTTTCCTCAAAAGAAATAGCCGGACTTTTATCGGGAAGTTTTTTCTATAATCCCGGAAACGAAAAAATTGAATTGAAATTCGGCGAGTACAATTTAAAATTGACATCAAAAAATCAATTTGTAAATCTGGTTACCCGTGCAGATAATTCGCAGCAGGTATTCCAAATTCCATTATCAGCCTTGCCGGTTAATGATGATATTTTTATACCGCTTATCTATACTACATCTTTCCTTGGAATGGCAGCAGGCAAAACACTGGCGTATGACAGCGGCAAGAAAAACTTAATCATCGCCGAAGGGCAATCCGGCTACATAGCCAAAAGCGATCCCGAAAAAACCACCGATGAAAATGTAAATACTCCAACTGATACAAAATCTAAATTCGATGTCTACGGATTAACCATCGATGAAAAAGCAAACGGAACTTTGATACGGTTGAAATCTCGAAAGAAAATTTCGAAATACAGCAGTTCGGTTAAAGATGGAATTTTGTATTTGTATTTGACCGGTGCAAACATCGATCCGAATATTTTGAAGAATTTTAAATCGAAAGGATTGGTAAAATCCGCAAAACAGAAAAATACTGCCGATGGTAATACTCAGTTCGAATTTTCATTGGGAGAAGGGTATGAATCTTCAGAAGCCTTCCAGGATATTGACAGTTACGATATTTTCTTAACCGTGCATAATAAAATGATGGAAGGAGTTGTAAAAGATCTTGAAGCCGAAAAAAGTAAATGGCAGTTCGATGTTGTCGTGATAGATGCCGGGCACGGCGGCAAAGATCCGGGCACTATTGGAGTTTCCGGGATATACGAGAAAGATATTAATCTCACTATTGCACTTAAACTCGGCAAATTAATTGAAGACAATATTAAAGGCGTGGACGTGGTTTATACACGCAATACAGACAAATTTGTTGAGTTATATAAACGCGGAAAAATTGCGAACGAAAGCGGCGGCAAACTTTTTATTTCCATCCACTGCAACTCGATGCCTAAAAAACCAAGTGATTCCCGCGGATTCGAAGTTTATCTTCTGCGTCCCGGAAAAACCGACGAAGCAATTGCAATAGCCGAGCTTGAGAATAATGTAATTGAGTACGAAGACGATCCGTCAAAATATCAAAAATTAAACGACGAAAATTTTATTTTAGTGAGCATGGCGCATTCATCGTATATGCGTTATTCGGAAATGTTTTCCGACATTTTGAATCAAACGTGGTCAAGCAGTGTTGATATTCCTTCAAGGGGAATTAAACAGGCAGGATTTTATGTGCTTGTAGGCGCCTCGATGCCGGGTGTATTAATTGAGACCGGTTATCTTTCGAACAAAAAAGACGAGAGTTATTTGAACAGTAACAATGGGCAGACAGAAATTGCAAACGCCATATATAATGCTATCGCCACCTATCGCCAGTATTACAACAGAATTTTTGATGAAGGAGCTTTATAAAAAATGGAAGATGGTAAATGGAAAATAGCAAAGGGAAAAAATAAAAAAGATCGCACGACAAAATACATTTTCCATCTTCCATTTAACATTTGCCATGCTTTTATTGATATTCTCTCCTTGCCAAGTTAGTTTTACAACCAATATATTTAGAAATAACAGATTGGAAAATAAATGACAAACGCGCAAAAATGGGTTGCTGCTTTTCTTGTGATATTTGTACTTTTGTTTGTACTTAATAGTCTTACATCAAAGGATGACTCTGAGATAGATCAAACTAATTACAGCGACTCCGGAAACAATACAAATGCTGATGATGAAATGGATGGAATGGCAGTAATGAGATCTATTGGCTGCACATCTTGTCACGGCTCGGATTTAGCGGGGACAAAGATGGCGCCGTCCTTAAAAGAAATTAGCGATCATTGGAATAGGAACACACTCATAAATTATCTGCGTAACCCTAATTCGTACAATAGCGATCCTCGATTCGAAAATTACAAATTGATGTATCCAAATATCGTTATGCCGGCTTATGGCAATGTGGATGTGAAACAGCTTGGTAAAATGGCAGATTACCTTTTGAAGCTGGAGTAGTAGTTTTTCTTCTCAAAATTTATCACATGCGGGCAATTCTAATGGGGAGTTGCATTTGTTTAATGCCGAACTGCCCGCATGGACTCTTACAAGGAGGTAAAAAAATCTTTACACTTTTTGTAAATCGAAGCGGAAGCTTCGATAATTATTATTAATACTACATCCAATTTCTTATCTTCCTCACAAATTACATTGGCTTGACATTATTTATCTATCTTCATCCAAGATTACTTCGAAGAACTCAGTTTTAAATTAATCCACAGATCAAGTGACTTTGATTTATCTAAGCCGCCTCCGGGTTTACCCATCGAAGGCATATTACCACCGCCTGGCATTCCACCGCCACCGGATGGAGGAACTCCTCCTCCGGGCATATCCGGTTTATTGCTGTCATCCATTGGAGGTTTCATTTTTTCAAAATTATCTTCAGCTGTTTCGAATCCAACGCTTATTATTTTATTTGTATCAGCATTTACAGAATATGTTATAGCGCCGGATTGAACAAAGGGAATCTTGAGTTCATAAAAAAACTTTTCATCCGGTCGTCCCATTTTTGCAAGAATTCCCTCACTGTTGTTCTCGGCAGATATTTGTTTCAGCACTTGCCCGCTTTCACCAATAATCTCCATTTCATTCAATCCATTCATCTGCGGCAGAATATTTATTTCCATATCCATTGAACCCGGTTGAGGCATATTCGTCATTTCACCGGGCGCAAATCCAACCGGATAATGAATACCAAAATATTTTTCGTTATTAGCCCCGGCATCGAACCAAATTGTTAATCCGCTGCGTAATATTTTATTTTGAAGATCTTTATCTGCCGATATTATGCACAAATAAAGATATTCATTGTCATTGTAAAAATTAATTACGGCTTTCGCATCTTTTATAAGTGTGCCGTTTTTCCATTCGGAATTAATTCCATCGATTGCTATTTTCTGTGTCCGCCACTTGCTGGTTATATCCAGCGAACCGCACGATGCCATAATTAAAATAAGCGTTATGGAAATAAATAGTATTTTGATTTTAAGAACAGAATTATTCATTAAATATTACACATTCCTGTTTTTATTTTAATCGTTAGACAAAACGAAATGGATGGATATTCCGTTATTGTTCAGGGGAAAATTTTTGACCAATGAATTTGCAGAAAATACCAATCGAGCTAAAAACTTGGCGGCGGCTTATGGTCGCGCGGCGGATTTTTCATCTTTTCTCTTTCTTTATCAAATCTATCCATCTGTTCCTTGTTAAGTATTTTGCTCAATTCAGTTCGCATTGAGTCCATTTGAGTCTTCACAACTGCAAAACCGGATTTGAATACCGAATCAATCTGCTTGTGATATTTTAAAAGTATTGAATCCACTTCCGCTTTCTGGTTTTCGCCCGGCTTCAAAATTTCATTAAACATATTAACAAAACCCTTCGGCTCCCTTACATCTTTAAATGACTCGAATCGTTTCTTTATCATAATCTCGCTGATTTCGAAACCGATTGCAATCCCGATGAAAAGTGTTACTACTAAAATTAAAGATGATTTTATTTTCGGTTTCATTATATCCGTCCCCATATTAAATTCATTGTTGGGTCAAGCACATACTCGAGCGGAGTTTTATATGTACCGAGCAAATTTTCAATTGAATAACTGTTCCCGTTATTCAGGTTGTATGTAATTAACAATGCAAGAATAAGCGCTGCCGCTATCGCAAACTTGCGGAATGATAATCCAAGCGCTTCAGGAAAATTGGGAAACGATTCACTTTTGGAATTATCTATATTCAACTTTGCAATAACTCTTTCTTCAAAAAAAGGTTTGAAAGTTAGTTCGGGAAGATTTTCTATTCCCTTTCTAAGCGATCGGAGTTCGGCAAATAACTTTTTTGCTTCACTCGAATTTTTCAATTCATATTCAAGCGCTGCGGATTCCTTTTCGGTAAGAACTCCGTCGAGGCTTTTGAAAATCAGTTTTTCTAAATTTTTCTTTTTCATAGCGATGAAATATATGGTTGTAAATATTTTTTTAATTGTGCTTGCGCCCGCGCCAGCCGCGATAATACAGTGCCAACAGGTAGTTCCAATATTTTGGCAGTTTCTTCGGTTGAATATTGCTCAATCAACCTCAGTACAATTACGCTTCGGTACTTGGCGCTTAATTTTGCAATTGCATTGCGGATGATTTCCCCTTTCTCGTCAAATAATTCCAAATTACCTTTATCGGGAATCTCCGCGTCATCTTCCAGCATTTTATCAAAGGACAAAAAATTTCTTACTTTTTTTCTTTTTATTTCATTCAGCGATAAATTGATCGCGATTCTACAAAGATACGTTCCAACCGCCGACTCGCCTCGAAAATTGTTTATCGCATTATAAAATCTTATAAAAACTTCCTGACCTATATCCTCGGCTTCATCGCACTTTCCAATCATACCAAAAACCGTTGCCGCGACTTTAGATTTGTATCGTCTCACAAGTTCGGAGTATGCATACTTATCGCCTGCTCTCGTTTGCTCTATCAATTCCCAGTCGTTTTGTTCAGTCATTATCGCACAAATTGCCAATCAAAGTACCGTAATTATTGCTGATGTCTAATTAGACATCTGAAATATATGATTTATTCCATTTTAAGAGGCAACCCAAAAATAATTTTATACCATTTTATTAATGTGCTGTCTCTTACAACTTAGGAATTATGAAAACATAGGCGCAAAATCTTGGATTTAAAAAAATCTTTAATAGCAATGGAATAAAATGAAACCACCCTTTGTCTAACCGGTAAACAAAAAATAATTTGAGGTTACAAATGAAAAGAGTGCAATTGATATTTCTGCTTTCCATGTTCATCGTTCCAGCAGTTTTCGGACAAATGAAACCGCCATCCCATAGGGATATGATTTCCGACTTAAAGAAAAAGCTGGAGCTCACGGATGAGCAGGTAAAGAAAATTGAAGCGTTGTTTGAGAAAAACAAACCTCAGATGGGACAACCGCATGCCGGTGGAGCGCCGGGACAACCGGGCAAAATGAATGAAGATATGAAAAAGAAAATGGATACCATAAATAACGAGATTATGAAAGTGCTTAACGAAAAGCAGAAAGAAAAATTTAAAAAAATCATTGAAGACAGAAAGAAGGATATGGGCAACATGCCTCCCCCGCCTCCGGATGATAACAAATAATCTAAAACGAATACAGTGAAATAATACAATGAAGAAAATAATTATAATTAGCTCAATAATAATCGTTGTAGCGATTGCAGTATGGTATTTCTTTTTTAACTCGGAAACGGTTCCAGAGGAGACATACAAATTTGCAGAAGTCACTCGCGGAAATCTCTCAACAGTAATTTCAAGCTCCGGCACCCTCGAAGCCGTATCGACTATTGAAGTCGGTACACAAGTATCCGGTATTCTGAGCAAATTGTTGGTTGATTTCAACGATAATGTAAAAAGAGGGCAACTGCTAGCTATTCTTGATACAACTTCGCTTGCTGCAACTGTGCGGGATCAAAAGGCGAGCTTGAACCGGGCTGAAGCTCTCTTCAACGAAGCAAAAGTAAAACATGAGCGCGATAAAATTTTGTATGAGAAGGAATTCCTTTCCGAGATAGAATACATATCATCAAAAACAAATATGGAATCGCAGCTCGCGCAATTGCAATCGGCTAAATCCTCGCTGGAAAGAGCCCAAACTAACTTGAACTACGCATTTATATATTCCCCTCTTGATGGAATAATTATCAATAGAAATATCGAAATGGGACAGACCGTTGCCGCAAGTTTTTCAACGCCAACGTTATTTACCATCGCGGCAGACCTTTCGAAAATGAGAATTCTTGCCGCTGTTGACGAAAGCGATATCGGTCAAATCAAAAAAGACCAGAATGTTAAATTCACGGTTCAGGCTTATTCCGAAAAAGAGTTTAACGGGAAAGTTGAGCAAGTAAGACTTGAACCGAATACAGTTCAGAATGTTGTTAACTACACTGTGGTAATAAGCGCCGACAACAGCGAAGGATTGCTTCTACCCGGAATGACTGCAACAGTTGATTTTTATACCGAAGAAAAAGAAAATGTTTTGCTGATGCCGAGTACGGCAGTAAAATTTAAACCGACACAGGAAATGATGGCCGAGTTTACCGAAGAGATGGAAAAGAGATTTAAAGACATACCCGATTCGATAAAGAGCAGAATGAATAGAATTCAAAACGGCGGTTCGCGTTCCGGCGGTGGTATGCCTCCTCCTCCGGGCATGGGCGGAGGACCTCCGGGAGGAGGATTTTCTTCAACCACAACAAGCGCTATGATAACAGTATGGTTTATTGATGCTAACGGCAAACTCAGGATGTCGCCCGTAACAACCGGCTCAACTGATGGAAAGTACACAGAGATAGTTACAAGCATGGGATTGGAAGAAGGAACGAAAATTATTATTGAAGCCAAAGGAACAAAATTAAGCAGCGATAATTTCCCGAGAATGAATCTGGGCTTTGGAAGCTAAAACTAATTTGACATTTGAAATTGCAGATCGCCGCTAAGGGAAGGCTGTAAAGCAATTTGTAAGTAAGCGAAATATTTACTGTGAATTTTAAAATGACAAAGACTGAAAAAAGGAATACAAATTAAATGCTAATTGGGAATTCAGATAAAAATACTATGATAAAGATTGAGCGGCTTCATAAATATTATAAAGTCGGTGAAGTTGAAGTAAAGGCTCTTCGCGGAGTAGATTTGTCAATTGAAGAAGGTGAATTCGTAGCAATTATGGGAGCTTCGGGTTCAGGTAAATCCACTCTAATGAATTTACTCGGTTGCCTGGATAAACCTACTCTTGGCGAATATTTTCTTGATGGTATAAGTACAGGTAATTTAAGTCGGAATGAATATGCCGATATTAGGAATCAAAAAATAGGTTTTGTGTTCCAGGGATTTAATTTGCTCGCAAGAACTACCGCGCTCGAAAATGTTGAGTTACCGCTTATCTACGATAGAAGAAACCGGATAAAAAATCCTCGTAGCAAAGCTATCGAAGCGCTTGAGCGAGTTGGACTTGGCGACAGAATGCATCACGAGCCGAATCAATTATCCGGTGGTCAGCAGCAGCGTGTTGCAATTGCCCGCGCTTTGGTGAATGAACCGAAAATTCTACTTGCCGATGAACCGACAGGCAACCTCGACAGTCGAACGTCAATCGAGGTTTTCGCATTATTCCAGCAATTGAATGAAGAAGGGATAACGGTTATACTTGTTACGCATGAACGTGACTTTGCTCGCTATGCAAGAAGAATTATAGAAATGCGCGATGGTTTGGTAAAAAGCGACTTGTTTGCAAAAAGGCTTTTCAGTGCGAAAGCTGATTTAGCCGAATTAATTAGTGAGGACAAATTTATTACGGTTGAAAATAGTTAACGGTGAGATTTTATGAAATGGAAAAAGATTTTAGCGGCAGCATTAAAAAGTATCGTTAAATCCCGGATGCGGGGATTATTAACAACGCTCGGTATCGTAATCGGTGTCGGTTCGGTAATAGTTATGGTGGCTGTTGGCGAAGGCGCTCAATCAAATATCGAGGAACAGATAAATTCACTCGGCTCCAACTTGATAGTAATTTTCCCGGGCACGATGTTCTCCGGCGGAGTAAGCAGGGGCGCGGGTAGTTTCAATAGATTCACAATGGAGGATGTTGAAAGAATCCAAAAAGAAGCGACGCTTATTAAAGGAGTAACGCCGGTTGTCAGATCGAGTGCGCAAGTCATTGGCGGTGCAGGTAATTGGAATACATCAATAGAAGGGGTATCTACTTCGTTTCCCGAAGTTAGAAACTGGCAATTAAAATCCGGCGAGTTTTTTACAGAACGAGATATTAAAGCGAGAGCAAAGGTTGCGATTCTTGGTTCGGAAGTGGTTAACAATCTATTCCCGGACGAAGACCCGATCGGTCAAAGCATTAGAATACGGAGTGTTCCGTTTAGAGTGATTGGAGTGTTAACTACAAAAGGACAAAGCGCTATGGGACAGAATATGGACGACATTATTATCGCTCCGTGCACTACCGTTTTAGACCGACTTGTCGGCGGTAGATATATTAATTTTATCCAGGCAAGTGCAAACTCGGTAGAACAAATTGACTCCACACAGGAAGAATTGCGAAGTATTTTACGTTCGGCACACCGATTAGTAGGAAACGATGAAGATGATTTTACAATTAGAAATCAAACACAAATTAGCGAAGCCGCGTCCGAAACGACCCGCATCCTTACTCTTCTTTTGGGATCGGTTGCGGGCGTTTCTTTAATTGTCGGCGGTATCGGGATAATGAATATTATGCTTGTCTCGGTGACTGAAAGAACCCGTGAAATAGGAATCCGTCTTTCGGTCGGTGCACGTCCATCCGATATCCTTGTTCAATTTCTTTCCGAAGCAATTTTATTAAGTCTTGTCGGCGGAATAATCGGAATTCTATTCGCTTCGTTGGTAACATTTATTCTCAACACATACGAAATCCAAACTGCAATCATAAAACCGGAGATCGTAATGCTCTCTTTTCTTTTTGCCGGAGCGGTTGGAGTGTTCTTCGGGTTTTATCCTGCGCGCAAAGCTGCTAACTTAAATCCGATTGATGCGCTCAGATATGAATAGATTTATTTAACGGAGACGAATTTTGTTTCTCAAATTTTTATAATGATTAACCACGGATTAGCAATGAAAAAAATATTGTTCTTTCTTGTAACATGCACTTCTATTTTTAATGTATATTCACAAGAGAAATTGAACCTTGAAAAAGCCGTTGAAATAGCTTTGTCAAACAACACATCAATTGTAAAAAGCACAAACAACGTCGAAGCGACTAAAACAAACATTAAGACAGCCTATGGAAGTTTGCTGCCGAATCTCAGCGCCGGATTATCATGGAACTGGCAAAAATCCACACAAACTAATCCAGCATATTACTCCGAGGCTTTACAGCAAATAAACACATCAAATGAATCACGCAGTTATTCTTTTTCAGCGGGGGGTAACGTAACGCTGTTCGATGGACTCGCATCTTACGAGAGAATTGACCAAAACGAAAATGAACTTGAGTCAGCTAAATTAAGTCTGGACAGGCTTAAACAAGAAGTAATTCTCCAAACAACCGCTCTTTACTATTCAATTTTAAATGCACATGACTTATTGAAAGTGCAGGAAGAAAATTCAATTTACAATCAGAAATTTCTCGAACTCATTAAAGAAAAAAAATCTCTCGGTTTGGTCCCAATAGCCGATGTTTATTCTCAGGAAGTGCAGTACGGAAATGCCGAAATGTCTTTCATTCAATCAAAGAAAGATTACGAAGTGGCTGTAAATCAATTACTCGAATTCCTTTCACTCGATGTTTCAAAAAAATACGAATTTGAATCGAACATCATCAAACCTGAGGAAATGAATTTAGTAAAATCAGGCAGCGAGGATTATGAACTTATGCAGTATTACGACCTTGCTGTTCAGAAGAGAAATGACTTACAAAGTATGAACTACCAATTGCTGTCCGGGCACAACCAGCTTTCGATAAGCAAGGCGGGATTACTTCCATCGCTTTCCGGGAATTACTCTTACTCAACAGGCGCCGGTTCAATTGGCGATTTATTTTCGGATAACCGGTACGGACTTGGACTATCTCTCAATATTCCGATTTTTTCTAATTTTAAAACTGAAGCCTCAATTCAAAGCGCAGAGATTTCAGTAAAAAATTCGATGGAAGACTTTAATGCTTTGAAGAGACAGATAATCGGCGAAGTGAAGGAAAGTTATATCGATTTGAACCTTGCAAAGAAAAAATTAGAAGTCAGCGAAAAAACTCTTCAATCTGCCGCTGAAAATCAGAAAGTAAATCTCGAACTTTACCAGGTTGGAAAAGGAACATTTCTCGATTGTCTGCAGGCAAATAAAGATTATGTGCAGGCGTCAACCGGTAAGATTACTGCTGAATATAACTATTATCTTTCCATTGAAAGATTGTACAACACCGTTGGAGTAAGATAGCTTTAACATATTTATTTTATAACCGAGTATACTGAAACTGTGGCTAAAACCGGTTGATTTATCAATGCTGATATCCGTTTGCTAAAGAGCTTGTGTGAAAATGTCGATTGTAGAGCGAGATTCATCTCGCTTCTTAAGAATTTAACATCCGCAATAGAACATCAGAACGAAATAAATTCCAGCTTAGGTGAATTTATTTCTACTCAGAAAATAAAAAAAAGCCCGGCAAAGTTTTTCTACCAGGCTCAAAATTTAAGAACTAATTAATTTACTATTTTCTGACTACTTCTTTTTCGGAATTACTTCACCATCAGCATCTTCTTTACTGTTCTAAATTGGTTCGTATCTTTCATGGATTCTGCAGTCATAACATAAAAATAAATTCCTGATGAAATATTTGCTGCGTCAAATTTCACTTCATAGTATCCGGCACTTTGATTTTCATTTACTAATTCGGCAATCCGCTGCCCGAGTGTGTTGTATATTTCTAATCTAACACTACTTTCAAATGGAAGCGCATATTTAATTGTGGTTGTCGGATTGAACGGATTTGGATAGTTCTGATCGAGTATATATTCTTCGGGAAGTATTTCCGTTTTTGCCAGTCCGTTATTGAATATCGTTCCATCATATTTCAGCGTAATTTTTAATCCGGATAATGCTGTTGTTAATGGATTAACAAAGTGATTTTCACCGGCAGCAAAATTTTGATTGATCAATTTACCGCCTGTCAAATCCTGTATATTCATGGATAGTCCGGTTGGAATGGTGAAATTAAGAATTAAACCTTTTGAACCGTTTGTTAATCGATAGTTTAATGTATAGGTAAACACACCAGCAGAGCCTAACGAACAATTTTTGTAATCCCGATACGATGATGAATAGTTGTTTGCTTCATTAAACACAAATCTTGCATCGAGTCCCGAAGGTGCAATAGGCGGCAATTCCGATTCGCCCAATGAAATGTCTAATCCATTTGTCGCTTCCGGATTTATTCCTGCGGCGAGACTAATTTTCGTTGCTGATATTCCATCACTAACAGAAATAGGCGCTTCAATTATTCCGCTTAAAATATCTTCAGTCTTTTGAGAATTATCGGAAGTCACTTTTCGTAGGTTTTTAAAATTCAATTCACCTGCAGCGCTCGTTTTAATCCAATATCCTTTTCCACATTGCAGTGTATCTGCAGTATTGTAAGCTCCGTCGTAACCAAAAAAGTCGGATTCAATAATTCCTTCGGGAACCGAGGTAATATCGGTTATAGCAACAGATTGATGGAATGGTCCAATAATATTCCATCCGGCTTCCACAGGAATGTTTTGAGTGACGGCGCTGCCGGAAATATTAATGCTTTCACTTGCATCAAACTTTAGCCAATATCCGGTTCCATTTTGTAACACTTCAGCGGAATTGTACGCTCCATCATACAAAAATGCGTCAGATACTGCATTCGGATATAAAGAATCAACATCCATACATGTACAGTTTAAGGGAACGGAAATTATATTCCATCCAGTATTCACTTGGCACTCAGTGCTCATTATACCCACAGTAAGGGTTACAGGAACAGTAATTACCGATTCAGCGGGATCGTTTCCCGTAATTACAACATCCATCGAGTATTGTCCTTCGATTAAATCGGTAGTAATAAATTCCAATTCAATTGCGGCAGAGCTGCCATTGTAAAGCGTTCCTTCCGGTATATCTGCAATCAACCATTCCGGATCAGCAGAGATTTGAATAGCAAGATTATTAGCGAGATAAGCTGCGTCTCTCACAATTTGAAGCCCATCGGTTCCATCGCTATTCTCTATCCCCACAGTTGCATTGGTGAGCGTACCGGTAAGAGTTTTATAATAAAACATAATTTTACCGCTCGAATTGATTTCTACCTGGAATGTAAGTGAACTGGTGGCATTGTATTTTTGCCAGTTGGTAAATTGAACAATAAATTTATTACCGATTTGTTGGTAATGAACAGTGCCCTGGTTGCTTCCGTCAAGATCGTCCCAGAAAGGAGCAATAAAATTATTTGGGGCCGAACTGTTCGGTATCGCGGCATTCGACATATCGCCCGATGTAAGAGCGGCAAATAATATGGTTCCATTTGCACTCACATAAATTTGGTTATAAGTAATACCATAAAATTTAAGTCCGAATCCAAGATTAAATGGGCCTGAATAACCTTCATCTTTTGCGCTGTAAGTTCCTGTAGCCGTCCATTGCGTGGCTGCAGTTCCTGTTGTCGAAATATCATTCCAAACATAAGTTGGTCCCGCAGGATCGTTGCTATCAATCCACTGATACCCAAAATTATCCGGTCCGCCGGAACCTCTAAAGCTTTGTCCTCTATTCGGACTCTCGATTCCTTTTGTAGAGGATTCGTTAGAATTGTTAATTGAAATTGGTTTTAAATTAACCCGAAACATTTCTGTAGGAAAAGTATTGTTTGTTAGCTCAACTTCGTAATCGAGAGTTGACGAATATGCAGTTGTATTCGAAATTAAAATTGAATCAATGTAAGTACTATTAACGGGCAGAGAAACATTAACTAATTCGGGAGTTACATCCATTTGTGGCGCGCCCCATGTTCCTTCAGAAACAGGATTTGAAAGAAGCGAGGTGTTACCGAAAGCATCAAATGCCTTAAGAGTAAAATAATATGTGGTTGAAAAATCTAAACCGGTGCATGAAAAAGATTTGGGAGTTCCCTGCACATCATTTTGCCCTGTAAGCAACATTGATTGGGCGTTATTAAAATCATCATCATCATTGATTGGATTTAATGAATATCGAATATCGTATCCGGCAACTCCACCTGTTGAAGCATCCATTGGCGCAGTCCAGGTTAAGGTGATTGATGTGGAAGTTATATCTCCCGCATCCAGATCATTAACTTGTGTAGGGGCAATATCATCTGGCGGAGTTGTAAAAATAAGCATCGTACTACAATCGCCGAAAATATTGTATTGTTCCATCAACTTTAATCCTTCGCCGGAACTGCCGCCCCACAAATCCATTGCATGCATTAAGCCGTTAAAACAAATTCCACCAACAGTCATTTTCTGGTATGTCGTCATTAATTTAATTGCATGATTTTGCAAATCGCACGGCGGTACCCAGCTTGCATTTGTAGAAGCACCGTAAACAGCAATGGCTCCTTTGGGATTTGCAGCGTCACCCGCTCTAATCCATGCTTCTTCCATACATTCAGTACGGGTAAAATCCCCATTTTGGCATGCTACGTCGATAATAAATGGATTCATATTTCCATTCGTTAGATTATGAATATTACTGACTCCAAAACCGGTGGTACTCCATGAAGTGCCGGAACCATGTCCGATATAATTTACCATACTGCGCCCGGCATTAATGGCGGCAGCAACCTGTGCACTTGTAGCGCCCGGATCATAGATTTGATCTACCGTAGCGAATCCCATATCGTCTATAAGCATAGTGCGTAAAAGATTCATTCTTTCCCAATCCTTCAAAGGAGTTGAGCCGCTTTCATTACTTGCAACACCCGTTCCACTGAAAAGCCCGGAGTCTTCTGCGGCTCCATTTGTCGCTGAACTCTGATATGTTATTATTTTATTAAGTATATACTCGCAGTTAGTTGCGGATGTAGGCGAAATTCTTGAAATATATGCATCGGGATAAGCGTCCGTACCGGCAAGTTTAACATAACACGGATCCGATGGAGCGCTTTCAGACGTCCCGTTTATGGTTGGGATTTCATTCGATTCACCGATTAAAATGATGAACATCAAACTCTGCGCTTCATTATACAAATTTTGGATATAGGTTTTCAACGCAGCAGAACCGGAACCTGTCACGGTCGGATATTCTGCCGTTAATGTGTTGAATCCCTGCGAAACTTTCCAATTATAAAACGGAGTTACTTTAGAAGCATAATTTGAATGATATACGATCAATAATCTGCCAAGCTCAGGAAGAGGTGTGTATTCAGTTGACCGTTGAGTATAATTCAGGAAGAGATCTTTATATATGGGTTCAAATTCTTGTGCAATGTTATTTGAAATACGGTTAAGTGTATTCACGGGTTGTTGGGAATAATCATTAAATACTTCCACAACAAGTCTTTTACAGATAGTCATTTCACCGCGCACAGGATTAAAACGCATCGGATTGAATTGGATCGTAACACCTCGGAAATCGCGCATAATATATGGGGAGCTTAAGGAAATTACTTCGCTAGGATACCAAGCGTCTTTGTTGTAAAACTCATCGAACGTATATGGAATGGAATCCGGATCGATATCCCTCGTAAAATGCCCTTTCGAAGGAGCAACCGGGATGGTCGATTCAGTCATATATTCTTCATCAATTATTTTAAAATTTACTGCATCATAGTCCGAAATTATAATGCTGTTTTTTCCAATAGGAACTTGTGGAAAACCTTGGTCCATCATCCAAACCATGTCCGGAACAGATAAAGTAATGTATGTTTTACCTGCAATTAAAATTTCCTCGCTGTTATAGCCTCCGAAAGTATATTCAAGTATAGTGCTGTTTGCACTCGTTTGTAAAACACTAATTTCAACACCCGCACTTGTCCCGTTGACTAATATTTCTTTTGCAAAGCTGTTAAGTGTTGGGAAGATCAGAAATGAAATAAATATTACAGCGAATAAGTAAATATTTTTTGAAATGGTACTCTTTTTAACCATCGTAAGCTCCTGCGAACGTAATTGAAATTTTTAAGTGTGGTTTTGGGATTTAAGAATTTTTTTTGAACGATTCATTATAGAAAAATTTTAAGATTAACCTACGTCAATATAGAAATTAATTGCGATATAATCATCTTTTATTGGCTAAAAGAATATGAGATTATAACGCACGAGTAAGTTTTTTCGCAATATTATTGGCGAAAAAAAATCGATTATTTGAGGATTCTGAAGAATTCAGAATAAAATTGCCGGATTGTTTTTAAGAATTTTGCCTTTCATGATCGAGCAACCAATTCTTTCTTGCCAATCCGCCGCCATAGCCCGTTAAATTTCCATCCTTCCCAATTACCCTGTGGCAAGGAATTAAAATGGAGACTCTGTTGTGTCCATTTGCCGAGGCGACAGCTCTTACTGCTGTGGGTTTTTTAAGTGCAATAGCTTGCTGCTCGTATGAGCGTGTTTCTCCGTATGGAATATCTTTCAGTATTTCCCAAACTGAATGTTGAAAGGGAGTGCCCGGTGTATGTAGTGTAACTGTAAATTGTTTTAGTGTTCCATTAAAATATTCCGCAAGTTCTTTTTGTACTTTAACAAGATGTTCGTTTGTGCCGGGGAGAATTTCCGCATTCAGTCTTCTTCGTAAATCTTTAAATTCTGTTTCAAGCATTCTCCTATCCGTAAATTCAACAAGACAAACGCCTGTCGAAGTAGCGCACGCAAACATCGGTCCAATTGGAGTAGTGAATCGAACAATGTTTATGATAGTTTTCTCAGGTGAATCAGTTGGAGATTTTCCAACAATTGCCTGGTAACTTGAATTGAATCCGCTTAATGAATTATATCCTGAACTGAAGGCTGTTGAGGTAACTAATTCGCCATGGATAATATTCCGGTAAGCGCCATTAATCCGCAGCATCCTTTGATATGATTGAAAAGTCATTTTGTGATTTTTTTTGAACCACCGCCTGATCTGATTCGGCTCGATACCTTTTTGCACAAGATCTGAATCCTTAATTTTTACGTGAGGTTGCTCTTGAAGTTCGGTCAGTAAATATTTAATTTTTTCCGGCGTTTCACCAAACAACTCAAGCGGACTGCACTTTTTGCATGGTCTAAATCCATGTTGCAATGCTTCTTTCGGGGAATCGTAAAATGTAATATTCTCCGGATTCGGAGTGCGTGCCGAACATGTCGGTCTGCAAAATATTTTCGTCGTTTTAACTGCCGTAACGAAGATACCTTCGTAAGCGGAATCCCGCTTTGAAATAGCTTTATATTTTTGTTCGAATGTTAGCGTCATCTTGTTCATTCCTTTCAAAAAAATATTATTCTTACAGTAAATAAGAACAAATTATTAATGATTCACTACCGATAAATTGACATCAATGCTGGAATCAACAAAACCTGCTGGAGAAATACAATATTCGGCTTTGCGGCAAAATAATTATGGAAGTAAATTATTTATTTTAAATTGTCAGCGTTTATTATTTTAGCAACA
This sequence comes from bacterium, assembly GCA_043808235.1. Taxonomy (GTDB): domain Bacteria; phylum Bacteroidota; class Ignavibacteria; order Ignavibacteriales; family Melioribacteraceae; genus JAZDFC01. Next base: position 78,373 of record JAZDFC010000026.1, read on the forward strand.
TGAAAATTATTTCTAAGATACAAAACATCTTTTTCCCCAAATTGAACCCGCAATTAGTCCTGATAATCGGCTTTATAATTGTAATACTTACCGGCGCTGTTCTACTCAGCCTTCCGTTTTCATTAACAGGCAAGCCGATAACTTTTATTGATGCCGTTTTTACATCAGCTTCGGCGACATGTGTTACCGGTTTGGTAGTTGTTGATACCGGTTCCCATTTCTCAATGATCGGGCAAACAATAATATTAATTTTAATTCAAATCGGCGGGCTCGGTGTAATGTCCTTTTCAACACTTTTTCTTTTTTATTTACGCGGAAGGTTTGGAATCGGCAGCAGGGAAATTATCCATGAAACATTATCATTTTTCGATACGATTGATATCGGCTCCCTATTAAATTCGGTTTTTCGCTTCACCTTTTTGTTCGAGGGGATTGGAGCCTTTTTGTTGACAATACGATTTTGTTTTGACATGCCTTTTGATAGAGCTTTATATACGGCATTCTTTCATTCAATCTCGGCTTTTTGTAACGCGGGATTCAGTACTTTTAACAATAATCTTATGTTGTATCGCTCCGATGTGTTCGTAAATCTGGTCGTGATGTTTTTAATTGTTATCGGTGGAATTGGATTTATTGTTATTTATGAAATAAATAAAGCATATAGAAAAAGAATTTCTTTTCACGGTCTTTCACTGCACACTAAAACTGTTTTGGTTGTTACCGGAATTTTAATTGTTGGCGGCGCTGCCTTGCTATTAGCTTTTGAATATAACGTTTCACTGAAGAATGATAATTTTTTTACAAAAGTGCTCGCATCATTTTTCCAATCGATTACTGCACGTACAGCGGGATTTAATACAGTAGATATTTCCTCTGTTACGATGCCTTCGATATTTGTTTTTATAGCGCTAATGTTCATTGGTGCATCGCCCGCAAGTTGCGGTGGCGGTATTAAAACTGCTACAGCTGCTGTAATTTTTGCTTTTGTTAAATCCAAAATCAACGATAACTCCAATGTAAATCTCTTTTACAATACTTTACCGTTAAAAGTAATTTCAAAGGCAATCGTAGTTGTTACATTCGCAATGCTTGTTGTAATTGGCTTCTCATTTGCGGTTTCTCTTTTTGAGCTTGAGAATGCTTCGTTCCAGGGTGAAGGCACAAGATTTATCCAGGTTTTTTTTGAAGTGGCTTCGGCATTTGGAACCGTTGGTCTTTCCGCTGGAATTACTTCCGATCTCTCTTCGGCGAGTAAAATACTTATTTCAATTGTGATGTTGATAGGTCGCGTTGGACCATTGACAATAGCAACTGTAATGGCATCGAAAGATGAAAAAGACATTAGATATGCACAAGATAATATTTTAGTGGGATAACAGTAATGAAAAACATAGCAATAATCGGACTCAGCAGTTTTGGTTTTTATTTGTGTAAATCACTCAGCGCTTTTGGCTTTAATCTAATGGCGATTGATGTGAAAGACGATCTTGTAAAACAGGTCAGACCTTTTGTGCGCAAAGCTGTTATAGGCGATGCAAAGGATAAAGATTTTTTAATGAAACTCGGCATCGAAGATTTTGATACCGTAATTGTTTCCGTGGGCAGCAAAATAGATGTAAGTATACTAATCACTCTTTATATGAAAGAGTTGAATATTAAAGAGATTATTGCAAAAGCCGTTAACGAAGACCACGCCAAAATTTTAAACAGGATTGGCGCAACACGTATAATTTTCCCCGAGCGCGACCTGGCGGAACGAATGGCCTATACAATTGCCTCGCCGAATTTTCTTGAGTACATTCCGCTAACGGAAGGATTCAGTTTGATTGAGATTGCACCGGCACAGGAATGGCTTGGCAAAAAACTTAAAGAATTATTGCTGAGGAACCGCTATCAAATTCAGATTGCGATGGTTAGGGAAATAATCCCCGAACGTGTTGTAATTCCGGACGGTGAGTTCATACTTAAAGACAGCGATATACTCTACATTGTTGGCAGCGATGAAAATATTATCAAGCTTCAGAAAGATATTACATAGTGTCATGTCAAATGTAAGATGGAAAACGTAAAATGGAATTTTGACGATATCTGTGGTTGTTTAACATCTTCCATTTTACATGTGACATACCAATAGTTATCGGCGCATAAAAGATTTTCGTTATTCTTCGGCCACGGTTAAAACAATCTTGCCTTCCACCGTCGCTTTATCAAGTAGTTCATGTGCTTTCACCGCATCTGTTAGTGGCAGCTTGTAGGAAATTACCGGTGCAATTTTTCGTTGGCGCAATAATTCCAAAAGAGAATTGAAATCTTCTTTGAACCAGTCCGGATGTTTCTTTTGCATCCCTGTAATCGAATAGAAAGTGGTTGATTTTTTATTCGGAAGCAGATTCCACAAACTCAGCTTTATAAAATCCAACACTACACTCAACATACTCCCATTACCTGTAACTGCTTTTTGAAAACCATAAGCGACTAAGATTCCACCCGGTTTAAGAACTGAGAAAGATCTTTTTAAATAATCTCCACCGATTCCATCAATCACAAAATCCACACCGCTGCCGGTTAAAGTTTTAATTTTTTCTACAAAATCTTCCGATTGATAATCAATTGCAACCGCGCCCATTTTATTAATTAATTCTTGTTTGGATTTACTGCCCGTGCCATACATTTTCAAATCAAGCAATTTACCAAGTTGCAGTAAAGCTGTGCCGACGGCTCCGCCTGCCCCGTGAATTAAAATCGATTTGCCTTTTTGAATCTTTGCAGCGCGATGCATCATTTGGTATGCCGTTATGTATGTGAGGGGCAGGCTAACAACTTCGGATGAATCCAAATCTTTCGGAACCGGGAGTAATCTTTCCTGATTGATGCACATGTATTCCGAGTAGGCCCCAAACACAGTTAACGCGGCAACTTTGTCGCCAACCGAAAAAGTTTTTACATCAGCGCCGCATTTGTCAACTTTTCCAACCATATCGTAACCCGGCGAGAACGGAGGCTTGTCTTTAACTGCCGGATACTTTCCCATTCGCAGTAAAGTATCGGTAAACGCAGCGCTTGTAACGAGAACCTTGACTCTAATCTCATTTTGTTCCGGTTCGGGCAGGTTGTTTTCTTCAACAACTTTCAATACATCGGGTCCGCCGTACTTGGAAATGACAACTTTTTTGTAATCCATTATTTACTAATACTCTTAATTGTTTGATTTCTTAATAAATTCAATCACTACGTCCAATTCCGGTTAAGCATGCGTCAGTATTGCAATTCTTCCAATTGATAATTTAAATCCCTGTTCAACCGAAAAACCGGCGTTCCTTGCTAGGTTCATGGAGAATTCAAAATCCTTTTTGGTAACATGCCCGAGCGGTTCAACAATAAAAATCTTGCCGCTATTTGCAAGTGTGTTTTTTAATTCCATAAAGAATTTTTCTTTGCCGGGTACTTCATGAAGCATGTAAAACACAAGTATAAAATCAACCTTTTCTGGAAGATTTATTTTATCCTGCCCGGTTATGTGAAGTACAACAATTTGTTCAAGTGCAGTTCCTTGAATTTTCGTTTTGATTTTTTGAAGCATCCCCTCCTGCATATCGGCGGCATACACTTTCCCGGTTTTGCCAACCATCATTGCGGCTTCAATTGAGAAAAATCCGGGACCACACCCAATATCGAGAACTTTCATTCCTTCTTTAATATACGGAGCTAAAATTTTGTTTGGATTTTGTACCCATCTTCTAAGTTTGTTGTCGAGTGAACCGGCAAGTTCAACCGGGCACACTCTGTTTTTGTCTTCTTTCATTTTTATTTCTCTAATATTTATTCTGATAGTATTCAAGCAATTTCCTACTAATTTTAAAATCTATGCGCACTTATCTTTTATAAATATTTCCAATTCCGGTGATTTGGCTTTTTACTTCTGGGTCGCCTCCATAAACTATATTTCCAACTCCCGAAATTGATGCATCGAGATAATCGGAAACATTCACATAAATATTACCGGCGCCATGCACGCGAGCAGTGCATTCTTCGGTAGTAAAATCAAACGCATCAATATTTCCTGAACCGTTGATACCGCAATACAGATTTTCGCCATTACCCTTTAAATAAATGTTGCCGGCTCCACTAATTGTGCAGTCAAGATCATCGGACTCAATAAAATTCTGCACAGAGATATCGCCAGCGCCGTCAATTGAAATCAAATCGATGGTTTTTAGTGAGACATAAATTCGAACCGTAACATCGTCGTAACTTCCATCTTGCAAGCCTACCACTAAATTCCCGTCGCTCTTTCTGGCGATTACATCTTCGATAATATTATCGTCGGCTTCCACGCGAATGTATTGATGATCATCCTGGGTTAAATAAACATTACCGGTATAACGTAGAATTAATCCGTAGCATTCACTTACACTTCTTGTTTCAGATACAATTCTGCCGGAACCGTGGATATGATGATCGGGTTCGTTGATGTTAAGATCAATACAACCGGTGAATAATGTCAGCGCCACGCTGAACAATAAAATTCCTTTCATTACTTTCGTTTTCATAATTGCTCCGTTTAAATTATTATTGGTGACAAAAAGTGAAATAAGATTTACGCATCTGCAATTATGACGCACCTCTTTTTAAAAGGTTGCGCCCAGTATAAATCCGAATAAATAAAAAAAGAAAGTATCGACCCCCACGAATTTATTTCATCAAAACTAATTTTCTTGACTCAACAAAACTCCCTGCTTGTAATTTGTAGATATACATTCCACTCGCAAGCCCTGCTGCATTGAATTCAACTTCATAACTTCCCGCCGGTTTTTCTTCATTTACCAAAGTTGCAACTTCTCTTCCAAGTACATCATAAATCTTTAAGCTGGTTTTACAGATAACTGGTAACTGATAACTAATAACTGTTGTCGGATTAAATGGATTGGGATAATTTTGACTGAGTGAATAATCCGAAATAATTGTATTGTTTTTGGGCGTGCCGGAAATAAATTCCATATAACTATAATAAATATTTATTTTGTTTCCATAAGCCTCTAAGGTATTACCAAAACTATCTTCAAATGAAATAATGTCATTGGCTTTAATCCATTGATCCATAAACCAATATTCAAAAAAAGCTGAAGTCACATTTCCGTTGGAATCATATGTATAAGTTGCCATCCAATAATTCATCCATCCGGTGCCGTCCCAGGCCCAAACTTTCATTAGCAATGAAGTTCTATTCCCTTTTGAATCGTACTGAAATGTATACTGCCAAGCTGTAATCCACTGTGTCCCGTCCCAGTTCTCGAAGGACTCCGATGTTTGATAATTATTTGCATCGTATGTATATATAAAGCGAGTTACATTTACCCACTGGGTGCCGTTCCATTCTTCATCAAGTTTTGAAATCCTGTTTCCATTGGAGTCATACGTATATGTGTTCCGCGATTTGAAGATATTCTGAGTACTATACCCATATTCAGAATAACAAGTAGTCAAATTCCCGTCGGAATCGTATGTGTATGTTTCGTACCAATCACTTACCCAAAGACTTCCATCCCAGTATTCTAATAAATAAGAACAGAGTTTATTGCTGAAATCATATGTGTATGAGTCGCGTCTAGTATTTGTCCACCGGTCATTTTCCCATGATTCCTCAGCTTTTGAAATCATATTTCCATCCGAATCATAAGAATATGTCGAACGTAATTTATTTATCCACACGGTACCATTCCATTCTTGATTAAGTTGGGTGGATAGATTCTCATTTGAGTCGTAGGTTCGTTCTTCCTGTTTATCATTCACCCAGAGTGTGCTATCGAATTTTTCATAAAGTTTTGAAGTTATATTCCAATTTGAATTATATGTATATGAGTACCTCGTAAAATTTTTCCATTGAGTGCCGTCCCATTTTTTGGCAAGCTCTGTATTTGTTCCACTGTTCACATCATTTGAAAAAGTATACCTAAATAATTGCCGCCCTATTTCGTCTTCCGTAATAATGCTGTCTACTAAGGACCGGATATTTAATATTTTGTTTGGCGAATGCTCTTTGAGAAAATCATTATCTTTTTTGAAACTTGTTTCTCTTTCAATATAGGCATTATGAGAAAAACCTATTTTTATTTTATGCCATTCGAATGGTGTATTATTCCCGGATTGTGCTGTAATCTGAATCGATACCGCAGCAATTATAACCAATAATAGAATTCGTTTACACATACTACCTCCATTAGTTGTTATTTATATACCCAAGATTAAATTATATAATTATCTCTATAATGTCACCTGAATTATTTTAATAGAATTAGTTTTTTTATAGAAACAAATTCCCCGGCTTGTAGTTTGTAAAAATAAACGCCGCTCGAAAGATTTGAGCCGTCAAACGAAACCGTGTAAACCCCCGCGGGTTTTTCTTCATTCACCAAAATTGCAACTTCTCTTCCAAGTACATCATATATCTTTAATGAAACATGTTGTAGAGACGCCATATATGGCGTCTCTACGGCGGCGATGGAAAATTCAATTGTTGTCGTTGGATTAAACGGGTTGGGGTAATTTTGGTACAAAGCAAATTCACCCGGAACTGAATTATCTGTATCAATTCCTGAAGTCGCACTTTCAATTGCCAGCCAGTTTAAATAAAATCCGCCAATATCGGCATTTAATCTAAGCAAATGTTCTCCGGCGGTTAATCCGATTACCTGCTGAACTGTTTGCCACGTAGTCCAACTACCAGTTACGGGCAAGTTACGCGACACTATGTTTGTGTTACCGCTCATCAAAGTAATTTTACCCGCGATTGATTCGCTTGAAATTCGCAGCTTTAGAAAATAATAACCCCCTGTTGGTACACTTACAAAATATTCCGACCAATCGCCGTTATCAATGTTTATTAATTGTGATATGCCGTCGATATCCGTTGTTGGAATGATATCAACACCGAGCATTTCACTGAAATTTTCAGCTTCTATTCTTGCCGGAATAACAACTGCTGCGGGTCGGACCCAATTGTAAACATCCTGCTGTGCGAAAGGCTGCAATATTCCGCCATCGGCTGATTGAATGTTCCCCGAATTATATTGAATTGTGATAACTTCGCGCTGCTCGATTGCCGAATCGAATTGCAAAACAAAAGTTGTATTGTCATTCTCTTTTAATGATGCGGTGATATTTTCGGGTAACACATTACCGTTTTTGTACACAGTAAAATTAAAAGTTGACGATGACGGATTGCTCATTGCTTTATTAAATGTCAGTTCGATATGCTGTCCGTCGTTTTTAACTATCGCCGAAAGAAATACCGGCGCTGATCCGATGGGAGAATCATCCAGCGTAATAATTCCAAATCCGTAAGCGTACAAAGGATTATAGTTTGTATCGCCTATATTTATTGGTATTTGGTCCATATTCTTCGGCCATGTATGCGACAACAATCCCTTCGGTTGATAATCACCGAACAATACTTCAGCAATTCCATCGCCCTCTGTTCCCGGCAGCCATGCAGCCACAATAACATCGCAGTAATGAAGAACCTGTTCGAGAATCATCGGTCTGCCGGAAACGAGAATCAATATAACCGGGTGACCGTAACTTTCCATTTTCTTAATCAACTCAACATCATTGCGAGAAATATTTAAATCGGTCGCATCACCCTGCATTTCGGCATAAGGTTCTTCCCCAATAATCACTATCGAATAGTCTGCATCGGCATCTGTAAAATCGCCGGTTAATGAATAATCGATTTGAGCTCCGGGTGCTACCATTTGAAGTCCATCTATAACTGTTGTGCCGGTAGTAATATTCCCGTCGTTTCCTTGCCAGGTAATCGTCCATCCTCCGCATTGATTTCCGATATCATCTGCGTTGCTTCCTGCAACAAGAATTCTTGTATTTGTTTTTGGCAGTGGCAGAATTCCATCTTTCTTTTTAAGCAGCACAAGCGATTCACGGACGCATTGGCGGGCGACATTTCTGTGTTCATCCGAACCGACAAGTGGAAGTAAAGTTTTATCCGTGTAAGGTCTTTCGAACAAGGCAAGTTTAAATTTTATCGTCAGTATTCTTCGGACGGCATCGTTAACGCGGTCAAGTGAAATCTCACCGCTGCCAACAAGATCGCGCATTACACTTTGGAAATCCGCATAACGGTTTGGCAGCATAACCATATCGAGTCCCGCATTTATTGCCTCCTTAACGGCTTCCCGGTAATTATTGTTTAATTGGTCAACAGCAGCCCAATCTGAAATAAGAAATCCTTCGAAGTCAAGTTCGGTTTTTAAAACATCTGTCAGCCAATATCTGTTGCCGTGCATTTTCTCTCCATTGATACTGCTGAACGATGGCATAATGCTGCCGGCATTTAGTCCGAGTGCAGTGATATATCCCGGCAGGAAAATATTTCGAATTGTTGTTTCATCCGCAATAGTATTGCCGCGATCGATACCGCCTTCCGTTCCGCCATCTCCCAGATAATGTTTAGGCGTCGCAAGAATACTTGTACCTCCAGAAAGTGAATCGCCTTGAAATCCATGAACTTGAACAGCGCCCATCTGCGCTAATTCCGGAGTTTCGCCGAATCCTTCGTAAGTTCTTCCCCAACGCTCATCGCGCGGAACGGCAATGCACGGACCAAAAGTCCAATCAATTCCGGTTGCGGCAATATCAATCGCGGTTATTCTTGCGGCTTCTTCAATTAGCTCTGGGTTGCGTGTACAGCCAAGTCCGATGTTATGCGGAAAGATTGTTGCGCCGTAAACATTATTATGTCCGTGAACTGCATCAATTCCATATATCATCGGGATTTTTAACGGTGTTGCAAGAGCGTAGTTTTGAAGATCGTCGTAAGTATTTGCCCATGTAGCAGGCAAGTTATCGGAAGGATCGGCATCGCCGCCGCTTAATATCGAACCAATAAAATAATTTGTTATCACTGATTTGCTCGATTCAACAGCATCAAGATTTGCCTGCATCATCTGCCCGATTTTTTCATCGAGACTCATGCGGCTCATCAAATCATTCACTCTTTCTTCAACGGGCAGCGATGGATCTTGATACGGAAGTATCTGTGCAAGTAAGCATGTATTCGAAACCGAAAATAAAACGATCAATAAAACAACGAAGTTGTGGAAACAGCGGTTCATAAATTACTCCTAAGATAAATTCTATTTAATAAAAGCTGTTCCCGAAATAAACTGCCGACTCAATTACGAAGTTAGTTGAATTCCTCCGCTTCGTTTCACCGCAGAGATAAAAAGAGCGCAGAGTTTCAAAAACAACCTCGAAATTTCTCCTTTTTTAACTCGTGCGAATATACCAATATTTCAAATAATTTTTTAGAGTTTGACAAGATACATGCGGCTGGCTTTCTGAATTATCACGGGAAAGTTTAACATTCATTTGGAAAAATTTTACCCGGCAACAAAACGATGATTATTATAAATTACACTGTATGATATTTTGAGATTTATGTTATACCCGGATTATCATTAAAGAACACTAACAATTATTAATTGATACGGTAGATTCAATATTGCAGGCTAATTTGAATCCTTTGTCAAATGGCGGCATCAAATTTTATGAATGAAGAAATATTAATTGCAGCAGCAAAGAATGGTGATAGAAGAGCGCTCTCTGAATTAGTTAAAAATTACGAGCAGACGGTTTATAATTTCGCTTTCAAAATTTGTCGTGATAAAGACAGAGCGGAAAACACGATGCAGGAAACATTTTTAAGCTTCGTGAAAAACATCGCGCAATTTTCCGGCAAATCAAAATTATCAACATGGCTTTATACAATCGTATCGAATCACTGTTTAATGCTTGCGCGTTCAAGTAAAAGCCGAAGTTCATTTTCATATGATGATGATGAATCATCGATTGATGAAAGCAGCATTGCAGATTGGAAAATTATTCCTTCGAGCATTGTCGAAAATAAAGAGTTAAGAGTAGTACTTGACCAGGCAATCAAAAAACTTGCGCCGGAATATAGAACAGTTTTTTTGTTGAGAGATGTTGAAGGATTATCGACCGAAGAAACAGGGGAGATATTGGAATTATCAGTCCCTGCAGTAAAGTCGCGTCTTCATAGAGCGCGGGCGTTTTTAAGAGCAGAATTAAATAAAACTTTCGGTGATTGAAATGAATGAACCAAACGAAAAGCAATTGATCAAAATGATCTGCGATAATCTTGGCGAGGATCTGGATAAGTTAAAAGCGGATGAAATTAAACTTGTTGTTAAATCCAGCGATAAATGTTTAAAGCTCATTAAGTCGCTTGATCTTACAGTTGAGTGCTACAAAAAATATAACGTGGAAGTAACCGAGGATATGCACAAGCGGTTGATGGATTTCCTTGGTCTTGAGGAATCCAAGTAACGGGCAGTTTATCCTACTTTATGAAGAAATATAGTTTGCTGTAAATCTCTGTTTTGTTTGATGTTTATTTCTCTCCCGATTGATAATATAATCTACTTTGTTTATGTTGTATCCGGTTCAAATAATCTTTTCCCTTTTTCTTTTCTGATTATCCGGACTGAACTACTCCGCCGCGTATTCTTGTAGTCTTTATTGTATCGTTTCATACTTGCAGTATCCGGTTCGAAGTATATATTCAGGTTCTATCGCTCAGAATTCGTTTTAGGAAATTTCCTGTCGGCTTCCTTGGAATCTATTTGATTTGTAATCATAGATTGTAGCAATTAAATAAGCTAAATAATCAATAAAAATCATTGGAGGAAATATGCTGACGAAAGAAAAAAAACTTGTAATTGCTTCGGTACTGCTATTATTCCTTGCAGCCCTTGCCTGCGAACAACCAATTTTTTTAACCAAAGATCATGATCTCAGCAATGGACTGACAAGTTGGAAATACTCGGTAAACGGTAAATTGCAGCAGGAGACAAAATACCTTTATAATGCCGAAGGGGATTTGACCGGAATTGAGTTTTATGTGGATGACAAAATGGATTATATTTGCAGTTATCTGGAATATGTAACAGTTAACGACTCATCGGATAAAGAATTAAAATATCGTATCTGCACAAAAAGAATCAGTTATTCCATGGGTGTAAAAAATTGGGAGGAAAAAATATCATTCGTTGTTTTAAATAATGTTCCGTTGTTGAAGAAACTTGAGTCAACCGGGAGCGGGGTTAATTATACGGACGAGTATGAGTATGACGACTTGGGAAGAAAACTAAAAGCAATCCGCACCTGGAGCGACGGTACTAAATATGAAAGTGAATACACCTACTCGGATGATAAAAATCTTGGTGTTTTACCGGAGACTTTTTATTTTGAAATCCCCTCTGTTTATTACAATCGAAACAAATATATTAGCTGGTGTACGTTGGCAAGTCAAAAAATTGAAACTTTGCAACCGCTATATTATAAAGGATATTAATTCGCAATCAATTTCGACAGAGACAAAATTGCAGTATTTAAAGAGTTTTATTAATGCGGTATTTTTTCTGATATTTATCGGATTGGTGGGGTCAATAATTTTCCCCGACAGTTTTTTTTCAAAGGTAGTGTTTAATTCTGCTAACATTATTTGTCATCAGGGCGATAACATTATATTATTCAACAGAGAGGTTAAACTGCCTCTCTGTTTCCGGTGTATGGGAATATATCTTTCCCTTTTCGCAGGCAGTTTGTTTTATGAATTAATGAATGCTAGATCACATAAAAAATTTTCTTACACATTTTTAATCGTCATGACAATTCCCATAATAATAGACGGGTTAACACAGTTTTCAGGGAATAAGCATTGGGGATTATTAACATTTGCAACCGGAGCGCTGTTTGGTTTTGCTTGCGGAATAAATATAAATCAAGGATTAAGAAACTAATACAGCGCAAATTGTCTTACTTGTTCAATAATGATAATGCTTCTTTAATCACATCTTCTATTGCAAAATCCGGTTTCGAATCGATTACCTGTCTCACTGCGCCTTCGGCAATTTTTCTGTTGTAACCAAGAGTGGTTAGAGCGATTACAGCATCATTTTTTAAAATGTACGGGGCACCGGTTAATACCTCAGCGCTGTCGGTTATTGCATCAACTTTTTCCCTAAGTTCAATAACCAACCGTTCGGCGGTCTTTCTTCCAACGCCGGGTATTGCAACTAACCGTGCAGTATTGCCTGCTCTCAATGCTTCCTTCAGTTCGTGAACCTGTACACCGGATAAAATTCCCTGTGATAATTTTGGCCCGATGCCGCTAATAGTGATTAACAGCTCGAACATTTCCTTTTCGGCGGGATTAATAAAGCCATACAAATCAAGAGCGTCTTCCTTTACGTGGAGATGGGTGTGAAGCGAAACTATCTGGTTCTCTTCCGGGAGTTTTTCAAATGTATTCAACGAAACATTTACGAGATAACCGATACCATTAACATCAATTAAAATCTTTGTCGGTTTTTTCGAAAGTATTTTACCGGTAATGTGACCTATCATAGTTACAAATTCCTAAATGCAAATGAAAAATTACAAATATTTTAATGAACAGGTGATTCGCTATTATAAAATATCATTCAGGAAATAATTCTATCGGGATTTGATTCGACAAATTCCTTCCATGTACTGCTTTTCTTTTTTATTGAGTTCATCTTAAATGCGTGGCAGATCGCTACAGCGACAGCATCGCTTTCATCAAATTTCATTTTGGTAGATTTTAGAGCCAACAGTTTTTTTATCATGTACTGAACCTGTTCTTTTGAAGCGGCACCGTTGCCTACGACGGATTTTTTGATCTCGCGCGGCGAATATTCGCCGGGTTCCAAATTATTATGCGAAGCTACTAGTAAAGACACTCCGCGTGCATAACCAATCTTTAAAGCCGATTGAATGTTCTTTCCATAGAAAGCAGTCTCAATTGAAAACTCGTCGGGTTTGTAAGTCTTAATCACTTTGTCAATCTGATCGTATATTGTTTTTAATCGGGCAGTAATATTTTTTTTCGCGGGCGGTTTGATAATTCCCGAAGCAACATGGAAAAGTTGGTTGTTCGTGAATTTAATGATCCCGAAACCTGTGCAAAGCGTTCCGGGATCAATTCCTAAAATAATCATTTAATTTCCGGAGGAAAATTATGCATTTGAAAAATCGGCATTCGAAAACACATTCTGAACATCGTCGCAATCTTCCAGACTCTCAATCAACTTCATTAGTTTTTCTGCATCCTCGCCACTCACGGGTAAAGTGTTTTTGGCAATCCACTGCAACGAGGCATTTTCAATTTTAATGTTTTTATCGGCTATCGCTTTTCTAACAGGCTCAAAAAATTCAATAGCAGAAGTAATCTCGAAAATCTCTTCTTCGTTCTGTAAATCATCGGCTCCTGCATCAAGAATAATTTCCATCAACTCATCTTCAGTTTTGTTTTCCTTCGGGACTATAACCACTCCTTTGCGATCGAACATCCATGCAACCGAACCAGATTCTCCCATCGCACCGCTGTTCTTGCTAAAAAGGTGACGTACTTCGGCAACAGTTCTGTTTTTATTGTCAGTAACAACTTCCACCATTATCGCAACTCCACCGGGGCCATAACCTTCGTAAATCAACTCATGATAACTTGCGCCTTCAAGTTCGCCGGTTGCTTTTTTGATTGCTCTTTCAATATTATCCAAAGGCATGTTGGCAGATTTGGCGTTATCAACAGCGAGCCGCAAACGGGGATTACCGGCCGGGTCGCCGCCGCCCTGTTTTGCGGCAATTGTAATTTCTTTAATTAGCTTGGTAAACATCTTACCACGTTTGGCATCAATCACTGCTTTCTTTCTTCTGATTGTCGCCCATTTTGAATGACCGGACATATAATACCTCGATTAATTCTAATTTATTTCTTCTGATAATTTTAAATCTTTAATTCTGAGCTGGGGAAAAGATTTCCCGTCGCGGGTAGTCTTCTCTATTGAAAAGACAATATCAACTAATGTTTTTTCTTTATGAAAGGATTCGAGAAAATGACCAAGATTAAATCCTATTGAATCAAAAACCTTATCGCTGCCATTATGCCTTACTGTTAAGACAAGATGATTCGTCCCGACAATTTTGGGGGTATTAACCACAGTTACTCCTTCAGCCAAAAAAACCGGACGTAAATTGCCCGGTCCAAATGGTGCAAACTGATCTAAAATTCTGATAAACTTTGGAGTAATTTCTGACAGTGAAATTTTTGTATCGATATAAATATCCTGCATTATATTTTTTTCAGTCATCTGAATTTTCAGAACTTCGTTGAAGCGTTTTTTAAATGCATCCAATTTATCAATTTGTACAGCAAGGCCCGCTGCGGCTTCGTGACCGCCAAATTGAACAAGCAGATCCTCGCAGTTTCCAAGTGCCTCGTATATGTTAAATCCGGGAATGCTTCTTGCAGAACCTTTGGCTACACCGTCGATTGTAGTCAACATTACAGATGGACGTAAATATTTTTCGACCAATCGGGATGCTACAATTCCAATTACACCGGGATGCCAGTTTTCGTAATGAAGTACTATTCCGGGTTCATTGTCAAGATCAACTGTCTCGTTTACTAATTCTACTGCGTGTGCAAATGTTACCTCGTCAATTTTTCTACGCTGAAAATTTTCATCCTCAAGAACTGCGGCAAGTTCTTCGGCTTTCGCATGATCATCTGTTATGAAAAGTTCTACGGCACGATTTGCATCACCCAGTCTTCCAACAGCATTGATCCTCGGCGCCATTGTAAAAACAATTTTTCCTGCTGAGAGATCTCCGAATTCCATTCTTGCTCTCTTAATCAATGCTTTGATGCCTGGTCTTGGCTCAGTATTAATTAATTCCAAACCTTTTCGAACAAGAATTCTATTTTCATCTGTAAGCGAAACAATATCGGCAGCGCCGGCGAGAGCAACAAGATCAAGGTGTTCCATCACCATGCCGCGTTTGCCTATCCTATCGGCAACAGCTGTTGCCAATTTAAATGCAACGCCTGCGCCGGATAAATATTTAAATGGATAATTGTCGCCGGGTTTTAGAGGATCAAGAACAGCGTATGCTGCAGGCAATTCCTCTTTTGGTTGATGGTGATCGCAGATGATAGTATCGATTCCCAATTTATTCGCATGAGCTACTTCTTCAACTGCCGTTATTCCGCAATCAACGGAGATGATTAATTTGACACCCTTTTCATTTAAAGAGTCGATACTGCTGATGGAAAAACCATACCCTTCGGTTAATCTGTTGGGAATATAAATTTCGGCTTCGGAGCCAAGCTTCTTTAAAAACAAATACATTAAGGCAGCGGCACATGTTCCGTCAACATCATAATCTCCGTAAACACAAATCTTCTCGTTGCCTGTAATTGCATTTATTACACGTCGTGATGCATCTTCCATACCGTTCATTAAAAACGGATCGTACAACGCTTCGATAGCCGGACGAAAATAATTTTTTGCTTCGAAGAAATTTGTTATTCCTCTCTGAATTAACAGCAGTGCAAGGATATTTGATATATTCAGACTGTCGGCAAGGGCAAGAATGGAGTGTCTATCCGGACTATCTTTGATTTTCCATCGTTTCTTTGCCATTATTTTATGGAGAAGAGCGACAAACAAGTCATGTCTGTAAGCCGAATTCTGTTTCCCGCTAAAAGCGGGGCGGCAATTATTTATCTCCTTCCGCCATTACTGACGGAATCCAGCGGTCTACCCGATAGGAAAAACAAAGCGAACAACTTTGTCCCTAAATCTTAGGGATCCTATCTGCTTGACCTTGCTCCGGACGGGGTTTGCCTTAATTCCGACATTGTCGGTACTCCCCGAAGGGACCTCTTGTATTACTACAAGAGTGGTAGGCTCTTACCCTGCCATTTCACCCTTACTCCCGATAAAATCGGGGGCGGTATGTTTTCTGTGGCACTTTCCGTAGCCAACGGTTTTCACCATTAGCCCCCGGGTGTTACCCGGCGCCCTGTTCTCTGGAGTTCGGACTTTCCTCTATTCAAGCAAACAGGAGTCCTTGAATAGCAATTGCCCAACATGATTCATCAACCGCTCTACTACTACCTATATTAATTTATATAATTATTAATTCTCAAATCGCCTTAAATATAATAAAAAAAATGTCTTAAGTCATCTCTAAAATATTGAATTGATGTTCGAGTGATGAATTGCATCATGCTCTTCATCCGTTCGTATAATTAACTGGAAAAGAAATAATAAACAATCTTAAAAGATGCTTCTCCTAAAATGATCGATCTCCCGGTACATTCTGACCCTCTTTGTCGAAAGTTATAATACACTGCCAGTATATGATGATTTATTATCCCCCATTTCGTTAAATTAACAAAGGTAAATACAAACAAATCGAAAGTCTCATGACATTAGAAACAATTTACATCGCCGGGCATCAGGGAATGGTAGGCTCAGCGTTGCACAGAAAGTTTTCTTCCGATGATCAATATAAAATTATCACACGCACACTCGATGAACTTGATCTGCGTAATCAAAAGAAGGTTGAAGAGTTCTTCGAAAAGGAAAAACCGCAGCAGTTGATAATTGTTGCTGCAAAAGTCGGCGGTATTGTAGCCAACAATACTTACCGTGCGGAATTTATTTACGACAATTTGATGATCGAAGCAAATTTAATTCATTCGGCATATAAATTCGGAGTGGAGAAATTGTTATTTCTCGGAAGTTCGTGCATCTATCCTAAACTCGCCCCGCAACCGCTTAAGGAAGAGTATCTGTTAACCGGAGAACTTGAACCGACGAATGAACCTTATGCAATCGCAAAAATTGCGGGCATCAAATTGTGCGAAAGTTATTACCGGCAGTATGGATGCAACTTCTTTTCCGTTATGCCGACAAATCTCTATGGCCCATTTGATAATTATAATTTACAGACCTCGCATGTTATCCCTGCGCTCATCAGAAAATTCCATGAAGCTAAATTGAAAAATGAAAAAGAAGTTGTTGTTTGGGGAACCGGCAATCCCAAAAGAGAATTTCTTTTCGTAGAAGATCTTGCCGAGGCTGTATACTTTTTGATGAATACAATAAACGCCGGGGATTTGTATAAAAATGGAATATCGCATTTGAATATCGGCACCGGAGTTGATATGACGATTGCAGAACTTGCTGAGATAATTAAAAAGGTAACGGGATTCTCAGGAGAAATTATATTTGATACAACAAAACCGGACGGCACCCCGCGAAAGCTGTTGGATGTTACACGGTTGACTGATCTCGGTTGGAAATATAAAACATCGCTCGAAGAAGGATTGAGAATTGCATACGAATGGTTTTTGAAAAATTATAAAACATAAATAGTATTGTGTAATAATTCTGACTTTCTTCTTTGTGTCTTCGAGACTTTGTGGCTTAATTATAACCAGCTATTGCCACTAAGACTCAAAGTTTGTTAAATAAAAATGTTGCTTACTTTTATGAAGAAATAATAAAGCGGAGATAAAATTGAAAAAAGCTTTGATAACCGGGATTACCGGTCAGGATGGAAGTTATCTTTCCGAAATATTGTTGGGCAAAGGTTATGAGGTTCACGGGATTATTAGAAGGAGCAGTTCATTCAATACCGGAAGGATTGATCATATTTACAACAACAGTAAACTGCGGGATCAAAAATTCTACCTTCATTACGGCGATCTTGTTGATACAAGCAGTTTAAACCGGTTACTTGAAAAAATTGAACCAGAAGAAATTTATAATCTTGCCGCACAAAGTCACGTTAAAGTTTCATTCGAAATACCGGATTACACAGCACAGGTTGATGCACTCGGCACACTGCGTTTCTTAGATGCAATTAGAGAAACAGGTTTGAAGAATACAAAATTTTATCAGGCATCCACAAGCGAATTATACGGCAAGGTGCAGGAAGTTCCTCAGTCTGAAAAAACTCCATTTTATCCACGCTCTCCGTATGGTGTAGCTAAGTTGTATGCGTATTGGATAATTGTTAATTACCGCGAAGCGTATGATATTTTTGCGTGCAACGGAATTCTATTCAATCATGAATCGCCGAAACGCGGAGAGACATTTGTAACAAGAAAAATTACTCGTGCGGCAAATAAAATTTTGTTTGGACTTCAGGACAAACTTACACTTGGAAATTTGAACGCAAAAAGAGACTGGGGATATGCGCCTGAATACTGCGAAGGCATGTGGCGGATACTTCAGCATGATAAAGCTGAAGATTTTGTTCTTGCGACCGGTGAAACCCACACAGTAAGAGAGTTTATCGAACTCACCTTTCGTGAATTGGGAATTGATCTTGAGTGGAAAGGAGAAAATGAAAATGAGAAGGGTTATATAAAAAACTTTGATCCTGAAAGAAGCGATTATGTTAAATTAAATTTTGCAAAAGTAACTCCTCCCAAAATTGGGACACTGCTTGTTGATGTCTCGCCAGGTTATTATCGCCCAACAGAAGTTGACCTATTAATTGGTAATCCTGCCAAAGCGGAGAAAGTCCTTGGTTGGAAAGCTCAAACTGAGTTTAATGATTTAGTGAAGATAATGACCAAAGCTGATTTTGAACAAGTGCTTCGAAGAGGTTATTGATTTCATTTAATACAGTATTGGATTATTCTGAATGATTTTCAGCAAGAGGTTTTTCTATAAAATTCTGGACTTTTATAAAATAGTATGATAATTTATTAGAGTAATTTTTACTATTCTATAATATATATTATTAAATTTGGTTATGAATACTGGTCAGATGCTTATAACAATTGGTGCGATAATGTTATTATCGCTTGTAATTGTACGTGTGAATAGTGGCTTTCTAAATACAAGTACAGTGCTTATGGATAGTAAATTTGGTGTTATGGCTGTTTCCTTAGGAACCTCTGTATTAGAAGAAGCCGTCGGCAAAGCTTTTGATGAAAATACCATTGTTAATTCCGTTGCCTCGTTAACAAGTCTTAGCAGCGCTCTGGGTAAAAATACCGGCGAATCTTATACCAGTCCAACTACTCCTTTCGATGACTTTGACGATTATAATGGTTTAACTACTGATACCCGCGCTGATACCACATTAAAATCAGCTGTTTTTTATATCTCCAGCGTTGTAGGATATGTTAACGCTTCTAATGCTGATGTGTTTACAACAAATAGGACGTGGCATAAAAAAATTATTGTAACCGTTACAAGTCCTTCGATGGTTGATACAGTTAGATTATCTCAAGTTTATAGCTATTTTTATTTCAGATAAATCTTTATGGGTTTTAGTACATTAATCGACATATTAGGCTCAACATTAGTAGGAGGTATGCTTTTTTTAATCTTACTTAGCCTAAATAATAGCACAGTTGAGAACACCTATACTTATGGAGGTGAATTAACGGTACAACAAAATCTTGTTGCATTAGTTCAAGTATTGGAATATGATTTTAGAAAAATAGCGTATTGCGCAGAATGGAGGAATTTCCCCGATCCGACTCAAGCTATTCTGGTTGCAGATTCAAATCGAATAACGTTTTTAACAGACATTTCATCAGATGGCATTATGGATACGATGAAATATTATATTGGTTCTCCATCGGAATTATCTCACACTGCAAATCCAAGGGATAGAATATTATATCGGGTTATAAACTCCGAGGCTCCTGTTGGAACCAATCTTGGTGTAACTCAATTTAGACTTATTTATTTCGATTCCTTTGAAGACACCTTGCACTTTCCCATAACCATTCCGAGCCAGGTACATTCAATGGAAATAAATTTAGCAGTGGAAAATCCAGCAGCATATGACGAAAAATATTCTAGCGTTTTTTGGCGGCAAGTCCGTTTAGCCTCCCGAAATCTGGATAATAGGTAAGGAGACAAATAATGGGCGGCAAGGGAGCGGTTTTTTTAGTTTTAGGTTTTAGTATAATCTTTCTTGTTGTTGCCAATAATTTTAATTCCCTCTCTTCAAATTCAATTGAAAACATGACCACCTATTTTATCGAAACAACGGCTTATAATATTGCAGTAAGCGGGGCCAATATGGCTTCAAACGAGATCTTTATTAATAAAAGATGGGACGCCGGTTATCAGGACACTTCCTTTTTGGGAGGGAAATTAAATGTTTATATCAGTAACCCGCTTTACGGTTCCGGGAAAGTCACAATATGTCATGTAACACATGCTGTTCAAGATTTATATTCTACTCTGAATGTTCTTCCGGGTACTGTTGCTGACCATCTTTCGCATGGAGATCATGTGGGAGCCTGCGCCGGAGATACTTTAGATCCGGAAATGATAACAATAATTTCCGAAGGTACTTTTCAGGGTGTTACTAAAGTTGTTATCGTTAATTTACGACCAAGTTACTTTTCGAAATTTGGAAATTTTTATTCAAATATTAGCGCACAGCCTGCAACAGGCGATACTTTCAACGGCCCATTTCACACACAAGGCACTTTATCTACTTATGGAACGCCTGTATTTTGGGGGAAAGCAACAGCTTTAAATGGAGTAAGTAAAGGAGGATCTCCAAAGGATCCGAAATTTTACGGTGGATTCGAGTCGGGTGTGGACATTCCGTTGGAGTTTGATACTTCGGGTATGAGGAAAAATGCGAGTAAACTATTTTATGATACTACCAAAACCGGTAAAAAGTCAGATGTGCGACTATATTTTAATTCCAATGGAACTGTAACCTGGCAGTGGAAACTTGGAAGCGGAGCCTGGACCGCAAGCCGAACACAGCCGCTCTCAACTTTAGCCCCTAACGGACTGATTTATGTTGAAAAAGGGAATATTTATACAAAAGGAACTGTAAATGGTGCAGTTACTATTGTTACCACTAAAAAGGGTGCAAGCGGATGCGGGAATGTTTACCAGGAGGACGATATAGTCTATAATGATAATCCCAAAACCAATCCCGCGTCACTCGATGTGCTCGGTATTGTAGCGGAGGAAAATATTAGGATTGTTTACAATAATGATACAAAACACGCTGACATTAGAACGCAAGCCTCTATGTTTTCACTTAACGGTAACATCGGTCCCGATGATGCATTGGTTGATAATGACGATTACTTGAAAAGGTGGCTAATTTTAGGAGGATTAATAGCTAAAACCACACGTGTAACAGCACATTATTCAGGCTCGAACCCTTATGAAGGATACCAGTTTGTTCATAGTTACGATGATAGGTTTATGACTTATGTGCCCCCGTATTTCCCTCATACAAAGAATTTTGAGGTTGTTTCCTGGTACGAGTGATTTTTCTTAGATATTATTTAGAGCTCATTTCAATTTAACAAAGTTAAATATATTTCTATTCTTTATTGGGTTACTTAGAATTAAATAAGAAACCTATGTAAAAACATTAGTCCCTTCCCTCTTTGCTTATAATAAGTTTAAAAAGAATTACAACACCATCGATGTGGAACCGTTATTATTAATTTCTGAGTGATTCTTCTCAAAAACTAAATCGGAATGCTAATGTCCAGTTTGAAGAATCGTGAGAACTAAGCAAAAGAAGATTACGAACAAATACTAAGAAAATGATGTTAATACTATTAGCGCTTCTTTGCATCATTATGAGAAACCGTCTTGAGTTTACAAAATTGCATGTAAAAATTACCGGATAGCGTTTATTATTTGATGATAATGTGTATTTTGCACAAAAATGTTCGATAATCTGGTAGCATAATTCTTGTTGTTTATTAATAGTTAATATTAGGTTTAGTTATGAATACCGGTCAAATGCTTATTACGATTGGTGCAATAATGTTGTTGTCGCTTGTAATCATGCGGGTTAACTCATCGTTTATGACGACAACCACTATAATGAGCGACAGTAAATATGGTCTTCTTGGAATCTCGTTAGCCTCATCTATAATTGAAGAAGCAAGCTCAAAAGCTTTTGACGAAGCGACAGTTGAGGTTTCTGTTACTGATTCTAATTCATTTACGAAATATTATTACTTAGGTAAAGAGACAGGCGAAGTCTATCCTGAGTTTGATGATTTTGATGATTACAATAATTATACACGATCCACGGCAAATGATTCAACAATGAAGTCTGCTGTATTTAACATTTCTTGTGCAGTATGTTATGTTCTTCCTCCAAACTTGAATACTGTGTACAACAAACAAACATGGCATAAACGTATTTCCGTTACTGTTACAAGTCCTTCGCTTGAAGACACTATTAGAATGTCATCAATTTACAGCTATTGGTATTTTAGGTAAATGATATGGGATTCAGCACATTAATAGATATAGTGGGTTCATTCATAATTGGCGGTATGGTATTTTTAATATTGCTGCAATTAAATGATGCTTCAGTTGACAATACTTTTCGTCACGCCGGCGATTTAACCGTTCAGCAGAATCTTGTTTCGATCGTTGAATTGTTGGAATATGATTTTAGAAAAATAGGATACTGTTCGGATTGGACTAAAATTCCTCAACCATGGCTCTCAATTATCCTTGCTGACTCAAACAGCATTTCATTTTTGACTGATGTTGAATCGAATGGGATTGTCGATACAATGAAATATTATATCGGGCCTACAAGCGAGTCAGTCAACACACCAAATCCGCGTGATAGAAAAATTTATCGTGTCGTTAACAGCGAAACACCGGTGGGAGTAAATCTTGGCGTTACTCAATTCAGTTTAATGTATTTTGATTCCATGAATGATACTCTCAGCTTTCCAATTGCTCAACCCGGGCAGATTTATACTATTCAGGTAAGTTTAACTGTAGAAAATGTGGCTGCTTATGGTGATAATTATGACGACGATAGAAATGCTTTTTGGCGGCAGATCCGTCTTGGAGCCAGAAATTTAAGAAATAGGTGACATTATGGGTGGAAAAGGTACAATATTTTTAATTCTCGGTTTTAGTTTGATATTTCTCGTATTGGGATTTAATTTTGCTAATCTTACTAAATCATCGGTTGATAATTATAGTAGTTATTTTACAAATACAAAAGCGCACGATATTGCAGTAAGTGGTGCGAATGTTGCCGCAAATTGTTTTTTTAGGAACCCTGCATGGACAGCAAATGGCTACAATAATATTTCTTTTTCTAACGGAACAATGAGTTTATCAATTGCAACTATTGACGTAGTAAAAAACTTGAAACGAATTACATCCGTCGGAACTTATAACGGAGTTACAAAAACAATTACTCTTACTTTGCAGCCAAGCCGATTCTCAAGATTTGCGTATTATTCGGTAGTTGAGCCATCGAGCATTTGGTGGCATGGGACAGACACTGTTTACGGACCATTTCATACTCAAAGCAATCTGCAAGCGGCAAGACACCCGGTATTTTGGGGAAAAGCAACTTACAAGGGTACGCTCAAATATTATACAAGTAAAAGCCAGGATAAACCATACTTTTACGGGGGTTCCGGAAAAGACGATATCCCAATGCCAACAAGTGGTATTGCCGGTTTGGAAACAGCTGCTAATGCAAATGGAAAGAATTTTAACGCACCTTCCACCGATACATTATATTTTAACTTCAACGGCGCCAATGTTACTTATAAGCACAAATATACCGGGACTGATACGACTGTTGCGCTTGCAGCACTCGCCCCCAACGGGGTAATTTTTGCTAAGAATGCAATTATTCGATTGAAAGGAAATATCCAAGGTCAATATTCTATTGCATCAAATAGTGATATATATCTTGACGACGATATAACATGCCATACCAATCCACAAACTACTCCAAGCTCAACAGATTTAATTGGAATACTTTCGAAGAAAAATGTAATTATCACGAATAATATACCCAATCAATCCAACATAAAAATTCAAGCATCTTGCTATGCTGAAACAGGAGGATTTACAGCGCAGCAATATGATACTCGTCCCAAAAGCGGAACGATTCAATTGTATGGAGGCATAATTCAAAATACAAGAGGAGCGGTGGGTACATTTGATAGCTGGGGTATAAAAACAGGATTTAATAAATCGTATCGATACGATGATCGATTAATGGTCAACTTTCCACCATTTTATCCCGGAACAGGATTTTTTGAGATCGTTTCCTGGTACGAGTAATATTATTTTAAAATATTGTGTAGCGTTTTTTCTAACTCAGCATAGCTGAAATGATATCCCGATTCAATAGTCCTTGTCGGAACCACTTTTGATACTTTTGTAACTGCATCAGCTCCTTCACCAACAATAATTTTTAAAATAAATTCAGGAACTTTAAATATGGAAGGCCGATGCATTGCCTTTCCCAACATCTTCGAGAATTCCTTCATTGTTACTATCCCGGGCGACACTCCATTCAGTGCGCCGTGCACAAAATCATTTTCGATTGCGTAAACAAAAAGATTAACGAGATCATCAATATGAATCCACGGGAACCACTGCTTACCGCTGCCAAGAGGTCCCCCAATGCAATATTTGTATGGTATAATCATTTTAGCGAGAGCGCCTTCATTTTTATCAAGGACAATTCCAATCCTGATTCTGACTTCTCTTGCCCCGTACTGTTTTGCCTTTATTGCTTCGTCTTCCCATACTTTCACAACATCCGAAAAGAAGTCGCTGCCATACTTCGAATTCTCATCGAAAGTTTCGAAAGGATTGTATCCATAATATCCAATTGCGGATGCTGACAAAAACAATTTAGGCTTTACACTTGATTCCGCAATAGCGTCAACCAATTTCTTCGTCCCGATCCTTCTGCTTTCAATTACGTTTCTTTTGTGGTCTTCACTCCATCTTTTTGCCATAACGTTTTCGCCGGCAAGATGTATTATGGCATCCGCACCATCTATAAACCTTTTCCAAGTGTCAGATGTTTCTTTGGTTGAATCCCATTCCAAATATTGTGACGCCCCGGGAATTATCAACTCTGCTTTTTGCGGAGATCGGGATAAAATAATCAATTCATACTTTTTATCGAGTAGCACATTTGAAATATTTTTCCCTATTAAACCGGTAGCACCGGTGATAATTATTCTTTTTGGCATAGTTCGACTTTTTGTTTTTAAAACAAATAAATCATTTTTATGGTTCTAATATAGTTGTTGATAGTTAGACAGCGTAGTAAAATCCTTTTTTTAAGTCCAATATGTCGTTTCTCCCAAGCAGCGGCAGGTAAATTAACGCACATGTATCGGCAGAATATATTTTTCTTCTCTCATGATTTTTTTACATTTTTGATATCAATATTGAAATACAAACGGAACATACTACTTTAAAGGGCAGTCCAATTAACTGTTGTTTTTAAAAGAAAATATTCAGATAGTCGGCGTACTAATTAACCACAAATAAATTTTGGTGAAATGTGAAAAAGCAGCTAATGATTTTATTCCTAACTTTTATCACCTGTGTAAATGCGCAGGAAATGGTTATCCGAGGTAAAGTATATAATAAAGCTACGGATGAGCCATTAATTTATGCGAATGTAAAAGTGGATGGCGCAACGAATGGTGCGACCGCGAATATTGAAGGCGAGTATGAAATTCGAGTTAAAAAGGGGAACTATAAACTAATAGCCTCGTACATTGGTTTTAGGTCAGATACAATTCATGTTACCCTGAATGCATCTAAAAGCAATGATTTCTTTTTACAGCCGATCAGTATTGAACTTTCACCAATAACAGTGCGTCCCGGAATAAATCCCGCGCTTGAGCTAATAGGAAGAACTATTGAGGCCAAAACAAATAGAAACGAGAGATTAAATTCATATATTGTTAACAGCTACACCAAGGGAATAGTACGCACTTCGAGCGAACTATCATCTCACGGCAGCGGCATAAGTGTTGGTCTGTCCGATGGCGATGATTCAACAGAACTTGGAATAACCGGGATAATTGAAAACACCAGCCGGAGTTTTTATAGGAAACCAAACGATTATAAAGACAAAATCATCGCACAGAAACAATCAGCGAATTTCCCGGCAGAAATAAATATTTTTACCGGCGGAAGACTTGTACAAAATTTTTATTCTGATGATATTCAATTTGCAGGCTCGCAAATTTTAAGTCCAATTGCTGATAACGCGCTCGATTACTATTACTATTTAATAACGGATACACTTGCATATGATAGGTACCGGGTTGTTGAGGTGGAGTGCGAACCGATTGATAATTCCGACCCCGGTTTCATAGGGAAACTATATATCATCGATAGTCTTTACACTCTTGCCAAGGTTGATGTTACGTTGAATGACGCGGCAAATCCGGGAGGTATATTTGAAGAACTCCGCGTGTTCCAGCAGTTCCAAATTTATGACGATGTTTCGATGCCGGTGGATTATCGGCTTTCAGGATTAATAGAATTTTTAAGTCTTGTGCGCCTCGGTTTCGATCTCAGTTCGGTTTTATACAGCTACGAAATTAACGCTAATATTGATGATGACTTATTTGATATGGCGTCTATTACTGTGTTGCCTGGCGCGGATAAAAAGGATTCTCTTTATTGGAATTCGGTGCAGACTATACCCAATACGCTTGAAGAAATTCAAGCATACCAGAAAATCGACAGCCTTGAATCTGTACCGCGAACCTTTTGGGATAATGTTAATGTTCTCTCGCCACGAATTTCTTTCGACGAAAATATTTCGATTGCCGGTCCATTATGGATGTATCATTTTAATCGTGTCGAGGGAAACACACTTGATCAAGGCATCTACCTTTATCATGCTTTTGATAAAAGACTAATTTCATCATTAGATTTTTCCTACGGATTCGCAGACAAAAAATTTAAGTACAATTTTGGAGTTACTTACTTACTCGGTAATTACCGGACAACTTCGTTGTCTTTTTCTGCATTTAATAAACTTGATATTCTATTTGGCGAGTCGGATGAATACAATACGCTTACATCAACTCTTACAAATCTAATTGGCAAATACGACTTCCGCGATTATTTCTACTCCAAAGGTTTTGGATTTTCTGTCGGCAGCGATGTGTTTCCTTTCTTAAGATTGAATGCAGGATTTAGAAATCGAACCGACAAAACAGCAATTAAAAATTCCGACTTCTCAATATTCAACAAGAGTAAAATCTATGAAGATAATCTACCGATTAATGATGTAAAAATAAATGCAATCACTGCCGGGTTCAGATTTGATTTTCGGAAATATATTGAGGACGGTTATTTCCGGCGCAGAACATCGAATGGTCATTCTTTTGCCGTTTTATCAGGGGATGTTATCTTATGTAAAAAAAATATGCTCAAGAGCGATATCGATTTCGAAATATATAATTTGAATCTCGACGGGACCCTCAATTCTTTTCGAACAACAGATATTGATTTTAATGTGAAGGCAACGAACTCGAACGGACCCGTTCCTTTGCAAATGCTATATGCGCTTCCGGGTAATATTGATGGCGCCGGTAAAAACTCAACTTTCAGAACGCTCCGGACAGCAGAAATATTCGGCGATAAAGTAGTGTCGCTTAATATACGGTACAATTTATACGATGAGCTGTTCAGAGTTTTGAATATTCCGTTCCTCGAAGATTCGCGGATGATATTAAATCCATACTTCAATGCAGCATGGATTGAACTCTCCGAAAAAACAAAAGAATATATACCGGCTTCATTTACTGAATTTAAAAATCCATTTATGGAAATTGGATTTGGTATCGGGCACATGATGTTCCCGATAGTGCTTGAATTTACCTGGCGGTTGAATCACCGGACCGGTAATAATTTTGTTATTGGAATCAATACATTTGTATTGTAAAAATTTACGAATAGCTGACAAGAAGATAGATAATGAAAAAACGAAAATTAATTTATCACCGTAAAGAAAAACCGGGTAATGGAATAACCTCTTCAACGCTTTGTGCCTTCGAGTCTTTGTGGCGAAAGTTTTCATTGCCACTAAGTCACGAAGACACTAAGATTGTTAATCCAGATTTGAATGAACAGAAAACTAGTATATGTTTTAAAAATTTTTTGGATAATGTTCAAATATTCCGTCCGGTAATTACCCTCTTACTTCTATTTTCAATTCAAATATTTGGCCAGTCTTTTTCTATTCACAAAATTGAACCGCCCAATTGGTGGATGGGAATGAAACACGATACTTTACAACTGATGATCTGCGGCGAAAATCTGACAGGCTCATCTGTTTCGTTTGAGGAAGAGAAAATAAAAATTGTAAATGTACATGCTGTTGAAAATCCATCATATCTATTTGTTGATGTTGTGTTGCCCGCAGATTTAAATGAAGGCAATTACACAATCTATTTTAAAAAAGAAAATGAATCGGTATCGGTTGATTATCCTGTTTTCAAAAGAAGGAATAACCCGGATGAGCACAAAGGATTTTCGAAGAACGATATACTGTACCTTATATTCCCGGATAGATTTGCCGATGGCGATACGCTGAATAATATAATCCCGAACCCCATTGAGGAATTTCCGCGTTACGATTTGAATGGCAGGCACGGCGGCGATATACAGGGAATGATTGATAAACTTGATTATCTGAAAAACCTTGGTATTACCGCTTTGTGGATTACCCCGATGCTCGAAAACAATATGTATATGAGTTATCATGGTTATGCTGCGACGGATATGTACAAAATCGATCCGCGGTTCGGTTCGAATGAACTGTATAAAAAATTTGTTGATGAAGCTCATTCGCACGGTATTAAAATAATTATGGATCATGTCAGTAATCATATCGGGATAAATCATTACTGGACAAAAAACTTGCCCATGCCCAATTGGTTTAACGGCACGGTTGAAAATCACAAGGGAGCCAACCATAATAAAGTATCAATTGTTGATGTGCATGCGGATCCGGATGCGGAAGAATTGAACAGTACGGGTTGGTTTACTAATTACATGCCTGATTTGAATCAGAATAATCCGTTTCTCGCCAACTATATTATTCAAAACACTATTTGGTGGATTGAGTATCTCGGCGTTGACGGAATTAGGGAAGACACCTATCCATATTCGGATCAACAATTCATGTCCCGCTGGGCAAAAGAAGTACTCGACGAATATTCTAATTTTAATATTGTTGGAGAAGTATGGACTGGCGAAGCTGCATTCCTTGCAGGTTTCCAGAGGAACAGCTTACTGCCACGTGATTACAATACCAATCTTCCTGCCGTAACCGATTTTAATTTACGCGACGCTTTTACAAAATATCTGAAAGGGGAGAGCGGCATATATATAATTTACGAAACTCTCGCAAAAGACTATTTATATCCCGATATCGATAATCTTGTAACATTTCTTGATAACCACGATATTGACCGCGCAATGTTTAATGCTAACAACAATAAAGAGAAATTTAAAATCGCTCTTACTTTATTGATGACAACACGAGGCACGCCACAATTATTTTACGGAACCGAAATAGGAATGAACGGCGGCGGTCATCATGGAAGGATAAGAGCGCCTTTCCCGGGCGGCTTCCCAAATTTCGATAGAAATTCTTTTACAAAAGAAGGAAGAACAAAACTTGAAAATGAATTGTACGATTATCTTCACAAATTGATTTTAATTCGAAAAGAAAACCCATCATTAGCTGAAGGTAAGCTCACTCACTTTACACCGATAAATAATATTTATATTTATTTTAAAACTGTGGATGATGAAGAGACAATGATAATCATAAACGATAATGACAATTCCGTTTCAACTAATTTAGAACAGGTCCAGCATAAACTGATTAACACCTCTAAACTAAAAAATCTTTTCAAGAGTGAAGTACTGGATTATCATCTGGGAATGGATATAAATTTAGATGCAAAACAAGCCGCAATATTCAAGTTAATAAAGTGAAGGGAGTTCTAAAGAATAATATTGAGTTTTGTGTTTAATGTGGAGATAAAATTATCTCGCCGAAGGAATTGTAAATTTGAACGTAGAACCCTTGCCTGGTTGCCCGAATACTGATATTCTTCCACCGTGTTTCTCAACAAGTTCTTTGCACAAGGTTAATCCAAGTCCCGTACCTTTTTCGTTTTCGGTTCCGAGCTTAGATTGATGCTCATCAATTTTGAAGAGGTTGGCAATCTCTTCTTCGGTAATGCCTACTCCGGTATCCGTAATCGAAACTGCAATAAAGGTTTCTTTTAATTCGGCATCGATAGAAACGTTGCCGCCGCGAGGTGTGAATTTAATTGCATTGGAGACAAGATTTCTTAATATAGTAAACACCATATTTTCGTCGGCGTAAACCTGTATTGCGGGATCGATATTGCAATTCAGTTTTATCTCCTTGTTTCTTGCAATATCGGAAACCAGATTTGACACTTTCTCGCATACTTTGTGCAACGCGAAATTATTCGGTTGAAATTCCGCCCGCCCGGTTTGCAAGCTTGACCAGTGAAGTAGATTTTCTAAAAGTGAATAAGTTATTTTTACCGAGTTATATGTTTTGTCTGCTATCTCCTGCATTTCTTGCAGAGTGATTTCTTTTTTATTTAGTTCTTCAACCGATTCGCGCATCAATTGGCTGAATCCTAAAATATTCATGAATGCATTTCGTAAATCGTGAGATACGATCGAAAAGAATCTATCTTTACTTGCATTTAATTCCGATAATTTTTTCTGTTGATTTCGAATGGTGAGATGCGCAACCACACGTGCAAGCACTTCTTCGCACTGAATTGGTTTTGTAATATAATCAACTGCACCGGCTTCAAACCCCTTAACTTTATCTATAGTTTCGTTTAATGCGCTAATAAATATGATTGGTATTTCACTTGTGGCTTCGTTCTGTTTTATCAAACGGCAAACCTCGTAACCGCTTTTACCGGGCATTAAAACATCAAGTAAAATAAGATCCGGTTTTTCTTCTCCAATTATTTCGAGAGCGCTTTCGCCGTCGTGTGTCAGCCAAACTTTAAAACCCATTCCGCTCAAAAATTTAAATAGAAATCCGAGATTTGTCGGTGTGTCGTCAACAATTAAAATGGTGTGGTTATACAGTTCCTCAATGTTCACTATTCTTCTCCGAGGTATCTTTCAAAAATATCACGAATTTGCTTCACCTTAAATTTATCGGAATATATTTTTATTTCATCAACAAATGCTTTATACGACTTATCTTTATTCAGCAATTTTTTTAATTCAAAATCGAGCGCTACAAGATCGCCGCGTTTTGCTATTTTATATAATATCCGTAACAGATCAGTTGGGGGAACTATTATTTCAGGTCTGCTTACGGAATCATCAACTTTATTACCTATCTTTTTAAATTCCCATTCTAAATTTAAACATTCGCCGACTTTCTCAAACAGTTCATCTGTATTTATTGGTTTGGCAATAAAATCATTAGCCCCGGATTCAATGCTCTTATTTCTCGCCGAATTCAGCGCGCTTGCTGAAACGGCAATTATTTTTATTTTCCCTGTACGACTGTTTGAGCGAATTGCTTTTATGGTTTCAAATCCGTCCACCTCCGGCATAATCAAATCCATAAGAATGAGATCCGGATCATGTTCGATTGATTTTTTTATTCCCTCTTCGCCGCTCATTGCTTCGATAGTCTCGAATCCGGCATTGGATAAAATGCTTGCAAGCAAGAATAAGTTTTCTTGAATATCGTCAATTATTAATACTTTTCGTTTGCGGCCTTTGTAACCTATTATTTTTTCTCTCACCCGGATTTCCGCCGGTATAAAATCGAGTACTTCATGCATTTCAATATCAAACCAGAATTTACTTCCTTCACCCATCACACTTTCCAGCATTAATTCGCCGCCCATTAAGGTAACAAGCCGTCTGCAAATTGCCAATCCAAGTCCGGAGCCGCCAAGTCTTCGCGCACGGTTATCAATAAAACGAAACGGTTGGAAAATATCCTCGCGCATGTTTTCCGGTATTCCGAAGCCTGTGTCTTCAACGCTGAACCTTACTTTGTTTCCCTTTCTAATAACGTTTAATTTTACCGAACCTTTTTCCGTAAACTTTAATCCATTACTCAGCAGATTGTACAATACCTGGCTAATTCGCTTGTCATCGGCTTTTACGATTTTGGGAATATCGTGCGAGAGATTTAATTGGAGAAGCAGATTTTTTTCTTCGCTTTTGAAACGCACAATTTCTATAATGCTACTTAACAATTCTGGCAGAGAAAAAACTGTATTGAATAATTCTAACTGCCGGGCTTCAATCTTTGAAAAGTCGAGTACATCGTTAATCAAATTTAACAGATACGAACCACTTCTTTCAATTATTTTTAATCCTTCTTCCATAGCTACGGTAAGATTTTCTTCCTTCTTTAATAACTGAGCATAACCAAGAATGCCGTTAAGAGGAGTTTTTAATTCGTGACTCATGTTTGTGAGGAATTCACTTTTAGCAATATTGGCAGCCTCGGCCGTTTCCTTGGCTTTCTGAAGTTCAATTTCATGTTTCTTTTTCTCGGTAATGTCCCTGGAAAACCTTACAACAGATGTAACATTACCGCCCGAATCCCTGCGCGGGGATAATTGCTCCGTAAACCAATAGGAATTATTCTTCCACTCATAAGCATTTTCCACCCAAATACTTTTCCCCGTTGTAAAGACTTCTTTTACCTGACTTAATACTTTTGCTGCTTCTTTATCCGATAAGAATTCATTCGACTTTTTCCCAATAATTTCGGATTTGTCAACATCATAGTTTTCCGGGATAAATATTTCTTTCACACCACCATCGGGATTGTAAACAGTAATTATATCTTTTGAATTGCCGAGTAACAGTTCGACTTTTTCATCACCGGTAGTAAAATTCTCGGAGGGAGCATTGAGGTTAGTTAAATCAAGAATTGACACCTGCATTGCGGGTAGTCCTTTATACTCAGAATAAATTGATGCGATGCGTAGTCGTTTTTTAAATTCTTTTTTTGTAATAAAATCCTTCTCATACGCGCACGGATTCTCCCGCGAATGGAGTTGCTCATAATTCTCTCTGCGTAAAATCAATAAGTCGTCCGGTGAAAGCAATTCGGTTGAAAGTTCCAAAGAGTTAAAATCGTCGAGTGTATAGTCTAATAATTTTTCAATGGCTGGATTTACATATTTAACCAGTCTATCCTGGAAAATGAGAATTCCGAGCTCAAGATTATTAACTAAATTTTTATAATTTTCTTCTGCTCTCCGCCGCTCAATAATTTCTTTTACAAGTTTCTTGTTTATTTCAACAAGCTCAGATGTTCTCTGGGTGATAAGTGATTCTAAATTTACTTTTTTGATTTCGATTTCATCTTCAAGTTTTTTTAACTCGGTCATATCGCGGGAAATTCCCATTATTCCTACGATTTCACCATCGGAATTTTTCAACGGAATTTTCGTTGTGGTAACCCAGGTTGTGGATTTATCGGGCCAGGTTTCTTTTTCAATAATTCCTACAATACTTTCTCCGGTTCGAAGAATCTTTTGTTCATCAAGAAATGCCTGGAGAGCATGTTCTTCAGTAAAATAATCATAATCGGTTTTGCCTATCGCTTCGGAAGGATCATTGAGCCCTAATTTTCTGGCGGATGCCCTGTTCATTTTTATAAAACGGCTCTTCGCATCTTTAAAATAAATATGATCGGGCGAATCCTCGAACAGGGCGTTCAGAAGTTCAAATTCCTTTTGCCGGACTAACATTTTAATCCCCTTGATTGACTAAATAGTAATTCAAAAATATAGAAATATTTTCTTTTGGAGATTTCTCTCTTCAAAGATACTAAGCCGTATCATATTATCGAAAAAAAACGCAATATTTTAACCCGACAATGGGGTGTAATAACATGCCACCAGTATTTATGAGTTAGATCAATCAATGCTACAATTTCCATAATAACTCTTGAACAGACAGTAATTCTATCTATCCGTTAAGCGGTATAAAATTTTATAACTCCAGGGATCCATTTTAAATATTTCTTTGCTGGAGTGACTGATACTTTCGTTAGTTCCGAATAAGTGATATACTCCTTCGATGTTTTTATCTTCTATTACGAATTTATTGGCTTCGGGAGATAAATTCATTATCACCAAAATCTTATCGCCATCTCTTTCGCGGAAAAAAGCAAATACGGAATTATTCTCAACATGAATTGGAATCACATTACCGCCTGCGCATCCATTTAGCAGCGCTTTATTTTTCTTTTTTAATTTGAAAAGTTCGGTATATAATTTTGCGAATTTAGAATCCGTCCAAATAATTGTATCTTTATCGAAGAAGCGGATACGTTTAGTCCAACCGGCTTCCTGTCCACTGTAAACAAGAGGCATTCCCTTTAAAGTAGCGGAAAGCACTGCAAATACTTCTGCGGCATCGCCAAGCCGTTCAAACTCGGTTCCACTCCATGTATTTTCATCGTGATTGGATGTAAACGTCATTCTGAATGCATCGGCAGGATACTGAGTTTTTTCTTCTTCAATATGTGCGTATAAATCTTTTGCCTCGTTTTTCTCTTGGGCAATTCTGTTCATTATATCTTTCAATTCCCAGTTGTAAGTCATATCAAACGCTTTTTCGTGTAGTTCAACTTCGTGCGCCTCTGCAAGCATAAAAACCGGTTTTAATTTTTCGAGTTCAGGTCGTGCATAATTCCAAAATTCGATTGGCAGCATAGCGGCAACATCGCACCGGTAGCCGTCGATATCACACTCAATAATCCAATAGCGCAATGCATCGAGCATGTATTCCCAAAGCAATTTGTTGTCGTAGTTAAAATCGATAACGTCGCTCCAATCAGTTCCTTCGGGAGGCAGATAGTTGCCACCCTCGTTTTTGTTATAAAATTCCGGATGTCGCTCTTTCCATACATTATCCCACGCAGAATGATTTGCCACCCAATCGATGATAACGTACATTCCCATATCGTGAATTTTTTTAACCAGCGATTTAAAATCTTCGAGAGTACCGAATTCAGAGTTTAATGCTTTATAGTCTTTAACGGAGTAATAACTGCCAAGCGAGCCTTTCCTATTTAATTCGCCGATTGGATTTATCGGCATGAACCAGAGAATACCTACACCAAGTTCTTTAAGGCGAGGGAGATGTTTTTCAAAAGCTTTAATTGTGCCCTCTTCGGTAAATTGCCGGAGATTAACTTCGTAAATTGGGACATTGTAACTCCACGATGTATGTTGGACAGAGGAGTTCTGTGGTAAGATAAAATTTGGGGCGATGAAACTAATTATTGAACAAAGAATTATAGCAAAAAATAATTGTCTCGAATGAAGGCATTTTGTGGTCATTGGTGTTTCCTTGAAATATTAGTGTCAAAAATTAGAAAAATGAATTCGATATAAGAAATAATATTGATATTTTTATTTCATAAAAAATCATGTCTTGAGTATGAAAAAAACATCAATCGATCCCGTAATTAATTTCTTCATCAGCGTAGTTGGTCTGGTTGTAATCTTTATCGTATTAAAGGAACTTCAGCATATTTGTATTCCGCTTGTAATTGCATATCTGCTGTTTTATGTGTTTGCCCCGCTAAATAATTTGCTTACGAAGTTCAAAACGCCGTATGCAGTTGCAATAATACTCGACCTTTTAGTTATTGGAATTATATTTTGGGGAACTACACGGATTATACTAACGTCGTTCGGTGAACTCGGTACACAGATGCCGGTTTACGAAGAAAAGCTGAACAATATAGTTAGCAGCGCTGCGTTCTCTCTCGGAATAAAAGATCCTCTTTTTACGAATTTTAAACTTACCGAAGTATTAAAAGGGATTAACTACGGCGGTATTGCTGAAGGTTTCTTTTCATCAACCCTCTCAATCGTTTCAACATCGGTGTTCGTAATATTTTTCTACATATTTGTGTGCAGCGGACATGCAAGGCTTGTTGATGTAATTAAAAGAAGGTACATTGAGCGCAACATAAAACAATCAATCAAGCAAATTAGAAAGGAAGTTAAACACCGCAATCTCGAATTGGAGTTGGATAATTCAATTGAAATAGACGAGGAAGTGCAGCAGATTAGAGCGGAACGGGAAATCAAGATCGAAAAAACATTCAAAGAAATAACCGAGCAAATTCAAAAGTATATTGCAACAAAGTTTTTAATAAATCTTGTAATGTCTTTCATCATGGGAATAATCCTGTTGATTTTCGGTGTTGATTTTTTAATTGTGTGGGTAGTAATCGCTTTCATGCTGAATTTTATTCCCAATATCGGGAGTGTCATCTCGGTGCTATTCCCTACATTGATGGTCTTGGTACAATACGAATCGGTTGGGTATGCTTTGCTGTTTGCAGCCATTGTTACCGTAGTTCAAAACATTATGGGTAACATAATCGAACCCAAAATTTTCGGGAATAAGCTTGGTTTAAATCCGCTTGTGATTTTGCTTTCGTTGTTGCTGTGGGGTTATATATGGGGAATTGTCGGGATGATAATTTCCGTCCCGTTAACAGCTGTAATAAAAATAATTATGGGCAGCGCTCATTCTCCAAATATGAATTTTATTAGCGATTTGATGGGGAACTGAAGTGATTGAAAATTTTGGATTCAAGATCGTCTGCCTTAAAGCTTCATTGAAGCAGTATACAAAATATTTACAGCGATACTTAATTATATCTTCCCTACCGAATAGGATTAAATTTAAGAGTTTGGAATGAGAAACGGACTCACCAAAATATCTGATGAGTCCGTGAGATGAAAAGAAATGATTAAAAGAAATAAAATACTGCAAGCAGTACACGTATATTTGACACCGTTTTAATGTTTTCGATCTTACCTTTTTCTAAATTATTTGGCGTTCCATAGCCGGCTGAAGTAAATTCAATCTCGGTCGAAATTCTTGTTTTACCGCTGTTGAATTGAACCCGTGGAGAGACGCGAAGTAGATTATCAATGTTCGAACCTCTCCCATAGTAAGTACCAACAATCGGATCTTTTGCCCCGTTGTTTTTTGAGTATCCGGCAAAGAGACCAAACTCAATTTCTTTGCCAGTGGAAATATCTCCCCAAACGGAAAAGGAGCTTAGCGTAGTATAGGTTTCAACACCACTCGTCGAATCAAGTGATTTTACAGCGTAACCACCAAGCTGCAACAAATCGGAAAGATTTTCTCCAAGCACTCCTTCCATTTTAATCGTAACAGGGTCAAGGTTTAGCTTCGCATATCCTATAATAGAAACACCGGAAACGGATTCATCGGTTTCGATATTTTTTGTAGTCACAATTCTTGGTCTGATTTTTTTATAGTCAACGCCAACACCAAATAAATGTCCACCGGTAGAATATTGAACTTGTCCGTGAAGATTTGGCAAAACTGAATTGCGGAGATATGTACTTCCTAAGTTGTCCGGTCCGCTGCTCGTAAAATCGCGCTGTGCGGCCGCAACGGCAATAAATTTTAAATCATTCACAGAGTAGGAGAATCTAATTTGCGGATTCCTGGAAAAAGGCTGGAATGGTGCGCCGGTATTAAAAGACACAACACCGGGGAACATTTCTGCAACAAACATCGGATGCCAGGTTTGTCCAACTAACAGCGACACTTTTTCCCAATCAAGTTTTACAAATGCATGTCGCAGACGGAAACCGTTAACATCTGCATCCGAGGTTCCAAAAAATTCTCCCTCAATCATTCCGGATGTTTTTGCCCCGAATGCATCGGGGCCCGTTATTTTTCCTGTCAGCCGGGTTTGAATTGATATCATATTAAAGCTGGGTTCTGCATTTAAATCTTTACCGTTCGCGTCAAGTTTTTCAGGTAAAGGATATAAAAGAAAGTGTCCTTCTCTTAAAACCGTATTTGCACGGGAATCAAAAAACGCGTCGGTTTTTACAAATCCCGAAAATGAAATTCCGAAATCGGATTTTTCGGTTTGTGCAAAAAGCACAAGACTACAAAAGAAAAATAGAACGAGTATTTTTTTTCGCATAGTTAATCTCAGTTATGCTTTAAAATAAATTAATTAAATTATTCCGCACCGATACCAAGATAAGTGCGTAGCTTTTCATCTTCAAATTTAATTTCAGCATCTTTCTCAGTGCTAAGCAATGATGCAATAATACCGGCAATAAACGAAGCGCTCATTGAAATCAAGGCCGGATTTTTAAGAGGGAAAATAGCCGTTTCGTTTTTAAATATATCCACCCAGACAGTCGGGCTTAAAATTATAAGGATAATAGCTAATCCCGCACCGGTAACAATACTGTACACAGCTCCTTTAGTTGTAAATTTTTTCCAGAGTATAGATAATAAAAGCGAAGGGAAATTCGCGCTTGCCGCAATCGCAAAAGCCAATCCAACCATGAATGCAACATTTTGACCTTTAAATATTAATCCAAGCGATATTGCTAATATTCCGATGACCACTGTGGAAAGTCTGGCTACTTTAACTTCACCGGCTTCATCAGCCTTCCCTTTCTTGAAAACATTAACATAAAGATCGTGCGATAAAGTAGAGGCACCGGAAAGTGTAAGTCCTGCAACCACAGCCAAAATTGTCGCGAATGCAACAGCGGCAATAAATCCAAGGAAGAACTGACCACCGACGGACTCCGCAAGTAATAGAGCCGCCATGTTTCCGCCTTTATCAAAGCTACTGACTACATCTTGCCCGACTAAAACCATCGCTCCAAATCCAATTACAAAGGTAAGTATGTAAAAATATCCGATGAATCCGGTGGCAACAAAAACAGATTTTCTTGCCTGCTTTGCATCGGGAACAGTAAAGAATCGCATCAGGATATGTGGTAACCCGGCAGTACCAAGTATGAGAGCAAGTCCCAATGATATTGCATCCCATGGATTTTTTACGAATCCGCCAGGTTGTAAAACGGTGTCGGAATATTTTATTGCAGCTTGTTCGAATAGAGTTACGGGATTCATGCCAAAATGTGATAAGGTCATAATTACAAGTAAGGTTGCGCCACCGAGTAAAAGTACAGCCTTAATAATTTGTACCCATGTAGTCGCAAGCATTCCACCGAACAGAACATAAGTGATCATCACCAAACCGACCAACAAAACTGCGCCTTCGTACGGCAATCCAAATAATGTGGTGATAAGAGAACCGGCTCCTACCATCTGAGCAATAAGGTAAAAAACTATCGTCATTAACGAACCGATTGAAGATGCTATTCGAACCGGTTTTTGTTTTAAACGGTAGGCTACGACATCAGCAAAAGTAAATTTTCCCAGATTTCTTAAAGGCTCGGCAATAAGAAACATCACTAACGGCCAGCCTACTAAAAATCCTATTGAATAGATAAGACCGTCGTAACCTTTAAGGGAAACCATTCCGGCAATACCAAGAAAAGAAGCGGCGCTCATATAATCGCCGGATAAAGCTAAACCATTTTGAAACCCGGAAATACTTCTATCAGCAGCATAAAATTCGGAAGTGGTTTTTGTTTTTTTTGCAGCCCAGTATGTAATGGCTAATGTTATCGCAACGAATACAAAGAAAATTATTATCGAAGCAACATTTACCTGTCCAATTGTTGTTTCTATTGTATCCAAATATAGTTCTCCTAATAAATTGTTGGATATTAGTAAATGAATTACAGGGAATTAGTTTTGTAAGATGTCGTTTCGCAACTCTCTTACGGACTTATCATATTTTTGGTTAGCCCAGCGCGTATAAACACCCGTTATAATCCATGCAAATATTATGATACCTAATCCAATAGGTAATCCGAGTGTCATATGTTCGCCGATTTTGATGGAAAGGAATTCTTTAAAAAATGCAATTGACAGGATAAAGCCGAAATAAACAAATAGCATTAAGATGGTGAGTGTAATAGAAAATTTTAATCTTTTTTTAACCAGATTTTTGAATTTTTCCGATTCAATAATTTCCCGAACACGTTCTGCTTTGATACTCATAGGCATTCTCCTTTTGAGAAGTGGTTATAGAAAGAACAATTTGTTTTTTGCATAGAAAAAGAAGACGATGCTGTCTTCTACTACGTGCAAGATAAATTATTTTTATTCTAAATCAAAAGACTATTTTGATTTGCCGCGCTTAAATTCAAAACATTTATCAAAGTTTTTTATCGTGCGAGTGAGCCTTTAAAATCCAGTCGGATTTTATTTTTATACTCCTCAAGCAAACTAAATATTTTTTTTAATATTGTGTTATCGAGTTCTGATATATTTTGAGAATTGATAATATTATCAACCGGTACATTATTCATCAAGCATTCAACCTGATGTTTTAACCTATACTGCATCAAAAAATTATACGAGTAAATAATATTATTATATGCCGTCTTTGAGATAACTTCCTTTTCGCTTAGCTGTTCCAATCTTTCGAATGTATTGGATGTGTTCAATTTGTGTTTAAGCCCATAAAGGCGAGCAAAATCTACTATCGGAAGCAAAGCCAATTTAATATCGAGAGGTGCTTTTAATTTTAGCATGCCATCCGGTATTTCCGTCTGCAACAAACTTTCGGAAAGGTATACAAAAAACACACTGTAACCGCCCGTTACTTTATCAACATGTTCTTTGAGCCGCGACGAAAGCTGCCCGTCTCCGTAAACATTTCTGAAATCGAAAAATATTTTTACGTCAAGCAAATCCTGCGGATCCGAGGTGGTAATCCAATCGGTAAAATATTTTTTCCAATCCGAAAACGGTTGGCACCACTTTATATTTTTTGCCATTATGTTGCCCTTGCAATAGCGGTAACCGGCGGAATTCAAATCATCCGAAATTCTGTTTCCCAACTTTAGAAAATACTCTTGGGTTTCTTTCTCCCGGTCGGGCAAAACATCTTCATATATAATAGCATTGTCCTGATCGGTTGATAATGTCTGTTCTTCTCTTCCTTCGCTTCCCATTGTAAGGAATGTGAATTTAACCGGCGGCGTACCAAATTCATTAATGGCAAGTTCAATAATCCGCTTTGTAACGGAATCCGATATCATGGAAATGATTTTTGTTACACTCCGGACACTTGTATCGGATTCAATTAATCCTTTTATTAATAGAAGTAACTGATTGCGGCATTCTGTAATCAGTTTAACCGAATCCGAGCTTTCAATGTTTTGAATTAAGAAAAGATAATTGGTATTTGATGCGTTGAAAATATCATCTGCAAAAAGAACTCCCGCCGCTTTGTTATTGAAATCCTTTACAATAATCTGGCTCAATTTATTTTTGCGAAATTCTATCAGAGCATCGTAAACGGTTGATGAAACATTAATCGAAGTCAGCGGAGAGGTCATGAATGAATAAACCGGCGCCTTTAAATCTGCCGTCTTTAAAACAACCCGCTCGCGAATATCGGAGTCGGTGATAATTCCTATTTCTTCATCGTCGGTTCCTTTAACAAGAATTGCGCTGCTGTTTGCAGCTGTCATTTTTGTAACAGCGTCTGTTATGGTATCCTTAATATTACACCACGGAAGCATTTTAATAAACGGCTTAATCGTTTGGTTGAGCATAAAAACCGATGTCTGTAAATTTGAAATCAATTCCTCTTTATCTTTATCGGTTTTACGTTGCTCTGTAATGTCTTCCATTATCCCGTCGATGGATAAATAATTGCCATCGGAATTTTTTACGAGTACAGCCGAAATCGAAGCTGCAATTTTTTTACCGCTGCCTTGCTTTATCTGCACAATTCGGTTTTTAATAAATTCGTTTGTCATCAACTCGGTAACTAAATTTTCTCCTTCGTCGGAATTTTCACAGAAATGCGATAGGGAAACAGAGAGAAGTTCCTCCCTGCCTGCTACCCCGAGTAAATTTAACATTGCGGGATTAATTTCTGTGAAGAATAAATTTTTATCCGGTGTTACCCTGAAAACCCCGATGGTTAGCTGATTGGTTAAGGCAAGATATTTCTCCTTACTGTAATCCAATTCTTCTTCAATTTCTTTATGAAGGCTGATATCTTTTACGCTAAGAATTACACCGTCATTATTCATTAGGGAGATGGGCGATATAATTAACAATACATCTAGAAATTCGCCGTTTTGTTTTCTCAGTTTTGTCTCAACCTGTTCAACATTTGATTCGTCGTGATTAATTTTTTTGAAATTCGCGAATTCAAATATTTTTGATTCGGGATATTTCGGGAAAACATCCTCTAGATGTAACTCGCGATTCATTTCCTTATAATCAAGAATTGAATAAAGAGTTTTATTAAAATATACTTGACGATTTTCAAGAATCATGATCAAACCCTCGCCCGAGGTCTCGACAAGCATTTTGTATTTTTCGCGTGATTCCCGTAACTCGTCCTCGGCTACTTTTCTCAGTCTCTCGCTCCGTAAATTTTGAAAAGCAATGTACAATAAAAGGATAGCGCTGATAATCGAAATGACTATTGAAATTGTTATAACTTTTTGTTCCAATGAGGCTATCTCTTCTTTAACATCTTCAATATATATCCCTGTCCCGATTATCCAGCCCCAAGGTTTAAATTCCTTTACGTGGGATAACTTTGGTACAATTTTCGTAGAATCATCTTTCCACTGCCAGGTATAATCCACATATCCCTCACCGCTCCTTCTCACAGTGTCGCACATTTCAACAAATAATTTTTTCCCATGGGAGTCTTTAAAACCCGACAAATCTTTTGCATCTAAATCCGGCCGATAAGGATGTACAATCATTGTTGGATGCATATCCGTAATCCAAAAATAGTCTTTCAATTCATCACCGTATCTCAATCCTCTAATTTGACTGATTGCCGATTCCTGTGCTTCGGTTCTGCTTTTTTCACCGGCTATTTCAAGCTTGTGCCATTTGTCAATCATACTTACGGCAGTGTTTGTCAGCTCGTGAATCATCTCCCGCTTCCGGTCAATAATTATATTCTCGAATTGAGGAATTACAATTACAAAAAGCGCAATGATAAACAACGAGATTGTAATGAAGGTTGGGAGGAGAATTTTTAAGTAATGTAAATTATTTTTGAATGAATGCCGGGATTCCATTATTCATACTCACGAAATTATTTTCAAATTTTTTATTTGTGCATCTCTTTCAACGAAATTACATCAATGAGAAAATTAGCTGTATCAAAAATCATCACTCCGTTTTCTCTTGTAGTTCGTGCCACGCAAGGAGTAACAATCCACCGGAAATCGTCGGATAATTTATGATGACCAAAACCAACGGATGAAATTTTCTCATCATTCACAACTAATGCGCCTTCTGGATGACCGTGCCCTGAAAAACTGAGCTTGCAATCTCTTGTGCTAATAAATTCAAAATGTTTTTTCAAATGAAAAGCCTCACCGGGAAAGTGAATTGACGAGCCTGAAAAATCCGGGTAGCAGAAATGCGAGAGGAAAAATTTCTTTTCATCAATCTCCATCACTTCAATTTCGTTTAGCTTCGATAAGTATTCTTTTGCCGATTCGCCAAGTTTGGAAGTAAGTTCGTTGTCCTCATAAAGCCAGATTTTATTCCGCGATTTTTTTGCGCGAACGTCATAATCCAGCTCATACCAATTTGAACCATAATTAAATCCGGCAGAATAAAATGGTATTTTCTTTATTGCATATAAGTCGTGGTTGCCTATAACAACGGATGAGCAATTTTCTTTTACCATACGGATACACTCTTCGGCATTCCTTGTTTCAATGTAACGATAGAAAGGAATTGTGAATCCCACAATGTCGCCAAGGCAAACAATTCGATCGCAATTATGTATAGTTAACACTCTTAGAGCATTTTCCAAACTGTGAATATCTTCGTGGATATCGCTGATAAATCCAATCTTCATTGAGGTGCTATTTTATTTAAGAATCAGCCATTCATTTGAAGTAACTTTCAGCGGTAAAACTAAGATTCGTCCAGTTT
The DNA here is from genome assembly GCA_043808235.1 of bacterium. GTDB lineage: Bacteria > Bacteroidota > Ignavibacteria > Ignavibacteriales > Melioribacteraceae > JAZDFC01. Next base: position 122,019 of record JAZDFC010000026.1, read on the forward strand.
AAACTCAACAATTATATTATCCAAAACGGTAAATAATGTGGACGGAATTAATATCGGTACTGGATTTTCTTAGATGGTTGAAGCGTAAGATCACATGATGCAAAATTATTTTTATAATCTGTTTCATAATTCGAAAATTGGTTCTATTTTTTCATTGTAATATTTTAAAAATACTTTTTGATTTTTAAGGTGAATACCGTAATATTTTTAGGGCTAATACTCATTGCCTTGATCGCTTATTAACTTCTATGAATTTTCTTCGATTATTAATACAGAACAAAAAAAATATTTATCATGAAAACATTTATTGAACTTGCCGGCTATTTTTACGGAAAGCGGATACCACTTTTAAGTAGAAAGAAATTTTATAATCTTGTACTTGAATTTTTATCCAAGGAATATTCAATCGAGACCGCAATAGGACTGGCATTAAAGAAAATGCGGATTGCATAGCGCGGCAAGCCGCAATGTATGATGGAAAATGGAAAATGGAAAATGGAAAATGGAAGATGGAATCCCGAAGGCTTTCGAGAAAAATATCTTGACACAAAAAACAAAAACTTGAGTGCCAATACTATAGTTAGCCGCAGATCTCCGATAAATTTTCCGAAAATCGCTTTTCCCTCTTTGTTTTGGGGGAAACATGGAACCGTTTATTACACTTCAGTAAACCTAAAATAAATTGTATCTCATTCATTTGATTTTAGGGAGCGCTTCGTGTATTTTTGCTGTTACTATTAATAGAAACACTATCGTGAATAAAAACATTAAGGAAGTATCGAAATTATTAGCGTTAACAAAAGGCCCGAAAGAAATCGTGTTTTTTTTTGAAAGCATTCTTACATTAAATGAATTAAAAGATATCGGTAACCGCTGGGAACTTGTGAAAAGGCTGGATCAAGGAGAATCACAGCGGAAAATTGCCCGCGATTTACATCTCAGTCTATGTAAAATTACGCGTGGCTCTAAAGAATTAAAAAAGAAAAACTCGGTACTGAGGCGATTTTTGAAAAAACTATAAAAATAATTTATCAATTAATGGAGGAAATATGCCAATTCGTGTGGTATTAAATGAAGATGAAATTCCAAGGCAATGGTATAATTTAGCGGCCGATCTGCCTTCACCAATGCTGCCGCCACTCGGACCTGATGGAAACCCAATTTCGCCGGATATGCTTGCACCGGTTTTCCCGATGAACCTGATTGAGCAAGAAATGAGTCAGGAAAGATGGATCGATATTCCTGAAGAAGTGCTGGAAATTTTATACCGATGGAGACCGTCTCCTTTGCATCGTGCAACTTTACTTGAGAAAGCCTTAGGAACCCCTGCAAAAATTTATTATAAAAATGAAAGCCTTTCGCCGGCAGGAAGCCATAAGCCCAATACCGCTGTACCCCAAGCCTGGTACAATAAACAGTTCGGGATTAAAAAATTGACGACCGAAACCGGCGCAGGACAATGGGGAAGCGCATTGTCATTTGCATGCGCACTTCTTGGACTCGAATGTAAAATCTTTATGGTAAGAATCAGTTTTGATCAAAAACCGTTTAGAAAAAGCATGATGCAAACCTGGGGTGGAAACTGCATAGCCTCACCAAGCAATGAGACTCAGGCAGGCAGAGACATCCTGGCGAAATATCCCGATACACCGGGAAGCTTGGGCATTGCTATAAGCGAAGCAATTGAAGCTGCTGTGACTGATCCGACAGGACAAACACGTTACTCGTTGGGAAGCGTTTTGAATCACGTAATGTTGCATCAAACAATTATAGGATTGGAAGCAAAGAAACAACTTAAGAAGATAAATGAAGATAAAGTGGATGTGGTAATCGGTTGTGCAGGCGGCGGAAGCAATTTTGCGGGACTGGCATTTCCGTTTGTCCTCGATAAGATTAACGGCGCACAAATGGATATTATTCCGGTTGAACCTACATCGTGCCCGACTATGACACGCGCACCTTTTGCTTATGATCACGGAGACACAGCAAAGATGACGCCACTTTTACCGATGCACTCATTGGGTCATGATTTCATTCCACCCCCGATTCACGCGGGAGGTTTACGTTATCACGGCATGGCTCCTTTGGTAAGCCAGGCAATTGTTGAAGGCCTGCTTGCGCCGAGAGCAATTCCACAGATCGAGTGCTACGATGCAGCCGTTTTATTCGCAAGGACGGAAGGTATAATCATTGCACCCGAAACAAGTCATGCCGTTGCCGCGGCAATCCAGGAAGCTAAGAAAGCAAAAGAAGAAGGAAAGGAAAAAGTTATTCTTTTCAATCTTAGTGGACACGGTTTAATGGATCTTTCCGGTTATGACAAATTCTTTGCGGGTGAATTGACGAATCATGTTCTTCACGAAGAAGATATGGCAAGCTCTCTCGCCGCAATTAAAGATTTACCGAAACCCGCAATTAACAAAACAGGAAAATGGTAGAAGATAAAACCGAAATCCAAAATTACGACGGGCAAGAAATTTATTGCAGGAAGCTCGGTCATCATTTACAATTTAGATATTGCAGGCAGGAACAACAGCAATTACCCTGTACTTCAATCAGAAGATGCTGGCAATCGCGTATTCCTGTTGAAGAATTTCTTGATAGTTCATTTTCTCCTCATGAAGTCAATTACTTAGATGAATCGCATATTCCTAAAATTAGTACGATCCTCGATATTGTTCAGAAAGTTCGGAAAGAAAATTCCAACAAGGCAGATTGAAAAACCCCGATACAATGATGATTGATTAATAAATTATTGAGGAATTTTTAAACCCGGTTTCATTACGATGCCGGGTTTATAATTTTAAAAGATGAGGTTATGCGGATTTTCTATCGGACTCAACGTAAATTGGTCGCGCGCCTTTTTCAGCAGTGTCTTTCGTAATCAAACACTTATCAATGTTTTCCATTGTGGGGAGTTCGTACATAATGTTTAGTAAAATTCCCTCTACAATAGAACGCAGCGCTCGCGCGCCTGTTTTCCTTTTGATAGCAGTTTTTACGATGGAGTCGAGAGCGGAGTTCTCGAATTCCAATTCAACACCTTCCATCATAAACAGTTTTTTGAACTGTTTGACTATTGCGTTCTTCGGTTTGGTGAGAATATCCTTCATAGCTTTTTCGTTAAGCGAATGAAGCGGAGCTGCAACCGGTAACCGACCAATCAATTCGGGTATTAAACCGTACTTCAATAAATCTTCGGGTAAAACAAGCTGTATCAAATCGTCATTCGAAACTTCATCGTGTTCGGAAATCTCGGATCCAAATCCCATTCTGTTTTTATTAATACGCGAGGCAATAATCGGCTCTATGCCGTCAAAAGCGCCGCCGCAAATGAATAGAATGTTTTTCGTGTTTACATTAATCAAGCTTTGTTCGGGATGCTTTCTTCCGCCGCGCGGTGGAACGCCTGCAATGGTTCCCTCTAAAATTTTTAATAACGCCTGCTGAACGCCTTCGCCTGAAACGTCACGTGTTATCGAAACACTTTCGCTCTTACGGGCAATTTTATCAATCTCATCGATATACACAATTCCCTTCTGCGCTTTTTCGAGATTGTAATCAGCCGCCTGCAAAAGACGAACAAGAACTGTTTCAACATCGTCGCCTACATAACCGGCTTCGGTTAATGTTGTTGCATCGGCAATGGCAAACGGCACGTCAAGAATTTTTGCAAGCGTTTGTGCGACCAATGTTTTTCCCACACCGGTCGGACCGATGAGAAGTATGTTGCTTTTTTCTATTTCAACATCGTCAAGTTCTACGAATGAAGTAGTGGTGTTTATTCTTTTATAATGATTGTAAACTGCTACCGAAAGAACTTTCTTCGCTTTATCCTGACCAATTACATATTCATCCAGACTTTTCTTAATCATGTCCGGAGTTAGCGAACCGTAATTTGAGGATTTTTTATTATAAGCAGCGAGGTTGTTTTTTAATATGTCAACGCTGGTTTTGATGCAAATATCGCAAATATAAACATCTGGTCCGGCGACCATGCTTGTAACTTCTACGGCCTCTCTTCCGCAAAAAGAGCATTTAATGGATTTTTTCCTTGTTTCATTCATATAGGTTTGTTCACTTCCGTATTTATAACATTTATCGATTCACGTACTTTATCAAAATATAACGAGTTGGGGAATTTTTCAAGAAATTTTTTATAAGCCTCATTTGCTTTTGATAAATCTTTTATCCCAAAACGGTATGTGTTCCCAAGTAAAAACAGTGCTTTATCCGAGTATAATTTGTTTTCTTCATCGTTCGATATTTTTTCAAGGATTGCAATTGCGCTGGAATAATTATTCAAAGCGATGTCCATTTGAGCCATTTTAAATTTGGAAAGGCTGTTAAGAATGAATAGGTTCTTATCTTCAGATAGAGTTTTATATATCGCAATTGCATCGGAATAATTTTTCTGTTCGACGAGGAATTCAGCTTCTGCAAAAGACGACAGATTGAGCGAATCATTTTTGAAAGTACTGATTATCATGGCGAGTTCGAGTGCATTGTTTGCATTGTCATCGGATAGATCCGCCGTCACATTAGCCAGTCCGATTAATGCAGCCGGATAATTTCCCTGCCAAAAATTTATCTGGGCTAACTTAAACTTCGCATAATTTTGAAGTTCCGGTTCACTGCGTTTATTTGAAATAACTTTTTGAAAATAAACTGTGGCTTTATCTTTATCCCCTTTCTGAAGATAAATTTGACCCAACTTTTGATTGCATACTGAGGCAGCCTGCGTAATTGGGTAGTTATTTATAACTTCGTTGAAGATTTTTTCTGCCTCGTTTATCCGGTTTAGCCTTTCAAAAAATATGCTTCCGATTCTCATTTTAGCGGTGGCTTTAATATCAGCCTGATTCGCTTCAGTAACCAACCGCGTGTATGACCCGATTACGGTCTCATATTCGTTTACCCATGTTGTATCATTTTCGTTAAACGGTTTCCATGATTTATCGGGACCGGCAATTTTATTATTCAGAATCTCTTCAAGTCCGTTTACGTAATTTATTTTTGCTTGAAAAATAAAAGGAGAAGCCGGATATTTATCGAAAAGTAAATTATAAGCCTCAGTCGCAATTTCGTATTGATTACTGCGCATAGCAAGCTGCGCAAAGGTAAATAACTGCGCGCCGTTCTTCGAAGATTTTGCATCGAATTTTTTAACAGCTTCGAAAGCATTTGCGTACTCGCCGATCTGCATATAAACATAATTTAGCAAATCCCAATAAACCGGGAGGTCTTTATCTTCAGCATATTTCCGGATGACTTCAAGCGATTGATTAGCGGCGCTATGCCTGCTCAAGTAACCGTTCATCCGGTTTTTAACAAGGTTAATCTGTTCCGGTGATGAAACAAGAAGCGAACAAAACTCTTCGGCAGCCTTCCCAAATTCCATTGTTAATGAATAAAGGTTGGCTAAATCGTAGGCATATATCCGGGCATCGTGTGTTTGCTTTTTACCAAGGTTAAGGATTTCAAGCGCTTTTTCAAAATCGCGGCACTCGATAACATAACTGGCAATTAATTTGTAATTGGAAGGCTGAGATGGAATTAAAGATAATGCGCTGTCCCAAATCTCGTAAGCCATATCTCTCTTATCCGTTAAATAATATGTTATTCCAAGTAAACCATAAAGACTAATATCCTGAGGATACAGTTTTAGGCGGTTTTCGAGAAATGAGATTGACTCGTGATATTGTTTTAGTTGGATGTACATTTTATTTAATGATTCGGCATACATTGGATTGCCCGGTTCTATATTTACCAAATCGAAATAAACTGCTTTCGCTTTTTCATATTGCCCCACGCGCTCCAAACTTTGCGCGGATTTATACCTCGTTTCATTGAGTGAATTGTTCTGCGCGGAAAGATTAATTGTGATAACTAAAAAAAGCGCAGCTATAAATAAGCTTTTCATTTTAGGAATGTCTTTCATTATTTCAGATAAACCGGGTCAATCATGTTGCCGATGTTTAAAATTAGATTCGGATCCAACGATTTTTTAATCGAAGCCATTTTCTTAATATTCTCTTCGCCGTACATTTTTAATAAATAGTCTCTTTTCAATTTCCCTATACCATGTTCGGCAGAAATTGTTCCATTCAATTCAATTACTCTTTCGCAGAGATGCAAGTATATTTCCTTTGCTTTCACAAATTGATCTTTGTCTTCGGGCAGCATATTTAGATGAATATGCGAATCGCCGAAATGTCCGTATGCAAGATAATTTATATTTGCTTCTTCCACTTTACTTTTCGCGTAGTAGTAAAATTCATTGAAAGAAGTATGTGGAACCGCGAAATCCGTTCCGACTTTTGTAAGATTCCGGCTGCTGATAAATTCATTCACCTTGTACGAAACGGAATGCCGAAAGTCTTTGAATTTCTCCCGTTCCTTTTCGTTGAAAGCAAACCACGAATTTTCGTCGTCGCCGTTGAATTCGGAAATCAATTCAATCCATGCTTCGAACAATGTCTCCTGGCTATCGCCGGTTATTTCCTGTTCAAACCATACAGCTGCTTTTGCATACAGTGGAATATTCGGGAAATCCGTTGATAAAAATCGCAACGATTTCTCATCGAAAAACTCTAATCCCAGCGCATCAATCAATGTTGATTCATCCGGTTTATGCTGCGTCAATGTTCTTGCTTTGGAAATAAAGTCGAGAGCGTTCTGTTCTTCCTTGAAAAATACAACGCTCGATAAAACATCATCCGGTTTAGCGATCAATCTTAATTTTGCTTGCGTGATAATTCCCAGTGTGCCTTCGCATCCGATGAACAAATCGATAATATCCATTCCGGATTTATTGTAATAACCGGCGGAGTTTTTTAGATCGGGAGTTTTGTATTCGGGCATTTCAATTAAAATATCTTTCCCGGATTCGGAGCGAATAACTACTTTCGAATCGGTTACAAAATTCTTGTTTCTCTCAAGATAAATTACTTCGCCGTCGGGAAGAACAATCCGCAGTCCGTCAACAAATGCGCGGGTTGCGCCATATTTAAAACTCTTCGCGCCGGATGCGTTTGTTGCGATTGTGGCGCCGAGAAAACAATTTCTTTCCGTCGGATCAGGCGGATATAACAAATTCTTTTCATCAACAATCTTCTGAAATTCCTCGAGGATAACACCGGTCTCTACGAGGGCATATTTTTCGTCAGAATTAATTTCGAGAACTTTGTTCAACTTATCGGTGGCAATAACAATTCCTCCGTTCGGGGTTCTTCCGCCGGTTAGTCCGGTTCCGTTACCCGAAATTGTTACTTGAATTTTTTTCTCGTTAGCTTCTTTGATAATCTCAACAATCTCGTCTTCGGTTTCGGGAAAACACACAGCGTCGCAGTTGCCGCGCACGTTAGAAGCGTCAACTAAATAGTTCTGGAATTCGGATGGATCAGTTTTTATTATCATAGTTTTCGAAATTAATTATTGGTGGTGAATATTTCTATAAATCTCAAATACCAAAAAGCAAACAACAAACAAAAACCAATTTTCAAAATCCCAAATTGAACAGATTAAGTAATTTCAAAATGTTATGTTCACTGATATTTATCGAAGACCTGGCATTTGGATATTGTTTGTTATTTATCTTTTGGTGCTTAAACAGTTCTATTATGCTTCTTCATAATTTCTTTCCACGTTTCCACATCAAGCTGTTCGGATTCGTCGATAAGCATGATCGGTATATCATCTTCAATCTTGTAACGGCGCCTTGTAGTAGGATCGACCGATACGAGAAAATCTCCGTCGAGCACCAAATCCGCCTTGGATTCCGGGCAGCATAAAATATCGAGCAGTTCTTTGCTGATCATACTATCTCCAATAAAATTACCGGCAAAAATAACTAACCTTCGTGACTATTGATAGACAAAAAAGAAGAGTAAGATTATGAACAAGAATAAGAATATG
>JAZDFC010000027.1:0-46029 GCA_043808235.1 bacterium
TTAAAGGATTCAAAGTAAAGTGTAGTAACATCATACAATACTAATGACAAATCTTCTTCAAGCATTTCTTTTGCACACTTAACGGCAATTGTTTCTATGGCATCTTTTCTATTTTTCAATTTTAATATTGTTCGGTAGACACTTCGCTTAGAATAGGAAATGTTAAAGTATTGCTCAAGTAAAGTAATAGCTCTTAATTTTGATGTTGGTTCAATTAGTCTCATTATAGCGAAATCAAAAAGAAAACGATCTTCTTTTATATCAAACCCACACCGGCGGGCAACTCTTTCAAGCAGTTGGTAGGCAAATCTGTGAGTAACTCCTAAAAATCGAATGTCGGATAAAGTAACTTTGTCAATGGATTCTTCGGGGAACATTTCTTCTTGCAAGGAATTTCTTGATATCCAAGATTGTGCTTTTTCAATGAGCGATTCTACTTCTTGAGTAGTCTTTCCGCTGCCAATATGTTTTGAAACGACTACACGTCTGTTCTTGTAGTATACTATTTGGACTGCTGTAAGATTGGATGCAGTTTTTACTTTTCTAATTGAAAACACAATTTTGGGCTTCCAATTTTTCTCTTAGTATGACATTTTTCGAAATTTATGCAATATTTACTTCATAAACGCTGCTTTTTTTGACTTTTGAAATTTTGGCACAAGTCAGGAGTAGCAATAACAAAAGTTGGCTGCTCATACTATTCCGAAATGGGAACACGTACAGGAGGTTACAAATATATTTTATTTGTTTGTCGCATAAACCTGGATTGATTGAAAAGAAGTCTAAGCCATTGCTTTTACAATAGTCCATCAAAACAAACCATCGATCCCGCTTAATAAACTGATCCGGTTCCAAAGAGAAAAATCAAGCTTATTACTCAAGAAACTGTAAAAATTCATCTATTTATGGATAATTTGACTAAGAGAATATTTAGCTCTAACTTTGACACCCATTAATTCTATAATTCATAAAAACGTTATTTAGAGGATATAATGAAAATCAGAGCTTTCGTTTTATTTTTGATTGTAATAGTAATAGCAGCGTGCAGCAGTAAAGATAAAAAATTGGAAAAATCCGATCTTGAAACTGAAAAACAAAAAGTAAGTTATGCTATCGGAATGGATATTGGGAAAGGATTTAAACAACAAAACATTGATGTGGATTTCGATTATCTGTATCAGGGTATAATCGACGGTACTGATTCAGTGCAGTTGATGACCACGGTTGAGGCACAGAATGTAATTCAAGAATGGCAGCAAAATCGCCAAAAAGAAATGGAGAAAGCCAAAGTAGAGATAGCGCAGAAAAATTTAGTGGAAGCGAAGAAATTCACTGAGGAAAATTCCCATAAACAAGGTGTTGTTAGCACTGCCTCCGGATTACAATATAAAATTTTACAATCAGCAAACGGACCATCTCCCAAACCACAGGATACCGTTTTAGTACATTTTAAGGGATTTCTTTTAGATGGTACTGTTATTAACGATACATATAAAAACGGATCACCGGTAAAAATTCCGGTAAACGGATTTTTACCTGCATGGGCTGAAGCTTTGCCGCAAATGAAGTTAAATGAAAAATGGCAATTATTTATTCCTCCGGCATTAGGCTTTGGTGAAAAAGGAAGAGGTAGTTTAGTTCCTCCTAATGCAATGCTTATTTTTGAAGTTGAACTGCTGGATATTATTAAATAGAAAAAATATTTTTTTAGCTGATCTGTTCGCGAATAGATCAGCTAAAATTTTTCTCCGAATATTTTTTTTATTTACTACGAATGATTCTAAAACTATATGTCGGCAATTCTATTAAAATAAATTTTGTTCTGCCCCACAGAGAAAACAACTTCTTTGACCGATGATAATCCATAGCGGGTTAAAAATTCTTTATCCGAAGAAATTACCCATTTGTGAAAACCACTGAATTGCTGCTTTACTTTTTGATTGAATGTAGAATAAAATGATGTCAGCTCTTTATTCGAAGCGGAGTCTCTTTCGCATGTGTTAAGAATAAGAAGTCCGGTGGTGGATTCAAGTTTATTTTTCTCGAACAATTTTAATCCGATTTCAATTTTATTTTCAAATCCCGCCCGCTTAATGTTTCCCCTCGCGGCTACGATTGAAGTTGGTATAATATCGGAACCCCAAATGTGTCCGCGATACTCGGTACGCAATTTCTTTTCTTCTTCAAGAATTTTATTGAATAAACTATCGTCGTAATCCTTCCAATGTTTGAACGCAAAATCTTTTCTGTTGAGGTTGGGACTAATTTTGTTCGCCATCATTGTTGATTCGACGAGAAATGATCCGTTACCGCAAAGCGGATCGATAAAGCAACTCTGCTTGTCCCAGCCGGTTGTCATTATCATTCCTGCGCAGAGAACTTCATTTATCATTCCGTCATGAAAATCCTGGCGGTATCCACGATGATTTAGTTGCTCGCCCGAAGAATCAAGCGAGATAGTACATTGGTCATCAAGTATATGGGCTAAAATTTTTAGTGTAGGATTTGCGGCATCACCAAATGGTCTCTTGCCGGTCTTTTTTCTAAACTGTTCGGCAATTGCATCCTTAATTTTTTGTGAGACAAATTTGGGATTTTGAAAATTTCTTGATTTGATTACGGTATCAACATCAAAAGTATTCATAAGAGTTATGTATTCGCTCCAGTCGATATCCATTACTTTCTTTTGCAGAAACCTCGGATTATCAACGGTAAATACTTCTAACGGTTTTAGAATCCTTGTCGAGGTTCTAAGATTAAGGTTAGCTCTGTATAACAGAGATTTGTCGCCTTCAAAAGCAACTGCCCGATTCACTAACTTTATATTTCGTGCGCCAATATTATTTAATTCTTCTGCCAGCAAATCCTCGAGTCCGGCGAAGGTGCGTGCAGACATTTCGAATATTTCTGTTCTATTGCTCACTTAATATCTTCATTTTAGTTTATCAGATCAGGAGCTAAAGTTTGAAATAAAGCCCGACAGTTATAACAAAAAAGTCGCTTGATAAATCAACAGATTGCTTAAGCGAATCAAATTGGTATTGGAGGAATACATATCTTATATCCCCGGAAAGTAAGGCAGCATTTCCCAATGGTAATTCCGCACCGGCTCCAGCATGCCAGCCAAACTCAGAAGTAGTCTCATCTTCAAATGATCCTAAATTACCTGAATAATCAACTGTAACATTATACCAACCACCGCCGGCAACTCCGTAAACGATGGGAAGCGGATAAAGCATCAACGAAGCCATAACCGGATAGCTTTTAACGGTGACAGTTCCATTATTAAATTCCTCTTGCCGGTAGTTAATACTTCCCTCTAAACCAAATCCCGATGATAATTTCAACCTTACAGCGCCACCATACATAAATGAACCTTCATCCGCACCTTCGGTTTTATAATACCCTATTTGGGGACCGAGAGAGATGCCCTGGGCATTATATACGCATGGAATTAAAAAAATAAAAGCGATGAGTTTTAAAAAATATTTTCTCATAAGTCTCTCCAAAAAATCAAAAAATAAAATGCTCCGCTACAAATATACGTAATGGGAGTAACAATATTTGTTGAATCACGGATAGTCAATTATTTTGGCGCTTGCATTCCGAATTGCGACCATTCTTCTTTTGCCGGGCCATAAATACCGGGAATCTTAAATCCGGCTTGTCTCATCAATACCGACATTTGTGCACGGTGATGGATTTGATGGTTGACCAACGATTTTAGCACAGCAGCTTTCGACCATACCTGTCCGAACATATTTAATTTATCTTCCAGGTTTTCGTCTTTCCAATTACTATTTACAACCTCTGTAACTTTGGCAGATCCATCTTCATAAACTTTTAAGATCTCCGCCACACTGGTTGGTCTTTCGTTTTCATTGAGATTTGCTTGTATCGGCAATCCAGTTTGCCCCAGCATCTCATAAATTGTTACGGCAAGATGCCACGCAAGAAATCCGAGGTCTCTTCCACCCTCGCTTACTTTTTGGTTTAGAGAATCGTCGGTTAGCACGCGTAAATATTTTAAAGTAGCTTCGGCTTCGTATTGCCAGTCATTCTGAAAATCGGATATTTTTCTGTACATCATTTCCTCTCAAATATTAGTGAAAAACATTTAGTCCGGATTGTTTCCATTCGTAAAAATCTTTTTTAATAATGAAATAGTACTTTACTTACCACGAACCGCTTGCGCCACCTCCGCCGGAACTTCCACCACCGCCGGAGAATCCACCACCGCCGCTCGAATAACTACTGCTTGAATGACCGCCGCTCGATGACCAACTTCTGCCCGATGAACTGCCGGACGACCATTTGACTCCGCTCTGATAGGACTTATATATCTTGGGAAATTTAGTCTGAAGGAAATTTTGCCCAAATTTAGAACCGAAAATTATTTTAATCAAAGGATAGCCTACTATGTATATCCCCAATAATGTTAATCCGGGAACAACTCCAATAATGAAAACCGGAAAGGTCGCATAAAACGGAATTAAGAAAATATATAAAAACCAGCTCATGCATCCTTTCGAAAAAATCCATGTGATTGCGAAGATGCTAAGGAAGGAAACAATAAAAATTCCGAAAATAATGTTGTATGGAAATTCCATCGATTGGAAATCGTCAATTTTTTCCAATTCATTCTTTTCTTCATTTACATATTCGCCCTTAATTGCTGAAATAATCGAATTCACTCCGGCATCTATTCCGGCGGCATAATCAGCCTTGCGGAACTGTGGCACAATCTCATTTCTAATGATACTGCTGCAAACGGCGTCCGGTAAGGCTCCTTCGAGTCCATAGCCAACTTCGATTCGCAATTTTTTATCGTTAATCGAGATAAGCAGCAGTACACCGTTATTCTTATCTTTTTGTCCTATCTTCCATGTTTCAAAAACTTTATTCGCAAACATCTCGAGGTTTTCATCTTCCAGCGACGACATTGTGAGTACGACTATCTGGTTTGAAGTTGCCGTCTCATGCTGCGACAATTTCTCGGTTAATTTGGATTTGAATTCATCGGTTAGTATCGATGCGTAATCATTTACCCTGCCCGCCAGGTAAGGTACGTCCATCGCAAAAAAATTTGAAATGGAGACAGTTATTAATAACAAAACAATAAATAATTTTTTCATGATGTCACCTCCCAATCCTCAAATCGTCGGACAGTTCGTTCGTATCATCCGGAGATATCGTAAATCCTCTTTCCTTTAGAATGCCGGCGCAATCGTTAATCGCTTTTATTAATCCTTTTTTCATCTCTCCCTTTCGAATTAATGAGATCAATGATTTGATTAAATCATCCCATACTTTTTGATCGACAACTGCTGCGATTCCTTTATCGGCTTTAATAATTACTTTCTTTTCAAACAGAGCGATCAAGATCAATATTCCTGTACGTTGCCGGGTGTTAAAAATTTCTTGCGAAAGGAATTCTGCATCAGTAAAGATGGCAACGTTTCTTTCCATCTCCCCATTACCAATGAATAAAACTTTTAATTGGGGATAAAAGAAAAGAAGAATGATCCCGGTTACCGCACCTGCTGCTAATACAATAAATGTCGTCAATGGATCGACAAAGAGAAATGGAGTGTAAAAGCGGTCGATATTAAAAATCAGAAGGGCTGTAAACGCTAATATTAAAAATGAAGCCCTGTAATAGGATAGAGAATAATTGCCGCATTTTTCTACGACTACAGGTACAATTTCACCAGAAATTTCGGATTCGGCTTTTTGAACAGCAGCCTTAATTTCAGCCAAATCATTTTCACTAAAGATTTTTTTGATATTCATAATCTCGGCTCGTTTTATTAAATCGAATTTTTGCATCACAATATATTAAATATTGACCGTCTTTTGCAGTAACGAACTTATTATATTTTGAGGCAAGATTTTCGAAAAGGGAATACTGAATTCGACGGACCAAAAATATTCCCCACTTTTACAATAAATTCGGTGCAATTTGCATTATGGGATTGTTATCCTACTTTCAGGAAAAATTAATTTTCAAGCCGGAAAAATTACCGGCAAACCATCTTTATAAATTTGAAATTCCTTTCGAAGAAAAATTTTTTATCACGGAAGAAGATGTATCATTAAACGCTCTTTTTTTCAAAGCAACTGAGTCTAAAGGTGTAATCTTTTATAATCACGGAACTGTTGGTAACCTGGATAATTGGGGTTTAGCAGCCGTGCCATTCGTGGAATTGGGATACGACTTCTTTATATATGATTACCGCACCTACGGAAAAAGTAGAGGTAAAATAAGTCAGCGGGCATTATATAGCGATGCTATGTTCATTTATAACGAATTAAAAAAAGAATTTGAAGAAGACAAAATTACGGTTATCGGGCGCTCGATTGGAACCGGTATTGCATCATACATCGCTTCACAGAATAATCCGAAGCAGTTAATACTTGAGTCTCCATTTTACAGCATGATTGATATCGTAAAACATTACTATCCGGTAATGCCTTCATTTTTAATTCCTTATAATTTTCGAACCGATCTCCATCTACAAAAAGTAAAATGTCCGGTTTATCTTATCCATGGAACAGATGACGAACTTGTTTATTATGGCTCCAGCCTTAAATTAAAAAAGCTACTCGGTGATAAAGCAGAATTAATAACTATCGAAGGCGGCGGACACGACCATCTCGGCTCGTTTGATTTCTACCGTGATAAAATGAGGGAGATATTAAAATGAATCATCCGATCCGGATTATTTCGCTTCCCAAATTCCGAGAGTAATATTTGATGGGTATTTTGTTGAATGAAATACTCTATGTGTAGCTTTGATAAAATCCTTATCATCAGCTGAATATATGTCCATGAATTGTTGAGGATTCCTATCGAACAGCGGGAACCATGAACTCTGGACTTGTATCTGAATCCTGTGTCCTTTGAAAAATGTATGGCAAACATCATTAAGATTTAGTACAACTTTTGTCACCTCTCCCGGTTTAAAAGGCTCCGGCTTTTCCAAACTGTTTCTGAATTTACCTCGCATTATTTCCCCGCGCACCAGCATTTGAAAACCTTGGAGGCAATTTGTTTTTGAATCATCCCACTCTGCCTCCGCTGGAAATTCATCGATCAATTTTACAACCCAATCCGCATCGGTTCCTGTTGTCGATGCGAACAACTCAACCGTTAATTTTCCAGCAACTGTTAATTCCAATGAAAGCGGTTCGGTTTCGAATGTTAAAACATCCGGGCGGGATGAGGCGAATCTCTGATCCTCAGCCATAAATTCTTTATTATATCCAACCGCAACTGAATGGAACTGCGCCGTGTATGGAACCGGATGAGAAGGATCGCTGATGAATTCATGATAAACTATGGCTCCATTTGTTTCCCGGTTGAGACTCAGTTCACCTTCGGCATTCAAATACAATTTCATTTGCGAAATCGTTTTAGGCGGCCAATATTTGAATTTCTGCCAGATATTCTTTCCGGTTATAAATACGTAAGCTTCAGGAAAATTGAATTCATCTTCGTCTTTAAGGAAATGATTGAAGAACGGAAGCTCGATACTATCGCGGTAAAAATCACTTGTGTTTCTTACAAATTTTAATGGGCCATATGATGAAATATTTTCGCGCGACCATGCACCGTGAGTCCATGGACCGATAATAACTATGTTATTTATCTTGGGATTTTTTTGCTCAATGGATTTGTAAGTCTGCAATGCACCATATAAATTCTCAGCATCAAACCATCCTCCAACTGTCATCACAGCAGGGGAAATATTATTAAAATGCGGAAGTGATGATCGGGATTGCCAGTATTCGTCGTACGTACCGTGAATTGCACATTGATTCCAAAAATCAATTTCATTGTGAAAATATTTCTCGTTGATGTTTTTAAAGGTCCCGTTTTGGAGAAAGAAATTATACGCGTCAGAAATTTCCCAATCGGGATTTTGCGGCCATTCGGTTGTCAATCCGTTTCTTCGCGGACCAAAAAAATAAAAAAATGAAAATGAAGGTGATAACGCAAAAGCACCGTTATGGTGCATATCATCACCGGTAAACCAATCCGCAATCGGCGCTTGGGGGGAGACTGCTTTCAAAGCCGGATGTGCGTTAATTGCTCCCATCGCCGCGTAAAAACCGGGATAAGATATTCCCCACAATCCAACTTTGCCATTATTGTTCGGAATGTTTTTTACAAGCCAATCAATCGTATCATAACAATCTGTTGATTCATCAACATCGGAAGAATCTTTTCTATCAATGATTAATGGTCGCATATTGTCAAATTCACCTTCGGACATAAATCTTCCTCGTACATCCTGCATTACAACAATGTAATTCTCTTTAAAAAAATGTTTCCAGAGAAGAAGTTTGAATTGATATTTATTTTCTCCGTAAGGTGCAACCGAATAGGGAGTGCGCCACAATATTATCGGATGTTTTTCGGATTTATCCTCGGGAAGATATACCGATGTAAAAAGTGTTTTTCCATCTCTCATCGGGATGCGGTATTCTTTCTTCGAGTAATTATATTCAAATGAGAATTCAGTTTCTCTTTCACAACTAATTGTAACTACCAGCAGTAAAGTCAATAGACATAAATTTGATTTAACAGAAAGAGTTTGCATCTAATATTCCGGTTCGTAATTTAGTATGGGTGCGAGCCAGCGTTCTGCCTCTTTCATACTCATGCCTTTTCTTTTTCTATAGTCGTCAACTTGGTCGCGTCCTATTTTTCCTATGTTGAAATATTTTGCTTCGGGATTGGCAAAATAAAGCCCGCACACGGACGCAGCCGGATACATCGCAAGATTTTCTGTTAGTGAAATTCCGGTATTCTTTTCAACGTCCAGAAGTTTGAACAAAGTTATTTTTTCCGTATGATCGGGCTGAGCAGGATAACCCGGCGCCGGACGAATTCCGATATATTTTTCATGGATGAGTTCATCATTCGATAACAGTTCGTCCGAGGAATATCCCCAATATTCTTTTCGTACTTTCTCATGCAGTAATTCTGTAAATGCTTCCGCAAGTCTATCGGCAAGAGCCTTAGCCATTATACTGCTGTAGTCATCGTGATTTTTTTCAAAATCCGTCAGAATATTTTCCAATCCGATTCCAGTTGTAACCGCGAATGCACCGATGTAATCAATAACTCCGCTTTCTTTCGATGCAACAAAATCTGCTAGCGCGATATTGGGAAGTCCATCCGCCTTTTTACTTTGCTGCCTGATTGTGTGAAATACCGACAGTACACCATCTCTATTTTCGTCTGTGAAAAGCTCGATATCATCCTCAAATGAATTTGCCTGGAACAATCCAAATACGGCATTAGCTTTTAAAAGTTTTTCCTTAATTATTTTATCGAGCAGCGTGTTAGCATCGTCGAATAATTTTTTCGCCTCAACTCCATAGTTTTCATTTTCGAAAATATTAGGATATTTGCCTTTCAATTCCCATGTTGAAAAGAAAGGTGTCCAGTCGATATATTTTCTTATCACTTCCAGCGGGAATTCATTCAGCACGGTCACGCCAACATACTTTGGTTTGGTTACATGCAACCGTTCCAGATTCAATTGATATTTATTTGCTCTTGCTTCACTAATTGATAATAGGTTTTTCTCGGACGTTCGGCGTAAATAATCTTCGCGCACTTTAGCATAATCAATTTTATTCTGTTCAATATACTTTTCTTTTGTCTCTGGATTTAACAAGCTGCTCGCGACCGGCACACTGCGGGATGCGTCCAGTACATGCACGGTTGCACCACTGTAGTTCGGTGCAATTTTTACTGCTGTGTGAATACGGGATGTAGTTGCTCCGCCAATTAATAACGGCAGGGTGAATCCATTCCTTTCAAGTTCTTTTGCAATGTGTACCATCTCATCAAGTGAGGGAGTTATTAATCCGCTTAGACCGATTATGTCAACATTTTTTTCTTTTGCTGTCGCTATTATTTTTTCTGTAGGAACCATCACACCAAGGTCGATTACTTCGTAATTATTGCAGCTTAGCACCACACCTACAATGTTTTTTCCAATGTCGTGAACGTCGCCTTTGACTGTGGCCATTAAAATTTTACCAACTTTGCTGTTTTGTTCGCCCGATATTTTCTTTGCCGTTTCAATATGCGGAATTAAATAAGCGACAGCTTTCTTCATCACCCGTGCACTCTTTACAACCTGAGGCAGAAACATTTTGCCTGAGCCAAAGAGATCGCCGACGGCATTCATTCCATCCATCAACGGACCTTCAATTATGGAGACAGGTTCCGGATATTTTTTCCTCGCTTCCTCAACATCTTCTTCGATGTGTTCAATTATCCCTTTTATCAAAGCATGTTTAAGTCTTTCTTCAACCGACAAATTTCTCCATTCCTCTTTCTGCACAATTTTTTTTTCTTCGTGTTTCAGGTCATCGGCAAAAATTAAGAGCCGCTCGGTTGCATCGGGTTTCCTATTTAGAATTACGTCTTCAACCGCTTCGAGAAAATCCTTTGGGATTGATTCGTACACCTCAAGTTGACTCGCATTTACAATTCCCATATCCATTCCAGCTTCGATGGCGTGATAAAGAAAAGCCGTATGCATTACTTC
This sequence comes from bacterium, assembly GCA_043808235.1. Taxonomy (GTDB): domain Bacteria; phylum Bacteroidota; class Ignavibacteria; order Ignavibacteriales; family Melioribacteraceae; genus JAZDFC01. The sequence continues at coordinate 10,575 of JAZDFC010000027.1, forward strand.
ACGCAGTCTGTCGTTGCCCCGGAATGAAAACGAAAGATTGCTTACTCCGCCTGAAACTTTTGAATATGGAAGATTTTTCTTAATCCATCGTACGGATTCAATATAATTGACAGCATAATTATTGTGTTCTTCAATTCCGGTTGCTATCGCAAAAATGTTCGGATCGAAAATAATATCCTGAGGATTGAAACCTACTTTATTGATTAAGATTTCATATGCGCGTTTACAAATATCAATTTTCCTTTCGTATGTATCTGCCTGACCATTTTCATCGAAAGCCATTACAATTACTGCGGCGCCGTATCGTAAAACTTTTTTTGCATGTTCAATGAATTTATCTTCGCCTTCTTTCATACTTATGGAATTTACTATTCCTTTGCCTTGGAGGCATTTTAGTCCTGCTTCAATTACCGACCACTTTGAAGAATCAAGCATAATAGGAAGACGAGCGATATCCGGTTCGGCTGCAAGTAGATTTAAAAATTTTGTCATTGCCGCTTCAGAATCAATCATCGCTTCATCCATATTCACATCAAGCACCTGCGCGCCGCCTTCAACCTGCTCACGGGCAACCGACAAAGCTTCATCATAATTACCTGATTTAATTAATCGCGCAAATTTCTTTGAACCGGTTACATTTGTCCGTTCGCCCACATTCACAAAATTTGTAATGCTTCTGAAAATAAGCGGCTCTAATCCACTCAATCGCAATAGAGGTTCAACAGCAGGGATTTGTCGCGGCTTTAGATCTTTGACAGTCTTAGCGAAAACTTTTATATGCGCCGGAGTAGTACCGCAGCATCCACCAACGATATTAAAAAATCCGTTTTCGGCATAATCTTTCAAAACCTCAGCCATTGCTTCAGGCGACTCGTCATAACCGCCAAATTCATTTGGCAATCCTGCATTTGGATATAAGCTTACAAAACAATTTGCAATCGATGATAACTCTTCGATGAAAGGTCTCATTTGTTTTGGACCGAGTGAACAATTCAACCCAACACTCAATAAACTTTTAGTATGCGATATTGAAATCCAAAATGCTTCGGTGGTTTGTCCCGATAGAGTTCTCCCACTCAAATCTACAATCGTACCGGAAATCATGATCGGTAATTCTTTCCCGGTTTCCTCAAACAATTCCTCAATCCCATAAATAGCCGCCTTGGCATTGAGTGTATCGAAAATGGTTTCGACTAAAAGTATATCCGCGCCGCCATCCATTAAACCTTTCGCTTGTTCTTTGTAAGCAGCAGCTACTTGATCGAATGTTACAGATCTAAATCCCGGATCGTTTACATCGGGTGATAAGGATAGAGATTTATTTGCCGGACCGAGAGAACCCGCGACAAATCTTGGTTTAGTAGGATCTTTCATTGTGAATTCATCTGCGGCTTCTTTAGCAATTTTCGCGGCGGCTGCATTCATTTCATAAACATAATCTTCCGTATTATAATCAGCCTGCGAAATTGCAGTTGCATTAAATGTATTAGTCTCTATGATGTCAGATCCGGCAGCCAAATATGCTTTGTGAATTTCCTTAATTACTTCCGGTTTCGTTATGCTAAGAATATCATTGTTGCCTTTCAAATCATTAGTATGGTTTTTGAACCTCTCGCCTCTGAAATCACTTTCGGACAGTTTATATTCCTGTATCAGAGAACCCATTGCTCCGTCAAGCACCATTAACTTTTTGTTAAGTATTTCCGATAATTCACTGTATCTCATAATCTCTTTCGATAGATATTGTTATATAATGATGTTTTGTAGTTAGTGCCAATATAATTAAATTGGCACTGAATTAAAATTTTGTAATAACTTTTGGATCAATTATGATTATAGTTACTGGTGGTGCTGGTTTTATTGGGAGCGCATTGGTTTGGAAATTAAACCAGATGGGTGAAGAAAACATTGTAGTAGTCGATCATCTCGGCGAAAACGACAAATGGAAAAATCTTGCCGGATTGAAGTTTGTTGATTTCTATAATAAAGATGCTTTTTTAAAAATGATTAAAGAAGACGAAGTACCTTTCGATGTGAAATGTATTTTTCATCTTGGCGCTTGTTCTTCGACTACAGAAAAGAATGCTGATTACTTGATTCAAAATAATTACCGGTACTCGCTGGAACTCGCTAAGTTTTGTATGTATCGGGGTGGCAGATTTATTTATGCATCCTCCGCTGCAACTTACGGCGACGGCTCATTTGGTTATGATGACAATGAAGATAAAATGGATGACCTTCGTCCGCTAAATATGTATGGTTTCTCAAAACATTTTTTTGATTCATGGATTAAGCGCGAAAAACTTTTTAAGAAAGTCGCCGGACTGAAATATTTTAATGTTTACGGACCGAATGAATATCATAAAGGCGATATGCGCAGTGTTGTTCATAAAGCATTCGAACAGGTGAGCACGACCGGAAAAGTAAAATTATTCAAATCATATTTACCGGAATACAAAGACGGCGAACAGAAACGCGATTTCATTTATGTAAAAGATGCGGTGGATATGACGATTTATTTTTACGAGCACAAAGAAGTTAATGGTTTATATAACATAGGAACCGGCAGTGCAAGAACCTGGAATGATCTTGTCACGTCACTATTCAATGCTGTGGGAAAACCTGTTAACATCGAATACATCGATATGCCGGAATATTTGAAAGCGAAGTACCAGTGCTTTACGCAGGCCGATACAAATAAATTAAGAAGTGCCGGCTACGGCAAACCGATTACCAAACTTGAAGATGGTGTAACAGACTACGTAAAAACTTATTTGCTTAAGAAAGAATATCTTGCAATGTAATTCAGGAAGCTTATGAGGAAAACTATTCTTGCTACTCTTTGTTATGTGAAGAAGGACGGGCACACATTAATGATTTACCGCAACAAAAAAGAAAATGATTATCACCAGGGAAAGTGGAACGGACTCGGCGGAAAGTTTGAGCCGGGCGAATCTCCCGAAGATTGCGTGATAAGAGAAATAAGGGAAGAGTCCGGTTTACAGATTAGAAATCCGCGTATGTGCGGCTTTATAAATTTTCCCTTGTTCGATACGGTTAATGATTGGTCGGTGTTTCTATTCACTGCAGATGATTTTGATGGCGAGCTGATTGACTCACCGGAAGGAAAACTCGAATGGATACCGGACAAAAAATTGCTGGAGTTAAAACTTTGGGACGGCGATAGGATTTTTATTCCGTGGTTATTCCAGGATAAATTCTTCTCCGCCAAGTTCGAATACGAAAACGGAAAGATGAAAAAGTACTGGGTGAATTTTTATTAAGTATTCAATTGACTGTATTAGATTTTTGGAAACAAAGATTGCCACTAATTATACGAATTTTCACAAATCAAACATGATAAATATGTGAAGCTGATCCTTGATGATAATAGAATCATTATCGAGCCCGATGAAGAAAAGAAATTCAGTCTTGACAAACTTGTGTCCGGCATCAATAAAAAGAATCTCCATAATGAAATTGATTTCAGAAAAAGAACTGGGGCGGAATATTGGTAAAATATGAAAATCAGCGGGACCGAAAATTGAAGAAATTGATGTACTTACTATGCATCCTTTTAATGTCATATATATTTATTAGTTGCGAGTCGAATCGGGAAGAAACATTATTAGTCGATATAATAGTGTATTCGAGAGGCCTATTCGTTCTAACTGCATCACACGAATTAAAATATCAACCAGAAATTATTGTTAAAGTCGATTCAAACAGGATTAAAACCATTTCACATGATTCTTGGGAATATTACACAACCAAAAACTTGAAAAAAAAAGATATTGAATTGCTGAATCAGCTTATTGTTAAGATAAATCATGAATATCAGTCGTACAATAATTTTTCAAATAATTATAATATACTGGATACTGTGAGTCATTATCTCATCTTGGAATCAAAAAACAATAAAAGAATGTTTTATTTCGGAAATCCGATTAATTCGAATAAAAATGTCCTATCTGTTTTTAATATAATAGAAAAGAAAGTTCAAAATCAGAATCTGCCTCATGAAAAGAACTCACATAAAATTAATGCTGAAATGGAATCTGTTATAAAGTATTTCGATACTATTTTACCTCCTCCAATTATTCAAGCTGAGGAAGAAGTCACAGACGAATTTAATTCTCTTAGAGTTGGGGATTGAAGATTGTTAGTTACTAATTTTATCCAATCCTTCTCTTCAAAAATCCTTTTATCATGTCGTTTACAAAATCCGGATTCTCAAGTGGACTCATGTGTCCAGCGCGCGGTGCGATACCAAATTCCGAATCTTTGATTTGATCCGCCATCTCTTTCATTTTTGCCGGTGGCGTTAATTTATCTAACGAGCCGGCAAGCACGAGAGTAGGAATATCAATTTTACTCAACGAAGAATTTGTATCAGTTCTGCTAAGCATTGCAAATAAAGCGCCTTTAACTCCTGTTGGATTATGCCTTTTCGATTTTTCCAAAACACTCGCATATAGTTCCGGCATTTCATCAATGCTTATGTCGGAAAAGCAATTTGGTACGAACTCGTCAATAAAAGCGCCGAGTCCTTCGACATTGATTTTATCAATCGCAGCGGCTCGTTTTAATTTTCCGGCGTCATCGTCGGCATCGGCTTTTGTGTCGCATAATATCAGTCCGCGGAATAAACCCGGCTCCTTCTCCACAGCGCGCAGAGCAATGTATCCGCCCATCGATAAGCCGCAGAGTATAGGTTTGTTCAACCGCATTTGATAAATGATTGAGTACAAATCATAAACAAAGGCTTCCATTGTGTATTGCCCATCGCCGACGTAACTGTCGCCCAATCCTCTAATATCATAAGCGATGCATCGGTATTCCTCGCTGAACTCGTTAATCTGGTTTAGCCACATTGTATGGTCGTAAGGAAAACCGTGAACAAAAATAATCGGCGTGTTCTCCTTAGCGCCAAAGTCATTAACAGCAAGACTATTAACTACTAACCGCATACTCACTCCAAGTTGATAAAAAATCTCTATCAAGATACAAAATTTTGTAAATTGGATTGTGTAAATCGTTCTTAATTCTGCCAAAAAAATGAATAATATCAAAAAAATATTTTCGAACCGACGGACAGCCCGTGCCGCAGTACTTCTTGGAATATTTACTGTCGCATTAATATTTGGCTCAACTCTCACTTACACTAATCAAATATTCGAAAATATTTTTTACTCGATCAAAGGCGAAGCACCGCCGGACACAAACATAATTATCATCCACATCGACCAAAATGATGTTGACAGGCTCGGCTGGCCGTTGAAACGAAATTATTATGCTCTCCTCATCAATAAACTGAAATCACTCAACGTGAAAACTATCGGGCTGGAAGTTTTTATTTCCGAGAATGTTTCGTTCCAGGCTGTGTACAACGAATTGTTAAACGAAGAAATTAAAAGTGCCGGAAATGTTGTGTTGTCATCGCTGGCTGAAGGTGTGAGAGCAAAAGATGATGTGTTTGTTTGCGATTCGGTAATTTATCCGCAGCCTCAAAAAGAAATTACGGACGTACCGACCGGTCATCTAAACTATCTTACAGACGACGGCGTATTTGTACCGGGTGCGATTAAAGCAAAAACTACAACGGAGAAATCGTTCTCCTCAAAATTAGCGGAATCATTCAAAGGAACAGTTGTTAATGATTTGATGAAAGTAAATATCAATTCATCTTGGAAGAGATTTCGAAATTATAGTCTAATTGAGTTCTTCGATAATTATGAGCAAAGTGAAAACACTTTAAAACTGTTTGAAGGGAAATTAGTAATCATCGGTGTGAGCGACCCGTCAATCGCGAAGTCAATCTCAACCGGATTCGATACCGAACTTCCCGGTGTTGCCCTTCACGCATTTGCAGTTGATAATATTCTAAACAGCCGCAGCCTTGTTTATGATTTTATTAATGAGTCGAGTCTGCTGTTTCTGATTCTGTTTTTAACTCTTGTATTCATTTTCAAAAATAAAATTGCGGTCATTATCTACGCTGGTATTTTCATTATTGGAATTATACTATTCTACATTCTCCATTCATCATTCTACATTGAACTGAACTACTCTGTATTCTTTCTGCTGCTATTATCGCTAATTGTTTATGATACATGGCAGTACATACTTGAGAGCAAAGAGGTTTTTTCACAGACGCTTTCAGAATCAGAGATTCTAAAACGTACGTTGATTGCAAAAGAAGAATCACTGCAGTCTCTTCAGCGCGAAATGGAGACGAGTGCAAAAAGGGCGGATGCTTCGTATCTTAAAAAAATCGATGAGTTGAAAATTGAAGTTGACCAGCTGAAAAAATTTCAGGAGGAAGAAGAACCCGCTCCCGTTCAGAAAAGTGATACGATTAAAAATTTCGAGAGTATAATTTATTGCGGCTCTTCAATGAACAAAGTGATTGATGTAATAAAAAAAGTCGCACCCACAACCGCAACTGTTTTAATTACCGGTGAAAGCGGAAGCGGTAAAGAATTAGTCGCAAGGGCGATTCATAATTTGAGCGAAAGAAAGAACGGCAACTTCGTTGCGGTGAATTGCGCCGCATTAACGGAAACTTTACTCGAAAGCGAATTATTCGGTCATGTTAAAGGAGCTTTCACAAATGCGGTATCAGACAGGGAGGGCAGATTCGAATACGCCAACAAAGGTACAATTTTTCTTGATGAGATTGGCGAGACAAGCGAAAACTTTCAAGCGAAGTTGCTGCGTGTAATTCAATCGGGTGAATTTGAAAAAGTAGGTTCGCCTAAAACCATGCGGAGCGATGCGAGAATAGTTGCGGCTACAAACCGTAATCTTGAACAGCAGTTGAAAGAGAAAAAATTCCGCGAGGATTTATATTACAGGTTGAATGTCATCCGTATTGAAATTCCGGCGCTACGGGAAAGGAAGGATGATATCCCGGCATTAGCTCAATTTTTTGTAACGAAAGAAAATCCCGAAATTAAAATTTCCAAAGGTGTAATTGAGCAGTTGACGGAATATGAATGGAAGGGGAATGTACGCGAACTTGAATCGATAATTAAACGAGCGCTTATTTATGTAAAATCCGAAAACCGGGATATTATAAAACTGAATGACCTTCCTACGGAAATCGCGAAAGCCGAACGTTCAAATCTCGAAAAAATGATTCTCGATTCTTTGCGTGAAAAAGAGTTTTCACATTCGAGCATAAATGAAACGGCAAAAGAACTTGGCGATTTAAGCCGGACGATTATTTCGGAAAATTTCCGCGGAATCTTCTTCAAAAATTTCGTCGAGCAGAATTTTGATTTTAACAGCGCCATAGAAATAATTTCGGCAGTGGATGACAAGGAAATTACTGAACGCGTAAAATCGAAGTGTGATAAATACCTATCCAATATTCAAAATGATTTGAAAAAGTCGCAAACTACTGATTTCGATTCGGTTAAGAACTCCTTCTCCTCAAAATATAAAAATCTGCCGAAGAAATATCATTCGTTCCTTGATGAGACAATAAAATTTTTGATTAAAGTTAGCCTGGATTATGGTATTTCAGGCAATTCATTATTATATCGCAACTCTACAGACAAATTTTCATAGGTCAACGCAGTACCACAAATGATGCAATTAAGTGGTCTTTCTTAAAACAGAATATCCAAACTTAATGCGATAACGATTTATTTCCTCTAAATCATCATCCAGCAATTGATTGATGTCCTTTTCCCAAATCTCTTTTATTTCCTCCTTTCCGCTTATGAAATAACTTTCTTTTACTAATGTATCTAATAAACGTTCGACATCTAATCTATTATCAATTCCAACAGGGTGCTTTATGTTAGGCTGATATTTAAGCGTATAGGTCGATTTTTTAGCACTAAAACAAAGAAAATCGAAATAATTTATTATTTGTGAATTTGCAGATTTCAATTCATTAAAATCCATAGAATATAATTTATTCACTGAAAGAGTAGATTTATTCCTTGGGATATTGTAATGTGCTATAAAATTATGTCTAATCGCCTTAATTTTCTCGTTTATTTCCTTTTGATTTTTTTCAAAAGCAAGATTTTTTAATTTCTCTTTAAAGTCTGTTTTTATTTCTTCATTTACAATATTTTGAATTATTTTGTTTTTTAATTGATTCAGCGTTATTCCCTCATCATTAGAATTATCAATTGAAATACGCCATATGCATAAAATACTTGATTCAAAAAATGAGCTTATTACTAAATTCCAAAAATGATTTCGAGGATAATCATTATCAAAGAGATCAAATCTAAATGAATTCACTTTTTCTAGTACAGTCATTTTTGAGCATAAAGAAATTATCTGCCACCAAATCGATTCAATAGTGGCATTATACTCATCTAAGAAATCTTGGTTGAGTATTTTGTCCGGCGAAGTTTCATTAAAATCTGTGTGCAAAAGTTAACCTCCTAAATGTATCCATTATTAAATTCCATAGATATTTTACTTTAATTATAGCATCTTTTTAGCTTGTACAAATTCATCTGCTTTTATTTGATAAAAATAAATGCCGCTTGGCAAATAAGAACCATTAAATTCAACTTCGTAATCACCTTGTGTTTTTTCTTCATTCAATAATGTCACCATGTTTTTTCCAAGAACATCATAAATATTTATTGTAACAAAACCTGTTTTAAGAATCGATAAATTTATTATTGTGGTAGCATTGAAAGGATTCGGATAGTTTTGTTTTAACATTTCAAAAACAGGTAAATAATTCTTATCTATCACAAAAAATTTGTAATTCAATTCTTCGGTTTTTTTATGCTGCGAATAGACAGGAGATGAAATCAATAAAAAAACAATTAAGATTCTAAAATGAACTATAACAATTAACTTCATTCAATCCCCCATCATTCTATAAAACAAAAAGTAAATGTTATTATTGCTAGTAAATCCAGATGCTCATGTTTCATAATTTTTTATTTACTAATTCAAGACCAAGCCAGCTAGCCACTTGTACAACGCCTATAATAAATAAATCACCATGTGTTCTTCTAATACTTGGATTAATTTTTGTGATCATTTGTGAGTGTTTTAATGTTTTGCACCAGTTTACAATCTCTGGCTCATTCCAAGAATAGTGATGCAGTTTATGCGCGAACTTATTTCGTATTTTTCTAATTATATTTAGATCGTCATATGTCCTTTTGTCAATTAACCCCAAACAATATGCGAGATTAATTCTTGAACTAAAAGAGGAAAGTGGACGATCTATTTTGCTTTCTGAACCGACTAATTCCTCACCTTTTGATTTATTAACGAATGAACCTAAAATTAATTGTCGCAATTGCTCATCAAGATAAGCACCAGCAATTATTACAGCAGCTCTTGGAGATTCTTCTTGCAAGTTTTTTATGAAACCCTTCATATCATCAATTGAATTATCTGATTTTATTTTCATAGAATATAATCCTTTACTCAAAACTACCTATTTAAGATAGTATCTGTTTAATTATTCAATTATAAATAAAATCCAATTGAGCCATGCACCAATAAAATTACTAAGGCAGGCTTAATCATCTGGACATGAGTATTTAAGTGTCTCACCTATAAGGGAAGCAATATTTTAATACGCTTACCAAAATAATACTAGAATTATTTTGTCTAGTTATGATTGAATTTGCATGAAGTAATCATCTAATTAATTATTAGAAAGTTTTTTGTAAATCCGATATGCCATATATATTCCTCTTTCTTCATTCTTGTCAAATAACAAATCAAAAACATTATAATCGCCAGTAAATCTTATGACGACATCTCCGTCTTTGATGTAATCAATATGAAACGGTATTCCCAAATAAAAGGTATTATTTATTCCCATGGTACCGAATTCATGAACATGTTTATGTGCGCTAACTATTTTAACTTGTGGGTCGTTAGAAACATAAACATCGGGTTGAATCACTAGGCTAGCACCCTCAGAATCAATCATACAAATAGCATATTTGTTTCTAACACTAATTTCATTATATAGGTCTAAATAATATGTTGTGTTTTTATCAAATGGGTCAACATTACTTGAAGTGTATTTAAGCATATCCTTAAGTAACATTTTATCTATTTCGTTCAACTCAGGGAGAATATGCGTTGAGTTATCAGTACTGTTTTTACAAAAATTAAACAATAATACCAAAAAACAAGATAGCAGCAAAATTCTCTTCGTTTTACAATTTTGTTTTAACATCATTCTTTAATCCCCTGTTATGTAGAACATAGCTGAAATATAAACAAAAAAATATGCCCGTTTTACGAACACGAATATCATACATGGATTGATAATACTGCCTCGATAAGCGAGAATATCGTATAAAGAAAATATATATTCCAAAGAAAAGTATTTGAGATGATTACCCATTAAGACCCGAAAGCATATTTGTTATGACAAACATAAATTAATATTTTGAGGTGGACAATAAAAAAGTCTGTTTTTTTAGCTGATTAAAGTTATTGCATTCATCCCGGCATTTACATTTATTCGAAAAGTTGAAAATATATTTGTGGTATTTTACTCCGTAGTTTCTCCATCTCTATTTTTTAGGCTTTTGGGGGTTAACTTTTTAGAGGTGTTCTTTTCATTTAAAACAGCTTTTGCATTTAACGCAGTAACCACTTTTTTGCCGGTTTTTGCTTCTAATTCTTCCCGCGCAACTTTAGCTACATTACCGCCTTGTTTTGCTACTTTCTTGTTTTCTTCAAAAGTTTCGGGATTTACCGCTTGCGAAATATCTTTGGTAGAGGCTTCGGCAAGCATGTTCAAAATTAATTCGGTATTTGTCATATTATCCCGTAGGTTTTCCTTTTTCAAACCTTTCAATATTTTATACTCTTTAGTAGTTTTTTCTGCCCATGCTTTCGTAATAATATCCGTAAGGGTCGCAAATTGTTCACCTTCCTTTAATCCTTTTCTTTTCCATTCATCAGTAAGCTCTTTACGTATTTCAATGCTCTTAAGTCGCTGGTTAATCCAATTTTCTGAGTAGCCCAATTTCAAATATTGCTCTAAAGCTCTGTCTATGGTTAGTTCCGGGTCTTGCATTTCGTCTAATCGTTCTGCTGCTACCTTTGCTAACCAAAGTTTAAAAGGCTCTGCCTTTGGCGATGGTATTGATTGTATCAGTCTAAAAAGTTGTTCGGGATCGGCAACGTCCGTCATTCGCATTTTGCCGTCTTCAGCCTTTAACTTCAAACGGTTACAATTTGTAACCGTTTCATTTCCTTCTTTTAGTAATCTGTGTTTTAATACTTTCCAATAATTTCTTGCACTTTGAAAATCATTTTGGTCAGTTAATACGCTAATTACATCTACAATTGATAAATACCATTTCTCTTTTTCACTATCCCAGAAGGCACGTACTTTTTTATTTTCAAATATCTTGATTGCGTCTTGTTTTTCCATTGCTTTCTACTTTTTAGGTTCAAACAGAAAAATCGGACATTCCAATTTTTCTAAAAGGGGTATCAATTCTTAGTTCTAGGCAAAATGCTATGAGTGCTTCATCTTGTCCCTAAGAGTATTGGCTATATTCCAAAGTTGTTGTTCAAGAACTCGTTTTTGGTCATCACTCATTTAGCTAAATCTCTATTGTTATATTTCAAATGTACATTTTTAAGTTGGTGCGGTTGCTAAAAAAAATCGCTCTTTAGCTTATTTGTTTTGACAAACTTAAAATAATATTTTGAAGTGGACAATAAAAAAGTATGTTATTTAACAAAAAAAAATTAGCCTGAATTCCGGCATTCCAGGCAAATGCATTGTTTTTCCAGGCATTTACACGTATTCGAAAAGTTGGAAAATTTATTGAAATCGAATAATAGCTGACTGGCACAAGAAATGACTTCCGGGTAGCAGAAAACATAATCAACTTTCACTAACAAAACCTGGAGATTAGCATGAAACGCTTTAACAAAACTTTGACAGTCCTCTTCGGATTCTTTTTAACAGTAGTTTTCTTTTACGGATGCCAGCAGGACGAAGGTCCGGCCGATCCCGGAACAACTTCCGGTTCCGATACCGAAGCGCTCGAAAAACTTGTGGCGGAGGATGAATCGCTCGACTCATTTGAACCGAACTACAATGAAGAAGATGTAATGAATATGATCGGTTTGAACAAGGTGAATACGGAAATATATCCTGTTCGTGTCGGTCAACGAATGCTTCTTGTAAGTAAAAATCTAACAATAGATTTTGACGGAGACAGCGCTTTCGGAAAACTCACGCGCACTTTCCAGGGCTATTTAATGATAGCCGCTTCATACGAGCCTTTTGAACATGTGGATTCAACAACTGTTGATACAGTTATTACAAAGCCGTTCACAACTACAGTTGAGCAAAATATTATTTTTAAGAAAGTTGGCAATACTCCAAATCCGGAATTGAATTGGAGAATCTGGAGAATATCTTTACCGGAAGGCGGAACAGGCTCAATAGATGTTCGTATTACTAAAATGACAATTTATTTGCCGGACGGTGAAATAATCGAAGTTGATTCGCCTCTCGATTATTACTTGTCACGCCATGCCGGTTTGGATGGTCAGATTCCGGTTCTCTCCCCGGGCGAAACCGTTTCGGTTCGAATCGAAGCAAAGAGCGGGTATGCCGAGGCAGATTTTGTAACTCTTACTTACGGCGCTTTTAGAAACGGATTACATCGCCGTGCAAAAACAAGATTCGAAATGACTTCCGAAAGTTTCGACGGAGTTTTTTATAATAGAGTATTCGAGGCTGATTTTACAGTAATGTACCCCGGTTGGAAACACGCAATTATAAATATGCTGCCTCACCAAACGTTAACCGATGATGCAGCGGCAGTGGAAGAAAGTTCATGGGCAATTCCTTATGTGGTTAGATAGTATTTAATATTCATTCACTACAATCCGGGATTCGTAGAGGATCCCGGATCTTTGTTCATATACAATCTGTGCATAAGAATTTTGATAAATACTCGATTTGAAAATAGACAAAACAAATTTATTTTTGACATGCCATGAAAACACTAAATATATATTTGATCGCGACAATAATAGCCTGCACTTTTTTTTCATGCAGCGAACCGAATCCAACCGAACTAACATCGGGCGATACTTCCAATGATGAAGATTTTTCCGTGGAGATGATTGCCAAGGACCCGGCCAATTATGATTATTCAACCGGTTACGATTCAACCGGGATAACCGAGCCGATACCAAGTAAATTTTCCTTGATATCTATTAATGGAATCAAAACCTCGCAAGACAACACAGTTGATAAAGCGATGCTCGCTTTGGCAATATTCTACGATAAAAACGAACCGGTTAGAAATAGTATTGGGCGGGTAATCGGATTCAATACTAAAATACTTGGCCGCGTTACTTTTAATGATGATTCCGCATCGGTAGTACCACATAGAGTAAAATATTTTGATCGAGGATTTCGTAAAGATACCTTACTTGGATTCAAACATGTCCTCGTTCGTATTGACGATGAAAATCCATTCCCGTATAATTCAGCAGTAACTTTTTCGCTGGATCCGATTACTCGACCCACGATTCAATTTATCATTCCAACTCCCGAAGAAATTAATGGTAATGTAAATGTGAATGGAAGCCGCCTTGAGAGCAATCTTAAATTTTTACTGAATTGGAATGGACTTAATAGAGGAGAGATTGAAATTATTATCGGCGGTCAGAACACCGGCAGCCGGCAGGCATTTCCTTTTTACAGAATCAAAACTGCCGACGACGGTGCGTTGAGAATTCCGGCTAAACTTCTTTCAGCAATTCCGTTCGATCAATATGATAAAGTTATTGTTACATTTATCCGCCGGAGAGTAAAAGAATTTTTCAATCAGGAAGTGTTTGATAATAATTTCATTTCTGCACAAAGTATTCACAACGTGATATTCGATGTTCCGGACTAAACAGTTTCTGCCGGTATTGATTTTATTGATGATTGGAACAGTGCAAAGCATTCATGCACAGCAGTCATTTGAAATGTACGGACTGCCGTGCCTGGCGCCGGATGCAAAATATCGTATGAATAGTTTCGAAGGAAATGCAATGAATACATCGTCGATAAAAGATTGGGAGTTTTCCCTTGTTTACGGATCAGCCTTCGGCGATTTAAGTATCAGCGGAAACATTTATTTAATATCGCTCGGCAAGAGGATAGGCAAACATTATTTTTACGGACGATACACACCGGCAATAAAGCAGAGTTTTGTTTTCAATTCCGGGATCCGTATTACTGACAGTTCATCAGCCGGATATGAAACGGAATTGAAAGAGCGGATGGATTACGAGGAGAAATTTGGTTTCGGCTATTCGGTAACTCTCACAAAAAATTTTTCTCTGGGATTTTCAGTTCGATATTTCCAGCAGAAATATACCCGCGATATTCTTCTGCCGTTTTTTAGTGACTCAATCAATTATATAAAATCCGAAACAGAAATTATCGATAAAAAATTCTGGCGCGGCGATATCGGATTTTCATATATACCGTTTGATCATTTTTCAATTTCCGCATCGAGCATTAATCTAATTAACATAAAGGAAGACGGTGAAAGCGCCGATGATGGGCAATATGACTTACGCACGGAGAAAGGTGCCTTAATTGGATTATCGATTTATGATGTATCGAATTTTAATTTCCACGTTTACTACGAAACAACAGGTGATTTTAATATCGGGCTTAATAAAAAATTTGAAGTCGGAATCGGGGATATTACTTTAGGAATATCAGCGTTGCATGATAAATACCGTGAGGCTTTTATTTCTGCCGTTGTACCGGCAATGAATTTTTCTACAAATTTATTTAGCATAACTTTATCCGGTGTAAAATATTTAGGAGAAAAGAATCAAACGAATTTGCTGACTTATTTTCAGGAAGAAGGCATATCGAATATTCTTAATAACCGTTATAGCAGCGATATGGTTTTCCTGTCATTCAATATCGCGCTTTCATTTCAACCGGAAAAGTTAGTTGATTTACTCGATGTGAAAATTGAGAACGATATTTACCCGGTTTTAATTGACGAGTATGTCGATAAACCGTTTGCCGTTGGCAGAGTTATAAATCTTGCCGACAAACAAGTAAAAGTGCAGCCGTCAAGTTTTATCGAAGGAATTAACAAAGAAATAATTTATTCGCCGGAAATTATTATCGCACCTTTTGATACTGCTGATGTGCCGTTTTATACTGTGCTGGAAAGCGGAATTAAAATTGAGCGGAGACAGATATTGCCTGCCAATTTTTATGTAACGACTATAAACTCCGAACCCGATGACGAAATTCAAAAACCTGTTTTGATTAATGACAACAATAGCTGGGACGGACGGGTTAAAAACCTTCGTTACTTTGTGAAGCATGATTTTAATTTCATGAGCCAGTTTTCAAAAAATATTCTGAATGATTTTAAAGTAAATATTGATGTCGTCGATCCTCTGCTGAAAATATTTGAAGAAGTAAAAATATTATTCGGATCGTTCGCTTCGCAGATGTCGTACGTTGCCGACCCGCGTTCATCAGTAGATAGAGTTCAGTTCCCATCGGAAACACTTGACTTAAAAGGCGGGGACTGCGACGACCTCGCTGTCTGTTTCAGCTCAATGCTCGAAAGTGTCGGTATTCAAACAGCGTTTGTCGATTATAAATCGGTAGATGGAATAAGCCATGTTAATCTTTTGGTAAATACAAACATGCTGCCGGAACAATCTTCCATACTAACTATGAATGATAAAAAATATTTTATTCGTAAAAATGTTACAGGCACAGATGAAATATGGATACCTGTCGAAACTACGATGTTGAAAACATTTGAAGAATCCTGGGAAAATGCTTCTGAAAAATTTTATTCAACCGCCATCGATAATTACGGATTAGCGAAAGGAACTGTTGAAATAGTGGATGTTTACTAACAATCTTGCTCTTGTTCTTAATCTTATTCATACTCTGGTGGTGGAACAAGATCAAGAATAAGATTATGAATAAGAATAAGAGCAAGAAGAAGAAAAAGGAATTATAAAATGAAAACGATAATATTATTTTTAACAATCGCTGTGAATTTATTTGCGCAGGAGTACATCGTTGAAAAAATTAACGGCGATATAAAATATATGAGAGGAGCCAAAGAAGAATTACTAACCGTAAGAACCGGCGATAAATTATTAGGCTCAGATTTAATTATTACTGGTGAACAATCATATATTCAACTTAACCGCGACGGAAACAGGTTCATACTGCAGAGTAATTCAGCATTGGGATTAAATCATATTAAAAAAGTTACATTGAACGAATTGCTTCTCGCGTTTGCAATGGAAGAAATCAGAAATGTTCCGAAAAGCACAAACGACGGCAAAGTAAAAAATACTGCTGTGTACGGTACCGAATCAAAAACAACAAATAGTGTTGTCGCAGCAAATCAACTTGGTGTCAAAAAGTTAAACGGCGCTAAACAACTTGCCGAGAGCGGATACAAAGAATCGGCTGTGATTGTTGCGAAAGAAACTTTCCGGTTATACCCGGATACGAAAAAGAACATCCCGTATAGAATATTCTTCGCTGATTTGCTGATTGAACTTGGATTGAATGAAGAGGCGATGACCGAGCTTAATTCGATTAAGCAGCTTGACTTAACGGGAAATGAAAGGGAAAGTGTTGAACAGAAAATATCCGGATTAAAACAGAAGATGGTTGGAAAGGAATGAATCAATTGTTGGAAGGTTAAATTGTTTTATGGCTTGGATAGTGCAGTAAGGTTGTTATAAAGATCCGGATCATATTTCTTCAATATTCGTAAAGCTCGCATCGTGATCCAGCGGCTTGGTTTTCCGGTTTCTTCAATTTCGAAAAATGTTCTGCCTGCGTGTCGTTGTTGTAAATTCCACATCCCATCGCTGTTCATTTTCTTTTTGATCAGATTCAATGCATCATCCATTCGTGAATCGTAATCAACACTGGCACTTTGAAAGTAATCCAGCGCACGCATGATATCATAACGCCATCTGCATGGAAATGAAAATCTTGTCATTCGCGGATCAATAATTTCACCGGTTCGATGCGAACGATAAAGTTGATGTCGAAGTAAAAATTCATGAGCACTCTGCCGCGCATTAAAACTTTCGGAAGATTTATCCGGGAATAGCTGTTCGTAATCCCACAATCCTTCAAGTACACTTATGGTTGTATGGAAGGAACCATGCACAGCTCCGTGAGGCAACTGGCAATTCCAACCGCCGTCTTTCATTTGCCTTTCGAGAAGATGCGATACTAATAAATGAATTCTGTCATCAGTGTAATTGAAACAAGCGAGAATAGAAAGTATCATTCCTGTTACACATGTCTCGCCGTATTTATACGATGGAAAATAATTTATTCCATGATCATGGTAAAAACCTTTATCCAAAAGTAAAGCGCACGCCTTTAAAGCCGAAGTATGTTTTGATGGCAATCCCAAATCTTTCAACAACAGCATTGAATATGTTGTCGAGATCCATTTTCGTGAATAAAGTGATTCCGCCCACCGGCCGTCTTTAGTCTGATGAGATAATAAAAGCTTACCCCAACCTTTTTTCGAAATCAGCGCTCGCTCTTTTTCGATTTCATTATGATTTGCATTTTTCAAATCTCTTAAAACTTGCCAGCGTATCGAAGGATCGCTTTTTAACAGCCAATCAATAATATTAATTTTTTTATTTGGATTCCGGGGCATTGCAAATCAAAATTGTATAACAAAACTTTTGCGACACCAAATTATAAAAATTATTCTTTCTTATCTTCTTTAATTTCTATTATTTCGATTTCCTTTCCATCTTCTTTCCGTATAATCTCGAATTTAAAATTCGCAATCAGTCCGGCGACTGCACCAATAGCTGCCACGACGGGAGCCGCAAGAACACCAATAACACCAATGGTCAACGGTATTTCGAGATAAGTCTTTCCGTTTGCATCTTTCACAATTATTCTTCGGACATTCCCTTCTTTAATAAGCTCTTCAATTTTCTTAAGTAATTCCTGGCTGTTGATTTTAAATTGCTCCATAACGTTCTCCATTTTGTTTGTCTGTTCTTTAGATGCAGGAGTAATATGAATGTTCCTCTCTCTCGTATAAATTATTAATCTATTCAGTTCGGCAAATTATTTTACGCTATATTGAAATATTGGTTTATTGTAATAATTTTTGCAACAGAAATTCTAAAACAAGCTTATGGAATGAGTATGGAAGTATACAATTATAAAATAATCATCGAGGAATGTGAGGACGGTGGATTCTATGCGGAGTGTCCTGCTTTTCAAGGATGCCACGTTGAAGGCGAAAGTTATGAGGAGACAATGATTGAAATGAAAGAAGTCATCAAGGCTTTTATAGCGGACTATAAGGAAAGGAATGAACAAATACCTGTTGATAACTTTTCAGTAGCATCCTTAAGAATTGCCCTATGACAGATTATTTCCCCGATCTGAATTCGAAACAGATTATTAGAATTATCGAAAAATTGGGATTTGAATTTGTTCGACAATCAGGTACCAGTCATGCTATATATCGCAGAGAAAGAGATTCAAGAAGAACAACAATTCCAGTACATGGCAGAAAATCTTTGAAACGAAAAACGATCAAGGCTGTTTGTAAAGACATTGGTATTACTATCGAAAAACTAAATAGCTTTTTGAAAGAAAAATAAAGTCGCCTCTCGTCAGCTAAAAATTACTTCATCAATATTTTGATTTGTTTCTGCTATCCCGATTTATCGGGATTTGTTCGGATAGCGCGACTGTTTACGGTCGCGCGGTGATGAAATTACGCATCACCCCTTTATCACCGCAACCGGACGCATCTTTGCGACCTTTACAATGATACGTGCATTATGCATTACCTCCACAACGTCCGATACATCCTTGTATGCATGCGGCATTTCTTCGGCAATGGTTTTCTGTCCTGCGGCGATGAAAGAATATCTCCCCATGTCACCGGAAATTAAAAAGAAATATCAAAAAATTATTACACTAATATTTATAAATAGTGTATATTATCAGTGTCTAAAAACAGATAATAGTATTCATTTACAATGGATAAAAATACATTAAAACTACTGATCGTTGATCAATTAAACTCCTTTAAAAGGCGTAAAGATTATATTCGTAGAGAAATTCCCGATTTTGTATTCGCTACAAAAAAGATAGTAGTAATAAGCGGAGTTCGAAGATGCTGCAAATCAACTCTTCTAATGCAAATATCCGAATCATATAGGAATTATTATTATCTAAATTTTGATGACGAAAGACTGCTTGCATTTACCGCAGCGGACTTCAACGACTTGCTTGAACTGTTTTTTGAATTATTCGGAACCGATGGAGTCTTTTTATTTGACGAGATGCAAAATATTAATGGGTGGGAGAAATTCGTTTCCCGGTTATTTGGCGACGGTTATAAAATATTTGTAACGGGTAGTAATGCCAAATTACTCAGTTCGGAATTATCCACTGCATTAACCGGCAGGCATTTGACTTTTCAGTTATATCCATTCAGTTTAAAAGAATATCTTCAATTTCAAGATTTTGAGAGAAAAGAATACTATACCACGAAAGAAAGAAGCCAGCTCAAAAAGCATTTCAATCTTTATCTCGAATTCGGCGGTTTCCCTGAGGTTGTAAAAAGCCGGAATAAATTGGAACTATCCCAAATTTATCAAGATGTATTAATGAAGGACTTAATCGTTAGGTTTAAGATAAAAGAAAGCAGAGCATTTAGAGAAATGGGATTGTATTTGTTGTCAAATATTTCTTCATTGATTAGTCTTAATAATATTCAAAAACTATTGGGTATCAAAAGTGTCACATCCGTTAAAAATTATTTTTCGTTTTTAGAAGAAGCCTTTCTCATGTTCAGTGTGCCGAAATTTGATTATTCATTAAAAAAGCAGATAGTAAATAATAAAAAAATTTATACCATCGATACCGGGTTATATGAAACTGTTTCCTTCAAGTTCTCTCCAAATAAAGGTAGAATTTTGGAGAATATAGTTTTTATCGAACTCAAAAGAAGAAATAAAGAAATCTTTTACTTCAAGGAAAGAAGCGAATGTGATTTCCTAATTAGATGTGGTAATAAAATCGATGAAGCTATCCAGGTAACCGACAGCATCGCCAATCCCGATACTCGAAACCGGGAAGTAAGGGGTTTAATTGATGCAGCGGAAAAATATAAAATCAAAAAAAATACTATTCTTACTTATGATGAGGCAGATGAATTTCAAATAAATAGAATTAATATCAATGTTGAACCGATATGGAATTGGCTTTTAAGATAAAAAAAGTAAGCAAAAGATTATCCCGATTCATCGGGATTTGTTCGGATAGCGCGACTGTTTACGGTCGCGCGGTGATGAAATTACGCATTACCCTTTTATCACCGCAATCGGCCGCATCTTTGCAACCTTTACGATGATGCCGGCATTGTTCATCACGTCAACGACTTCTGAAACATCCTTATATGCATGCGGCATTTCTTCAGCAATGGTTTTGTATCCTGCGGCGTGAATTAAAATTCCTTTCTCGTTCAATTCCTTAACAAGATTTTTACCTTTCGCCGCTGCTAACGCTTTGTGCCGGCTCTGCACACGTCCCGCACCATGACATGCGCTTCCGAATGTTTCTTCCATTGCTTTACTGGTACCGGCGGCGATAAATGAATATCTCCCCATGTCACCTGGAATTAAAACCGGTTGACCCGCGGTGCGATATTTTTCAGGAATGAATAAGCTGCCGGGAGCAAATGCGCGTGTCGCTCCTTTGCGATGAACACATACTTTTTTTAATTCTCCGTTAATTTCATGTTTCTCTATTTTCGCAATGTTATGGGCGACATCGTAAATCAAACCAAATCCTAAATCCGAATCAGACATGCCGAGCGTTTGTTGCAATGTTCTTTTTGTAAGATTCATAATCACCTGCCGGTTATTCCATGCAAAGTTAGCCGCACACTTCATCGCGGTCAAATAATCATGCCCTTCCTTCGATTGGATTGGAGCGCAGGCAAGTTGTTTATCCGGCAGATTGAATCCGTATTTCTGTTCCGCCTTGATGAGTATTTTTAAATAATCTTCGCAAACCTGATATCCGAGTCCGCGTGAACCGGTGTGGATCTGGATAACGATTTGTCCTTTGAACAAACCAAATGCCTTCGCTTTGTCTTCATCGTAAATTTTATCCACGACTTCAATTTCGAGAAAATGATTTCCGGAACCGAGTGTGCCCGCCTGATCCATTCCGCGTTCAATCGCTCTTTCGGAAACGACGGAAGGATCTGCATTTTGTAACTGACCATTTTCTTCAGTTGATTCAATATCTTCATCTGTGCCATATCCATTTTCAACCGCCCACTTCGAACCTTTGACGAGAATATTTTTTATTTCCTTTGCGGATAATTTTTTAATAGCGCCGCTTGAACCTATCCCGGTTGGGATATTATGAAATAGATTTTCAATCAATTTGGATATTCTATTTTCAACGACGGTATATTCAAGCGAAGTGCGCGCAAGACGGACGCCGCAGTTTATATCGTATCCAACTCCGCCGGGAGAAATTACTCCGTTCTCAAAATCCGTTGCAGCCACACCGCCGATAGGGAAGCCGTATCCCCAATGAATATCCGGCATTGCGAGACTGTATTTTTGAATTCCCGGCAAATGAGCAACATTTACAACTTGTTTGAGCGATTCATCTGCCAGCCCGGTTTTCTCAAGCATATCTTGCGAAATATAAATTCTGCCAGGCACCCTCATTCCGTCAACCGGTGGAATTTCCCAAAGCTGGTCGCTGATTTTTTCTATTTCAATTCCTCTGATTTTCATATTATGAATTGCTGTTATCTCCGTTACGTGGTAATTTAATTCCAATGATGAAGAACATCAAGGATAATATTTATTGGGTAAGTGTGGTTAAGCGCGTTGAATAAAGTCCGGGATCAAATATCAAAAACAATCCGTGTTGTATAATATTCTTTCTTAAACTTTATTTCCATTTGATGATAAGTAATTGCTTTTATTTCTAATTTCAATTCATGATCGACGGATAAGTTTTCGCCCTTCACTATTGCTGAAAATTTTATTTTAGAATCTTCTTGTTCCATGCAGATGTTTTCGATGTGAGAGAATACCCATTTCTTTACAGTCAAAAAATAATTTAGTTCGCTTAGGAAAGAGACCAACGCTTCCTCGTATGAATCGGCAAAAAAAATAATTGTCTTTTTTTCAACAGCTAGAACGGTATGAGGATTTGTTAGGCTCTCAATTAATGCTGCGGAAGCAAATTGAAATAGTTCCGCGAGACTATGTGCTTGTATCTCCACAGCAATGTCCGCAGTATGATCGATAAATTTGTATCCCATGATAATAATTTTTCCCTTTGTGTCTTAGTGCCTTTGTGGCATTAAATTTATTTTGCCACAAAGACACAAAGTCACTAAGAATAATTAGTTAAAAATAGTAGAGGTAGCTTATCTTTAAAACGCTTACGCGATTTTGAAGTCTCAATTCATTTGGCAAAATATTGCCGAGTTCATCCCTTGTCTCGCGTCTATCGCGTATTTCGTTGATAGCAAAATATATCCAACTCTTCGGAAGGAAATTATATGAGAATAAAAATCCAAGAATAACTTGTTCCATCTTATCAGTCGATTTAACAAACACATTATCAACGTATAATCGCAAATTCAGATCGTTAACGGGATTGAGAGAAATAAATGGTCTCGTGTTATATGTAATATCTTCAACGGCGCCATCAGGATTGCCTTCGATCCACATATTATACTCGGTGCCCAATTCCATTATGCTGAGCGGATTCCAAGAAAAGTAACTTCCCATCCATGCATAAAAGGCAAGATAGTCCCGCGAAAAATTGTATGTGTTTTGATATCCGCCATAAACATTCAAATTCCACGATGGGTGAACGTTGAACCACGAACTCAAGTTTACAGAATATGAATTGTATTTTATATCGAGGTCTTTCGCTTTCCCGGCGTCGAGATTAATTTCGAATCCCCAGTTATCCCGGAACTGCATGTTGTACCCGAACACGAGTGAATAATCGGTAAATTCATCGGCTTTCTCATAAGTAACTGCACCGCCGCCGTAAATAAGAATTTGGCTAACATAGCCTGTTTCCGGGTACCACGCCGGACCGCTTATTCCAACAAAAGTTGCGGTGCCGCGCCAGGGGACATAACCAACTTCACTAATATCAAATTTTTCGCCAACATATCTTCCGCGAATAAGATTCATCCATGAGTTGGTGAATTGTGTAAATCCGAATGAGGCTGCATAATCGCCTTCGGAATTTTTGATTGACCGCGCAAACTGGTATGCAAGCTGCCAATTGGATTCGCGTAAAGCGCCGTCAATATCGAGCACGCCGTAATCGTTATCCTCTGTATGTTTACCTACGAATAAAATTCCCAGCGAGGAGTTTCCGAAAATTTGTTTCTTTACTCTGGCAGAAGCAAAATACGCCATTGGCTCTAAATGCTTTTCGTTATCGATTGTGTATTCGGTTTCTTCAGTTCGGGCAATAAATCCACCGTATTCCCAATCATCCATTCTGCCGAATGCCCTGGTTCCAAATGATAAGGGGACCTCATTTCCATCCGGCAATTTTTTACCGATTCGTCTTGAGTAAAACAATTCCATCGGGGAATAAAAACCTGTATTTCTTTGTTTACCTGACGGAGCAAAAACTTCAGCCCCTTCAACAAAGAATGGTCTCCTTTCACCGAAATATGATTCGTACCGCGAGATGTTAAAATCATATGGATCGGCTTCAATTTGTGCGAAGTCCGGGTTAGCTGTTAATTGAAATGTTAGCTGCTGTGAAGGATTGTAAAAAATATCCAATCCGGCATTCGGATCAATTTTATATTTTCCATCATGAAGATATGTGGCTTTGGCAATTGCGACTGGAAAAATCTCGAGATTTAATCCTTCAACTGTCGGCTGGAAATTATCAAAAACTAATCTGCCGAATTTTGAAATTCTCTGTCCTTCGGCTTTATCATAAGCGCACCAGTAAATATCTTCGCTATTAATCGGGCGCCATCTGTCAAAGTCCAATCCCCATTCCGTTAATGTTTTATCGTACTTAATCGACTTGTAAGGAATCTCCATTTCAATCACAAAACCCCAGTCGTAAATTTTCGAATCTGCAAACCAGATCCCATCCCAGTTATAATCGCGGTTGCGGGCATCGTCAAGTAATCTGCAATCGGAACGCACACCGGATGCGGACACAGCAAATTTATAGGCAGATTGTTTGTCGTCAAAAGTATCAATCATAAGAGAAACAATATCTCCGTTTGAATTATCCAGACGCCCGGTAAACTTTTGAATATTTACATATTTATCGTAACATACCATCAAACAATAAAGAGTCTCCTCGGTTGTTAATACCTTTGCAACAGTTGCTATTGTTGGCGGAGTATTATGATATGGCTGATACTGAACAAAATCCGAAACCGAATCAGCTTGCATCCAGATGTCATCAAGTTTTCCATCAATTGTAATCGAGCTTGCAATTTTTTTTACAATGAGTTTCTTAATATCATTTGCAGCGAATAACAGAGTGGGTAGTAAAACAATCAGTAGAATTTTTTTCATTTACCGGATTCCCTTTATTTAGCTGATATTTTGACGGACTGACCTGTGGCTTGGTTACGGCGATGACAATAAATTACAACTCCCCAAAAAATTAGTAAAAACAAGAACATTGCCAGTGTAATAACGTCTCAATTTGCGGTAATTAAAAATATTTTAAGAAATATGGCTGGATATTTCTAATTTTCCAGCAAACAAACGAATCAACAAGGCAATTTTGTATGTCCAATGCAAATCCTTTTAGAAGGATTTTTGATCTTTACACGAGTGATCTAAGTTTCGCCGAAATTGAGCGATTGATAAAAAGAGAATCTGCCGAAGTTTACGAATATTTCGCCGCCGACATTCCCCAACCGGACACTTCAAGAAATAAATTTATAAGGGCATTAGTATTTATCCGCAGTTTATTTAATGCATTTATTCTAAAATTAAAACCAGCTCGCCGGATATTTTATCTTGCAGCCATTCTATTTTTTGTAGTTGGTATCCTTCAAGACAGAGAGGGTTATACAATTCTTGCCTTTATAATTCTGAATTTACTTTTAGCATTTGAGCTTGCTGATAAACTTACTGCCAAAGATGAATTAGGACTTGCAAGAAAAATTCAAGCGACACTCGTGCCCAAACCACCGTTTGAGAATAAGTATTTTGATATATCATCTTATTACGAATCGGCACGTGAAGTTGGTGGCGATTACTTTGATGTAATTAAATCTCCAAATGAGGATAAAACTTATGTCGTTGTCGGCGATATTTCCGGCAAGGGAATGGCTGCCGCGATATACATGGTGAGAGTGCAGGCAATAATTCACCTCCTTATCAAAACATATTCTAATCTTAAAGATATCGTAATCGAGTTAAAAACTTTTTTCTCCATGAATCTTGAAAAGGAATATTTTTTAACTATGGTTGCGAGTTCTATTAATCCGGATGGTTCTGTGTCTATTTGTCGCGCGGGTCATTTGCCGGTTTTATATTACAGCAAAAAAGAAAACACTTTGCAATCATTAAATACAAAGGGAATTGGAATCGGATTAAACGACAAAGGAATTTTTGAAAAGACATTGGAGGAAATTACTATCGTTCCCGAATGCGGCGATATGTTCATTCTTTATTCGGATGGATTAACCGAGGCAATGAATGATGCGAAAGTTCAATTTGGCGAAGAAGCGTTAAAAAAGATTATTACAAAACATGCTGATAAATCGGTTGATGAAATCAGAAATAGAATTGTTGATGCAATTATTTTCTTCCGTGGTAGCACTCCGCAATATGACGATTTAACTATGCTTCTCTTGAAAGCGAAGTAGTATTTTTTAAAGGCAAAGAAAAAGGCTAAGGCTGAGATGTTTTTCGTATTACTAAGACATTAGACATGTTGCTTCAGTAAATCCCTCCTACTATTTCATTCCCCATTAACTTTTTTTCCTTTTCTTGTTCTTAATCATATTCTTAATCTTTTTCTATTCCACGTAAATCGTAAATTCATCCTCTGGCGGACGAAGCTCATCGTACATTCTCTTTAACGACTCATAAGCTGTTTCACTTCCGCGGGATGCAGCTTTGCGATAAAGTTTCACTGCCTCAGCTTTGTTTTGTTTGGTACCTTTACCGTTTTCGTAGCAGAATGCAAGAGCGGTTTGCGCGAGCACCGAACCTTCTTCCGATGATTTCTTTAGCAATTCAATTTGTTTTGTAACAGCTGATCTTTCGTCGGCATCGAGAATTTCGTACAACGCTATTCTAATCCCGGCTTCTTTGCTGCCCAACGCGACTGCTTTCTGCCAATATTCAACGGCTTTCAGTTTATCCTTCTCAACAAGGTTACCGTTATAGTAACACAATCCAATCTCAAGAATTGATAGAATATGATTCTTTACTACAGCCTTATTTAATAAGCTAAGCGCCTCCTCTTCAGGTAATCTAAAATCGAATCCGAGAGCTATTAAACTTGCCCAGACATACATCGCATCCGCATCACCGGCATCCACGCGTTTTTTTAATTGATCGAAAAATCCATCACCTTGAATAATCTTTATTATTGGGGCAACTGCCCGATTATTTCCCAGACGGAGGGAACGTAGATATTTTTGAACTGCAAGTACAATATCCTTTTCGGAACCTTTTCCTTCTTCGAGTGATTTTCCTAATATATAAAGCGCTTCTGGACTCCCGGCTTCGACGGCAATTTTTACAAGCTCAATTCCACTCAAGCCGGTATCAATTTTAAGAGTATCTTCGTTTTCGATTCCAAGTAGCTTTTGCAATTCCTTTTTGTCTTTCGCTAATATTTTTTCAATCAATTCGATGTCGTCTTCAGAACTTGCTGTATCTTCTTCAAAATCATAAAAATCCAATTCGAAATTTGAATTCATTAAAGTTGCGCCTTGCGAATAATTGGTTTCCACAACGTTATTTGTCGTTACTTCTTCTTCGGTTGCAATTAGGCTATCTTTGTTAATAATTCCGCTCTTTTCAATCTCATGTAGGGTCTCTATCGCTCCTTCCACTTTTTTATCGGCAGCTTTTTTAATCCACTTGAAGGCTTCATTCATATTTCGGTTAACAATTAAGTTATCCGTTAATAAAATTCCGTAAATATATTGTCCATCCCCCATTCCTGCCTTTGCGGTTTCTCTGAAATTAATAAATGCCTCAAATGGATTCCATGGCACGCCGATTCCGTTTAATAGCATTATTCCATAATTAAATTGAGCCGCCGGCAATTTTTTCTCGACTGCCTTCATAATCCAGTACACAGCTTTTGCAGTATCCGGTGCGAATCCAACGCCGAGCAAATAACGAATACCCAGTTCATGCTGTGCAAAAGGATCGCCTTGATTTGCATCTTTCTGTAAGGCATAACCGGCTACTAAAGGATATGATGGATACTTGGGCTTGAAGACTGCATGCGATTTAAATATCGTTTTGTCTTTGAAAGCTGAGCTTTGAGTTGAGTCCTGTGGGTATACTACAGTTGTAAGTAACAATATGAAAAAAAGGATTTTGTGTACGGTCAATTTTATTTCCAATATTCTAAATTTTATTAACCTAATTAGCTAATTCCGATTCCATAGGCAAGTCAGAAAAAAGATCATTGACGAGAATTGTAAATTTTCAACTCCTATCCGGTTCCCGTTTTTGATTTTTATTTGTTTGACGACAAAAAATTGAAAGGCTGTCGCTCCTGGAAAAGTATTTTTGAAGCCATGTTGAATTAAACGAGAAAACATCGAGGATGGATTTATGCCTGGATGAGTTTCTTTTTCATTCTAAAAACATTCACTCCGTTTTCATTTGAATATACAATTTCATCCATTATTTGGCTGATTATAAATAATCCCATTCCGCTTTCAGGAAGATTTTGGATGTCGGAAGGATCAAAATCAAGTGCAGGTTTTTTAAAAGTGACTCTCGGCAGACCGTTATCCCTAATTTCTATTTCTATAAGGTCCGGTTGATGTACAGCATGAATGTGAATATCATTGCCGGGTCGTTCGCGGTACGCATGTTTTATCACATTATTGAGCGCTTCATTCAAGCAAATTTCTATTCTTGCGCAAAGATCATCGGTAAGGTTTTTCTTCTTTAAAAAATCTTTAATTCCAAGGCAAACCCCCGCAACGTTTTGATATTCGCTCGATATATAAAATTCTTGTAAGGTCATATCGTATTATCGGAATACGAAATGAAAAATTATAACTGATTCGGAATTTTTTCTCATTTATTTATTGCTATCTTTCCACCAGAATTCAATTTGCTGGTAACTAAATATCTGCTAAACCGGCAATCGTATAGTATATTTTTCACCATCTTTTAGCGTAAGCGTTTTTTGTCTTAACCATGGATTAAAATATTTTAAAATTTTATAACTCACACCCTGGTTTTTTGCCCATCCAGCCAGATCGGTTATTGAGTAATCAACCTCGATCGGGTAAGTTTCTATTGGTTTGTAAAGCTCATCTTCTTTAACATCGTAACCGTAATTTTGAGGATTGGAGAGAATATATTTGGCGGCTAAAATTCTAAATACAAACCGCGACGTTTCCTGGTTTAGCAATAGGTCGTAAAAATATGTTGTTTTTTGATCGTTGAGCCTTTTTTGCACACCGCCTTGTCCGGTATTGTATGAAGCGGCGGTAAGAGTCCAATTCCCAAAAGTGCTATAAGAGTCTTTAAGATATTTGCATGCTGCTTCTGTGGCTTTTTCAACATGGTATCGCTCGTCCACTTCATCGTTAATAGTTAGTCCGTAACTTTTTGCGGTTGCTTCCATGAATTGCCAGAAACCGGTCGCGCCAACGGGTGAAACCGCATTTGATAAATCGCTTTCGATTACGGATAAGTATTTAAAATCGTCGGGTATATTATTTTTTTTCAGAATCGGTTCGATGACGGGAAACCATTTATTCGCTCTTTTTATCCATAACAAAGTTGAAGAATGCCAGTAGGTGTTTGCGATAAACTCGCGGTCCATTCTTTCCCGGATTTCGAAATCTTCAATTGGAACCGGCTCGTCGCAAAAAATTGGATTCTCCGGAATAATCGGAGAAGTAATTTTATATTCCTGCGGGAACAATTCATCGCTTGCAACCTTTGATTCATTAAACGACGAAAAAGAAAAAACAACAATTACTCCCGAAAGAAGAATCACATCAAGCAAAGAGAAGTGAAATTCATAGTTCAATATTTTAAAAAATTTCATCAGCAAAGATTCCTTCTTATCAATTAGCCATAAAAATGTACGAATAAAATATAATGAAATCAAAGTTTTGAATCGGGGTAGGAATAAATATTGTCTGCAATACGGTTACTGATAAAATAAAATTTCATTTTTTACAAAAATAAAACTTGACACACGCCGGTAAATGTTTTATCTTACTTTAGAAAATAAAGCACTTTATTAAGGAAGTTGATTATGAACGAAAAAGAAATGAACGCCGCCGAAGATCTCGCTTACATCAAGCAAATTATCACTGATAGCAAAAATATTATTATTCACAACGGAATGGGTTTTATAATCTGGGGTATATGCATCACTATCGCATTGGTTATTACTTATATTCATATTGTTTCCCGAATATATCTTTATATAAATTATGTTTGGATTTTGCTTGTTGCAATTGGCTTCGGTTTCAGTATTTGGGAGAATCTGCGTAAAATTCGTAAAGCCAGGGTGTCTACTTTTGTCGGGAAATTAACTGGAGCTGTATGGTTTTCATCCGCTATCTCTATATTAATAATTGGTTTTGTTGCTCCACTATTTCATGTTTATCATCAAGTTTATATTTCTCCTTTAGTTTGCCTTATATTAGCAATTGGTTATTTCTTAACAGGTTTTTTATTACAACAGTATTGGATTAGCATACTATCAATATTCTGGTGGCTTGGTGCTGTAGTAATATTTATTTTCCCAACAAAGGAATCGTTACTTGTAATGGCAGTGATGATGTTGTTTTTGCAAACCATACCGGGCATTATTTTATATATTAAGTCTAGAAAAGAAACCAAGAGCGAAGCATGACGGATTTTGATTACCAACAATTAGATGATATTATTCATTCAAGGATACGATTAGCTGTTTTAGCAGTATTGATTTCAGTTGATGAAGCTGAGTTCACATTTATCCGCGAGAAGGTGAAAGCTACGGATGGAAATTTGAGTGTAAATCTAAAAAAATTAGAAGAAGCCGGCTATATTTTTTCGCGCAAAGAATTTGTAAATAAAAAACCGGTTAGTACATACAAATTATCAAACAAAGGTAAAAAAGCATTTGAGATTTATGTAGAACGACTCGAACAAATTATCCGGCCTAAATAAATTTTTTTGGTCGCACACTTTATAAATTAAAGCACTTTAACAAAATAGAGGAAAAAATGAAAACTAAATCAATCTTAACAACACTATTACTGTTATCGTTATTAACAGCGAAAATATTTTCTCAGCAAGCGGATATTTCCAAAATACTATTTGAGGCGAAGCAAACTTCCGACAAAGCATTGCTTAGTTATGATGCTGCTTTATTTATGGAATCGAATGCTGCATGCGAACGAGTATTATCTGTTCAACCGGATAATCAATTCGCAACTTACTTACTTGCATATAATTATTATCGGATGCAGACAGTGAGCATGAAAGATAATGATCGCAGCAAAGTTGAATTGTATTTTAACAAAGCCAAAGAATGCTGCGATAAATTAACCAACTCGGAAGAATATGATTCCGAAGCCAAAACATTATTAGCCGCTGTATATATGATGAAACTCGCAATCAATCAATCCGATGCTCCGGCAATATCGATGACGATTAGCTCGCTGTTGGAACAAGCATCATTTCGGGAATTCGCAAATCCGCGAACTCTTTTAATCCGCGGTATTATGGCGCTTAATACACCGCCAGTGTTTGGAGGCAGTGTGGACGCTGCAATGGAATATTTCAACAAAGCCGAAGTAATCTTTCAAAATTCCAAATCCCCGGATGAATTAAAACCTAACTGGGGTTACCTGGAAACTCTTGCATATAAAGGACAAGCGCTCACAAAGAAGGGAATGGTTCAAGAGGCAAAATCCGCATACAATAAAGTTCTTGAAATTGAGCCGAACTTTGGATGGGTTAAATATGTTCTTCTCCCTCAACTTGAAAAACAAGTTGCGGAAAAGGAAAGCACAACTACGAAATGATTTTTTCGGAAAGGAACAAAAATGAAAACTTTAACTATGATTTTATTGATATCGGTATTATTTATTCCGTTTAGCTGTAACCAAGCGAGCGATTCGAAAAAAATTGAAGGAAGTGTTCTCGATTCGAACAATAATCCGCTTGCGTATGTGAACGTTTATTTGCTTAACACACTTGAAGGCGGTATGACGGATGAATCCGGTAATTTTGTGTTTACAACAAACGCGAATGGCAAAGTCACAATTGTTGCAAGTATGATGGGATATGAAAAGTTCATTCAAGAGCTTGATTTGGCAGCCACAGCAGATTTTCATCTTAAGATCATTCTTGAGCAAGGCGAAATTGAAATGAAAGAATCAATCGTTACCGGTAGCGCATACAGTTCGGAAGAAGGTAAGGGTTTGGTAATTACATCAATGGATGTAATGACGACTCCGGGTGGGGCGGCAGATATTTTTCAATCATTGAAAACTTTACCCGGTTTAACTCAAGTTTCTGAGAGCGCACAGTTATATGTCCGCGGCGGTGACCCGATTGAAACAATAACAATTGTTGACCAGGCTTCTCTTTATCATCCCTATACTTACGAATCGAATTACGGCGGATTATTTTCAAACCTCAATACCAATTCTGTAAGGAATTTATTTTTCTCAAGCGGTGGCTTCTCTGCCAAATACGGAAACGCATTATCGGGAGTATTGGAGATCGAAACAAAGAGCGAACCGATTGCAACAAACTTTTCGTTTGGACTTTCGATGGCGGCGGGTTCAGTTTCCGCCGAGGTACCGATAATCGAGGATAAATTTGGTTTTAGAATATATGCACAACAAAGCTTTACCAAACCAATATTGTGGTTGAACGGCGAGCTCGATAGATTTACAACAACACCCAACTCAAAAGATTTGAATGCGATTTTAACTTACAAATATTCGCGGACAGGAAGAATCAAATTCATGGGAATGTTTGCCTCGGATGGGCAGGGAGTGCAAGTTGAACGTGCCGAGTATAACGGCAACTTCGATGGGAATTCCGATAACAATCTTTTCAATCTTCAGCAATCCGATATCTTGTTCGAAAACTTTTTAACAAAGAACAGCATGTCTTACAGCAGGCATAATAACAACTGGCAGCTTGGAGTTCTCGATCTTGATATGACTGATGAAATTATAAAATTCAGGAATGACAATGAATATTCACTCTCATCGAATGCCCGCATACTGGGAGGAATTGAATTCGAAAAACGGATAGAAAAATATATCGGAACGATTCCGGATGAGGATTACGATATTCGCCCCGATGCAGTGGCAGTAGTACTTGATGAAAGTATTTCGAATTGGAGAATAGGCGCTTATGGCGAAGTTGAATATTCAAAACTGCTCGGAATAAAAAATCTATTCAGTATTGCCGGCGCCAGAACTGATGTCTTTCCGGATTTGAATATTTCGTGGTTCGATCCAAGATTTTCAGTCGGATATAAGATAACCGAAAACTCAACATTGAAATTAGGCGGCGGAATTTTTCACCAGTTGCCGGAAACCCGGTTGTTTGCTCGAACAGACGGCAATCCAAATTTAAAACCTATGCAGGCGGTTCATTATGTTTTATCGTATGATCTTAATTTTACTTCATTCAATACACTGCGCATTGAAGCATATCATAAAACCTATGATAACCTACCTCTCGAAGACACTCAAATAAATTACAACAATAACGGAAGCGGATTTGCCAATGGGTTCGATGTGATTTTGAAAGGGGATTTACCTTTTGCAATTTCCGGATGGATTTCATACGGATATATTAACACAAAAAGAAAGTGGATGGATTATGAAGAGATGACAAGCAGCAGTTATGATATTACACATAATGTTGCAATCATCTTAAAATACAATCTCTCGGCGATGTGGCAGATTGGGATAAATTATAAATACGCAACCGGCAGACCGTTTACACCAATAACCGGGTCAGATTATAAAAGTGAGCTTGATATTTATGAACCGGTTTACGGCATCGATAACTCGGCACGATACAAAAATTATGAACGTCTCGACTTACGCATTACTCATATGAACCAGATGTTCGGGAAATACTTTACGGTATTTTATGTGGAAGCTTTGAATATACTTGGTATCAAGAATTTGTTTGGATACACTTACAACAAAGATTACACCGAGCAAACCGGGATTGCGAGCTATTTCGGTAGAAGAACTGTCGTGTTTGGAATGCAAATATCATTTTAAATAAAAGCTGCATTCAAATTGAATGCAGCTTTTTCAATCATACAAATAAATTTACCAACTAATTTAATGGCTGAAAAAATAATCACAGACCAAATATCAGTTTAATAAATAGGAATGATACTGCAATTCCCATCATTACTAACATGATGATAAATTCTATTGGTAGCTTTTTCTCCTTCTGACTCTCCAAAGGAGTATTATTTTCGTTAGACATAATCCACCTCTAATTATTATTAATTAAATGCTTCATGAGCCCGCAATGAGCAGAGTTCATGATAATATTAAAATATAATGTGAAAATAGATTATGTTAACGGAGGTGCGCGATTACTATTGAGTCCACAGAATGCTATTGGCTGAAAATTTGGAGCAACATAGGGAAAGAATAAATAATTACAATCTAATCGATGTTGCGTTTGTTGATAAGTAATACTGCAATAATTATTTGCAACCTGATTTGATTTGTTTGATGAGCAAGTAATTAACTTATTTTGGATAAAATAAGTTTGCCGGGGCACATCGGTTCGGCTCTTTATTGGGCTTAATCTGCGCTCATAATCATTTGAAAAGGAGTGGTATTCATGCCCGGAAAAGCTTGTAGGATATAAATAGGTATGTAATAAAAAAACATAAATACAAATGCTGCAATATGTTGCGAGTCGTTTCATACTTGGTGCAAATCTATTGAATTGAATTTCCAATATCAATGAATTTAGATGCACACAAAATTTGAAATGTTACCTATTTAATCAGCATCATCTTCCTCACCGCAGAATATTCCCCCGCCTGCAATTTATAAAAATAAATTCCACTTGAAAGATTCGAACCGTCAAATTCAACCTGGTAACTGCCGGGATTTTTATATTCGTTTACCAACTCCGCAACTTCTCTCCCAAGCACATCAAAAATTTTTAACGTGACATGTTGTAAAGACGCGCCACCCGTCAATTGCCGGGCAAGTTGCCCCGTCTCTACGGAGGGGATAGTAAATTTAATTGTTGTTGTTGGATTAAACGGATTTGGATAGTTTTGAGATAAATCAAAATTTACCGGCTGTTTGGAATCATTAGCAACATGACTTATGTTGGAGTTGTTATAAACCTCAAATTCATAAATTGAATAGCCCCATACGGTTCCCCGTGTTATTCCGGTTAGTTTAATGTATCGGGCAGTTTCATCAACGATATGTTTTTCGAAACCCCCGATACCGTCGGTTACATATATAACAGATTGCCATGAAGTTTTGTCGTTAGAAGTCTGGATATAATAGCTCTTGCCATAAGCTGTTTCCCAATAAATTCTTATTTCATCAAAGTGTTTTACCGAGCCGAAATCGAGAATAAAAGTTTGCGGATCGCTGAACTGCGATGACCATCGCGAGTCATAATTTCCATCAACTGCATTTTCACCTTCAAGTCCGATACCCTCGATTGATGATACCTCGACAATTTTATTCAATGCAATATTTTCCGGCGGTTGATCGTAAACCGTAAGTATTTTTGATTTGAAATTGTTGGTAGTAACTGTTTCCAAAATATTGTTTTGAAAATTTACAAGTGCATCAATCATATACTGACCTGGAGTAGCTGTAGTCCATAAATTAGTACTTCCGGCTGCAACATTACCATAAACCAAAGTCATTCCACCTGTAGGAATCGATCCTGTAAATTCGGTTGATGTGCAGATCTCTTGTCCATCAACTGCAAACAATATTTGATGTGAAGCGCCGGCCGGACTTGCTGTTGTTCCCCTATTAATAATTGTTGCATAAAAAATAACATCGTCACCGGTAACCGGGTAAGCCGGAATAGTATAAATATTAGCGATTTGAAGATCGGGTCTTAACTCACCGGAAACAATTTCGAATTGTGCAGTGAGAGGTGGATTTGCAGATGATCCTCCAACATGTGCAATATAGTT
>JAZDFC010000028.1:0-2119 GCA_043808235.1 bacterium
GATATCAATATTTCTGACTTTACGGTAACGGAAGTTGACACAGATCATACTTTAGATTTTATCGCAATCTGTACGGTTGAAAAATGAGTTTTGAATCTAATATCGACATTTTACTGGCAACTTACAACGGTGAAAAATACTTAAATCAGCAGATAGAATCTATCCTTAATCAGACCTGTAGAGACTGGCGGCTTTTGATTCGAGATGACCTCTCAACAGACAATACAATAAATATCATAAAAAATTATACCAGTAAATATCCTGATAAAATCCGGCTGATAGAGGACGACAAAGGGCATCTGGGTCTTGCCCGTAACTTTGGTGCGTTGCTCGAAGCTGCACAAAGCGAATATATTATGTTCTGCGACCAGGACGATATTTGGCTGCCGAATAAAATCGAGTTGATTATTAATGTAATGAAAGCTGCCCAGCAAAGAAATCCCGACTTGCCTATTTTGGTTCATACCGACCTGCGGGTAGTTGATGAAAATTTGAATGTAATTGCCGATTCGTTCTGGAAACTTGTCGGAATTGACCCCCAAACCGCGAACAATCTTGATAATCTGATTATCAGAAACGCTGTTACGGGCTGCGCAATGATGATAAATAGAAAAGCAAAAGAGATTTCAACCCCCCTGCCGGCAGAAGTAAAAATCCACGACTGGTGGATAGCTATGAACGTGGCGAAAGCAGGTAAAATATTGTTCGTTCCCGTACCGAGCAGTCTTTACAGACAGCACGGCGGTAATGTTATCAGCGCCGGAAGAAAAAAAACTTTCCGACTGTCCGATTGTAAAAATGGCATTGTCAATCATTATAAAATTGTCAGAAAAGTTGTTCCTGACGCAAATCCTGTTATACTAATCGCAAGAATTCTTGCTTCGGAAATAACAAGAAAGATAAAACGAACACGGAAAAGGGCCTAAATTGGATAAAGTCAAAAAAATATTAAAACTGGCGATATTTCTCCTATGCGCAGGTTATATCGTAAAATACTTCTACACCAACTGGGATTCGCTGCAAATAACGTTTAAAATCGATAAAATGACGATTTTCTATATAGTAATTTTGTCTTTCACCACTCTATTGACGTATGCTTACAGATTTAAAATTATAATATTCAAATGCAGCGGAATAAATCCTCCGTTCTGGAAGTGGTTCAAAATAATAATATTGGCGAGATTTTACAATATGTTCTTCGCGCCGTCCGGAAACATTTACAGGGGAATCGAATTCAAGAAAAAATTCGGAATTTCATATACCGATTACGTAAGTGCAGGGGTTTCATTCACCTGGATGGATTTAGGCCTTGACCTGATACTTTCTTTTTTGGTTATTGTCGCGGTCGAACCCGACTTCAAATTAGGCATCTTCAAGGCATATCGCTTAGTCGCCTTAATTACCGCGGGAATTATATGCCTGCCAATACTTGCCGATCTCTTATTAATAAGGATACCGGTCAAAGCCCCCGCCCTGGTTTGGACAAAAACAAAATTAACCGCCGTAGTCTCGACAACATTAAACAACATCAAAGACATATCCTATCTTTGTAAAATCATAGTGTGGGGGCTGCTTGTTACGGTTCAAACACTCGTTGTCTATTATCTCGTATTCATCAGTTTCAACTTTAAATTAAGTATTCCGGTATTAATGCTTTTCTATTCACTGCTCAAAATCTCTTACGCATTTATCATAATTCCCGGAAATGTCGGAATACAGGAGATTGCCTTTGGTTTCTTAAGCAGTCAGACAGGCGCGAGTATGGCCGAAGGAATACTTATTTCAACTGTTATGCGAATAATAGGTACGACATTAATAATTGTCATTGCGGTACTAATCGGCGGCACCGGCTTATTCCCCAAAAACATAAAAATAGAGGAAATCAGCAATGACAAATCCTGACAGCCAAATTACCATCGCAACTGTCAATTGGTATTCCTGCGCCTATCTGGAGAATTTATTCGATAACCTGCTCAAAAAGGCGCAGCATCCGGAAAAATTATGCTTTGTCGTCGTTGATAATACCGGCGGCAAAGACACCCTTGAAAAATTTAAAAACATTTTTCAGAATATTACCATAATCAAAAACGACCCCGGTCAACTAAAAGGCTCATCCGCT
>JAZDFC010000029.1:0-10437 GCA_043808235.1 bacterium
CAAAATTTACGAAAAATGACCTCCAAACAAATAATTTATACCTAATTTTAATTAAATCCATGTAAAGATGCAATGACCAATTTGAGAATATTTTTTATTTTTTCCCCATCTAAATCATTATTTCATAACAAACTATGCTCAGTTCTATTAGCAAACAAATTAATACCTGGAAAAAATAACTATTCACAGGCAATAATCCAATTTTATTTTTGATAATACATGGGTTTGTGAATAAAATATAAGATTAAAGAATAAGCGGTCAGTGAGTAAATTTTGCTCATTCAAAACAATTCAAATTTCAAAGAGCTATTTATACGTAAAATTTATTTTTCCGTGGAAAAAGATAACAATTTTACTAAAACAATCAAATTTTTAAAATCACATCGGAAGTATTAATCTGACAGATCGACAGTCTTCGGTAAATCTCAACTTTATATTCGGATGAATTTTATTATAAGTTAAATCGAAAGTTGAATATTCTTACGCTTGAAAGCAGAATCGGATTTTTATGCGCGAAGTTTCTCGAAAAGAGAATGAGGCGACTTATAAAATGACCGGTACGGGAATATATAGTATAAATCAAAGATGATTAATGTGCAATATAAAAAATCTAAATAGAACAGAGATGCTTCGTAGTCGGCATCCATACTTGTGACTTAAACTGTCATGGATTCGGTCGTCAACATGGTAAATAAATGCGATTTTTAATGATATTGCAACTTTTTATCAATCAATAAAATCCTTATCTTTTGCGCGGTTTTTATGTCATTCAGAAAGTGCTATGGAAATAAATTTATTAAAATATTTTACCTTTCTTAGATTATTTAATGCATTGTCAATCCTTTTCTCATACTGTTTATCAAAGGTTTGCCGTAAACCTGTTCTATGGGGAAATCCCATTAGTTATTCCATAGAACCTACAAACCATTGCAATCTAAAATGCCCCGAGTG
Source organism: bacterium (assembly GCA_043808235.1). Classification (GTDB taxonomy): domain Bacteria; phylum Bacteroidota; class Ignavibacteria; order Ignavibacteriales; family Melioribacteraceae; genus JAZDFC01. Next base: position 952 of record JAZDFC010000029.1, read on the forward strand.
TCCGTCAGGTCTTGGCGCTCTTACAAGGTCAATCGGGTTAATGGATATAAAGTCATTTGAAAAAATAATCGAACAGATAAGAGACACAGGTGTTTATATACAATTATACTTCCAAGGAGAACCCTATATAAATAAACATTTGCCTGATATGATTGGCTGTGCTCAATCAAATAATTTATATGTCTCGGTAAGTACTAACGGATTACTTTTCAAAAAGGACATGATTGGTAGAGCATTAAATCCTTCGCCGGATAAAATTATTTTCTCAATAGATGGTTTAGATGAAAGTGCCTATCAGAATTACAGGGTAGGAGGATCTTATTCCAATGCAATAGAGGGATTAAAATTACTGATTGAAGAAAAGAAAAGAAGAAATTTGCAGAAACCTTTTATCGAATTCCAATTTATTGTTATGAAGCAAAACGAACATCAAGCAAACGATGTTGTGCAATTTGGTAAATCAATCGGTGTTGATAAGGTTACTTTAAAAACCATGCAAGTTAACTCCTTTGAAAGCGCTGAATATTTTTTACCTACAAATCCAAAGTATTCAAGGTATGTCTTATCGGAAAATGATTTTAAAATAAAAAACAAAATTAAGAATCACTGTTTCGCACTCTGGCGGACGGCTGTAATAACATGGGATGGCAGATTAGTCCCGTGCTGTTTTGATAAAGATGCCAAACATCAGTTCGGTAAATTGAGCAATAATAATTTAATTGAGATTTGGAAGGGAGAAAATTATCGTAAATTTCGAATGGCGGTTTTAACAAACAGATCGCACATCCCTATTTGCACAAATTGCACCGAAGGATTAAATATGAATATTCTTGAGATGTGAATGATCGCAGCATTCTATTCAAATATTTCTGCAACTCTTATTAAAAATAAAAATAGAATAATTGTTTTTCTTAAAATAATTATTGCTGTCGGTTTGCTATTGTTTCTACTAAACCGGATAGAACCAGCTGAAATAGTATCAGCAATTAGTAATGCTGATCATACGTTCATCTTATTAACATTATTATTCGGAGTAGTTAATATCTCGCTGCAATTTTATAAATGGAAGGTGATTTGTCAAGAAGTTTTAAAAATTCGTACCAATCGAAAAATTTTATATTCATTGTTTTATGGATTTGCTGCTGGCATTTTCACACCGTTTCGTTTGGGCGAATACGTCGGAAGGGCTATTCCATTTAAAGATAACGGTTTAATGGAGATTACTATCGCGACAATTATCGACAAATTCTTCCCATTGATAATAATCTTCAGCGTAGGTTCAATTTCCTCGATTGTGTACATATATTTTTTCTATAAAGTAAATTATTATGTAGCTGTTTCGTTGTTATTGTTAATTGTAACCCTGCTGATTCTGGTTTTTTCCCTATTTAAAAATGAAAAGTTTTGGAATGGTTTTGTTTTCATCAAACTGAGTAACTACAGATTATTTAAAAATTTTAATGCGAAAATTTCTATTTTTCGAAATTTGAATTCCCGAATCGCAGCAAAAATTTTACTTATTTCATTCCTTTTTTACACCACTTTCATTATCCAATTTGCTTTTTTGGCTATTGCCTTCTCAGGCCGATTTGAGCTTTTAAATTTTGTCTGGATTGGTAGTTTGGTAATTTTTTCTAAAACGATAATCCCCCCGATTTCATTGGGCGAACTCGGAATTCGAGAAGGCGTTACAATATTTTTTCTCGGATCGGTTGGGATTAGTGAAGCAGCGGCTTTTAACACATCGATTTTTCTTTTTTTAATTAACCTTGCTCTTCCTTCTCTAGTAGGTCTTTTATTACTTTTAAAGAAGAATTGAAATGAATATATTTTTCACTGTCATCGGATTATTTCTGCTGCTCTACTATTTAGGTTTTATAATCTGGATTCGGTTTGGATTAAGCCGTTTGGTAAAAAATAAAAGTGAAGGCGCCAGGGTAGAGTTTATTTCTATCATTATCCCATTCCGTAACGAAAGTGCAAATATTTTAAATAGTCTAAAAAGTATTTCATCCTTGAACTATCCCACTGATAAATTTGAGGCGCTATATATTAATGACAGTTCAACTGATGATTCGTTTGCTAAAATTGAAAATGCCTCAAAGCCATCCAATATCAAATTACTGAACTTCGTCGATTTATCTTCAAAATATGCATTTAAGAAAAAAGCCGTTGAATTCGGAATTCAAAATGCTCAAGGGCAGATTATTGTGCTTACAGACACGGATTGCACCCATCACCCGGAGTGGCTATTTGCGATGATAAATAATTTTGACGCTGATACGGCTATGGTCAGTGGTCCGGTTGAGTTTTTATCCGATGGTTCTGTATTCCATGAATTTCAAAAACTGGAATTCGAAGGACTAATTGAAGCTGGCGCGGGATTGATTGGTAATAATAATCCAACAATTTGCAGTGCAGCTAATTTGGCGTTCCGTAAAGAAGCATTTTATTTAGTTGGAGGTTATAAAGATAATATGAATCTCTCTTCGGGAGATGATGAATTTTTGATGCAGAAAATTCACCGGCAAACTGACTATAAAATAAAATTTTCACTTCATCCTGATTCGATCGTTAAAACTGATCCAAATAAGAATATCTCGCAGTTTTTTGAACAAAGAAGGCGATGGTCGAGCAAAGGATTTTTTTATAAAAGTAAATTCCTGATTTTTACTCTCGTCTTGATTTTTCTTTTTTACATTTCGTTGCCTGTGCAACTCATCCTCGGTATTTTTTATCAGCCATATTTTATTTTGATGTTTCTCTTAAGTCTTCTTTTAAAAATGTTTATCGAGTTCCTCGTTTTAAGAAAAGGTAAAAAGCTTTTATTCAAGGATTTGAAGCTCCGGTTTATACCCGCTGCTGAAATTTTCCAAATACCATACATTATTATAGCACCATTATTGGGATTATTAGGGAATTTCAATTGGAAGGGAAGGAAACTGAAAAGATGATACCTGAATGGCATTCTCCCCCCTGGATTGTTAAAAAGATTTTCTCAGACTTTATTTGGGAATCGAGAACTGATAAAGTATTAATTACTATCGACGACGGACCCAATGCTGAATTAACTGATCGGCTTCTAAAATTTTTTACTGAGCAGAATCTCAAAACCATTATGTTTTTTGTCGGCGATGAAATGATGAAGAATCCAAATTTGGTTCGGGAGGTTATCTCGGCAGGCCACACTATCGGCTGCCATTCTATGGGGCATAATAAGTTGACAAAATTATCGTATCCACAGGTTAATGAGGAAATATCGAATTTTAATTTGCAATGTGAAAATGAATTTGGAATCCATGTAAAATTCTTCCGTCCGCCTTACGGCAGATTTAATTCCAATGTTACGAAAGCCGCAAAAAGCAACGTGCTTAAAACCGTAATGTGGTCATTACTAACATTTGACTATAAAAATGATTTTGATATTGTTAAATTTGCCATTGTAAAATATTTGAAAAGCAACTCAATCGTAGTTTTTCACGACAATCAAAAATCGAAGGAAATTGTGATAGATTCATTGAAGTACTTATTGGATAGAGCCGCAAAACATGGCTTCCGAATTGGAGAACCTTCCGAATGTTTGAAATAATTTTTCTCGTCTTTCTTTCACTATATTTTATTCAGTGCGTAATTTTTACGATTGGTTCCAATCGCAAATTCAAAACCTTGACCGAAGATAAACTGCCCACAGCAACTATACTTGTTGCAGCAAGAAATGAAGAGAATAATATAGTTGATTGTTTGAATTCATTGGAAAAACTTCAATATCCCGAAGGTAAACTTGAAATAATCATCATTAACGATCATTCCACGGATAGAACTGGAGAATTAATAGGCGGATTCATAAAAGATAAACCTAAATTTAAAACTATCATTCCGCAAAAGGGAATCGGTTCATTAAAAGGAAAGGCGAATGCAATTGCAAACGGTTTGGAAATTGCTTCTGGTGAAATAATCTTGACTACGGATGCCGATTGCACTGTTTCCCCGACGTGGGCTAAAACTATTGCATCTTATTATCAGCAAGATGTCGCACTTGTATGCGGTTACACCGACCAATTTGCCCCGAATGCTTTTCATGGGATGCAGTCGATAGATTTTATTTACTTACTTGCGGTCGCGGCTGGTGCAATGAACCTCGGCAAACCTTTAAGCGCAATAGGCAATAATATGTCCTACCGTAAATCTGTTTATAAAGAAGTCGGCGGATATGAAAAGCTTCCTTTCTCCGTAACCGAGGATTTTGCATTATTAATGGCCATGCACGGTTTGAAAAAATATAAAATTATTTATCCGCTGGATTCGGGCGGAATGGTTACATCAAAGGCTTGTCCGGATTTAAAATCTTTATTCTGGCAAAAGAAACGGTGGGGTGTTGGCGGACTCGACAGCGATTTGATTGGCTTTAGTGTCATGGCATGGGGATTCGTAGCACACATTTGCATGCTGCTTACTCCTTTCTTTTTCTCAATGAATGCCATTTATATGATTCTGTTCAAATTTTTCGTTGATTATTTTTTCATGTTTTTTGTTTATCAAAAATTGAAATTAAAACTCAGGTTCCTTCACTTTTTAGCTTTTGAGATCTACTTTATTATATATGTGTTGGTTTTGCCAATTGCCGTTGGATTAAACAGAAATGTAAAATGGAAGGGAAGAGAATTCAAAAGATGATTCGTACTTATCAATCAAACATTTTTCGGTTTTTCAGATGAATAAATTTTTCTTCCTGTCATTATTTATTTTCTATTCGGCTATTTTTGGACAAGACTCGGTTAAAATTTTTCCGGGTGATTTGACTGTAAAACCATTTGCGGCAAATGTTCTCGAACCAAAATTGGGTTTCCTTTTTCAAGTTGATCATAATGAGTTGAGGCTTGATATTGGTAATTCTTTGGATGTCATCCGGTTTAAAATTGATGATGACGCAGTTATTTCGTTCGGCGCTGATCTGTTCACCTTCACACTTTTAAGATCGGAAGATAATTTTCATTTTCCTGTTGATGCGGTCGATTATCTTTTCGGAATAAATGCCGGTTATAAAATTTCGCGGGATAATACCGAATATGGTTTTAGATTTAGATTGAGTCACATAAGCGCGCATCTTGCCGACGGACATTTCGATAAAACAAACAATGAGTGGAAAGACGAACACAGTCCGCGTGTTTTTAGTAAAGAATTTTTAGAGTTGATTTATTTTCTCGGTTACGAGCAGTTCCGATTTTACGGAGGAATAACTTACAATTTCCATATCGATCCGGTGGAACTTGGCAAAGATAATTATCAAATTGGAATAGAATACTTTTTCGATAACGTAATTAGTGATTACTTAACTCCATATATAGCTTACGATGGAAGACTCGCTCATCTCGATGAGTATGTATTGAATAATTCATTGTGCGCCGGAATTAAATTTGGTCACTCTTATGGAAAGGGAGTAAGTTTATATTTTCAATATTATTCCGGCAACAGTATTCACGGTGAATACTTTGATTACAAAACAAAATATTCCGCATTCGGAATTAACTTAGATTTATAATATGCCCGATTCTTTTGAATACAGCAGCACCGCAACCGGTTTACCTAAGAGGGAGAAGAAGAAAAAATCCTATCTCGTCCATCTGGGATTATTTATAATTACGTTTGCCACAACAGTATTTGCCGGTGTGGAATGGACGACCGGATATTTTGGGCCTTATCCATTATCAGCATTGTGGAACGGACTACCGTATGCGATTTCAATCTTATTTATTTTATCATGTCATGAATTCGGACATTACTTTGCGGCGAAATATCATAAGGTGGATACTACACTGCCTTATTATATTCCGTTTCCGCCGATACCCGGACTTTTTAATTTCGGAACGATGGGGGCAGTTATTAAAACGCGTACTCCGGTTCCAAATAATCTTGCAATGTTCGATATTGGAGTTGCCGGACCAATTGCAGGATTCATCGCTTGCTTAATTGTAATTGTTTATGGATTTCTAAATTTACCCGGTAAAGAATATATTCTTGCGATACACCCGGATTATTTTTCACCGACTTACGGACAGAATGCGCTCGGACTTGAATTCGGGGATACATTGATTTTTGCATTTCTAAGGGAACTCTTGACTAAACCCGATCAGTTTGTACCCCCGATGTCGGAGATTTATCATTATCCGTATTTGTGCACCGGTTGGTTCGGCTTATTTGTAACTTCAATGAATATGATTCCGGTCGGTCAACTCGATGGTGGTCACGTTATTTACAGTATGTTCGGAGAAAAGAAACACGAAGCGATAGCAAGTGTCTGCATGATATTACTCGGCGTCTTTGGATTTATTGGAATAATGGATGAATATCTGGAATTAAATCTTGGAGTTGGCTGGAGCGGATGGTTATTTTGGGCTTTTATTCTATTTTTTGTCGTAAAAATAAAACATCCACCGGTTACTGATTTCCGCGAAATAAATGTAAGCCGAATTTATATCGGTTACCTGAGCCTTATTATATTAATGTTGTCGTTCTCTCCAACGCCATTTATTCTAACATTTTAAGAGCGGTATGGATATTTCAATCATAAAGCGAAATTCATCTCGCTAATTTATGAATGTACAATGATTTGAAGATATCACACAAGCCAATAATTTTGGTCACTGTAAAATGACTTGCATCGTATAATTATCTTCAATAACTTTTAACCGCAAATTATAAGGAAACAGTTACAGAAATATTGCTACGATTATTTACGATTTTAAGAGGTTGAGTTGCCGGTTGTGAACGTATTTTTGACTGTTTCTATTTACCCTCGAAAGTCTCTTAAGAATTTATTCTTTTATTAAAGATCATTATTAACATGAAAAAAATTAGTCTATTTCTTTTTTCGCTATTAATATTATTCGGATGCGACAGTATTCCGGAAGGTGTAATCGAGCCAGCTTCTGTCAATTTCAGAGTTGAAAAGATTACGGCTCCATCTTCGTTCCAAATTACGGAGTTAGATTCATCATTTAATATATCCATTCAACTTTCGCAAAGCGAAGATATCATTGGCGTTTATTTCAATATTATCGAAACATCAACAAGCGAAGATATTTACTCCGCTAATTCTATGATTGATAGTGGCGACAATACATTTAGTTCGGAAATAACTATGAGTCGTCTTTATGCTGTTGGAAATTATTCGGTTGAATTTTTTGTAAAAAAAGACGACGATTTGCAGACGACTTCAAAAGTTGCGGTTCATCAATTTTATTTCGATAACGGACAAAATAACATTGCCCCGGTTTTGAGTGAACTTGTCGCACCCGATACTGTGATTGTACAAGATCCCAAATCGGTAATTTTATTATCAATACAAGTATCCGATGAAAACGGGGCGCGGGATGTTGAAAGTGTATATTTTACAACAACACGTCCGAATGGAACTTCCAATAACCAACAAATTGATATGTTTGATAATGGCAATCTCGAACAGCATGGGGATAGTGTTGCGGGCGATGGCAGATATTCAAGATTGATTGAAGTGACTCCCGCAAATATGAAGGGCGCGTGGAAATTTAATTTTCAGGCAAAAGATAAAGGTAAAAAATTAAGTACTGTTATTTCACATACTATTCAAATCTTATGATTATAAAAAAATTATTATCAGTAACGCTATTAATATTAATGACAGGAGTTCTCTATCCGCAGACTGTTCCTTCAACATATTATCTTAGCGAGAAAAAACTTTCGAAGATCTCAGATCTCACTCCAACGAGCAACTCTATAATTGATATTCTTGTTGCCAACAGCGCTGTCTGGCTTGGTACATCGAGAGGTGTTAGCAAGACTGCCGATGACGGCGAGAGCTGGATAAATTATTATGGCAATGAAGCGTTCGGATCGGATAATGTTTCGGCAGTCGGTTTTTATGATGGAAAAATTTGGGCTGCTACAGCTCACTCAGTAGAAGCGAACGGTGAAACACTACCGGAAGGAACGGGTCTTAAATATTCCACAGATAATGGTGAGACATGGCAAAAAATTCCACAGCCGATAGATGAGCAGGATGATACAATTGTTGTGTACGGAATTAATCGTATTCGGGCATTGCCTGTTACTGTTGCAATAAATAATTTGGCTTATGATGTTACATTCACTCCGGGAACAGTGTGGATAGCGACCTTTGCAGGCGGACTAAGAAAAACTACTGATAACGGAGTTACATGGCAAAGAGTAGTTCTTCCACCGGATTATCTTGATGAAATACAACCAACCGATACTCTTTCATTCCTTCTTCAACCGGTTGCGGGAGCTTTCGGTAATGAGAGTAATTTGAATCACCGGATTTTCTCCGTCCTCGCAATTGATGATACGACAATTTATGTCGGTACTGCAGGCGGCATCAATAAATCCACCGATGGCGGAATAAGTTGGAAAAAATTCACACATCTAAATCAAGACGAACCAATAAGCGGGAATTTTGTTGTTGCGCTTGGTTACGACAAAGTTACAAAATGGATTTGGGCTGCTACGTGGAAAGCTGAAGGTACGAGTGAATATTATGCCGTTAGCGCAAGCTCGAACGGTGGTGAAACCTGGCAAACTTTTTTACCCGGCGAGAAAGCTCACAATTTTGGTTTCAAATATATTGACAGCGGTTTTGGTATGGAGTACGTTCATGTGTTTGCGCCAACCGATAACGGAATGTTTACCTCCCTTAACTTTGGCAGCACATGGGTTAGCATTAAACCGGAAAGAGATGTTATTACAAATGCTTCGATAAACACATCAACATTTTATTCAGCAGCAGTAAAGAAAATTGATTCGGATACTTACGATGCCTGGTTTGGTTCATCCGATGGATTGGCTAAAGTGCGGGGCGATATTTCCGATATTTATGTAGCCTCGCCGACATTAAAAGATAAAAATGAAACCTTTGCATTCCCGAATCCGTTTTCCCCGGATATTAAATCTGTCCGAATTAAGTACAGTTGTGGCGACACAGTTGCCCCGGTAACAATTAGAGTTTTCGATTTTAATATGAATCTCGTTAAGACAATTATACAGAATGTTACGAAACCTGAATCCGAATATTATTACCAGGAATGGGATGGAAGGGATGAAGCTAACAAAATAGTCCCGAACGGCGTTTATTTTTATAGAATTGATATTGGTTCAGATGAACCTTTATTTGGTAAAATTATGGTATTAAGATAATCTCGAGGTTGCTCAGTGAAAAAATTCATTTTTATTTTGCTTGTTGTTTCTGTTTCATCGGTTTTAGCGCAACCCGAATTTTCGAATATCAGCGGGATGCCGGGCGCATTCAGCCGCATGGGATTTGGTGCGCGTGGTATCGGAATGGGCAATGCTTTATCTGCGGTTATTGATGGAAATCTTGTTGCCTATTACAATCCAGCTGTCGGAGCTTTCCAGCAAGGGAATTCATTCCAAACATCATATTCATTTCTATCGCTTGATCGCTCATTGAATTATCTCAGCTTCACAAAAAAATTC
>JAZDFC010000030.1:0-36737 GCA_043808235.1 bacterium
AACATAAAAAATCTTTTCAACTACAATTATGTCGAAATGATTGGCAATATTTCTCCCATCCGTAATATTTCCTTAAATTTGGAAACAATTTTTTGATTTCCATTTATTGTCCAAAGGATTTTTAGAATGTTTGTTGATACACACGCCCATTTATTTTACCCGAATTTTAACGGCGAAGTAGAGCAAGTGATTGAACGGGCGGCAAATGCCGGCGTCGATTACGTGATTGTCCCTGCTACCAATATCACTTCTTCTGTTCAGGCTATAGAACTTGCAGATAGATTTGAAAAGGTTTATGCCACTGTTGGAGTCCATCCCCATGACACAAAGGATTGGGAAGATAGTCTATTAATAAAGCTCGAAGAACTTGCAAAGCATAAAAAGGTTGTTGCGATTGGTGAAATTGGATTGGATTATTTTTACGATTTCTCACCGCGCGATAAACAAATTCATGCTTTGGAATCTCAAATTGAACTTGCCATACAAACGGGGCTTCCTATTATTATTCATAACCGTGAATCGAATGATGATATTATGGGGTTTGCTCGAAAATACAAAAACAAAATACGAGCTCAGCACCATTGCTTTGCAGGCTCCATTGACGATGCACAAGAATTGATCGGGATGAAACATTATATCTCGTTCACCGGTAACATCACATTTACAAAATTTGATAATATCCGAAAGACACTTTCGGGAATTGATATTGAAAGTTTACTTCTCGAAACAGACTCACCCTTTATGGCACCGGTTCCATATCGCGGGAAAAGAAATGAACCTGCCTTCATTTCATTAGTTGCTGAAAAGGTAGCCGAGGTTCATAATCTTTCAATCGATGATGTTGCCCGGACTACTTCGCACAATGCGTTTCGACTCTTTGGAATAGGAGAGAAAGCAAATCCTGCAATTACTTATAAAATTGGTAACTCACTGTATGTCAATGTGACCAATCGTTGCAACGCCGACTGTGTGTTTTGTGATCGGAAAGGCGAGGCCATTATTAAAGGCTATAATTTAAAAATGAATAAGTCGGAGGAACCTGAGGCGGAAGAATATATTAAAGAAATCGATGACCCGAAAAAATTTGATGAAATAGTATTCTGTGGATATGGCGAACCGACGATTCGATGGGAGGTTGTAAAAAAAGTGGCCAAATGGGTGAAAGAGAACGGAGGAAAGACAAGAATTAATACCGATGGTCATGGAAACGTTATTAACAAAAGGGATATCACTCCCGAATTAAGCGGATTGCTCGATGTCGTTTCAATCAGCCTAAATTCAACAGATCCGGTACAGTATGCAGAGCTTATGAGAGTTGATCAATCAATGTTTTACGAAATGATTGAATTTGCAAAGAAAGCTAAAAATTATTCATCTGTTGTTATGACGGCCGTGACAGTTCCCGATGTTGATCTCGATAAAGCAAGAGTTTTTGTTGAAAATGAAATTGGCGTGCAGTTTAGAGAAAGAGAATATTTTTGATAAACAGAGAACGCATGAGGTATTTAATTTTTCATAGGTCTTATTTTTGATGAAAACAATTTTAATAATAGTTTTCCTTTTTTTTTCATCGGTTTTCTTTTCGCAGAACTTTATCTCCAATAAAGTAGATAGTTTGCTCTCGGACAAATTTTTTGAGTCGGTATCATTCTCTGTTAATATTTATGATTTGACGACACAGACGGAATTGTATCAACGAAACAAAAAATTACTTCTCACCCCGGCATCAAACATGAAGATTTTAACATCTGCTGCCGGATTACTTTTCCTTGGACCCGAATATAATTTTCAAACTTCGATATATTACACCGGAGAAATAGACGATGATGAAATTGAAGGTGATTTGTATTTCATTGGCGGCTGCGATCCCGAATTTAATATGGACAATTTAAGAAAAATGATCCGCCAAATAAAAAGTCTTGGAGTCGATGAAATAGATGGCAATATTTATGGCGATGTTTCCATGATGGATTCCCTTTATTGGGGAAAGGGATGGATGTGGGATGATGACCCCGGATCATACGTTCCATATTTGAATCCATTAACTATCAACAATGCATCAATCAAAATTGCATACAAACCGGGCAAAATTGGTGAACCGGCTGAAATTACTTTACTCCACGATCCGGGTTATATCCCGGTGATTAATAACTCAATTACGGTTGAGGATGATACTTCCGATTTTTCCGTCACCAGGAATTGGATTGAAAAAAAGGATGAAATTATTGCAACCGGAAAATTATCAATTACCGCAAGCACCGATTCTGTGGAAGTTAATTTAACACGGCCCGCAGAATATTTCATGCATCTTGTTTGCCAGTTGTTTGAAGAAGAAGGAATAGACTTTGGCGGCGAAATAAATTATGCTGCTACTCCACGGGAAGCAGTCATGCTCAGTAAAAATGAAAGGCCGTATAAAGAAATAATCACTGCCTTAAATAAAAACAGCAATAATTTAAACGCTGAGATGACTCTCCGTGCGCTGGCAAGTAAACATTTTTGCAAACCAGCCTCCGCAGAAAATGGCCTCAAAATGATTGACAGCTTAGTTACACTCATCGGTTTAAATCCCGAATATTATTCTTTCGCTGATGGATCGGGGATATCAAGTTACAACCTCATTTCGACAGAATTGTTGTTGGAGATTTTAAAAAATTTCTATTTTCATCATCCGGAACTTTATAAGATTCTGTTTGAATCATTTCCAGTTGCGGGAATTGATGGTACCCTGGCAAACCGGATGAAGGATTGTGCGTGCATCGGAAATGTGCATGCAAAAACAGGCACTAAATCAGTTGCCAGTTCGCTCTCCGGTTATTTAAATTCGAAGAATGATCACAATATTGTATTTTCAATCATATTCGAGAATTTTTTAGAGGAAGTTAACACTGCCCGCAAAATTCAGGATGAAATCTGTAAAATACTTTGCGAAGCTGAAATTTAAAATTAGATAGGAATTGAAATGAAAGAGTACACGAAATTCATTGTAACAACTATTCCATATAACCCGGATATCATTGGCGGGATACTATGGGAATTAGATATAAAAGGAATAGAAGAAAAGGAAGCTCATCTTTTTGTTTTTGCTGATTCATCAAGCACAGAAATACACGGTCAAATAGAAGGATTGCTGTCATCTCTTCGTAATAACAATATGATTGAATCCTTTACTGTGGAAGAAGAAAAGTTCGAGAATAAAAACTGGAACGAAGAATGGGAAAAAAAGTTCGATATAATAAAAGTCACAGAAAGAATTATTATTAGACCGGCATTTAAAAATTATATTCCGAATGAAGGAGAGATTGTAGTAACAATTATTCCCAAAATGTCTTTCGGAACAGGCGAGCACGAGACAACCAGATTAGTATTAAGTATGATCGATAAATATGTTAAGAAAGACGATTTTGTTCTTGATGTAGGAAGCGGGACTGGAATACTTGCCATTACTTCAGTTAAGCTCGGCGCTTCATCCGCTTTAGGAATCGATAATGATGAGTGGTGTTTATTAAACGGGAAAGAAAATATTGAATTAAACAATCTTGAATCGAAGATTGATATACGCTTATGTAAAATTGATGATGTGGTTGAAACGGGATTCGATCTTATAGTGGCTAATATAAATAAGCCCATACTTCTTGAAATTGCGGAAAAAATTTCGCAGAAAGTAAAACAAAGCGGGATTATCATTCTTTCCGGTTTATTATTAGAAGATAAAGAACATATAATCCCGCAATATCAAAAATATGGGTTTGCTTTACTCGAACAACAAAAGCAAAATGAATGGGCTATGCTTGTTTTTCGGAAAGATTAAATCTATTCCGGATTTTCAAGTTTAGTTAATAATTTAGCCAATTGTTTTTGCTCTGTTTCCGAATACTTCGAAAAAATCTTCCCTATTGTTTCATAAAAATGAGGTAGAATTTTTTCGATTCGTTCCTTTCCAGTAGGTGTTAAATGAGCAAAGATCATTCTTCTATCGTTAGAAGAAAAAACTCTTTTAACCAGGTCTTCTTTTTCAAGATTATCAACGACGCATGTAATATTTGCACCGGTGACAAACATGGCTTCGCTAATTTTTTTAAGCGTAAGCGGACCCTTTGTGTAAAGGAGATTAAGGACGTTGAATTGCGGTACTGTTAACCCCAATTCGAAGATTTTTTTGGCGTAAAAGTTACGAGAATTTTCAAACCCACTCGTTAACTTTTCCCAAAGTTCGATTGCGACACTGCTTTTACTTGGTTTTGCCATATGTATTATTTGTTTAGTTATTAAATAATGAATTAATAAATTTGACCATTGAATTTTGCGGTACAATTCAAAAGGTCAGTAGAGTAACGAACAAATTTAATAGAAAAAATGTTCATTTCAATGTGTTATTTTCAATATTAAATGAAAATACGACAAAATGTAAATGAACTAAACTTGGTGTAGAAAAATAAAATATTATTCTAAATTTTGAAATATAATTTAATCAATTATTAACAAGACGCTATGCTTTAAATCAAAAAATTATGAGTGTTCCTAATAAATATATTGACAGTCTCATACTATTCATGGATTCGCAAGAGATAAAGTCCCGGCTTTATGCAAACGATTGTTTAATCAGTTTTCTATACAAACTGGAAGAGTTTGATGTTCAAAAGGTAATAAAGACCATCTCGGCAATGGGTGAAACTTACTTTGTCTGGGCGAAACCTGGCGACGAGGTATTTTTCATTGGATTTTCACCTTTAATAACTATAAATGTTGATGGATCAAACCGGCTTGCAGACACGGAAAAGCAGATTTTCGAAATTGGGGATAAATTATTACATAATTGGGAAGAGTTCGATTTAAAGAATTTACCGTTATTTCTTGGCGGAATGAAATTTTCGTCCGGAAAAACTAGCGATCTCTGGGAAAACTTTTCAGACTCTGATTGGTTTATCCCCAAATACTTGTTTTTCAATTATAAGGGCAGTTCATATTTTTTATATAATTTTTACAACACAAATAATTTTTTGCAAAATGTATTAAGCGATCTGGGAAAACCGTTTGATCTAATCCAAAATTTAGATTTCGATAAAAGCGAACCAAGCCTTCCAGAAAAAATATCCGAAGTTTCCGAAGCAAAAGAAATGTGGTTTAATAAAGTTGAAAGCGCTCTTGAGAGCATACATTTAAACAGATACCAGAAAATTGTATTATCTAGAAAAATTGATGTGGGTTTGGATAACAAGCCGGCAATTGATGTGATAATTGAGAAACTTAGTAACAAATATCCTGATTGCTACATCTTTGCCTTTCATAAAAGTAATTCGGTTTTTTTTGGTGCGTCCCCCGAAAAATTAGCCAGAATTTCGGACGGCTGGATAGAAGCAGATGCTCTTGCGGGATCTACTTCGCGTGGTTCAACTCCCGAAGATGATGAAATATTCGCAAACTCATTATTGAACAGTGAGAAAAATCTAATTGAGCAAAACGCAGTCGTAAATTTTATTGTAGATTCATTTTCGGATTTCACCGATGAGATCATTTACGAACCAGTTCCTTTGATTCGAAAATTGCCTAATATTCAGCATCTGTGGACTCCAATCAGGGGGAAACTAAAAGCCAAAAAATCAGTTTTCTCTATCTTAAAAGAGATTCATCCAACTCCGGCAATATGCGGAGTTCCGTGGTCAACGGCATTAACGCATATTATTGAAATGGAAAATTACGACCGGGGCTTATTCACCGGAATTATAGGATGGTTTAATTTCGAGTGCGAGGGGGAGTTTGCCGTGGCAATACGCTCTGCTCTTTTAAAAGATAAACTACTCCATGTTTTTGCCGGCTGCGGAATAGTGAAAGGCTCCAATCCCGAACAAGAATATGAAGAGACAGACTTAAAATTAAATGCCGTTTTAACATTGTTTGAAAATGAAAAAACTAATAAATCGAAACACCCTTTGGACACAGGTATTTGTAAATAAACTCACTAATCTTGGAGTAAGGTATGTTTGTATTTCTCCGGGATCAAGAAGTACTCCTTTGGTAATTGCTTTTGCAAGTAATAAAAAGATAAAATCTTTTGTTCATGTTGATGAAAGAATCAGTGGTTTTTTTGCGCTAGGTCTAGCCAAGAAGACCAATTCACCAGTTGCTATTGTAACCACATCCGGTACAGCTGTTGCAGAGCTGTATCCATCCATAATTGAGGCTTACCAGCAAAGAATTCCATTGATTATTTGCACAGCAGATAGACCGCCCGAACTCTTCAATAGAGGCGCCAATCAAACCATTAATCAAAGCAATATTTATCAAAATCATATCCGAAAGTTTTTTGAAGCGGGTATGCCGCAAATTGATGACATTGGCTTATCGCATATCAGCATGATTGCTGCAGATGCTGTGCAAATTTCAACTGTTACTGATCGTGGACCAGTTCATGTTAATTTCCCATTCAAAGAACCGTTTGAGCAATTTAATTTTACCGACGAAGTTGAAGAAAACATACTTACGAGGTTTTTAAAGATTGAACATATTTCACGTTCACTAAATAGCATAAACAATTTTTCTAAGAAATATTTGTTTGAGCTTACAAAAAAAATTACTTCCAACGCTAAAGGAATAATTTATTTGGGTCCTGAATTCTACGATGCGAATTTCCTAAAATTGATCAGTCGTCTTTCGGATACAACAAAATATCCTGTATTAGTTGATGGGGCAGGGAATGCAAGATTTAGTTCAGAACTAACAGCGAAAATAATTACAAACCATACTGCGTTTTTCCGTTCAAAAAAGTTCACACAGGAATTTGATCCGGAAATAATTTTTCATTTCGGTTCTGCACCAACTTCCAATATTACTCTTAAAATATTCGAAGTATCAAAAGCAGAAAAAATATTAATCAACGAATACGGAGATTGGAAGGACCCATCCGGGACAGCAAAAAAGCTTATTAAAATTACGCCATTCGAATTCTGCATGCAAATTATTACTGAATTAGATAGGAAGAAATTCGAGAGACATTCCACTTTTTGGATGCGGACATTCCAGTCAACTGAATGCCATTGCGAAGACTTGAAACAAAAGATAATTTCGTCCGCAGAATTTCCTTTTGAGGGAAGAATCGCAATCGAATTGATTGAAGCCATGCCTGATAGTGCTAACCTAATGATTTCAAATAGTACCCCGATCCGAGACGTCGATTTTTTTGCTTCGGCTTTGGGTAAGAAATTAAACATCTTCACAAACCGCGGTGCGAGCGGTATTGATGGAATTATTTCGACCTCTGCCGGAATTGCTGCCCAATCGAAAGTCTCGACTTTTTTAATTATCGGCGATTTATCATTTTATCATGACTTGAATGGATTACTCACATTAAAGAAGTATTCAATTCCTCTAAAAATAATTTTAATAAATAATTCCGGTGGAGGTATTTTTGAATTCCTCCCGGTGAAAAACGAAAAGAAACATTTCAAGAAATATTTCAAGACCTCGCAGGAAATTCCTTTTTCAAAAATTATAAAAGCTTATGGTGGTAATTATTCACTTGCTACCAGCTGGACATCATTTAGAAAATCTATTCGAAATTCATTCAATAATAAGACCTTTTCAGTAATTGAACTGGTTACGGATTCAAAAAAATCATTGGATATTCGGAAAAAATATTGGAAGAAAGTGGTTGAACAAACGAACAAACTTTCAAATGATAATTCAGATTGATGGTATTAGTTTTAATTGTCTTTCCGAGAAGAAAGAGGATTACACCGGTTTAACTCCTGTCGTGTTTTTGCATGGATTCGGAGGCTCAGCAAAAGATTGGCTTTTTCTATTCAACAAATTGCCAACCAATTACTATCCAATTTCAATTGATTTGATCGGACATAGTGAAAGCTCTTCTCCAAAAGAGATAGAAAAATATTCCACCGATGCAATTGTCCGGCAAATAAACAAAATATTCACTGAGTTGAAAATTGCCGGACCCGTTTTGGCCGGGTATTCAATGGGCGGAAGAGTTGCTATTTCTTATACGCTAAGTAATCCGGATAAAGTAACAGCTTTGATCTTGGAAAGCGCTTCACCCGGGATTCAAACTTCGATTGAGAGGGAGGATAGGATTGCAGCAGATGAATTGCTTGCTCAAAAAATTGAGAGAGAGGGAATCGAAAAATTTATCGATTACTGGCTGGAGCTTCCTCTTTTTAAATCCCTCAAGAACCTAAAGCCTGAAATTTTTACCAAACATCGAAATCAAAAATTGCAAAACAATCCATTAGGTTTGGCAAACATTCTTCGTGGCTTCAGTCCCGGAAGAATGAAAAATTATTGGGGCACACTTCCAAATATCAAACAAAAAACATTATTGATTTCCGGCAGACTTGACGAAAAGTACACCTCTGTTAACTCAAAAGCGGTTTCATTATTCCCTTATGCTCATCATGCGATAGTTGAAGATTGCGGACATAATGTTCATTTAGAAAAACCTTCACAATTTATTAAATTAGTATCGGATTTTCTGAATTCACTGTAACATCAATTGTTCATGAAGGATTTTTAATGAACGCAAAATGGATTAAAGCAAAGGATTACAAAGATATCATATATGAAAAGATGGACGGCATTGCAAAGATTTCAATTAACCGGCCCCAGGTTAGGAACTCGTTCCGCCCCGAGACTGTGCTTGAAATGTACGATGCGTTTAATGATGTGAGGGAAGATTCTCAGATTGGAGTAATATTTTTAACTGGCGTAGGCCCTTCAAAAGATGGAAAATATTCTTTTTGCTCCGGCGGTGATCAAAAAATTCGCGGCGACAAAGGATATGTTGGTAAAGATGGAATACCGCGTTTAAATATTCTTGATGTTCAAAAACAGATTCGAAGTGTCCCCAAGCCGGTGATTGCGCTGGTTGCAGGTTATGCAATCGGAGGCGGTCATGTTCTTCATGTAGTGTGCGATTTAACTATTGCAGCAGATAATGCAGTTTTCGGGCAGACCGGTCCCAAGGTGGGAAGTTTTGACGGCGGTTTCGGCGCAAGTTATCTCGCCAGATTAGTAGGACAGAAAAAAGCCCGTGAGATTTGGTACCTTTGCCGGCAATACAATGCCCAGGAAGCATATGAAATGGGACTGGTAAATAAAATTGTTCCTGTAGAAGAATTAGAATCCGAAGGTATAAAGTGGGCTAAGGAAATTTTAGAGAAGAGCCCTCTTGCCATCCGGTTGTTGAAATCTGCCTTCAATGCCGAACTTGACGGACAGGCTGGAATTCAGGAACTTGCAGGCAATGCAACATTGTTATACTATATGTCTGACGAAGCCCAGGAAGGAAAGAAGGCTTACGTCGAGAAACGGAAACCTGATTTTTCAAAATTCCCGAGAGTGCCATAATGTCATCAGTTGAAGAAATAAAAAATATTATCCATAAAAACAAAGAAGGATTCAGTAAAAAATATTTCGTTTCTGAGATCGGGATATTCGGTTCTTACTCAAGAGGAGATCAGAATACCGACAGCGATATTGACATTATTGTTTCTTTTACGAGACCAATCGGTTTGGAATTTATCGATCTTGCCGAAGAATTAGAATCGTTACTTGGGCACAAAGTTGATCTCGTTTCAAAGAAAGGAATCAAGCCGTTATACTATCGCGAAATAGAGAAAGAGATTATGTATGTCTAAAAGAATAAATGAAATTCTTTTAGCGGAAATATTTGAATCCATTGAATTAATTGATAAGTACACCAAGAATTACACAAAACAAAAAAACTGCCAAAAACATGATACAAACAAATACTAACGATATTTCTAAACTTGAAATCTGGATTCTCGCTGCTCGTCCCAAAACATTATTGGCGGCATTTGTGCCCGTGATAATAGGCTCGTCCATCGCTTTTCATGATAATAAATTTAATTGGCTAGCATTTGTATTTGCTTTGATTAGTGCGATTCTAATTCAGGCCGGCACAAATTTCGTGAATGATCTTTACGATTTCTTGCACGGCACCGATAAGAAGGAGAGGCTGGGACCTCCGCGGGCGTTAGCTTCAGGTTTCCTTTCTGTTCGAGAAATGAAATACGGTATCGTTGCAATTTTTACTGCTGCATTTTTGTTCGGATTATATCTCGTCCATCTCGGTGGTTTGCCCATCCTTGCTATCGGGATACTTTCCATCATCGCCGGTATTCTTTATACTGCCGGTCCATTCCCATTTGCTTACAATTCACTCGGCGATATTTTTGTTTTCCTTTTTTTCGGATTTATTGGCACCGCCGGCACTTACTATGTTCACACTCAACAGTTAACCTATCTTGTATTTTGGGCGTCAGTCCCGGTTGGAGCCTTGATTACAAATATTCTCGTCGTAAATAATTATCGCGACAGAAATGAAGATAGAATCAACGGGAAAAATACTCTTGCTGTAAAATTCGGAGAAAGATTTACACGATTCCAATATTTTTCATTTATGATTCTATCCTATCTAATTCCCATGATAGTATATTTTACTTTCAAGAAAAGTTTGTTGGTTTTTCTTCCAATGATAACAATCCCTCTTTCTGTAAAGCTAATAAAAATGATTTACACTCTCGAAGGGAGAGAGTTAAATAAAACATTGGAACTCACAGCAAAGCTCTCTCTGATTTACGGATTGTTGTTCGCAATTGGTATTCTTTTATAACTGCAATCGGCCGGCGAGAACCGATTATTCATTACGACAGGATTTTTTTTAATGCTTCGAATCGATTATACAAAAGATTGGTTGAATGAGAATTGTTCAATACATCCCGGTAAAATTTTCATAATTACTAACGCACGAAAACTTTCCTTTGCTGCTTTTGAAAATATCGTTAACCAGTACTTCGTTTTTTTAAAGAGTAAAATTAATGAGGGCGATTTCACTGTTTTGCTGTTAAATAATTCTATCGAATTTATTGCAGTAATTTTAGCTCTGTGGCGATTAAAAACGATTCCCGTTCCCCTAAACACAAAATCAACCGCAAGTGAAATCAACTCCATAATTTCAAAGCATTCTTTTCCACATCTAATTTCCGGTACTGAATATAATTCCATTGAGATAGATACATGCAATAAAATAGTTTTACCTTCATGGGGCGACTCAACAATTACTGCTGAATATAATACTGAGGTAACCCCATCAAAAACTTCTGTAGTGATTTTTACTTCCGGCTCCAGTTCAACTCCCAAAGGTGTTATTCATACTTTCGATTCTTTATATTGCAGCGCTGCCGGTGTTGAATCAGTTATCAATCATTCCGAAAATGATTTGTGGCTCGCGAGTCTTCCTTTCTATCACATTGGCGGATTCGCGATAATCGTGCGCGCATTACTATCTGGCTCAACCATTGTTATCCCTGATAAAATTTCAGCAGATTGTGTAATCGAATCGATTGAAAACTACAAACCCACTCTGATATCATTAGTCCCAACAGTAGTAAAACAAATTCTTGATAAAAGAATTGCTCCTCACAATGAATTGAAAGCGGTGTTCGTAGGAGGAGGACCATCCCAAGATAGTATAATCCGGGAATTTTATTTTGCAGGTTGGAAGCCGATAAAAGTCTATGGCTCCACGGAAACCGGTTCAATGGTTACTGCTTTACCTACTAAAGATATTGAATCAAAGTCATCTTCTTCGGGCAAGGCGATATTAATTAACAAAATCCTTATTTTAAATAAGGAAGGCGACGAAGTGCCTGCGAATGAAATTGGGGAAATAGTAGTTGAATCCACAACGCTTGCAAAAGGATACTTAAATGATCCTGAACTCACTTCAAAAAAATTTCGAACTGGAAAATATTTTACAGGGGATTTCGGCTATCTTGATGAATATGATTTTTTGTTTGTCGTATCACGTCGGGAAGATTTAATTATTTCCGGTGGAGAAAATATAAGTCCCAAAGAAATTGAAATGATCCTTCTTTCGCATGAAAAAATTGTTGACGCAGTTGTTTTCGGAATTCACGATGAATTGTGGGGACAATCTCCAGTTGCTGCTATAGTTCCTCGAAAAGATGCTACTGTTGAAGAAAATGATTTGAAATCGTTTTTGAAGGAGAGAGTAGCAGCTTATAAAATCCCGAAAAGAATTTTCATTTTAGACAAACTGCCGAGGAATGAGCTCGGTAAAATCCAAAAAGCACAACTAAAAAAAATACTCAACCTTGAATAGACTGCAATCCAATGAGCAATTCGGCAGTAAGCTCCGTTTTTTGAAAATCCTCTTTTCTCACAAGCACATGAACTGTTTTTACTATGGCTCTAATATTATTCTGAAGATCAATGAACTCATACGTTAATTCGAAGGATGTTGATTTGATCGAAGTTGCTTTTATCACAACATTCAGCTCATCTCCGGGTTTGATGACTGCATAATAATTGGCTTCTGTATGAACAATCGGTAAGATCAATTCTTCATCGTTGAAATAATTCCGTTCCATCCTGAAACTTCTTAACAACGCTTCGTAAGCATCATGTGCCATGAAGAATATATTGCCGAAGAACAGTACTCCTGCCGGATCAGCATGATGAAAGTTAATTGTGCAGTCATAAATAAACATATTCGTACCGTTAAATTGAAATTGTGCTTGTAAATATAGTACGATAATTTGATACTCTGCCAATGCAAATCCTATTATATTCGCAATCAAACTGTGGAATAAATCTAAGACTTTTAATCATGCAAAGGCATCTGTTTCCTTAAATTATACCTCCATTTTTTGCATTCAATTTTACTTGTCTTTTGCTTAGTTTTCGTCCCGTAAATTTTAAATAAGCATGAGAAATGAGTAAAAAAACGTCAGTAATATATATCTGTTTGTCATTATTCACCGGGCTTTTGTTCGCACAGTATTCGCCGGAGATACAAAAAACATATCATAAAAATGGTAAACTCAAATCGGAAGGTACATACGTTAACGGTTTGAAAGAAGGAGAGTACAAAGAGTATCACGAGAACGGACAACTTTGGAAGAGATGGAATTTTATCAACGGATTGGAGGAAGGAATTTCGTATTGGTACTTTGAAGACGGTACGCTGAGTATGGAATGGAATTATGTTCACGGTAAACTTGAAGGCGTTTCCAAATGGTATTTTGAGACGGGAGAACTTTGGTCGCAACCGGCGTATCGAAACAATATTCAAACAGGAATTACAACCACTTATTATAAAAGCGGCGCTGTGCAGGGAATGTGGAATTACGAGAATGGTCAATTGAACGGTATCTCAAAAATATTTTTTGAAAACGGTAAACTTGAGGTTGAGAAAAAATTTGTAAACGGTAAACTTAACGGCATAAGCAAAGTTTATTATGATTTTGGAGTCGTGGCACTCGAGGCATTTTACAAAGACGATGAGCTTGATGGGATTTCATACTTGTACTATCCTGATAAATCTATTAAGGTGATAGATACTTATGTTCGAGGACAATTAGTAAAGCGTGTACGGTACGATATAGTTGGCAAGTTTGATAAGGTTGAGGAAAGCTTCGAAGATTTTCATCCCAACGGCACTATGCAGTCATCCACAAATTTTAAACAAGGAAAGAAAGAAGGGATTCAAAATTATTTTTACGACAGCGGCTATCTCCAGAAATTCGAGAAATTTAAAGATGATCTTGCGGATAGTATTGTTATTGCATTTTATGAAGGTGGAATTGCCGCTTCGAAAACAAGTTACAGCAACGGCTTAAAGAACGGAAAGGCTTTTGAATATAACGAGGAAGGTGTATTAACAACCGAGATGAATTTTATGAACGACATGTTGGATGGTTCAATTATCTCGTTCTACCCAACCGGAGAAAGAGAATCGGAAAAATTTTATAAGGAAGGGAAACTACACGGCAGTGCAAAATACTATTATAAAAGCGGCAAATTATGGGCCGAGGAAAAATATTTAAACGGATTGAAGGATGGGATATCAACTTGGTATTTTGAAAACGGAGAGATATCTGATTACTGCGTGTACACGAACAATTTACTTAGCGGAAAGTTCTATTCATATTACGAAAGCGGTAAACTAAAACGCGAAGCCGATTACCATGAAGGCGCGATAACGAAGGAAATTCTTTACGACTTAAACGGGAATCTAATTAAGCGTGAAAATTGAACCCGGATTTGTTCATTTTTACCGTGACAACTATTTCCGAAACGGTTCAAAAAAGACTGAGAAAGTAGATCCCTTCCCTTTCTCGCTGGCAACCTCGATATATGCATTGTTAAGCTCGGCATATTTTTTAACGAGTGATAATCCCAGTCCGTTCCCGTCATAAGTGCGGGTATAACCGGTTTCTTCCTGAGAAAAATTTTCGAAGATATGCGGTAGATATTCTTTTGAGATTCCTATCCCCGTGTCCTTTACTTCAACTTTAATTTTTTCGTTTACCATAGAAACCGAGATCCAGACCCTTCCTTCGAGTGTATATTTAATAGCATTTTCAATCAGGTTAATAAGCATCTGCGCAACAGTATATCCGTCTCCCAGAATTAACGTGTTACACGTATTTAAGTAATACCGGAGAGTAATATTCTTATTGTCAGCCTGGTATTTAAACTCATTCACAATAAACTCAAGGATATCCTTGTTCAAATCAATTTTAGAAAAGGACGGCTTATAAGTCCCCGTCTGAACTTCGGAAACGTTTAAAAGCAAATCTATTGTTCGAATTAATCTTCTGCCGCCACTGTCAATAATTTGAAAACTCTCCCTCAAATCTTCGTTCACTTTATCGCGTAGTTCCTCCCTCAGTAGAGAATTAAAACTAAGTATCGAATTTATTGGGGTTCTTATTTCATGCGACATCTGCGCTAAAAATTCCGATTTAATTCTATTCGAATCTTCCGCCCGCATCCGTGCTTCGATAAGTTCTTTCTCGTATTTTTTTCTCTCGATGTACCGGGCTACCTGCTGTGAAATCAGCTCCAATATTTTTTTATCATTTTCATTAAATGCTTTCAGACTCTCATAGGATTGAAGCGCCAGAACGCCTATCCCCTTACCGTTTAAATGAAGGGGAATACCAAGATAGATCACAGGCATTTCTCCATACTGCTCAAGAGCATTAGCCTCAATCAGATTTGCGATCTCCGAATTCGAAAGCAAAACCGCCTTACCCGTCTTTAATATGTATGCTGTAATTCCCTTATTGTTTTTAGCATCAAAAATAATACTATCATCGTCATCCTTCTCATCTATCAAGAACGGGAAAGAAATGGAATCATCCTCCTCATTATATAGAGCAATGTAAAAATTATTTGCAGGCATTATCTGGGCAATTGCATCATGTATAGCCTTGTAAAGTTCTTCTGAAGATTTTGCCATTCCTGCTTCGCGGGAGATCCTCATCGCAGCCGAAAAAGCTAATTCATAATAATATTTCTCGGATATATCGGTAAATGTAGAAATAGCGTACGAATTATTTTCCTGATCTATTATTTTTTTTGATGCAATTTGCGCGATGAAATTTGAACCGTCCTTCCTGAAAACTTTAAATTCGGCTTTCACGCTTTTAAAGTTATCCATTACCTGATGATGCATTTTGAATGCATTATCCTTTGCTAATGGGTCGAGAACAAACATGAAATGATTATTCATAAGTTCCTCTTTTTCATATCCGAAAAGATTACAGTAAGTTTGATTGACTCCGCAAATATTCCCTTCCGAATTAAGAATACAGATCCCGATCTCTGCAGTTTCAAAGACGGAATTAAGCCATGTGGCAGGAATATTAAATTCCTGTTCGCTAAAGTGGATAATATTATCCACCCAGGGTTTGTTGTTTTTCATTCTCTCTCTCTTAATTGCGCAAACAAAATAATAGTTTACAACACAACTATTATCGAATTTTAAATTATTTAGTTTACTATTTTGTTTAATTTTTTAGGACTTTATTAGGATAGGATTTATCCAATAATTAATCTCCAGTCTTGATTTACATTTATTTTCGCTTTTTTTTAAATCCGTTAATACGGATTATCCTAAAATTTGCGACTTCCGCCTGATAGATATGATTTGAGGAGTAACCTTATTCATTTTTAACTTACCTGCATGTAAAAATATAGCCCCGAAATAAATACTAATTAGAATCAGTCCGAGAAAAAAAGAAAAGACCTCTTTTAAACCAGAAAGTTCGAATAGGTGCATGCCGGCAAAAATTCCTCCGACAAATAATAACAATGGTACTCCATATAAAAGAAAAGAAGTGGCTAATAATTTCTTGCCCTCTATCGATATAGTAACTTCATCTCCCGGGGCTGCATTAAATTTATCGTCAACCCGTAATGTTTTAAAACTATTATCTTTACCCGGTTTACACAAAATCTTTGCCGAGCACTCTTCGCAATTTGCTGAATCAACAATCGCTATATCAGCGATGCCGTTATGTGAATCAATAACAATTCCTTTTTCAATTAATTCTTCGTCGTACATTCTCTATTAAAACTGCAATCTAATTTTCGTATAACTTTCCAATAGCTTTTGTTGAGCATTTATCAAATGGGATCTTGCTTTCGTCAAATTTGTCGTAATTGATGACGCCGAGATTGTTTACCATCTCAATTCCGCCATCCGATTTACGCGCACATATTCCGCAACCTAAACAAGAGACGGTACAAACTTCCTTCGAAGTTTTAGGGTCATCGTGATTTTTGCAGAAGACAAATACATTTCTATCAATTGGGTGCATCTCGATAATATTCCGGGGACATACTTTAGCACAATTACCACAGCCTGTGCACAATTCATCAATTACTTCCGGCAAACCATTTTCATTCATAAACATTGCACCGAATGGGCAAGCCTCGACACAATCGCCGCCACCAAGGCATCCGTAATAACAAAGTTTATCCCCGCCTGAAACTACAGCCATAGCCGAACAGTTTAACGGACCATAATAATTGGCAAACTTTTTTACGGCTTCACTGTTTCCGCCGCGGCATAAAATCCTCGGGACCATCTTAACAACGGAACCCGCTTCTACACCCATCAGCTCTGCAATTTTTTTTGCAGTATCGCTGCCGCCAACAGGGCATGCAGTAACCGAAGCATTACCTTCGACAATATTAACCGCGAGGTCGTAGCATCCTGCTCTTCCGCACCCGCCGCAGTTTACGCCGGGAAGAACTTCATTTATTTGTCCGATGAGCGGATTTTCTTCTACCCGTAATTTCATATCGGCATATGCTAACCCGCCGGCTAAAAGAAGACCTAATCCACCCATCGTTGCAATGGCTAAAATTAATGTTGCATCCATATTTTTACCTCTGAAAATAATTACCGAATCCGGATGATTGATGAATTGTGCCGGTACTATCGACAATAATTCCTTCCACATCCGGAAGCTGTTCAATTAATTCAATTCCTTTTTTTACACCAAGCACAAAGATGCCGGTTGAAAGCGCATCAGCACTTGTTGCGTCATTTGTTATTACAGTAACTGCCTCAATTTCATTTGCCGGCAAACCCGTTACCGGATTAATAATATGAGAATATCTTTTTCCGTTTTTATTAAAAAACTGTTCATAGTCGCCCGAAGTAGCAATAGCTTTTCCGTCGGCAATTATTTTTCCAAGAAGCTGCCCTCTTTGCCGGGGATGTTGAATCCCTATTTTCCAGTCCTTCCCCCTGCCAAATATTTCACCGCTGACATTTACAAGATATTTTTTAATTCCCATTTGTTCCAATATCATTGACGCTCTATCAGTAGCATATCCCTGGCCAATCGCACCAAAATTTATTTTTATTCCAACGGGTTTAATGAGTGTATCGGGATCAAGCAATTTAATTTTCTTCCATCCAACATTTTCCAGGGCAGATAATACTTCATTCGCAGCCGGAAGATTTGGGTTCCCATTTTCGAATCCGATCAAATCAATTAGCTTGCCTATTGCCGGGTCGAAACTGCCGCCCGTCAGATTATAGTATTCATCAACCTTTTTCAGCAATTGAAATATCTCGGTGTTGACAATAATTTTTTCTTCCATACTATTGTTGATTCGCCACATATTGTGTCCTTCAATATATGTCGATAATAAAGTATCAATTCTTTTTACTTCATTGAAAGCAACAGTAATTGCATCCTCAGCTTCCTTTTCATCAAGCTCTGCTATTTGTATTTCAACTGACGTACCCATAGCAATAGTCGTACGCTTCACAATTGATTCGGTTTTATCCGAACATGCTATAGCAAGTAACGAAAGCATCAAACCGTATATGTAAAAATGTTTTTTCATATTCTTTTTATCGACATTGAGATTCTTCATCCCAATGAATTGGGACTCAGAATTATATCATTCCGGCAAATCCCATAAACGCAAGCGCTAGAATACCTGCAGTTATCAAAGTAATCGGTGCACCGCGGAAAGCTTTCGGCACATCTGTTAATTCCAGTTCTTCACGGATACCGGACATTATAAATAGGGCTAAAGTAAAACCAGCGCCGGCTCCCAACCCGAATACCACACTCTCAAGAAATGAATATTCGCGCATTGAAAGAAGTAGAGCTAATCCGAGAATCGCGCAGTTTGTTGTGATAAGCGGAAGGAAAATTCCAAGAGCTCTGTACAAAGGCTGACTTACTTTTTTAATAACCATTTCAACAAATTGAACCAATGCGGCAATCACGAGGATGAATGAAGGAATCTGTAAAAATTCCATGTGGTACGGAACAAGAATTTTGAAATACAACATCCAGCTCACAACGGCAGTTAAAACCATCACGAATGTTGTAGCCATTCCCATCGAAATCGCCGATGAGGTTTTGTTCGATACGCCAATGAACGGGCAAATCCCAAGAAAGTAGGATAAGACAAAATTGTTTACAACAGTTGCCGAAATAAAAATAATTAACAGATTCATATCAAACTCCCTGCTCTTTCACTTCTAAATTAAATTTAGGCTTGCGATATTTTTCGATAAGTGAGGATTGCTCGATCCGCTTTTTCCTATCCGCATATGCATTAGAGAAACCCATCAATAATCCGAACGTAATAAACGCGCCCGCCGGCAAAATCATTACTGTCCACGGTTCGAATGAATTTGGAAGAACCTGGTAGCCAAGAAAAGTTCGCGATCCCAAAATCTCACGAATACCGCTCATCATAATTAGTGCAATTAAAAATCCTGCTCCGTTTCCAAGCGCATCAAGAAACGATCTCCATGGATTATTTTTAGATGCAAATGCTTCCGCTCTACCGAGTATAATACAGTTTACGACAATAAGCGGAATAAATGGTCCTAATGATTTGCTAAGTTCAGGGAATTTCGCTTTCATCACAAGATCGGCTATAGTTACAAAAGAAGCAATTACAACAATATATGCGGCAATTCTAACTTGCGTTGGAATTAGTTTTCTAATTGTTGAAATCAACACGCTTGAAAAAACAAGCACAAACGTTGTTGCCAGCGCCATTGCAATTCCATTCATCACCGAAACAGTTACTGCAAGCGTAGGGCATGTGCCAAGTATCTGTTTAAAAATGGGATTGTTTTCCCAGATACCTTTATAAAACTCATAATAAGCCGTACCCTTTTTCATAATGAACCTCGCTCTTTTAATTGACGCGCTTTCTCAAGTCCCGTATTTACTATCGCCACTACAGCCTTTGAAGATATGGTTGCACCGGTTATGGTTTGAATTTCATTCGGGTTCGAAGGCGGTATTCCTTTTACCCACTTTACATTCGGTGTTGTCTGCAAACCGTTGAATTGTTTTCTGAATGGATCTTCGGTAACTCTCGTGCCGAGTCCTGGCGTTTCAACCTGTTCAAGTATTTCGATTGATTTTATTTTATTTAAATCGGTTTCGAGACCGATCATCATTCGTATTTTACCCTGGAATCCATTCCCTTCGCTTGCAAGTGAATAGCCATATACGTTTTTATTTTCATCGAACACTTTGTAAATCTCAAAACCTACATTCGCAACCGCTTCGTAACTTTTACCTTCGGGATTTACTAGAAATATCGCTTTCTCGGTTTCGGCTTTTTTATTTGCCGCAATTAACGGATCAGCCCAGTTACTAACAAATGAAAGCAAACCGCCGGCAACAACGCCAATAATTGTTAACGTTAATATCATGTGAATTACTGTTTTCATTTTGTGGCTCCAAAAACTTTTGGACGTGTATATCTATTAATAATAGGCACAACCGAATTCATAATTAGGATAGCGTACATTACACCTTCTGGCAAACCACCGAATATTCGTATCATTACAACAAGAAGCGCAATTCCGATTCCGAAAATCCACATCCCCTTCGAAGTAATTGGAGATGTCACCCAGTCTGTAGCCATAAATAATGCGCCGAATAAAAATCCGCCCGCACAAATATGGAACAACGGATTGGGATATACTGCCGGATTGATTAGCCAAAACGCTCCGCCGAAAATCAACATTCCGATAATCGCTGCAACCGGAACGCGCCAATTAACGACACCCATTCCAATTAAAAAGATTCCGCCGATTAAAATTGCAAGCGCGGAAGTTTCGCCGAGCGAACCACCTATATTTCCTAAAAACATTGGCTGAATTTCAGTGAAAACTTTATCGAATTTATATGCAGCTAAGGGTGTTGCGGATGTGATAGTATCCACAGCAAGATTCGGTTTTGTCCATGTAGTTATTGCGACAGGGAAAGCAGCTTGAAGAAATGCTCTTCCGACAAGCGCAGGATTGAAAATATTGTAACCAAGACCGCCGAAAATTTCTTTGCCGATTGCAATGGCAAAGACAGCGCCGATTACAGTTGACGACAAACTGAAATTCGGCGGAAGGATTAATCCGAGAAGCAAACCCGTGATGATTGCGCTTCCGTCATCAATAACAATTTTTCTTTTACGAATTTTTTTGATTGCAGCTTCCGTGCCCACGCAAGCCGCAACGCTTACCGCCAAAACAACAAGCTGGTAAGGTCCAAAAAATACAACCGCAGAAATTATCGCGGGGAGTAACGCTAGAACCACAAACCACATCGCGGTTTTCGTTGACCACCTCGAATGCACGTGCGGCGAGCTTGATAATTCTAATTTGTAAGTTGGATTTACTGTAACTGTTTCCATAATTCTATTTTTTTGTTCAAGAAATCATTTCAATTGCAAAATGAAGATTCATATTGCAAATTTTAAAAACATCTTCTTACTCTTGTTCTTATTCATAATCTTATTCTTAATCTTTCTTTATGCCGTCTGCCTCTCTTTTTGCATATTCATCACTCTTTGTTTTCCTAATCGTATCCACTGAACCAAAGGAATATTTGCCGGACAAGTATAAGTACACGTTCCGCATTCCATACAGGCTGTAATCTGAAATTGCTCGGCGTCTTCCAATCTGTCAAGCTGGGTAAAACGCGCGAGTTTTGTCGGAGTTAATCCGAGTGGGCAAGCATCTACACATTTACCGCAACGCAAGCAAGGAGTTTCGGGATGTTCATTCACTTCATTGGCAGTAAGCACTAAAATTCCGGAGGTGGCTTTCATAATCGGAGCGGAAAAATCAAACTGCGCAACTCCCATCATCGGACCGCCGACAACAATTTTTACTGCATCATTTTTCACTCCACCGCAGAAATCCAGTACATTGCTTAAGGGAGTTCCAACCGGCACAATCAAATTTTTCGGAGTCTTGATTCCTTTGCCGGATACGGTTAACGCTGCTGTTAATTGCGGTTCGCCTTTTACAACCGCATCGTGAATAGCGACCGCTGTTCCGATATTCTGAATGACAACGCCTACGTCGAGCGGAAGTTTTCCTGGTGGAACTTCTCTATCGAGAACTGCTTTGATAAGCATCTTCTCTGCGCCTTGCGGATATTTGGTTTCGAGAACTTCAATTTTAATATCGGGATATTTTGCCGCCGCGGTTTGTAATTTTTTAATCGCTTCGGGCTTGTTGTCTTCGATTCCGATGGCGCCGTTTTTAACGCAGAGCGCTTTTAGAATTAAGTTCAACCCGGATAAAACTTCATCGGTTTTTTCGAGCATGAATCTATAATCGCGCGTTAAGTATGGTTCACATTCGCAGCCGTTCAAAATCACGTAATCGATTTGTTTGTCTTTTGGCGGAGTAATTTTTACAAATGTCGGGAAAGCAGCGCCGCCCTGCCCTACTATTCCTGCAACTTTCACACGCTCCCTAATTTCTTCGGGAGTAACGGTCGCAGGATCGAGAAGTGGCATCGTTTCAAATGTATTCGTTTCGCTTGCATCGATAATTATCGATTCTTTCGGGAAGCCGGTAACAGTTGGTTCGGGATGAATTTGTTTTACCACCCCGGAAACAGTCGAATAAATCGGCGAGGAGATAAATCCTTCCTGCTCCGCGATTATCGTTCCCGCTTTCACCTCGTCTTTTTTCTTTACGATTGGTTTTGCAGGTTTGCCGATATGCTGCGATAAAGGCAATATCACCAACTTCGGATTAGGCATAATTTCGAATGCCGATTCGGACGTTAATTCTTTTAATTCGGCTGGATGAACGCCGCCTTGAAATGATTTTACTTTACTTAGTAGGCTCATATTTTTATTGCGAATTTGATTTTGATGGAAATGTGGAAAGCATTTATTGTACCAGAAAAAACCTTTATTTTGACGAAAGTAAAATACGATAAACCTGTCTAATTCGAAAAATATTTCGGTGGAACCGCAAATTTTTTTTACTGTTTTTAGAAATGAAAAACATAAATTCCATTAATGAGAATTTATAATTGACTTTGCCGAAAAACGAATAGGAAAACCATCATATCTCCGAACATGCATATTGATATTTTATCTCCAAATATTGTTATATTGCCTCACCGAAATGAGAAACTCTAAAAACAATTTTTGGATTTAAACCGGACATTCAACTAATGAAACTAACTGACGAACTGATTGAGAAAGCGAAGAAAATCAAATTAGTACTTGCTGATTGCGACGGCGTACTAACGGATACGGGAGTTTATTATTCAGCCGAAGGCGAAATGATGAAACGCTTTTCAATCCGCGATGGAATGGGAATGGAACGATTGCAAAAACTTGTTAATGTTGAATGCGGGATAATTACCGGCGAAGAATCCAAAAGCATTCTCCGTCGTGCGGAAAAATTAAAATTGACCGAAGTGCATCTCGGTGTAAAAGATAAAGTCGGTCGGTTGAATGAAATCCTCTCAAGAAAAAAATTAAGAATAGAAGAGGTAGCTTTCATGGGCGACGATACAAACGATATCGATATTTTAAAAATTGTCGGGCTATCTGCATGCCCCGCTGATGCTACGAAATTTGCAAAAGAGATTGCAGATGTGATCGTAGAAAGTCCCGGGGGCAACGGCGCCTTCCGTGATTTTGCCGAGATGATAATTGATGCAAAAAATAACTGAATAGAGACATGAAGCGAAGACAAAAAAATGTCGTAGTTGAATATGATTTCAGCAAAGGTGTTGTTTGGAAATATTCCAAAAGATATGCAGAAGGCACCAATGTTGTTGTAATTGAACCGAACATTGTAAAATATTTTCCTGATAATAAATCAGTTAATGATGCGCTCCGGTCGTTGGTAAAGATTATAAAAAAGCATAAAGTTGCTTGAGTTAATTTGTAATTAATCAGTAAAACATTTTCGCGATTTTGCCGAGATGATTATCGAAGCGAAGTTGATTAACAACTAAAAAATACTTGCCAAGAATTACACTAATTTGCACGAATTTAGAATAAAATGAATTTGTGGAAATTCGGGGAATTAGTGGCTTAAAAGTACAAGTTTATTTCCTCCCGCTTGTAAAATAATTCGCCCCCATCTTAATATACTCAACCTCTTTCATGTGAAGGCTTTGTAATTGTGCTGCAATAGCTTCTCCTTTCAATCCCGCCGAAAATGATTTCCAAAAACTTTCAGCCATAAATTTTCCACGTGTAATCAACAGCATTGCTTGAAGTAATCTTGCGACTAATTTACTTCCGTCGGCATCGAAATCAATTATGAATGCTTTTCCACCGGGTTTTAATATCCTGCAAATTTCTTTTAAAACTTTTTCCGGCATTTTCACTTCGTGTAGTAATTGTTTGCACACAACGACATCAACACTCCCGGTATCAATAGTCAATTCCTCAGCCGGACACTCGCATGTTTCAATTTGCTTTCCATACCGAACTGCTTCTTCTTTAGCTATCTCAAGCATATTGCCGTGCATGTCCTGTGCAACAAGAACGGGATTATACAAATACTTCGAAAGTTCCAACTGAAGGAATCCCGGACCGGAAGCAATGTCGACAACTTTTTGATTCGGCTTTTTCTCAACTCGCTTCGAAATAATTTTTGCAATCCGTCTGTGGTCAAATTTTACGAATGGACGCAAACCATCCGTATATCTCCGGCACATTTCTTTATCCCAAATATATTCTACCATGATAATTCCTTTTTTATTTATACTCTTGCTCCATGTACCCATCTTTCACATAATCATTTTCAATCTTTCGTTTTATTTACCTGATAAGTTTTATCCATTCGGTTTTATTCAGGTCGTAGAATCCCATCGATAACTTCTATTGGATTTAATTAATGGAAAGAATCAATAACAAGGAGTAAAAATTAGTCACGAACTTATTTTAGATTTTCTTTTAATCTGAAGTAGTCTTTTAATATCGGAAATTAGTGGGGCGTCGGTAACGTCCAACAGTAGCCATTTACCGTCGTGGTAATTCGTAGCTTCCATATATTTCTGTCGTATTATTGGACTTAGCTCATTTAGTATTTTCTCCGTCTCTATCCGTTCTTCTTTACCAAGAACTATTTGCATAAGAAAACGATTCTTCTCCGGGATGAAAGTACAGAACGATTTCGACTTTTTGAATCGTAATCCCCATCCGTATTTGGTTCCACCATAAATCCAATCATCTGCAGGAAAAATATCACGATAATTTTCATTAATGAATTTCAAAAGTAAGTTCCAGTGTTTAAAATTCTTCGCCCCGATACACTTTTGTACAATTTCATCATCCGGCTTTTTTAATTTGTCGGTCAATCTTACATTCTCTTCTTCCATAGTATCCGCCAATTATTTTTAAGATGGAATTTACCGTAGCAAAAATCGGTATGTTTGATGTAAATGCAAAGGAGAAAGTATGAGTAAATATTAACAATATAAAAAAACAAAAATTTACCTTAAGAGTATTGGAAAAACACTGGACTTATGTAATAATAGTTTTCGGAGGTTGCGGTCCAAGCCATGACTTGTATTACTATGTTATTTCGTAATATTCATTCTGTCATGGAATGGTCTCCCGTTTAACGGGACAAGCTGTGACAGCCATGCACAAAATCGAGAAGTCCAAAATTTTCACCTTTGAACGTTGGCCAAAAATTAGGCTTCTGTATAAATATAATGTTAGGAGATTCCCTGCCTGGCGGAAGACAGCTTCGTCCCGACTTACGTCGGGATTCAGAATTATAGTGTAATCAAGCTCGGGTCGTAATCGTCCACGTTTTTATATCCAAGTAAATTCAATATCGTACCGGCAATGTTTGTCAATCCAGGATTCTGAACATCCGCCATTTTATATTCGCCGTTATAAGCGGGATCGTAAATAATAAACGGAACCGGATTGAGTGTGTGCGCAGTTTTTACTTCCTTCTTTCCTTTTTTTACGGTGAACATTTCATCCGCATTGCCGTGATCGGCAGTAATAACAGCAATGCCGCCAAGTTCTTCAATTACCGGGAGAATTTTTCCGAGTCCTTCGTCAACAGCCTCAACCGCTTTTATTGCGGCTTCAACAATTCCCGTATGACCAACCATGTCACCGTTTGGAAAATTGATTCTGCAGAATTTGTATTTGCCGGATTTCAACAGTTCGATAGTCTTTGCAGTAATCTCGTCAGCTTTCATTCGCGGGGCTTTATCGAAATTAATTCTATCCGAAGGAATCTCAAAATAATATTCCAATTTATCATCAATGTAGCCGGAGCGGTTGCCGTTCCAAAAATATGTTACATGTCCGTATTTCTGTGTCTCTGAAACTGCGAATGATGCAACGCCTTCGGCGCAAAGATATTCACTCATCGTTCTATCGATTGCGGGTGGCTGAACCAAATAATTTCTCGGGATGTGAAGATCACCATCGTATTCCATCATGCCTGCATAGAATACTTTGGGAACACGAACTCTGTCGAACTCTTTAAAA
The DNA here is from genome assembly GCA_043808235.1 of bacterium. Classification (GTDB taxonomy): domain Bacteria; phylum Bacteroidota; class Ignavibacteria; order Ignavibacteriales; family Melioribacteraceae; genus JAZDFC01. Next base: position 26,134 of record JAZDFC010000030.1, read on the forward strand.
TCTTCTTCTTCGAATGCACGGGATATTTCAATCGCGCGGTCGCCCCGGAAATTAAAAAATACAACTGCATCGCCATCTTTGATTGTACCCACGGGCTTTTCGTTTTCATCAACAATTACAAACGATTCAAGATACTGATCGGTCATAACCGGATCTTCTTCGTAGTAGGTTTTTACAGCTTCAATAGCGGATTTGAATTTTCTTCCAACTCCGAGCACGTGCGCTTTCCAGCCGCGTTCAACAACGCTCCAATCGGCATTATATCTGTCCATCGTGGTAATCATCCTTCCGCCGCCAGAAGCAATCATGTAATCAACACCTTTTTCATCGGATAATTTTTTTAACAATTCTTCAAGCGGTTCAAGATAAGTTAATGCCGATTTTTCACGAACATCTCTTCCATCAAGCAGCGGATGCAAACGGACTTTTTTAACTCCAGCATCGGCGCATTTATTTATCAATGCAAATAATTGATGAATATGCGAATGGACATTACCGTCGGAAAGCAATCCGATGAAGTGAACGGCGCCGCCATCCAAACCATGCTGAACAACACTCTTCCAGCTTTCGGATTCGAATATCTGTCCTGACTCGATTGAATAATTTACAAGTTTGGCTCCCTGCGCAAATACCCGTCCGGCGCCCATCGCATTATGCCCGACTTCGCTATTACCCATATCATCTTCCGAAGGCAAACCAACTGCGGGTCCGTGCGCTTTTAATTGTGTTCGCAGAGGCGACTGCATAAGCTTATCGAGATTGGGAGTATTTGCCAAATATACCGCATCGCTCTCATCATGTTTACCTATTCCAACTCCATCCATAATTACTAAAAGTAATGGTCCTTTTCTTCCGTGGAAATTTTCCAACTTTTCTAATTTTAACGACATTTATTTACCTCAATTTGTAATTCAAAAATTCGAGTCGAAATATACGATGGGAGAGAATCTATAGCCAATTTAAAGATAAGTCTCTAAAGAATGGGGTAGAAATAAAAGATTATTACCTAGCTGACAACTGTTTGTAAAATTTTAATAGCAGAAATTATTGATGGCTCACTTATATTCCATCCAAAACTTCTAGCAATTGCAATTATTTTCTCATTTGTAAAATCATCATCATTAGAGTTAGTTAATATATAGTGCACTTTAGCTGCGATGGAAATTGCTATATAATCATCATTAACTCCGGAATTGATTAATTTTTCAAAAATTTCCTTAACACTATTATATAAATCCCTTTCCTTTTCCTTAATACCATCTACAATTTCTCTACCTGCGGCGTTTAACTTATATTCATACTTTTTTCGCTCAAAACCATAAGGATCAGCGCCCCATACTGTGCAATACTCATCAATCAAATTAAGATATGTATTATAATTTAGAGCATCTTCAATTTTTTGCGAATAAGGACCATAAAAATGAGCTTTATAGCCCAGGTAAATACCTAAAAACTCGGATATGAAATAAGCTTGTTTTTGAATGAGAGTTTTTCCTTGTATTTCCCCGCCTGCAATTTCGAGTAAAACTAAAATAAAATTTTCCGGTGTCATATTATCTCCCTTCTTCTTTTTTAAATGAATCAACAATCTCAGTTATACTTTGATTTATTTTTTCCTTTAAAGAATCGAGTATCCTGGATTTATCTTCATCGGATTTATATCTAACGGGAGCATAAACTTCAACAAAATATTGGGACTGTGCTTCTTTGATATATCTAAATATTTCCGATTGTTCAAAAAACGAAATTGGATTTGAAAATTGTTTATATACAAGAATAGTTCCTTCATCATCTTTAGCGTGTTCAACAATAGATTTTAGAGAGAACAACTTAAATATAACTAAATCCTTGTTGACTTTTTCATTAAGTTCTGAAGAAATAATTTCGGCTATTTTTTCCTCAATAGAAGCGATAAATTCATTGCTTTTATAACAATCCCTTAATTTAAGAGCGGTAGGAAGGGGTAAATCGGTCAATACAGTGGAAAATATTCGCTTATGTAAAATTCTACTTTTCAGATTAATAAAAAGAGACTTTGACAATAAATCGCCATCTGTATCGTGAATAATTTTATTAACTAACCGATTGTCGTCCCATTCTAGATAATTTTTAATATAGTCCTCACTATCCTCAAAAGTATAAAGTTTTCTAAGAAACTCTAAATTATCGACATCAATTCCAAGTTTTAATGCTCTCTGAATCATCGCATCGGTTAGAAGCCTTGTTTTATGTTTATAAACTTGCGTGGTCATATGATACTTTGCCATCACAAATTGTTCGAGAACATAAATTCCCTCGTACAAAATGCCAATTGTAGGAGAATATATATCCTCGATTTTCTTTAGCATAGAAATCAATCTTTCAACATCATAAACTCCGTATTTAACCCCGCAGTAGTAAGAATCTCTTAATAGATAGTCTTGCTTATCGGCATCAAGCGGTCCGGAAATAATACTCTTACAAACATGATCATACTTCTCGCCTTTTAGCAGATTGATAATTTTTTCTCGTTGATCGTCTGAAATCAATCTTGAAATTTCCGGATCCTTTTCAATTATTTTGCACGTAATAGTTTCGTGAGTTTTTTCTAATTTATCATCGCTAAGTTTTTCTTTTGAATAATGCTTTAGCACTTCTTCGGAAACATGTGAGAAAGGTCCATGCCCGATATCATGCAATAATGCTGCGTACCGAACGATACTAATTTTATCTGCGTCTTCTAATTTTAAGTGTTCGAGTATTTTTGATGCTATATGCATCACACCGATAGAATGATCAAAACGGGTGTGTAATGCGCCGGGGTAAACAAGATTTGCCATCGCTAATTGCTTAATTCCCCGCAATCTTTGAAATGCCTTTGTATCAATCAGCTTTTCTTCAACTGATGTCCTTTTGATAAATCCATGTATCGGATCTCGTATTTCCCTGTCCATATCATATAAGTATTTGTTAAAAAGTATGTGTTAAATTTAATCAATAATTTTTACTTCGCACAACCCAGCAACTCTTCCTCAAACCATTTCTTCGCGTTTTGCCATTCTGTTTCGGCTTCTGTTTTTAATCTATTTGATTCTGATTTTCTGCTCTCAACTTCATAAATAATCGCTTCTTGGATTTCTGATGGCGGAATAGGAATAGGCAACGAACCAATCCATTTATAATCTACTGCAATTCTGGTTCCGCCGCTAACACCTTTATTTGTCATAGCGTTACCAACTGAAGTATTTAGATATGCTGATAAATATTTCGGTAAGCATGTTTGATCTTTAATTCTTAGCCGGACAAGATGCTGGTTTATATTTGCCGGAAGAATTTCTTCTTCAATAGTAGCGGCAGTCCCAACGCGACCGGTAATAGTCATAACGACATCGTCATGTCTCAGTTGAGAACGTAGTAGTTCACCATTGTGTACGTGAGACTGAATATATTTTACATCTTCAAGATCGATGGCATTGAGTTTAATGTTAAGAATCCGTAAAAACTTTATTCCAGATGAATCGTATAGATCAGCATTCCCTTTCTTTGGAGTTGCACCGCCCGCAATATCTTCAAGCAAATTTGAAAGTGGTTGTTTAACAAATTTACTTTTATTAATTGTATCAAAAACTTTTATAAAATATGGTGAATGAAAATGAGGATCTATTCTTGAATTTAATGTTTCAGCTCTCTTTCTGGAAAATATTCTAATTCTTTCTTCCGTGGGTTTTACCATATCCAGTTTTGCTAAAATATATTCATTCAATCCATTTAATAATTCTTCGGCTTGTTTTTCTTTGAGAAGTTTATTTTTGCGAGCGATTTTAAGTTTATCCACATAATCATCTTGAATTTTTCTAGGCGGTATAGAAAAACGAAATTCAGCCAAGAAATCATCTGGAACACGTTGCTGACCAGCAGAACCAGTAAAAGCACCTTGAAAAGCGTTTAATATTTCTTCAAGTGTTAGGATTTCCCTAATAAACTCAATATTAATTGAATCATTTTTTGCCCTTATTACATGGAATTCTGTTGAACCAAAGCCAACACCATTTATTAATCCTTTTACGATTGCAGATTTACCGTTTTGCATACATGGAGTAATCTTTGCCCATATCAAATCACCCTCAGCGAATTTTGTAAATCCCTTTGAAACATCTTTATAGTATGCTGTTATTATTTCTACTTGTCCGGTTAATTCACTCACTGCTTCCATCGGAATAAAAGAGACAGAATCATAATCATCAAATTGTGGTATTTCAATTTTCGGATTAAAGTAACAATAATCTGAAAGAGGAGAAATAAATTTACTCTTCGAATTATTTACTTTATTGATTAATTCACGTAACAATGGTGTGTATTCATTACAGTAAATTCTTCTTGAAATCAATTCGCCCCTTTGTAAGCCGAAGCAATGCTTTTGAGCAACTTCAGCGGGGCTTAGACGAAAAAAAGTGTTGGGTTGGATTGGAATTCTTTATACTTACCAACCAAACCGGTATATGGAATTACTTCTCTATGTTTTTCAGTCCAATCATGATTTTTGGGATCCGCCTGGCTCCATTCGTAATAAACTCTGTAATCAAAAAGATCGCAACGCTGAATTTCAATTTTTTCTTTTAGCGGTTCTTCTTTTTCAATAATTATTTCAAATGTTTTTCTTCCTGTAGCATCGTAACCTATATTTTCTGCAAGAGCCATAAAGATTGGTTCATCATCGTTGACGGCTTCGCCTTCTTCCAGCTTACGCATAAATACAATGCTTGCTTTAACTCCGGCATCGTAGTGGGCAAAAGCGAATTGTGGAAGACTGACAACGGAAAGAATTTGAAAATGTTCCAAAAGCCAATCGCGCACACCTTGAAGAGATGAATTAGTAAGTACGCCATCAGGTAAAACAATTGCAACCTTACCGGTTCCGGGTTTAAGAAAATTCCAGACTCTTTCGAGAAAAAGAATTTCTGTCTTTACGCTTGCCCTTGCTTTAACAGATTTAGCGCCGCGCTTAACATCATTTTCTGATTGAGTTGATTCATCGGGTTCTGTTCCGGTTGCAGATTTACCGAGATAATTTCTTAGCTCGAATTGTTCTATGTAACCTTCTCCTTTTTCAGTTCTTTTAATTACAGAACCGAATGGAGGATTTGTAAGAACAAAATCAAAAGAATTTTGTTTTAGTTTTGGATTTTTCTTTTTTATTGAGGCAAGGAAATCGAGAGCGTCATTACCAACAATATTCGTATGTCCGTCATCATGAATAATCATATTCATTTTAGCCACGCGGCTAAGTTCATCATTTATTTCCAATCCATACAAATTATTTTTAGCAAAGTCATGCCAATATCGGAAATGCTCTTGCCGTTCTTCGGGATCATCCTGATAGTTTGGAAACTGGCGATTTGCTTGATTGCGAATGAAATCGAGTGAGTATAGTAGGAACCCACCGGAACCGCAAGCGGGGTCAAGTATTAAGTCATCTGCTGTTGGATTCATCATATTAACTGAGAAAGCAATAAGTTCTCGCGGGGTAAAATATTGTCCAAAATCACCTTTGAAAAATCCGCCCATAAATTCTTCGAACGCAACGCCTTTAGTATCAAGGTCGGTTTTGCTTAAGCTAATTCCTTCAAGATGTTCAACAACTTGGGCTATAATTTTTGGTTCAACATTAATGCTTTCGGTAAAAACATCGGGTTCTCTTTTCTGTTCGGTTTTATAGAGTTCTAAAATTCTTTGAGCGAGTTCTTCATCGGGTTCCTCAGTTCTTCTTTGGAATTCGTAAGGATCGCCTTTCACACGTTTACGATTCATTTCGTCTTTAATCTTTACAAAGATAATTTTAGAGAATTCACCAAACGCAGTTATAGGGCTACGTTTACCACCTTCCCAAAGTGTTTGGTGGCATTTACGAATAACGGAGCGGAGTTCATCTCGCGGAATGGCAGATAATTCTTGACCTTTCAAGCCTTTGTAAAATCGGAATTCAGGAGGTTTACCATATCTAACCGGAAGATCGGCAATGATATTCTTCTTACGTTCTTGAGGCTTATGTTTGGTAAAATCGAAGAATCTTCTTGTTGAACCGGAAACAACGCCGGCAAACGGAGCGCCGAGACTTGCGCGGTTACCGCATGCTTGCTCAATGGCTTGTAAAAATTCAGCATCACTAATTCCGTCTTTCTTACATTCAATTACAATGTATGGCTCTTTCTTTTCATCGTCTAAGTAAATAACTAAATCGGCTCTATCGCTTGGAGTTCTTCGGGGAACTTCAACTTCGAAATCAATTTTATCCGGGTTGTAATCATATCTAAGAATCAACTCGGCCCAAAATTCAGCGCGAACTTTTTCTTCAGGATCGCTAAATCTTTCTCCACGTGCGGCAATACGGTATTGAATTTTTTGATTTTTGCCTTCGCCGACAATGGATGCATGATTGGTTTGACAAGCTTGTTCAAGATACGTTACTTTTTTCTCATTCATAATAATATACCGTTGATAATTTTGTACCGCTTTTAACAAGTAGATTCATATAAATATTAAATAGAAAATTTATAAGAAGGATTTGATATAATCACAACTAAAAATAAATAAATAAATCTAAAAACAATAATTACATATTTTCTATTCATAATAGCTCTTCGTGTTTGGATCAACATATAAAACTTCCCGGATTCCTAGAAAAACATGCATTCGTAAAGTTACACACCTTGAACATCCTTTCCCTCAGCTTCTTTGCTGCAGCCTCGTTGCGCCGGTCTGTAACTTCTTTGCGTTTTCCTGGTCGGTGTCTATCGCAATTAACGATCCCGCTGTTGAATTAACCGCGTCGATGTTTCCCTGTGTTAAATCGTCAGATTAATTCTTTAGTGATGTGAATAGCGAATCATTGCAGGAAATAATTTTCTGCCGGATCAATTTGCCGGATTCGGATAATTGATCTTCCGTCCACCCGCCTTTTTCGTTTGCACCCGGTTTTAAAGCCGATGATGTTTCGTTCTTATCTGCCACCGACCAATTGCACCAGCTTATTTTATGATCTTTCATAAAACTAAACCATGCCTCAACTTCGGTGTAGTCAATAGCCCCGTTACCGTTGGATGTACATGTTCCGAACTCGCTAACGAATAAAGCAATTCCGTTGTTCATTGCCGTTGTTGCTTTATTGCGAAGCCATTGTTTATGAGTTGCCGCGTAGTAGTGAAGAGCGTAAGTTATGTTATCAAATTGCAGCGGATCGCGCGAAGCAACATCAACATCCTGTGACCAGGCAGGAGTTCCTACAATAATAATATTATCCGGATCAATTGCACGGATACTTTGAATCACCGTTTCAGCATATGGTTTTATCGAATCAGCCCACGATATTTGGAGCGGCTCATTATATATTTCATACAAAACATTCGGTTTGTTTCCGTAAAGATTTGCCATCTCTGTAAAAAATGTTTTTGCTTCGTTTGTGTGGCGATGCGCATTATGGTCGTGCCAATCTATAATTACATAAATCCCAAGATCGATACATGCATTCACAACAGTTTTAATTTTTTCTTTTTCCGTTGTCGGATTCGTAAGATATCCGCCGGATTCAACCGCCAACGCAGCGCGGATAACCGTACATTTCCAATCATCGCGGAGCCATTTGATACACTCGTAATTATAATACTTTCCAATCCATTGACTCCAAAACATACTCATTCCATACAGGGCAACAGGATTGCCGTCTTTATCAATAACCTGAGTTCCTTCAACTCGGAGTTGTCCAATTACATCCACAATTTGTTTCTCATTTCCCGGAGGCGGGATAATGGTATCCTCAGATTTTGATGAGCAACTTAATAGAAAACTAAATACTAAGATGAACAATAACGTTGTTTCGTGGGAAACGACTCTTCTTAACAAAAGCATAAAATTGTTCCTCAATTTATAATAAAGCGTTATAATGCGGCATCACGTTTAAATATAACATTCAATAAAAGGAAATAAGTTTATTTAAAACCCTAAAACCGGCGTCGCAACCGGTTTTAGGTCAAATAACAGTATAGGGAGATCTATACCAAGTAAAGAGTAAAAACTATTTAATTCAAATCGTTAAGTTTATCATACCATGTTTTTTTCAAAATAAAGGATAATACAATTGCAATTAAAAACGTAATTAAGCATGCAACAAATTCATGAAAAACAAAATACATTGGCAAAGCGACAAGCGAGGTTTGCCAAATTGTGCCGATAATTACGTTGAACATATCTTTTTTAAAATTTTTATTTCTTTTAAAATCGGGATTTTCAGCAATTACTAAGTCATGAACCGGTTTCCAAAATCCCCAGGGTCTTACATTAGCATAAAACTTTTTAAGCGTTTCTGTATCGGTAGGTTCTGTAAAATATGTTGCAATAATACATCCAAGCAAAGAGGCAAATAAAATTACAGGGAAGTAATAAAGAATTCTAATATCCTGCGCAAAGCCCGGCAGAATAGACGGCAGTAAATTAGGGAAGATCATCGGTAAAGCGGAGACAATAATTCCGGAAAGCATTCCCCAGAAATATCCGTAAGAATTAAAACGCCACCAATACCATTTTAAAACATTCGAAGCAGTATATCCGCCCCATAATGCAGAAACAATAAGTTGCAAAACCTGGTTTACATTTTTAGCTTGAATGCCGAGAAAGATACTTACAATCACAACAATAAGTCCGATCATATAATTGGAAAATTTAATATTGTTTTTCGATGCTTTGGGCTTAATATATTTTAAATAAATATCATTAGTAACATACGCCTGGGCGGCGTTTAATGTACCCGAAAAAGTCGACATAAATGCAGCTATTAATCCTGCCAACAATAAACCAAGCAATCCAGCAGGGACAAATTGGTTTATTGTTGATGGAAGAACTTGTTCGAAATCAATTACTCCCGAAACTAATAAGTCCAGCTTATCATAATAAATTATACCGAGTGCGGCAAAACCGGCTATCATCAAGTAACGAACAGGCATTAAAATGATGGACACGAATCCGCTCATCTTTGCCGCTTCGGCGGGTGACTTTGTAGCCAATATTTTCTGCATATCATAATTTGGCGCCGGACCAGCAATGCTAATGAGCACTCCTTTGAACAACATCATCATAAACATAGCTGAAAAAAGTGAATAACCATCCTCGGCTATTTTTTTATTTACATCGGTAATAATATTAGTCCAGTCAATATTAAGCGATTTACCAAAGAACGGACTAAGCCATCCGGATGGAACATTAAGTCCGTGTTCGCCAACTGCAATAAATGCTATTAGCGCAATCGCAAGCGAAGCTATTGTCATTATTGTATATTGAAGTACATCTGCCCAAACAATGCTATTCATACCGCCGAGAACTGTGTAGAACACTGCAAATAAAGTAAAAACAATTCCATATAAATGTGGAACATATTCAATAGGAATATCTAATTGTAAAAATTGGTTAACATATTCCCATGGAATAAAGATTTCCATAAATTTTCCTAATCCGATAAATCCATACGCCAAAAATCCGAGTCCGCTTATAAGCGCAAAAATTACAACAATACCATGAGATAATGAACTTCCTCTTCCAATACCAAACCGTGTCTGAATCCATTCAGCACCTGTAGTTACGTTTGATCGTCTTAACCACGCTGAAAGAAACACCATCAAAAATATCTGATTAAACACAGGCCACAGCCAAGGAATCCAGATACTTTTCATTCCATAAACAAAAGCAAGAGTTACAAGCCACATTGTGCCAGAAATATCGAACATACCGGAAGCATTTGATAAACCCAGCATATACCAGGGAAGTGAATTCCCACCAAGGAAATAGCTCCCCATATTTTCTGAAGCTTTTTTGGATAGAAATGTGCCTATAAAAAGGGTAGCTATAAGATAAATCATAATTATTGCGATATCGATAAAATGAAGATTCATTAACAAACTCCGATAGATCAGGTAGTATTTGAATTATTAAAAAAAAAGCGTCTGTGCTTTTTCAACACAGACGCACTCTCTCTCTCAATTATTTGAGCAGCATCATTTTTTTAACGAGTGAGACATTTCCAGCTTCGAGTCTATAGAAATAGACACCGCTGGCTAAATTTGTTGCATTAAATTGTGTAGAATATTCTCCAACACCTTTTACATCATTAACTAATACAGCAACTTGTTCACCAAAAATATTATAAACTGTTAGGTTTACCATTCCGGGTTCAGATACTGTATATGTAATTTTTGTTGAAGGGTTGAATGGGTTAGGATAGTTTTGAGCAAGGTTGAAAGTAACAGGAACTACTTCCGGATTTTCAACATCAACTACTAACTCACCACCCAATATTGCGGTTCCCCAATGTCCGGGTACCTGCCATGAATCGTCGCCTACTTCAAGCCACCATTTGTTGATGTGTTCACGATCAGCGCCGTCGTTATCGTCTTGTTGTATTTCCAATCCGATTAGTTCTCCTACAGTCGGGGTGATTCCTAAGGATTCTAATGGGATTCTTGCTTCTACATTGTATCCAAAATCGTCTTCACTTATATAGAATTCGCCGCCTGTGAATCCAACACCAAGATCAGCTACGTGCGATTCTTCACTTCCCATCCAGCCATGCTGGATTGTGAATT
>JAZDFC010000031.1:0-181787 GCA_043808235.1 bacterium
TATAATATTTCTATATTAAAATATTAATTATTGTGATTTGATATAAGACGGATACTAATTAGTAAAAGGACGACATTATTATAATTAGCATTTCACAATGATCTGTAGCTGAGGAAATATATTAAAGAATATAAATTACTATGATTGAAATAATATTTTGTATATATGTAACTACTTCGTCCCTTTAAGCCGTATTTCCGAGAGGGAATTGAGGCTTGCTCTAGCCAAAGAATACCGTTTGGAGGTTAATCATGCTAACTAATTTTTCCCATTACTTAACTAACTTGAAATTCCTTTTCACGCTGAACCAATACATTTCTCTTCCCTTCACATAATCCAAAGGATGTAGTTCCTTTTTCATCCCTCTGCCCTATTGAATTTTCGTACTGAGTATTAGTATTTTTTACTAAGCATAAAGCGACACATGGCAAAGATTAATAAAAAAGAGAATATTGAAGCAGCAATTGATCCGTCGATTTCAAAAAGAAAATTGAAATTAGATGATGTAAACGAATTCGCCGAAAATATAATCAACACCGTTCGGGAACCATTACTCGTGTTGGATAAAGATTTAAGAGTAATTAAAGCTACCCGTTCATTCTATGATTTTTTTAAAGTAAACCACGATGAAACAATTGGAACGCTTATATATGATTTGGGAAATCATCAATGGAATATTCCAAAACTCAGAGAACTTTTAGAAACAATCCTTCCCGAAAAAACAACATTTGATAACTATGAAGTTGAACACGCTTTTTCAACAATTGGTAAACGCGTAATGCTTTTAAATGCCCGGCAAATAAAAAGAGCCGTCGGGAAAGATAAGATAATTCTGCTTGCCTTCGAGGATATTACCGAAAGAAAACTCACGGAAGAATCGATAATTGAAAATCATCGTATAACTAACGAATATTTGGACATTCTATTTAATCATGCAAATGTACCAATTATTATTTGGGACGCTTCATGGGTAATTAAACGCATCAACGATGCCTTCGAAAAATTGAGCGGTTATCATTGGACTGAATTAATAGATAAAAAGATTGATATCCTTTTCCAGAAAGATAAAATTGGTTCAGCGCTTGAATCAATAAAAAATACTCTCAGCAATGAAAAATTTGAAGTTATTGAAATCGATATTTTGACAAAAGTGAGTGATATCAGGACCGTTTTATGGAATTCGGCAAATATTTATGATAAGGAAGGAAAAAATATTGTTGCAACAATTGCGCAAGATATTACCAAACGCAAACGTACAGAGGAAGCATTGGCAGTTTTGGAAACTCGCTATCGTCGTCTCTTTGAATCGGCAAAAGACGGAGTTCTTATTCTTGATGCAGAAACCGGAAAAATTATAGATGTTAACCCGTTTTTGATGGAGTTGTTGGATTACTCGAAAGAAGAATTTGTTGAAAAAGCAATTTGGGAAATTGGATTCTTTAGAGATATTGCCGCTAACGAAGATAAGTTTTTTGAATTGCAGCAGAGGGAGTATGTCCGTTATGAAAATTTGCCGCTTGAAACAGCCGATGGGCGAAAAATCAATGTTGAGTTCGTTAGCAATGTCTATTTAGTTAATCACCATAAAGTAATCCAATGTAATATTCGAGATATTACCGAACGCAAACGGACGGAATATAAATTGCAGAAAAGCGAAGAAAGATACCGCAGTATTTTTGAGAACGTTCAAGATGTGTACTATGAAGCGTCAATTGACGGAACGATCCTCGAAATTAGTCCTTCCATCGAGATACTGTCGAAAAAAGAATATAATCGCGAAGATCTCATCGGGAAGTCGGCCTACGATTTATACTCTAATGCCGGTGAACGACAGGCTCTCCTTGCAATATTACATGAACGAGGCAGCGTTACGGATTATGAGATTATTCTTAAGAACCGCGATGGTTCACAAGTGCCGTGTTCCATTTCTGCAAAACTACAATTCAATGCCCAAAATAAACCGTTGAAGATTATTGGCAGCATGCACGATATTACTGAACGTAAGTGGGCAGAAGAAACTATGCGTGAGAGTGAGGCGAAATACAGAGCTCTGGTCACACAAAGCCCGGATGGAATTTTCATTGTGGGTCTATCCGGTACTTTTTTATCCGTAAATAAAGCTATGTGTGATAAACTCAAATACACCGAAGAAGAATTTCTTACAATGAAAATATGGGACATTGTGCCTCAACGATATTTGTCGCTCCATAAGAAGAGATTAGCCGCAATAATAAAAAATGAAAGTAAAAATGAAGCTGCCGAATATGAGGTAACAGGAAAAGACGGGACTGTACATCGTATAGAAGTCCTATCAGCGCCTTACTATAAAAACAAAGATATAATTGGATTTCAAGGTATAGCTCGCGACATAACCGGACGCAAACGTGCTGAAGAAGAAATTATAATGTTGGCTCACTCTTTAAAAAGTATAAATGAATGTGTGAGTATAACCGATATGGAGGATAAAATTTTATTTGTCAATGAATCATTTACGAAAACTTATGGATATGATGAAAATGAACTGGTCGGGAAGCAAATGACTATTGTGCGTTCACCCAACAATTCACCGGAATTAGTAAATGAAATTTTGCCTGCTACATTGCGAGGTGGATGGCAGGGTGAATTATGGAATAATAGGAAAGATGGGAGTGAATTTCCGGTTTATCTTTCAACAACAATTATAAACGATAAAGACAGCAAACCTTTGGGGCTCATTGGAGTTGCAACCGATATCACGGAACGGAAACAAATATTGGAAGAATTAATTACCGCGAAAGAAAAAGCAGAGCAGGCCGATAAATTAAAAACAGAATTCCTCGCTCAAATCTCGCATGAAATCAGAACCCCTCTAAGTTCAATAATCGGGAATGTTGATTATATAAACGATCTGTTTAACAAACGGTTGGACCCTGACGTAAATTATTGTTTTGACAGCATTGATATATCCTCAAAAAGAATTATTAGAACTGTGGATTTAATACTTAACACGGCAGAATTCCGAACAATAGGTTATAAACCAAGATTTATGAAATTCGATCTCAATAAGGAAATACTTAATGTATTATACCGTGAGTTTCAGCACTCCGCTAAGCAGAAAGGATTACAAATAAAATATAATTGTAATGCAGAAGAAACAAAGGTAATAGCTGACGTATACAGTATTACTCAAATCTTTGCAAATTTGATTGATAATGCTATCAAATACACAAAAGAAGGCAAAGTAGAAATAATTTTAGCGAAAAATATAACCGGTAATATTATAGTTGAAGTAAAAGATACCGGCATTGGAATAAGTAAAGAATTTCTTCCAAAAATATTTGAACCGTTCTCCCAGGAAGAACAAGGTTATACCAGAAGCTATGACGGAAACGGGCTGGGGTTATCGCTGGTTAAAAACTATTGCGAATTAAATAACGCAACCATAGATGTAGAAAGTGAAAAAAATGTTGGATCGTCATTCAAAATCACTTTTGATAAACAAGTAAATTCTTAAAACCGATGTACTGCCTTCAAATTTTATAAAAGTATTTTAATGGGTGATTTAGAAATGATTATTTGTGGAGTAAATTAAATTTCTTTTCACATCATTCCATCCAAAAGATGTAGTTCCCTTTTCATCCCTTTGACCGATAGAACGTTTGTGTATTTCTTCATATCATATTACCGTAATCAAGAAACTAATACTTAACAAATTTATTAATTACCAATACCAAGGAGCTATTAAATGAATTCACTGATAATAAAAGGGGACTGGAACGAAACAGCAGGCAAACTCAAACAGCAATTCGCAAACCTAACTGATGATGATTTACTTTTTATAGAAGGAAAAGAAGAAGAACTATTGGGAAGATTACAGAGTAAACTTGGGAAAACAAAGGAAGAAATGCACAATATATTTTTAAAATTATAACGGTATGGTTGACGGAAAATAGAACACATCCGGATTCAACGAGTTTCTGTTTTAATGTAAGGAAATAACGTTTCAAATAAATAAACAAGGAGAATTATGAAAAACAATTATTTAGTATTAATCGCAATTCTGCTGATTGCAGGATTTCTTTTTTTCGGTTGCGATGTCAATCGTGAAAAAAAAGTAACAGATGCTATGGAAAATGTTGAGCAAGCAAATAAAGATTTGCAATCTGCCCAGGATGAATATGAAAAGGAATGGCAGCAGTTCAAAAGCGAAGCTGAATTAAAAATCGACGCGAACGAAAAAAGCATTTCCGAACTTAAAGTGGAGATTAAAACTGCAAGCGGGAAATTTAAAGCCAAATATGAAAGGGAAGTTGCCGACCTGGAACTAAAAAATATTGAGCTGAAAAAAAATATAAGCGAATATAAGTATGAAGGAAAAGACAAGTGGGCGGAATTCAAACAAAAAGTTCAAAATGATATGGATGTTGTTGAAAAAGCGCTGAAGGATATATTCGCAAGTAAAAAATTAGTCGGTAATTGATTCCGGGGAGAAGTAAATATCCATCACCGGAAAATTTACAATAACATGCTGACGTAAAGATTACAATATGGAACTGACAATTTTTCTTAAGGGGATGGTAATTGGATTTGCTATGGCTGTGCCGGTCGGACCAATTGGGATTATGTGTATCCGCAAGACTCTCACCGAGGGACGACTGCGCGGACTAATAATAGGTCTCGGCGCAGCAACCGCGGATTTGCTTTATGGTTGTGTAGCCGCCTTTGGGCTTACAATTATTTCAAATACACTTGTTAATCAAAAAGTTTGGATACGACTGATTGGAGGAGCGCTTCTTCTATTCCTTGGTATAAGAACATTTCGCGCCCAACCGACCGATCCAAAGATTCAGATTCGTAATGGTGGAATTTTGAGATCATATCTCACAACTGTTTTTTTAACGCTTACTAATCCTTTGACTGTCTTTAGTTTTATTGCAGTGTTTGCCGCCCTTGGTTTGGGAAACGGACTCAGTTATTTTTCTGCATCGGCTCTTGTTGCCGGCGTTTTTATTGGTTCCGCTTCATGGTTTTTGCTGCTTAGTTCAGGCGTTACACTTTTTAGAAATAAGTTTGACTCAGCAGGATTGCGATGGGTAAACAAAATTGCCGGTATCTTAATAATATTATCCGGTGTTTATGCTGTTGTTAGTCTGTTATGATTTGGCTTTTTTAGGAAGAGTGAATTGGGCTTATAAAATCCCGGATGCGGGTTAAATCGTTCACATTATTTTTAATTCAGAATTTAAAGAAGATTATATGAAAGACATCACTAGTGTCATGTCAAATGTAAGATGGAAAACGTAAAATGGAATTTTGACGATATCCGAAGTTGTTTATCATCTTCCATTTACCATTTTACATGTGACATACCACTAACTGCTTACTCGCTCAAAAGTTGTAGTTCCTTTTTCATCCCTTCGGGCTATTTTTTTGCGGCAGGTTATTCGATAGCTTCTTATAGAGTAATTGTTATAAAAGCTGAAGGACAGCAACAAAAAAATATTTCTCAACATAAAAAAGGAGCAACCATGAAAGCGCGAATAATTTACTTAGCATTCATAGTGATGTTTGTTCTGGCTCTCCCGGCAAATGCCGGCGGGAAAGGCGAACTTCAAAAATACTTTAGCGATACTGCTAAAAAAGTAAAGGCAACAGAGAACGCATCCGAAAAGCGTGAAATTCTCAACGAATCATTTCAGACCATATCTAAAGCAATGGATATGGTACATAGCTCGGCGTTGATTTCGAAAGATGAACTTGCCGGCATTGATCGTTTTAAAGCAACACTGCAAGAGAAACATGATGAACTTAATGGCAGCAATGGTTATGAACGTGTAACAGATGCGCAACTTAATGCCTTCGCTGATTATGTAATGCAAGATATGGAACAAGCAGCCGAAATGATAACCATTAGTGTGGTTACTCTACTGCTTATTATTATTTTAGTTGTGCTCATATTATAAGAGTTTCTTCAATTGTGAACAGATTTAAAGTGAAAGATGCGCAAAGCAAATCGGTTGGAAACACCTTCGGCTCCATTCTGTTCGTGATAGTAAGTTATACTGTACTAATTGTTTTGCTTTCTTCGTGTAGTTCTGATCTGTCAATTCAACGCGAAGTTCAGCAAGTACAGGAGGAGGGCGTGATTTCAACTAATTATTCAATCGTTTTTATCATCCACGGTGATAGTGAATATTTATTTCATGATACAGATGGAAACGAATACAAAGCTGATGAGGATGTGCTGGCACAAGCAAAAAAGGTTGCGCAACAAAATTCTCAAGCAGAGGTGTTCATTTTTCATCAAAAACCCAGGTGGCACTTCTTATTCTTATCCCCGTTTCGGGACGGTGAGTTCTATTATTACCGTAATGGACAATTAATCGCAAATGAATCATATTGGCGCGACCAGGAACAATCACAGTTCGAACCTGAAGTAGAATTGTATCGCCGCTCCCGCCTGGAAAATAAACGCGAGATGACGAACGTGTTTCTTTACTTTGGTCATCAAATCCCCGAGTTCGGCGGCGTTGGTTATGATGAATCTTATCCGGATCGGTCGTTCACCGTTCATGACTTTGCAGCAGGTTTAAAAGCATTCACAAGCGATTCCGCAAGGTTCGATCTCATGATTTTATCAACTTGTTTTGGTGGTACCCCTTTCACTATCAATGCGCTTGGTTCATATGGTCGAACTATTATCGCTTCTCCCGAAAATTTACATTTATCCTATTTCAATCTACATTTGCTTGAGAATTTAGACCTTGGTTTGCATGATGGAAACATGTCAGCTTTTGCAAAAATATTCGCCCGTCAAGCATTTGATCGGCTGACAGAGTATGTTCAAACCTCGGTGAGCATCGGGGTATACGACATGGTTCAAACGCGGGAATACTTATATTCAGTTCGGGAGATTTATGAGAATACACTGACCGATTTGAATAGAGAGACTAAGGACTCAATGTTATCGTTAGAGCGCTGCGATTGCGCCGATCTTTCAGGTTACAATCTGCCAACGATAAACAAAGGAGTAGATATATTTTACCGCGCGGCAAGTTTTGGTCGATCAAAAAACAAGCAGAACCATTCGGGTTGGGAATGCTGGAAGGAAATTGGTTCACCTGATAAAACCCCAAATAATAGTGGGACTATTAAAAAGTAGATGGGGCATCTTATGTATGAATCTAAGCAAGTGGATTATATATATTTGAAGCCTACATTCACTCTACACAAAACTGCTTAAAAATAAAAATTAATTTGTATGGGGGATTCATTTCTTTTTTATTTTTCAGTATCTTAGCTATAAGTAGAAAAAGGAAATGAAGCAAATTAAGATATTATCCAAAATGCGATTATCTTTTTGAACGATTGGGAACTCAATGAAAAAAATTGAGATACTGCTTATTGAAGATAATAGACTTCTACGCGAAGGCATTGCGTCAATGCTCAAAAAGCAGCCTGATATGAATGTTGTTGCTACTGTTGGCAATGGCGAGAATATTTTGCAAATGTTGGAAAAGCATTATCCGCATATAGTTCTTCTGGATCTGGGTTTACGGAGCCAAAACAGTTTGCACGTTGTAAAATTAATTAAAGAGCATTTCCGGGAAACGAAAATAATTGTTATGGATCTTATTCCGCTTCAGGCAGATGTTTTTGAATTTGTCGAAGCGGGAGTTTCAGGATTCATACTTAAAGATGCAAACATTACTGAATTTTTTAAAACTATCCGATCGGTATATGAGGGCGCTCAAGTTTTACCGCCACATTTAACCGGCTCACTTTTTTCTCAAATTGTTGAACATGCAATTCACGGAGTTAAGCCTTCCGTTATTGTTGAATCAGTACAAATGACAAAACGTGAGCGGCAGGTGATCGAATTGATTGCCGACGGTTCTACAAACAAAGAGATTGCACAAATACTTCACCTTTCAACTTACACTGTGAAGAGCCACGTCCATAACATCCTCGAAAAATTAGCCCTTAATACCCGCGTGCAGATTGCCAAGCATGCTCATCTCACTGACTCATACAAAACCTCTTTTAATACCAATCCACCAATAAGCGAATAATTTCTTAAATCTCCCCTTCAAAAAGAATTAGTTCCTTTTTCATCCCTTTGACCGATTGTATATGTACCCGCAACTTGTGATAATAGAGCCGGAATAAAACCAAATAGTCTCTAATTTTGATTTATGAGACTGATTTTGAAAAATATTTATTGTAGCAAAGAAATCAAACAAAACCGATGGAGGTTTAATATGAGTAATGAAAATAAAGGAATGGCAAAAGGATTGTTCATTGGAATTTTTGCCGGCGCTGTTGTCGGATCAATCATAGCGCTACTGTATGCTCCGAAATCCGGAGAAAAATTTCGCAAGGATATTAAAACCAAATCGCAGGATTTTATTGACGATGCCGATAAGTATATTTCGAATGCCAAAGAGAGAGCATCGCATTTAATTAAGGACGGGGAAAAGAAATCTGAACAATTGGTTGCGGGCGCTAAGAAAAAAGTTGACACTCTTTTGGGTGAATCCGAGAAAATTCTGGGTAGTGTAAAAGACAAAATCGGAAATTATGTCCAGGCAGGAAAAGATAAAATCGAGAAAGAAAGTGATCGCTTTAAATCCGCTGTTAAGGCAGGTATGGACGATTATAAATCCGAGAAGGAAACGTGATAGACTATGACTTTAATTGAAATTTTACTGATAGTATTAAATCTATCCGTTTTCCTACTCTGCATTTACATAATGATATATTTGAAAAAAATTTTCGAGCAGGTCGAGGCGGTCTGCAATGATGTTAGTCAGCTTGTTAAAAATACAAATCCCATATTAAGGAATTTGGAAGAAATTACTCAGCGATCAAACAGGATTGTAACCGGTGTTGAAAGATACTGGGTGGAAATAGACTATTCGATCAAAACACTGCAAGAGAAGATTTCGAATTTCAGTTCCTTTAAAAAATTCCGTTTTGTTCAGGAACAGATATCGGAGCTCCCAAAAAAATTAACAGCTATCACAAAAGGAATATCTACTTTCTGGCGCGAATATAAGCACAGTGCGGCAAACCGCAATGGATGATGGAACCTGGGATGGAACCCGTCAAACAAATGCCGGGCAGGAATGGAAAAATGGAAGATGGAAAATGGAAAATGGAAGATGGAAGATGGAAGATGGGAAATGGAAAAATTATTGAAAGTTGCCCGAAAAGAAATTTTCTTGATAATTCTTAGTGCCTTTGTGTCCTTGTGGCAAACAAAAATCTTCATTAACAACATAATTCAAAACAACTGTCACCAAGCCTCTAAGGCACAAATCTTCTCAAAGAACTTTTTAATCTACGCTGCTAAAAAATGAGAATTTATATGAACTTCAATCCCATCATTATCATCAAATGTGGCTAAAGTCAAAGATAGTTGTTTTTTAGTCCGTCCTTTAAAACTGATGATAAATGTTATTCTAATTAAGAGTAATAAAATAGATTCTTACCGGCGGGCAGAAAATTTAGTTACCAATGCTATAGTTAAAAACAAACAGCATTTCACTCAAAAGGTGTAGCTCCCTTTTCATCCCTTTGCTCGATTGTATATTGAAGCTATCATCAATACATTATTTCGAATTTAAAAAGGTTTTCGATTCCTGTTCTGCATGAATTGAAAATCACATTACAAAACATTTTAAAAGGAGAATTCAATGAAACATAAGAACATTGCCATATTAACGGGACTTGTTCTGTTCGCTGCAATAATTGCAGGTTGCGGAAGCAGTCCTGTGGTTGTAAATAAAGAGGCGTCCACATCGGCAATTCGTGCTGCCGAAGAGGTCGGTGCATCCGATATTTCCAGCGCATCTCTCTATTTACAACTCGCAAAAGAGGGGTTAGAGAACGCCACAACGCTTGAAGCTAAAGGCGAAAAGGAACAAGCTGAATCAATGTTGCTGCGTGCTGAAGCCGATGCCGAATTGGCAGTAGCTCTCTCTCACGGAGAATCCGATAAGACGGAAGCCACACAAGCATTAGAGCGAGTACAAAAACTCCGAAAGGACAACCAAATACAAAAGAAAGGAAGTGACTTATGAAAGCTATAACATATCTCATCGTAATTGCATTCGCCGCGCTAATCGCTGGCTGCGCTGCAAGCATTCCCCCTCCGGAACTTGTTAATGCACGGCAGGCATACCAGCATGCAAGCTCGGGGCAAGCGGTTAAATTAGTTCCTGCAGAACTACATAAAGCACAATTGGCGCTCACAAATGCTGAGAGAGCTTTCCTGGAAGACCCTGATTCATACCGTACACGAGATCTAGCTTATATCGCAGATCGTAAAGCCAGGAGGGCTGAAGCTCTCGCTAATACTGTTGCTGAAAATGCTGTTACTGAAAAAGCAAACAAAGATTACGAGAAGGCACAGGCTGAAATTTTGAAGAATACAAAAGAAGACCTGGCTGCCACTGAGCGCAGCGAATTAATTAAAACAGAACAGCTTGCCGCAGAGCAAAAGGCACGCCTCGAAGCTGATGCTAGAGCGGCTAAAGCACAAGCTGATCTTGCAAAACTTGCAGCAGTAAAGGAAGAAGCTCGCGGTCTCGTAATTACACTTTCGGGCAGTGTCCTTTTTGCTTCTGACAAATCGGAACTGCTGCCGGCGGCGCAGAACAAGCTGAACCAGGTAGCCGATGCGCTCATGGAGACTAAAGAGCGGAGAATCACTGTTGAGGGTCATACGGACTCGCAGGGTTCTACAAGTCACAATCAGGACTTATCGCAGCGGCGCGCTGATGCAGTGCGTTCGTACCTTATTTCGCGTGGTTACCCCGGTGATCTGATTCAGGCACAGGGAATTGGTGAAAATAGACCTGTTGCAGATAATAATAACGCGGAAGGTAGAGCGAACAATAGGCGAGTAGAAATCATCGTCGACCGAATGGCTAAATTGTAATGAAGCATTAATATATTGCATGCAGAGAGATGGAGGACCGTGAGATGATCCAGGGTTGGCAGGGTAAGCACTGCATAAATTACCACGTCATTTAGAGCGTGTTGTATAATAAAATTATTTTTACTTAATAGCCGCGAGCTTTAGCTCGCGGACATTTAAAAGAAAAATATTTGGCTTTAGCCACATATATTAACTTTTATAATTTCATTGGGGCTAAAGCCCGAAATTTTTGAATATAACTATACTATACCCCGACATAAATGTCGGGGCTATTAAATTGATTTATGCTGATTTTAGATCTAAATAGCCCCGTGCTTCAGCACGGGGTGATTATAGTCCGAACCAAATCGGGCTTTAGCCCAATGCTATTCTACAATTAGTATGTTGATTATTTCATTGTCAGGTTAATAGCTTCAGATTTTTGACAAATTCATGGTTGGTAAAAATTTAAGTTTGTTGAAAAAAGAAATCAATTCAACTGCATATTTAGAGGGACTGCGACGCAGTTCAAACTCAGCAACTGATATATACTCACTATAAATCAGTTTTCGGATTTTGCCTTAAAGTCGAAATTGACTTAATAATTATTTTGTCAGTATAATTCTTTGTGTCTTAGAGCCTTAGTGGCGTTGATTAAAATTGCCACGAAGACAC
The DNA here is from genome assembly GCA_043808235.1 of bacterium. Lineage (GTDB taxonomy): Bacteria > Bacteroidota > Ignavibacteria > Ignavibacteriales > Melioribacteraceae > JAZDFC01. The sequence continues at coordinate 11,579 of JAZDFC010000031.1, forward strand.
AAAGTCACCAAGAAATCTAAAAGCGTCTCGGTTTTGTTAAGTTCAGGGAAAAAAGTATCGAAAAGCAATTTCTTCACAGTATATCTCGATATTAATAAAATATTTTCATCTGTGTAATTCGTAACATCATCGTCATAAATAACTCCCCCACTCATAAGAATTAGTTCCTTTTTCATCCCTTTGGACTATGGTTTTACTTTATTGATATTTTTATTATTGATTGAGGTATAGATACAAAAAGAAAGATTTTCTTTTAAAGTGTAAAATATATCATTGACTGATAGATAATGGCAATTGAGGAAATTTCTAACGATGTATTTATACTCACAAAAGAGGTGAAAACAATTTTAGAGATAAATTACTATGAAGAAAAAAGAAGTAAAATTTGAACGGAAGACTTTGGCTAAATCTCCCACAAGCATTCAAGGGTTAGATGAAATAACCGGCGGAGGATTACCGAGAGGCAGACCGACGCTTGTTTGCGGAGGTGCGGGCTGCGGAAAGACTCTATTTGCAATGGAGTTTCTAGTACGCGGTGCAACACAATACAATGAACATGGTGTATTCATATCTTTCGAGGAAACCGAAAAAGAACTTGCGGCAAATGTTGCCTCACTGGGATTTGATTTGGTTAAACTTGTAAAGCAAAAAAAGATTTGGGTTGAACATATTCACGTTGAACGGGGTGAAATAGAACAGAGTGGTGAATATGATTTGAAAGGTTTGTTTGTTCGTATCCATCAGGCAATTGAAAGCATTGGAGCGAAGCGTGTTGTGCTGGATACTATTGAATCACTATTTTCGGCGCTGCCAAATCAAACTGTTGTGCGGACAGAGCTGCGTCGGTTATTCGGATGGTTGAAAAAGAAAGACGTTACCGCAATAATCACAGGGGAACGCGGCAATGGTACATTAACGCGCCAGGGTTTGGAGGAGTATGTTTCCGATTGCGTCATTCTATTAGATCATCGTGTGAGCGATCAATCATCCATCCGGCGTTTGCGAATTGTCAAATATCGCGGCTCGACTCACGGTACAAATGAATATCCATTCTTAATTGATGAAGACGGTTTTTCAATTCTGCCTGTTACTTCGTTGGGATTGAAACACATTTCATCGAATGAGAGAATTTCCTCCGGCATCCCGCGTCTCGATACAATGCTCTCCGGTAAAGGTTACTTTCGTGGAAGCACTATACTGGTTTCAGGTTCCGCCGGCACAGGCAAGACGAGCCTTGCTGCGCAATTTGTTGAAGCAGCGTGCAAACGCGGCGAGCGTGTTCTTTATTTTGCTTTCGAAGAATCACCAAGTCAGTTTATGCGCAATATGTCTTCAATCGGAATACATTTAGATCCCTGGGTAAAAAAAGGATTGCTTCACTTTCATGCAACACGCCCTACTCTATTTGGATTGGAACATCATCTAACAACCACAATTAAATTAATCAATAAGGTTAAGCCGCAAATCGTTATCCTAGATCCTATCGATGCATTCGTAATTGGAGGGAATGAAACTGAGGTAAAAATAATGTTGCTGCGTCTTGTGGATTTTTTGAAGATGAGAAATATCACTGCCTTCTTCGCAAGTCTCACGAACTCAGGCGAAAACCAGGAGCTTACAGACATGTCTATATCATCACTAATAGATACATGGCTGCTGTTGCGTGATATAGAAATCGGCGGTGAACGCAATAGAGGATTGTATATTCTTAAATCGCGCGGTATGGCGCATTCCAATCAAATACGTGAGTTTATTCTTACCAACCACGGAATTGAATTGCTTGATGTTTATGTCGGTCCGGAAGGTGTATTGACGGGTTCGGCTCGATTATCGCAGGAAGCGAAAAACAATGAAGAACAATTTTTACGTCAGCAGGAAATTGAACGCAAACAGCTCGGATTGGAACTTAAACGTGCTGCAACCGAAGCTCAAATCGTAGTATTACAATCTGAATTCAAAGAAGACGAATCGGAAACACTAAAAATTATTGAGATGGAAAAAGCTAAAACAGAAAGGTTCGCGGAAGATCAGAAAAAAATGGCGCGGAGCAGAAAGGCGGATACGCTTATTAAAAAATATACACCGCCTCTTTAATCCGTCAAACTGATCCGTCAAACTGATCCGTCAAATTTATGCCGGACAGGTGCCGGACAGGTAAGTAAAGAATTATAAAAATATAAAAGGAGAAAAGTCATGAGCAAAGGTCAAAACAGTAAAAGTGGTTCTAAAAAAGAACCGGCAAAAACAATGAAAGAAAAAAAAGCTGCAAAAAGAGAAAAGAAAAATGAAAAGAGGAATCATGGTCTCCTCGATTTAATACAGACTTGATTGTTTGGGTAATAGAGCTTTTTGAGAAAACTCTATTGCGTCTGCCAGTGAATTTTTAATATTGAAAGACATCAATAAAATGGAAAAAATAATTTTGCAGAAGTCTAAAAATGAAAATCAAAATGCGGAAGTCGTCTCTAAAAATAATACAGAGATAATTTCTGATTCTGTTTTTAAAAAATTCTTCTTAGAAATATATGCCATAACAATTTTTACCTTGCGCTTTTTCAAAGAGGTTTTTAAACCGCCCTACGAGATTAATGAACTAATAAAACAATCTTTTCTAATCGGGTACAAGTCTCTTTCTTTAGTGGCGATTACCAGCTTTATAATTGGACTCGTACTTACAATTCAGTCAAGACCTACCTTAGCAAAATTTGGAGCCGAATCATTGTTGCCTTTGATGGTTGCAATTTCGATCATACGGGAAATAGGACCGGTAATAACCGCGTTAATCTTTGCCGGAAAAGTAGGGTCGGGAATCGGAGCGGAACTTGCCTCAATGAATGTATCCGAACAAATTGATGCGATGCAGGTATCATGGACCAATCCGTTTAAATATCTTGTTGTTACAAGGGTGGTTTCCGCAACATTTATGCTTCCGGTATTGGTAGTATTTGCCGATTTTGTCGGTATGATAGGTGCATTTGTCGGTGTTAATTTAAAAGGGAATGTAAGCGCATTCTTATTCTTTTCGCAGATATTTCACAGTATAGGGTTTAATGATTTGATTCCGGCTTTCATAAAAACTTTTTTCTTCGGTTTTGCAATCGGACTAATAGGAAGCTATAAAGGTTATTACTCTAATAAGGGAACTGAAGGAGTTGGAAAAGCGGCAAACTCTGCCGTAGTAATAGCATCTCTAATGGTTTTTATAATAGATATGATAGCTGTACAAATAACAAGTTTGTTTCAAAACTAAATGGAATAATGAGCAGAATGACAACAATCGAAACTACTACAATAACCGAACAGGATGATAAGCAAAACGGGCTTGATCCATTGGAACAGATTCCCGTTGTAGAGATGGAACATCTTAAGAAATCCTTTGGGAATAATCATGTGCTCAGGGATATTAACCTGGTTATTAATAAAGGAGAAAACGTTGTTGTACTTGGGAAATCCGGAACGGGTAAATCAGTGCTTATTAAATGTATTGTTGGTTTGGTGGATCCGGACGACGGCAAGCTCGCAATATTTGGAAAAAACATTTCCGGGCTAAAGGAAAAGGAGCTAATTGAAATACGTAAAAAGATTGGGTTCCTATTTCAAAGCGCCGCACTTTATGATTCCATGACGGTAAGAGAGAATCTTGAATTTCCGCTTAAGAGGCAATTGCATTCGACTCGCAAAGGAACGATGAACTCACTAATAGAAGAAGCATTAGAAACCGTTGGGCTTGCGGATACAATTGATTTGATGCCTTCGGAGCTTTCCGGCGGTATGCGTAAAAGATTAGGATTAGCCCGAACGTTGATCTTAAAACCCGAGATAATGCTTTATGATGAGCCTACAACAGGATTAGATCCAATAACATCAAAAGAAATTAGCAGCCTAATCCTGGAAGTACAAAAAAAATATAATACATCTTCAATCATTATCACACACGATATTGAATGCGCCAGACGTACCGCAAATAGAATCATAGTTATTAAAGACGGAGTGTGCGCAGCAGAAGGATCATTCACCGATCTCGAAAATGCGGCGGATGAATGGATACGGTCATTTTTTGAATAATACATCAGAAAAAATAAATGAGCAGATAAAATGAAAAAGGATATAACCAATAAAATCAGACTTGGAATATTTGTTACCCTCGGAATTGCAGCATTCATTGTTGCAATATATTATATCGGCGAGGGGCAGCAATTATTCAGGAGTTCGTTTAGGGTAAGCAGTGTATTTAAGGATGTTGCCGGACTTCAAGCCGGAAATAATGTACGGCTGTCGGGAGTAAATGTAGGTACTGTGGACAATATAATTATTGTGAGCGACACTTCAGTTAGAGTAGATATAATAATTGAAGAGTCAACCCGAAAATTTATAAAAAAGGATGCGGTAGCAAGTATCGGCACGGAAGGATTTATGGGTAATAAAATTTTAATTATAAATCCCGGCACAGGAAGTAAAAAGGGAATAGAAGAAAATGATGTTATCGAAACAATCCCGCCGTTTAATATGGACGAAGTAATGTTGGCTTTAAAAACAAATATTGATAATTCAACAAAAGTCACTAATGATTTATCTATGATTACGAACAGTATTCAATCGGGAAAAGGAACAATTGGAATGCTGCTGATGGATGAATCTTTGGCAAAAAATATTAAGACTTCCATCCAAACTCTACAAGACGGCACGACAGGATTAAAAAATCTAATGGAAGACGCTAACAATAGTTTTGCACAATTTAATTTTGATGAGTTTTTGATTTCAATAGAAACGACTATGAAAAATGCATCCGATATCACAAATGATTTGTCCGGGATTACTAACAATATAAATTCAGGAAATGGAATGATTGGGAAACTGCTAATGGATAAATCGATGGCGCAAAATATTGACTCTACTTTAATTAATTTGAAAGAAGTATCGGCTGAATTTAAAATACTAATTGAAGAAGCAGAAGATAGCTGGCTGCTGTGGGGATTTTAAATTTTGGACGAATCAATTATTACTTATGTAAAAATAATTAGGATGAGTTCTCTCCTCCTAAAAATCTAGAAAGGATAAAGTTATGTTCTTAAAAGCAGTGGGATTAATATTAATTATTACAGGTCTTATTTTCACTTTATATACCGGATTAGGTTTTAGAGTAAACGGAGAAGCGCCGGATATTCAAAGCGATCAGATTACCGTTACCAGTGAGTATGAACGATATATAAATCCATTAATTGGAATTGGAGTAATCGTAATAGGCGGAATAGCTTTTTTTTATAGTAGTAGAAATGATATAGCACAAAACCGGAATGAACAATAATCTCGACCGAAAGCAGTAGTTCCTTTTTCATCCACTTGCTCTATATCCTTTTACCCAACCACAATCTAACTTAGATATAAGCATTTAGTTAAAACTAAATGTACTAATTGATTCCGAACAACGAGAAAGCCGAATTGTTCGAACAATTTTTTTTCAACTAATCACAAGGAAGATTTTATGAAAACTTTTGCACAAAATATAGTGTCCATCTATAACAGATGGACGCGATTTATCGCAATGATGCTAATTATTGCTTTAATAGTTCCTTCCGAAGCTATGTCACAGTTGTCGCCGTCGCCAGTAAATCTTGGAACTGCCGGGAATTTTGTGATTTTAGCTAAGACGGGAATTTCATCCACCGGAACAACCGACATTACCGGTGATATTGGAGTAAGCCCTGTTGCTGCAACATACATAACAGGTTTTGGATTAATAATGGATCCATCAGGCGTATTTTCTACATCATCTTTAGTCACCGGGAATGTATATGCTGCCGATTATACTGATCCAACTCCAACACAAATGACTACGGCTGTGGGAGATATGGAAACCGCATATACCGATGCAGCCGGACGAACATTACCCGATTATACTGAGCTTTATGCCGGTGATGTTACCGGACAGACTCTTACTCCCGGTCTTTATAAGTGGGGCACTGGAGTGCTAATCTCTGCTGCCGGTGTTACAATTTCCGGCAAGGCATCCGATGTCTGGATATTTCAGATAGCGCATGATCTAACCCTGGCTAATGGAGCGATCGTTACTCTGAGCGATGGCGCCCAGGCTTCAAACATTTTCTGGCAAGTCGCCGGTCAAGTTACCCTTGGAACAACATCTGCCATGAAAGGAATTATATTAAGTCAAACGTTGATTGAGATGCAGACCGGCGCAACGTTGAACGGCAGAGCGCTGGCACAGACTGCAGTTGCCTTAGATGCCACAACAATCACCAAACAGGAAAATGTAACCATCATCAAGGATAATAATAATTTAACGCCTGATGAATATGCACTCTACCAAAACTATCCAAATCCTTTCAATCCTTCGTCGACGATTAGATTTGCTTTACCTAACAAAACGAATTTTGTAAAAATTATTGTAGCTGACATTCTTGGGAAAGAAATCATAGTATTGATAAATGAAGAGAAGAATCCCGGTGAATATGAAGTGACTTTCGACGCAAAAGAATTGGCAAGCGGAATATATTTCTACATGATGAGATCCGGAGATTTCGTAAAAAGTATGAAAATGATTTTGATGAAATAAAATTGCCGAAATATTTTTATACAATTAATCCGTACTGAATTTAACAGAAGTCAATGAGGCACGAATAATCATCTAACTAAAAATATATTTTAAAATACTTCATTGACTTTCAATTTTAACTTATAGCGCAAACTTCGAGGAATGATATGATTAATCTTTATGAAAAAGGCAATTTAGTTGGAGAAATTCAACAATTTGAGTTCCATCAAGGACACAAAGAAATGATTGATATTCCAAAATTTAGCGGTATGGAATATGTCCATGGACGTAGAGAACCGGATGTAGTCACTTTTAATTTACCTTTTTTCCATGATACGGCGGGTATCCATGAACTGGTAGATGAAGAAGGGAATGTTATGGAAATTACTTTTGTCGATATCACCGTAAAAAATGACATTTCGTTCGTGAAAGCTTACGTTCAATCAATAAGGAAGTCCTAGCAGGAAGAGTATTATAAATAATTTACTTGTAAATTTATAATGCTCTCGTCCAAAAGGCGTAGTCTCGATTTCATCCTTTTGCTCGATTGTTGTACTCTAAACATGTTCATATATTAAAACCAAGAATGAAATTAATCGTTAAACTTTTTGCGTAAATAAATTTTCGTAAAACACAAAAACAGAAAGGAATTATTCCATGTTGTTCATAATCGCTATGATATTATTAATATTGTGGTTACTTGGATTGCTCACTTCTTACACCATGGGTGGTGTTATTCATGTTCTTTTAGTAATTGCAATAGTTATGGTACTGGTTAGAATTATTAGCGGACACCGCGCACTCTAACTTAAGGGTAGTTTTAACAAATACATATTCATCGTTTGCCCGGATGATTCTATGGATTTTATAACGTTAGTAATGATTACTAATCTGAAACTAAAATAAATATGACAGCATAAATTTATGAGTGAGCAAAGTAATCTATATCGCGGAACGCATATCCTTATTGGCGCGGCGGCATGTGTAATAATTATTGCAGGGATAAATCTTGCGCAATCGGTTGTAGTACTTTTTCTTGTTTCTATTTTCCTTGCTCTGCTAGGAGCTCCGCCGGTACTTTGGTTAAAGCAAAAACGCGTCCCATCCTGGTTTGCGGTTTTAATAGTTATGGCAGTAATGATAATAATATTAATTCTAATCGGTGCGCAAATCGGCACATCCATTAGCGGCTTTTCAAATGAACTACCATTGCTGCAATCGCGTATCCGGGAACAAGTCTCGGAGTTAACATCATTACTCACGAGCAAAGGTTTTGTAGTTACCGAAAAATTTTTTCTTGAATATATTAATCCGGAAGCGGTAATGAAACTTACTGCCGGTTTACTATCGGGCTTGAGTTCTCTACTTTCCGATCTTCTCCTCATCCTTCTCACGGTAACCTTTATCCTACTTGAAGTCTCCAGCTTTCCGGTAAAGCTTCGCGCCATACTTGGCGATCCCAACCATGCATTTCCCCGGTTCACAAAATTCGTTGCTGATATGCAACGCTATATGGTTATCAAAACTTTAATCAATTTAACTGCCGGAATTTTAATTACGGTCTGGATGTACATACTTGGTGTGCAATTTCCAGTTCTGTGGGGTTTCCTTGCTTTTCTACTTCATTATATACCTAATATCGGCGCCATTATATCCGCAATTCCTGCTGCTCTTCTTGCGCTTGTTGAAATCGGAATGGGCAGCGCCTTGCTGGTAATTGCAGGTAATCTTCTTGTTGGATTAATAATTGGCAATATGATTGAACCCCGGCTAATGGGGAGAAAACTTGGGCTCTCAACATTGGTCGTATTTCTCTCTTTGATTTTTTGGAGCAGTCTGCTCGGTTTGATTGGTGCGATTCTATCCATCCCGCTTACAATGGCAGTGAAGTTTGCATTTGAAAGCAATGAAAGCACAAGATGGATTGCTGTGCTTCTCGGATCAGAAAAGATAAATGAAGTTTCTATGCCTATGAAAAAGAAGAAGAAGGAATAATGATAAAAAGACCACTAATTAAAAATGCATTATTCAATCGGAGAAAACGATCTCTGTTTAAATTCGCGAAGTGAGTGGGAATTATTATTGAGGCTGTCAAACTACATCCTTCTATCCTCTCAGCCAAAAGATGTAGTCCCTTTTTCATCCCTTTGCCCGATTGTATTACAACTCGTGTAATTATATTTTTTATATACAAGCATTACTCAAATACATAAATGACTTGTGAAAACAATCAAAAGAGTTAATAATCATGAAAAAGTTAGGTGTAATAATTCTATTTATAACTTTTGCTGTATTCCTTTTAATTTTCAATTGAAGTATTAGCGGAAAAGCTTTTGTATGGAAATAACAAAATGAATATGTAAAATTATTTTTAAACGGAGGAAAGAAATGATTCATCTTTATGAGAGTGGAAATCTAATCGGAGATATTCAACAATTTGAATTCCTTCAAGGGCACAAAGAAATGATCGACGTCCCGAAGTTTGGAGGAATGAAATATGTTCATGGCAAAAGACAACCGGATGTCGTCACTTTTAAGTTACCGTTTTTTAATTACAATGCCGGTATCCATCAGTTGGTAGATGAAGAAGGCAATGTGATGGAAATTGATTTTGTCGATGTTTTTTCATCAAATAAAATTTCCTTTGTGAAGGCATATGTTACATTAATACGGGAGTCATAGCAGTAGAATGGTTTCATAAATAGTGTTTTTATTATGCTCTTTTCGCAATCTCAGCCAAAAGATATAGTTCCTTTTTCATCCCTTTGATCGATTGATCCGCCATTCATTTCTTTATATCATAGCTTTACATAGAAAAACCTATAAAACGATTATGGAACTCACATGAAAATTAAATCTATTTATATCCTTCTATTACTTCTTTTATTTACTGCTTTGAGTAACGCCCAACCAGCAAGAGGAAGAACTGTTATCAATTCGGATTCATACTTCCCTGCTAATAAAGACATAACTTTGGTTTATGAATCATCATTTGGCGAATGTATTACAAATTATTTCAAAGATGGTCAATTTACAATAAGTGCGAGTGAAGGAGATGACTTCGAATATAAACAGACTCTGTTAATCAAAGGAGAAGGTGTTTATGCGAAAGAAACGTATCAGTATTTTAAAATATTTTTGTTTATTACAAAAGAAGCATCGTTCACATACGGAAAACCTTTGTTGCGATTTCCCCTCCCTTTGTCACCGGGCATGAAGTGGGAATGGGAAGGAGACGAATATTCAGACGGTGATATAAATAAAGTGAAAGTTGCCGGAAAAGCTCTTGATATGGAATTCATAACAACGAAAGCCGGAAGATTTGAAGCGATAAAAGTAGAATCTATTGTGGAAGGTACAGACGATGCTAAAAATATAGTAACCGAGTGGTACGTAAAAGGTATCGGATTAATAAAAGCAAAGATAATAATTGAAGGCGGCGGAGTGATGGGATTTCTTAGGGATCTCCTGGGATATGGAACAATCGAATTTGAATTAAAAGAAATAAGAAAGCAATAAACAATTATCACTGTCACAAAATCCTAAAAAGAATATGTCGAAATTCAAATTATTATTTCCTATAATTTTCTGCATTTCATTTGCATTGAGTATGCAAGCGCAGAAGAAATATCCAACTCTTATTCGCACCTCACTTGAAGATGAAATTATAATTCTCTCCATTGATAAGTCTGTTTACTTTCCCGGTGACACAGTCAGTATAAAAGTCCAGCGGAACGACAGTTCGGCAACAACTCTTGCAACTCCCATTTTACTTATTGAAGGAACTGCACTAAATTCTATCGACCACAGTAATATATACAAGGCTGTAATTCCTCAAGCCTGCGCACCGGATTTGTATCGGGTTCGGCTCAGAGTAAAAGATGCTCAAGGACGGCATTATATTTATGAGACAGATTGCCTTGTAAATGTCGAAGAACACCAGTTAATCGAGCAGATAAGCAATTATGTGCAAATTGAACCCGAAGCAGGCAGCGATGATATACGATCGGCTGTAACACTCGACCGTAGCCAGATACAAAACCTTCGAGTTATATTTCAGCGCGATAGTATTAGATCGGGGATGGGACCACAGTTTGTTATAATAAGGACGACAGTACTATTGCGGGATGGAACCGCTGCGCAAACTTTTGAACGGCGTGTCTTAACATTTCGTAGCGATAAAGACCCCAATAGGGACCGTGAAATGTTAATTCAATACCGTACAGCTTATGGCGCATATGCGGCAATTCGGTCGGAGGAATTTACACAAGTACGGATACATTTGGACTCCCTGCCTGCCTGGTCTATTATCAAGATCAACATTGAACCTGACTACACCATAAAAATCGGCGATTATGATCAATCCAACTCATATACACGCTATTTCCGCGTAAAAGGTCCTATGATTGAAATGGGTTTTTCTCTTGGTATTCCTAAGGTTTTGTTCGACACGCAGTCAAAAGACACACTAAACTATGGTAACTATAGCGCGATGATTCGATTTTATTATGTGGACGGAATGTCAGGAAATCGATTCCCGGTTAATTGTGGAGTTGGAACTTTCGGTGTGAGTTCTCCCGTTGATATAAATGTTGAACGCGGCGGATTTGCTTTGTCGCTTTTCCTTGATGTGGTTGAAGTGATAAGAATACTTGGAATAGACTTAACCCAGAAAATTAATGCAGGTTTGGAATTTGTTCCGTTCTTTCCTATCGAAATGAGAGCGCGGTTTTTAATTGTAGCTCAGGTAGGTCTTGCACTCTAAATTCAGTTCACACACACTCATTAAGGAAATTGAAATAAATTAATTCCGGATTCTTAAAAGATATATTAATATGCTCTTATTTTAATAGTAAGTAAAAAATTTCTGTGTACTCACTTTATTTGTCACTATGGTCGCTATTGATTTGAATTTTGTTGAGCCAGTCCTTAACAGTTCAATCTCAAATTCCAAAGGATTATTTGGGTCTTTGTGAATGGAAATAATGTCGCCTCGTTTTCCATTACGTTTTATTGCTTCACATTGTAATCGGAATTCTTTTTTCTTGTCGTAATAGTAAATTCTTATATGCTGGTCTTTTAAGGTTCTTCCATCAATGCGAATATTTGCTATAGCATAAAACTGGGGATAACCTGCACCTGAAGCAGTATAAAGCATAGGAAAGTTCCAAAATACAGGCATGGCTTTAAGCGCCATAATCGGAATTAGAATTACAGGGTCTTGACTTTTAGCACTCACATCAAAACCAGAAAGTGTCATTGCAAATTTTTCTTTCAAAGCAGGAACACTTACTGCCGATGCAGAGACAACTGGTGGAAGCATTTTAACTTTCTTTTTTGTCATGAACGGTAAATCAGTAGAAATTTTCTCAATGATTTCCTTAAAAGGTTTTTGCTTACGTTCGTCAACAACTGAACCGCCAACTAAAAGCTGTTCAAGCAGTGTCACTTCACACAACTTTGTGTTTTTATCACTGAGTAATTTATTCCAGTATTCGGCAACCTGTTTTTGAAAGTTCTTTGCACTTTTAGAATTGTCAAGCATTACACTGATGTTTGCTTCATAGTTTAAAAAAAAGCCACCTGCTGTAAAGTTGGATGAACCAACAATTACCTTTTCAATTTCTTTATTGCCGAATAGATATACTTTTGGGTGAAAAGTGATATCAAAGTTTCTATCATGGTGGATGTAAAGATTGTCTTTGGCAAATGTTTTCAGATTTATCAATGCCTGATAGGATGTATTGTTTTGATCAATTCCTGCAATTACAGAAGTTTTGCCTCCGTTATTCGCAAAGTCGGAAAGCTCGTTGTAAATTCTACTGATTCCTGAATTTCGGCTATATGCAACTGCCACTTTGAAGTCGGAATATTTTCCACTTTTCAGTGTTTTGGCGATTTCTTCGCCTGCTGTGTTTTCATGTGTTAAAAATGTAAGTTCCATATTATTTTCGTTGTAATACTAAAATTGATTCTGTGTTGATTGAGTTTTTTGAATGAATCATGTATGACTGTTGAACGGTCATGCAGATTTTCTCAATAATTTTAAAATTGTTTTCCTGAGCAATTAGCCCAATAAAGTCATCTGTCGGAATATTTATAGATTCATTTCCTGCGGTTGTTCTATTATTACCTACAACAAAGAACGCATACTTATTTTTCTTTAAAACTTGTGATACCTGATTAATTCCTTGGTGCATATCAATAAAGTATTTGTAAAGCAATGAAGCAATGTTTTTCCTTCGGAACCCAACATCTGAGTTTTTATTCAGTAAATAAATTTTCTTCAACAGGTGTATAATTTCTCTTGGCAAAACTGATTTTTCAAAATTCTTTTCAAGCTCTTTGTCTAACAGAACTCTTTTAGATTTCGTTATTTCTCGGTTCCCAATTAGAGTTTCTTCCAACTTCCTAAAACTACTTTTATCAGTAAATCCAAAAGTAAAAAGTGAAAGCCGATCCGTGTCCACATAGGGTAATGCCGTTGCGTAAGGCGGAGATGTAACCACTACATCAATTGAATTCCTTTTTAGGTTTGCACTTTTCATCAAAGTTCTGATGTCACCCAAATAATTTTCAACTTTTGAGTTTAACTCAAAGCGGTTAAGCAATTGAAACTTTTCAAGGCTTTCAATTCGTTCAAAAAGATTTTCCTTGAATATTTCAATCAGGTTTTCAGGCGGTGTATCAAGACGCCTTCTTATTCTTAGTTGTGTAGGGTCTTGGTAAGAAAACTCCCTTAGCAAATTACTAAGAACAATATTTGAAAAAAGTTGTGATGTTGTGTGTGGTATTTGCTGTATAATTTCCTGAATGAAGATTACTTTTTTCAAATTGTTATCAGGAAACCATTTTTGCAAATATTTTATATCTAGTTTATTTCCATAATTTTCAATTTTATTTTTTTGCCAGCCCTTATCCTCTTTTAAATTTTCAAATGCTTTTCTAATTATATTCAAATCCTCTTGGTTCAGCAAAATGCTTTTTACTTTGGCTTTAGCCAAAAGAAAGGCTATTGGGTTAATATCAACGCCAATTGCATTTGCGCCAAAAAGAAAACTTTCAACTAAAGTAGTGCCGCTTCCGCAAAACGGGTCCAAAACTGTATCGCCTTTTTTGATACCTGCATAATTTAGAAATGCTTTAGCAAGTTGAGGATAGAATCTGCCTTTGTATTCGTGTAAAGAATGAGTCAGATATCGTATTTCCCTTGATTTATTGGGCTTGATTTCGCCAAAGAAATTAGGTATATACTTCTGATAACTCTCCACAACTGCTTGATCAGTCAATATATTTGACCTACCTGAATTTTCATTTTGAAAATGAAACTCACTATAAAAAGTTAGCTTTTTAAGCTCATCTTCGTCAAGTAGATTGATTGTTGTAAAGGAAATTCCTTTATCGGTAACTGATTTTTGTTTTACACTCGGAAACTGATTTTCAAATTCTTTTAAAGCAAGTTCCTTTTCGTAGTCCCGCAGTTTATATTTCGAAAAGTCAATTTGATATTTATACATATATTATTTCATATTCGTAAATAATACGATTCTTTCTGTTTTGATATTTCCGATTTTCGGATTGAATGACTTCTTACTCAACTTTAAATTTCTAGAGAACTCTGTAACAAATTTGAAAGGTGTTCTTTCGGCTGCTTGTTTCAGTATTTTATTATTTTGAATATTTCTGCCTTTCAATATTGAATCCCCAATTACAAGGACAAAGTAAGTACCGGGTTTAAGAATATTGCTTGTATTTAAAAAACAAGTCTCCATATCCCGCATAAAATCAAATTCATTAGGTCCGTTTTTCTTTGAATAGTCAGCATGAGCACCAATTTCTGATTTTCGTAACTTATGTGGATTCATGTCCAACCAAAACAATCTGTATTTATGATACAGATGATAATCATAGGCGTTGGGATATGGGGGCGAAGTAACTGCAAGGTCAGCAGTATTTTCATTGAAGACATTTTTAGTTCTCGTATCAGCAACTTTAAAAACGGATTTTCCATTTTCGATAAGTTTGCTTGACTCATTCATAATTTTTCTCAATTTATTGAGTTGGTTTGAAAATTTATGGTATGTGTAAAAATGAGTTATGTTTTTAGGAACACGAACATATCTCGTATCGCTGTCTTGTCGTGATACATTGATAATGATTCCTGAAAATGCAACATGGCAAAAATCGATCAGGTCCTTGTCTGTAAGTTTGTCAATCTCCTCTTTAATTATTACAAGTTCATTGATTACAAATTCCTCGAACCATAATTCAAGTTTAACGATGTCGGGTTTTGCAATTCCGTTTTTCTGGCCTGAATATAAATGGTCAATTCGAATGTAAATTTTGTTTAGTAAGCTGTCGAGCGATGTAAGTTTATTATTGGTAATCGGTGTTGTTTTTACTTTTGAAATGAGAACTGCAAGTTCGTTTACATCGTTACCGATTGCATTTCGTCCTAGTATGTTGGCCTCAACCGCTGTTGTTCCGCTTCCAAGAAAAGGTTCATAAACTGTGTCTCCTTCATCTGAAAGTTGTTGAATGAAATGACGAGGGATTTGTGGAATGAACTTAGCCGGATATGGGTGTATCGAGTTTGTTGCAGAGTCAGTTGATGCCTCTGCAAAATCCCAATCAATTTTTTCTAAGGTTTCTATCTCTGTCATTTCTTGAGGTTTCTCAAATAGGTTAATTTGTTCTCTGCTACTTGCAGAGCTTCCACTCCATAATCTTCATCAAGTACTTTGTATGCAATCTGGTCACTAAGGAATGCCACACGTAAGTCCTTTTTGCTAACCTTGAAAATCTTTGAGATACGTTCAATCAAATCCAAGTTTGCACTTCTCTCATTGCGTTCAATTTTGCTTAATGTTGACTGGTCAATGTCCAGTTGTGCGGCAAGTTTTCTAAGAGGCATTTCGTTATCCTCTCTTAACTTCCGCAATTTTTCTCCGAATGTTTCGACTTTTTGCATAGATAAAATATTGTCTTGACAATTATTGTCCAAATATATGCATTTTTGATTGTTTGTCAAATGTTTTATCAAATAAAAGTCATCAACAATGCACAGGCTTTCCAAAAGATGTAGTTTCTTACTAATCTCTTTGCCAGATTGAGAAATCCTAAATTCCTTCATATCATATTTTGGTAATCAAGAAACTAACACATAAAACATTTATCAATTGCAATTATAAAAGAGTTCCAATTGGATTCTTTGATAATTAAAGGGAACTGGAATGAAGTCGTAGGGAAACTCACACAATAATTTACAAACCTAACTGATGCGATTACTTTTCTAAAAAGTAAGGAAGAAGAACTGTTGGGACGATTGCAGAATAAACTTGGAATAACCAAGGAAGAATTACGCAAAATAATTTCGAAATTATAATGATTGGATTACCGGGAAATTAATTTTTTTAAACTTTTGGCTGGCCTTCCTGGAATTCTGTATTTTTTATATGCAAGTCCCTCTGCGGGAAAGGAATTTCGATGTTGTTTTCCTTGAATCTTTTGAATATTTCAAAATATAGTTTGCTTTTAAGTATCCCCGGCGTAGTTATGTAACTGCTTGTCCAGATTAGTAGACTAAAATTAAGAGAACTGTCACCAAACTCTTTAAAAAGCACATCGGGCTTCGGATCTTTTAAAACGCCATCTTCGTTTTCCGCAACTTCCATTAAAATTTGTTTCACCTTTTCAGGATCTTCTTTATAAGCTACACCCAACGGAATATTGAACCTCACATTCCTATCATTGTGGCTCCAGTTAATAACCGTTGATGAAATAAATTCGGAGTTAGGAACAATAATAGAAATATTATCATTTGTTACAATCATTGTTGATCTCATGGAAATGCTAACAACATCACCAAACACCTCGCCCACCTGAATCCTGTCGCCCACTTTTATTGGTCTTTCAAAAAGAATAATTATTCCACTTACTAAATTATTTGTTACATTTTGCAAACCGAAACCTATACCAACACCAAGAGCGCCGGCAAGAATTGTAATTGCACTCAAGTCAACTCCAACAGTCTGTATAACAATTACAAGCCCGAGTATAAGAAAAGCGTAACGAATAATTGTCCCAACCGCGAGCCGCACTCCCAGCTCTACCTTACTTTTGGAAAGTACTTTATAGATCATCCATTTTCTGAGCTTTGCAGTAGTGTAGAAGAGCACCCATGCAAGAAAAATAAAGTAAAGAAGTGTCCAGAGTGTTATTGGAGTATCTCCAATATCGATAATATGAACGTTGAGGAAATCCTTTACTTCGTTAAAATATTTTTGTACTTGATTAAAAAAATCTTTCATTTGAATACCTTGAGATGTCTCTTCGCTTATCTTAAATTCAATTTAGCAAAATGGTTTGTTAAAGAAAAGACATAGCGCGGCAAGCCGCAATGGAAAATGTCTGATGGAAGATGGAAAAGGATAAAAACGACCTAAAAAAATTTTGACACAAAAAATAAAAATATTATTCGCAATACTATATAGTGGAATCAATCATGAACAGTATTGCTCCGGTGGGAAAGAAGTATGATGAATCCAAATTATAAATACTTCGAATAAACGATCCGCAACAAGAGTGTTATACTTCATTCGCATCAGTAAATAAATAAGCCGACTCACCTAAAGGATGTAGTCCTTTTTTCATCCCTTTGCCCGATTTACTTAATCAAAACAGATACGTAACTTTTTTTTGGCTTTGTTTTAATGCCTCTGTAACTTTGTGGTGAAGAGGTATTATTGGGAATTTGGTTTATCTCGAGAGAATTTAAGAATATTTAACAAAAGGAGCTTATCATGATTATGCGAAAATACACTTCATTTATTTTTTTATTTGTTACAGTAAGCTTATTTACAAGCTGTGACAATTCAATTGAGAATACTCCAGCCCTGGATAATGTAACCGTATCATTAGCTATGGATAATGGATTAAATAAAATTGCGGATGATACAATTGTTTTGGATACTGTAAAAATTTTGCTCAAAGACATAAAATTCCGGCAGGCTGCAGGAGATTCCTCAAACGTAAAAGTTGGACCTATTGTGGTAAAACTCAATTTGAATGGAACACCAACAGAATTTGCTGCAGGTCATGTTATTGCTGGCAACTACTCCAAAATTAAATTTCGGCTGCATAAACCTGAAGATTCTGAAATAATTTCAGATCCGGAATTTAAAGCTGGTTCCAGCGGAGAATTACGATATTCTGCAATCGTTAAAGGAAAATTTAACGGTGCATCTTTTATTTATAAATCTACAAAGACTGCCACTCAAGAAATGGAACTGAAAAATTCTATAAACTTAACCAAGGATGTTAAAACTAATGTTACCTTAACGGTAGATGTGAATTCTTGGTTTCATAAAGGAACTGTAATTCTTGATCCCAATGACTCCGCTAATCAAAACGATATTGATAACAACATAAAAGACTCATTCAAGAAGGCTTTCCGCGATAGTAATAAAGACGGTGTTGCTGATTAATAGAGGCGGCTTGAATCGTATAGTCGAAATTTTGATTCAACCTGGATATACTGGATGAACCGATGTATGTTTTGTAAATAATATAAGGAGATTACGAAATGCGAAAAATATACTTTATTGTTTTAATTACGGTAATTTTAATTGCCCTTGCGCCCCCTCTTAAAGCGCAAGTGAATATTAATTTTAATATAGGCAGCCAACCAACGTGGGGCCCCACCGGTTATGATTACGTTGAATATTACTACCTGCCGGATATTGAAGTTTACTACTATGTCCCCCAACATCGCTTTTATTATTTTGAAAGAGGGAATTGGAAATATTCATCAAACCTACCAAACCTATACAGTAGTTATGATTTTTATAACTCTTATAAAGTTGTAGTGAATGAGCACTACCCATGGCGGAATCATAAAACCTACAGAGAAAAATATTCATCATATAAAGGTAGGCACGATCAGCAGATAATCCGCGATAGCCGGGATTCTAAATATTTTGTGAATAAAAATCATCCCCAGCATAATAAATGGATTGAGCAGCAAAGGAAAGATTTCAGTAATGACCAAAAACAAAGTAACAATAACAAGCATGACAAAAGCAAAGGGCAGGATAACAAAGGCTCGCAAGGGAATCATAAAAAATAAAATAAGAGCAGAGATAGTCTGTACGAAAATGTTTTTAATCCTCCAATAAGTATATCAGGTAAACAATATATACTTTCCGATTAGAGTTCGCTAACCAGGTATTCAGAAAAACTTACATAAAAAAACGAACAATAATTTTCTTGAAAAAAATATCCGCAAAAAAATAATTGATCTCAACCAATAGGATTAGTTTCTTTTTCATCCCTTCGCCCGATTGTTGTGCTATACTCATGTTCATATATTTCAAGCAATAATAGCAAGCAGCATCATAGACTATTTGCATAAATAATTTTATTAAACAATCAAAAAGAAAGGACTTATGCCATGTTATATGTTATAGCAGTAATTCTAATAGTATTGTGGTTACTTGGATTACTCACCTCTTACACCATGGGTGGGGTTATTCATGTTCTTATAGTAATTGCAATCGTAATGGTCCTAATTAGAGTCATTCGTGGACGTCGTGCTTTATAATCATCAATCACCTTCGGGGGTTGAGAAAAACACACAATGATAAAACCAAACATATATTGAATCAATATTTTCCGCATTTAACAATTTGTTCTCAACCTAAAGGATTAACTATTCTTTCATCCCGTTGCCCGATTGATTTACCACACGCCGTCCCGTAGCTTGTATAGTGTCTCCAAAAGTTATTGTACCACTTAAATGTTCTTTGTAACGAAACAAAATTAAAATTTGGAAGATAATCATCATAAATCTTGCATAAGCAATTAAACTAATAATAGGAGTACCGATTATGAAAAAAATATTTTTGTTCGGATTGGTTTTGAGTATGATAATGATAATCGTCAAACCAATTACAGCACAAGACCATGGATTTGGTCTCGGATTTATCTTAGGTGAACCAACCGGATTGAGCGCAAAACTCTGGACTTCCAATGATAATGCTTTTGATTTCGGTCTCGGCGTGTCTGTCGGTGGCGACCGCATCTCATACAAAGGTCATTACAATAACGGAAGCCGGGTACATTTTCATATGGACTATCTATGGCACTCATTCAATGCAATAAGTTCATCAGAAAATTTTCCGCTTTATTACGGAATAGGTGGAAGGTACAACAGCGGCGGAGGTTATGACGGCTCGCTTGGTTTAAGAGGCGTATTCGGTATAGCATGGTTTCCTCATTCAACTCCAATAGATGTATTTTTTGAAATAGTCCCGGTGCTTCAGCTTACCACATCCACCGGTTTTGGAATTGATGCCGGACTTGGAATAAGATATTTCTTTGAATAGAAGTAAACAATAAAAAATAATTTTCAACAAAAAAAGGAGTTACAAAATGAAACTATTTATATCAATATTACTAATATTTTTTGGTTTTGCGCAACTCAATGTGGCGCAAGATTTGGTCGAAACGCCAAAACCAAATGCCATGTCGAACGTATTTGGTGTTACCGCTGAAGGCGGGGTAACATTAGGAATTACCGATTATACTAAAGACAAGATTAATTATACCATCAAAGGCTCCCTCGAATACTATTTCCCTTCAACAGGTGCCGGAAATATTGGACTAAGAGCTTTTGCGCAGAGAGCTTTTGTTTCCGGGCAAAATGCTCCTCCATCTTCAGGAAATCCGACAGATGAATTTTTAACAAAAGTTGATATGGCGGGTGCAGGATTAAACTATATTTTATCATTTGGGGATGCCATTTACCCCTGGGTTGGATTCGGTGTTTCCTTCATGTGGGTTCATCCGGAAGATGCTAATGGAAATCAATTACCGAATTATGAGGCAGAAAATCACAAAAACCATTGGCTTTCATATAACGGCGATATCGGCTTACGGATAATGGTCGCTAAAAATATGAGTCTAAATCTAAGTGGTGGAATAATAGTAGCCTCGAAAGATTTCATAGATGATATAGAAACCGGTCCCAATAATGATATGATGTACACTGCTACTGCGGGTCTGTCTTATTACTTTGGCAGGGATAGAGATTCGGATGGCGACGGTGTTCCCAATTCCGATGATGCATGCCCTGAGACTCCTTTGGGAGTAAAGGTGGATGAGTATGGCTGCCCGCTTGATACTGATAAAGACGGTGTTGCAGATAATCTTGATAAATGCGCTGATACACCTCAAGATGTTAAGGTGGATAAAATCGGTTGCCCATTGGATGCCGACAGCGATGGTGTTCCGGACTATCTTGATAAATGCTCTGATACGCCAGCTAATGCTAAAGTGGATCCCAAAGGCTGTCCGCTTGATTTAGACAAAGATGGTGTTCCGGACTATCTCGATAAATGTCCTAATACACCTGCCGGAACAAAGGTAGATCAAAATGGCTGCCCGCTTGATTCTGATGGCGACGGTGTTCCCGACAATCTTGATAAATGCCCTAACACACAAAAGGGTGTTGAAGTAAATTCTGAAGGATGTGCTACCGAGAAAGAAATTGTTATCATTGAAAAACCAGCCGAAATAGAATCTTTAGTTCTTAGCGGCGATACAAATTTTGAATTTAATAAATCAAAATTACTTCCAAACGCATATACGGTTCTAAACAATTTAGTGGGCACTATGAAAGAACATCCCAAATACAAATGGGAAATTGGCGGATATACGGACGGAATCGGTTCGGTGAATTATAATATAAGACTTTCAGAACGAAGAGCTCAATCAGTGGTTGATTACCTCGTGAGCCAGGGTGTTAATAGAAATAGTCTGAAAGTAGTTGGCTATGGCAAAGATAATCCGATTGCTACAAACGATACCGATGAAGGACGATCTATGAACAGAAGAGTTGAAATAAAATTACTGTCAAAAGAATAACCGACAGTTTTTATAAAGAAATAATTAATCTATTTAGAAGCGGCAATGTAAAAGCCGCTTCTATGAATTTCAAAGAAGGTAGATAAAAACGAATTTACCATATTTAAAAGTATTGGAGAATTGTAATGAAAAAAAGTACATACATATTATTCTTTTCGGCACTCATTATTGCTGTTTTAATTTACGGCTGTAGTGCAAGCAATGCTGTTAAAGGAGGAGTTATTGGCGGAGTAAGCGGTGGCGTGGTTGGCGGAGTTGTCGGTCATTATGCGGGCGACACAGTGCTGGGCGCGATAATTGGCGCGGCCGTCGGCGGTACAGCCGGAGTCTTAATTGGAGATTATATGGATAGCCAGGCTGAAGAAATGCAGAATGATATTTCGGGCGCAACGATAGAACGAGTTGGCGAAGGTATAAAAATTACTTTTGATTCGGGAATTTTATTTGCTACCAATTCATACTCGCTCGAACCTCAAGCTAAAACAAATATCAATAAACTTGCTGTCATTCTTAACAAATATCCCGACACAAATATTCTTGTTACGGGACATACAGATTCCGATGGCACCGAGCAGTACAATCAATCACTATCCGAAAGAAGAGCTAAAACAGTTTCGGATTATACGATAATGCATGGCGTGATTTCTTCAAGATTTTCGGTTATTGGACTTGGTGAAGGCGAACCTGTTGCTTCAAATGATACTCAAGATGGAAAACATTCGAACAGACGGGTTGAGATTGCTGTATTTGCAAACGAAGATCTAAAAGATGCCGCTGAAAACGGTGTGCTTAATTGACGAACAGTAAAAGAAGGTGAGCAATGAAATTAGATTTGCACGAAAACGAACAGAATAAACTGCTACAGACTGATTTGGCGGAAGCTATACAGAGTCTGCAAGAAGAGTTATTAAAAGAGCGTGACCTGAATCTCCGCACGCTTGCAGATTTCGCGAATTATCGTCGCCGCATTGAGCGCGACGGCAATAAGATTGCCGAGGAAAGTAAACGGGGAATGTTTATTTCCATGCTGGAAATTGTGGACGATATTGAAAAAGCATTGCAAAGCGCTGTCATCGAGAAGCAATCTCCATTGGAAGGATTGCAATTAATCCATAAAAAATTTCTTGCACTTTTGGAAACGCAAGGAGTCCTTTCTTTCGAAAGTGTAGGTACTCCATTCAATCATGAAATACATGACGCTATTGCGATGGCGGAATATGATGGAAGTGAAAAGAGAACAGTAATTGATGAACTGCGTCGGGGTTATCTCTGGAATAACGAATTACTGCGACCTGCGCAAGTGAGAGTTTCCGGATGAAAAGAACCTGTGTGATAGCATAGTAAATGAGTAAAGAATGGCAAAATTATGATCTACAAAGATTACTATAAAGATTTGGGAGTTGGGAATACAGCAACTCCCGGAGAAATCAAAAAGGCGTATCGAACGCTTGCCAATAAATATCATCCGGATAAAACGAATGGTGATAAATCCGCCGAAGAAAAATTTAAGGTCGTTAATGAGGCAAACGAAGTTCTAAGTGATCCGGTGAAACGAAAAAAGTACGATCAATTTGGTGCAGATTGGAAACATTATGAAGCAGCCGGAAAGCAGCCCGGTGGTTTTGATTGGTCAAAATATGCAAGTAGCAGCGGTGGACAAACATACCGAACGGGTACTAATGAATCAGATTCTACTTTTACCGGCGAGGGAATTAATGATCTTTTTGAGGCGCTATTCGGACAACGCAGCGGTCAGCGGAGTCGAAGAAAAAACGTCGTCAAAAAAGGCGAGGATCTCGAAGCAGAGACGACCATCTCACTCGAAGAAGCTTATCATGGTACAACACGGCTTATCCAGCTTAATGGTCATACAATTAGAATGGCGATTAAACCAGGCATCGCAGACAAACAAATGTTGAGAATTGTGGGTAAAGGTAAAAGTGGATTAAACGGCGGTGCAAATGGGGACCTCTATCTCACCATCAAGATAGCGCCGCATCCGGAATTTCATCGTAAGGGAAATGATCTTCAACTTCATCTCCCTGTTGAATTATATACTGCTGTCCTTGGCGGAAAGACTCATATCAAAACACTTAAAGACAAAATCACAGTCAATATTCCTAAGGGAACGCCTAATGGGAAGGAACTAAGACTTAGCGGACTTGGAATGCCGTTTTATTCAAAGAAGAACGAGTATGGGAATCTGATTGTAAAAATTAATATACAGCTGCCGGAGAACCTTAATGAAGAAGAAATAGAGTTATTTAAAAAACTGTCAGAATTGCGAAAATAAATTAATGGTTAAATGAGAATACTAATACATTTGAAGAATAAGTAAGAAAGCAACAGAAGCTCAAACCGGTAAATATCCGGTGAGTAAACAAATTATAAAAGGAGAAAGATTATGTCATTAATTACATTAGTAATCGTTTTGGTTGTCGTTGGAGTAGTTCTATGGCTTATTAACAGCTACATCCCGATGCAGGCAACTATCAAGAAAATTTTAAATGCTGTTGTGGTTATTGTAGTAGTGCTTTGGCTATTGAGCGCATTCGGAGTCATTGATGGTCTTGATACGATTCGTATCGGGTGATAATGTATATTCGCGGATATTGTTATGAGTAATAGGCTTCACTATCCCGAAATTTACGACCCATATAAATATCACGCTGACAAGTTGAGCATATAAGTTCATGCAAAGAATGTGACTATAGAACAGCAGCAACTCAGCACGGAGTAGATCCGGTGTGCATACAAATATTATTAGGAGAAAGAGTATGTCCTTAATTACAATAGTAATCGTTTTGGTTGTCGTTGGAGTAGTTCTATGGCTGATTAACAGCTACATCCCTATGCAGGCAACAATCAAGAAAATATTAAATGCGGTTGTGGTTATTGCAGTGGTTCTCTGGTTATTGAGTTCATTCGGTCTCATTGAAGACATTCAGTCGATTCGGCTTGGAGCGTAATCGTAATTCTGTTATGTGTTTGCCGGTTATGCACTAACTCTATCGAACAATACCCGGATGAGTAATTTGGATACAGTAATGGGAGAAGAAGGAAATAGTATGCAATGTTAATGCTATTATCAACAAAGAATACTTTAAGTACCCGAAAATAGCATCCGAGAACTAATCCCTTTTTCATCCTTATGGTCGATTGTATATGCCATAGAAATGGTTGTACCTTCATGCAAGTAATTCATTTAAAATAGGAGTATCATCATGAAGAAAGTATTTATTGTTTTTAGTCTTGCTCTACTTCTCACATTTTCCGATTCTCAGGCTCAAGTAGCAAAAGACGCATGGGGATTTGGATTCGGTTTTTCATACCCGAGATTCTTTAGCTCTGACGTTCGTCCTTTGGAAGCATGTTATGGCGGTTATCTATCCCTTCAAAGAAATTTTAATGAAAACGTTGCGCTAAGATTTTTAGGATCCTATAATCATATTCAGGGTAGAATTCCCGGATATGGTTCCAGCGGTTTTTATTATACTTATGCTAATGGGGCCCCGGTTGATTACGACAATGCAGAAATGTCAACCAATGTTATGATGGGTCAGTTAGACTTTATGTATTACTTTGTTCCATGTCTGAATGCTTCACCATACATGTTTGTTGGTGGAGGTCTTGCGTATTACGCTGAACCTGATTGGGGCGATGTAGTTAATACAGGATTGACTGACAAATTAACTACCACTATTAATTTCGGTTTTGGCGTTGATTGGAAAGTTGGCGATGATTGGAAACTTACAACTGAAGGTGCGATGCACAATATCGACAGCCAGGTTGATGGTATCCTTAATAATAATCGCCAGGGAATTTTCGGCGCTCATTCGGATTTATGGTTAACTGCAAATGTCGGATTATTGTATTATTTCGACAAAGGCGCTCCTTCGAGATATTGCGATATCTATGATGGTATTAATGTTGACTTATCAGCTCTTGACGATCTTGCTACAAGAGAAGATGTTGAAAACATTGTAAAAAAATATATCCCGAAAGAAGTTATTAAAGAAATTGTTGTTGAAAAACCCTGCCCAAAGCCACCGATTGTTTTGATTGGTGTTAATTTCGATTTCAATAAAGCTACATTGAAACCGGAATCCTATCCGATATTACTGCATGCTGTACAAGTATTAGCCGAAAATCATGAATTGAATGTTGAAGTTGGTGGACATACTTGTAGCATTGGTTCCGACAAATATAATCAGGGCTTATCAGAAAGAAGAGCTAAAACCGTTAGGGATTATTTGGTCGGTAAAGGTATTGCTGCAAGCAGGTTAACCGTTAAAGGTTACGGCGAATCGATGCCGATTGCCGATAACAAAACCGAAGAAGGTCGTATTATGAATAGAAGAGTAGAATTCAAATACTAAAATTTATTTTCTTTAGGAAAGGGGCTTGCATTAATGATGCAAACCCTTTTTTAACGTAGTCTGATGGAGAAACAGATAATTTATCACATCCGTCAAGCTTCACAAAAAGGCTGGATCTTCCAAAGCCCGGCGGATAAACGGGGAGCAGGAAAGGAATAGAGTTTGCATCGGAATGAAAATGTCTTGATCAAATACTCGAAATGTTAGATTAGTCGGAAGCGAAAAATAATGAGCTACCGATAATCTTCGCTAAAAAATAATAGGTAGAAGAATATTTTAAAAGAGGTTTCCATATGAACAAAATCAGATTATTACTAATTGAAGATAACCGTCTTTTGCGGGATGGCATCACGACGATTCTTAAACCACATAAGGATATTATTGTCGTTGCAGCATCAGGCGATAGCAAAAACACCTTTTTGAAAATCCAGAATTTAAAACCGAATGTGGTTTTATTGGATTTGGGATTGCGAAGTCAAAACAGTTTGCGTGTCGTAGAAATTATGAAAAAAGAATTTCCGCAGGCAAGAATAATTGTAATGGATCTCGCTCCCGTGCAAGCTGATATCCTACAGTTTGTTAAAGCTGGCGCAAATGGTTTTATTCTTAAAGACGCTTCCCTCAAAGATTTATTAACAACAATACGAAATGTATCCGACGGCGCGACAGTTCTTCCCCCCATCTTGGTCGATTCGCTTTTTTCACAGATAGTCGATCATGCAGTGAAAGAAGGGAAACCGCAACTGCAAGAAGCTGTTAAAATGACAAAGCGCGAAAAGGAAGTTATTATTCAACTTGGCGAAGGTTTGAGCAATAAGGAAATTGCTCAAAAAATTCGAATTTCAACTTACACCGTTAAAAGCCATATTCATAACATTATGGAAAAACTTGCATTACATACGCGTCTCGAAATCGCTAATTATTCTTATACCGGCGAAATGCTTAAGACAGTTGCTAAAAGTATATCGACAATTAGAAACTGAGAAAAAGGAAATGAGGTAATTGTAAACTTGCCCGTCCGACAGGCGGGAACGCAAAAATAATCTGCGGAATACTTAAAAATCTTCGTAGATAAATTTGCCACTTTATTAGAAAGCAATTTTTGGAACACCTCAATTAAAAATGGTAACATTGCTACTTTAAATCGAAAACTCAAATTATTTGCATTCAGTAATTAATAAAGTTAAATGCTCACTCCTTACAAGCAATCCTTAGTCATCCGGATAATGGCAAATATTATTTACAAATGTTACTATATTTGTAAAGTATTATTTACATTATAAAAGAGACAAAGTAATGATGTCACCAAAAACAAGAAAAATCCTCGATCGATTAGGCGAAAATTTAAAATTAGCTCGCTTAAGAAGAAAACTTAGCGCCGGGCAAGTTGCTGAAAGAGCAGACATAAGCCGTCCGACATTATTAGCAATTGAAAAAGGTTCGCCGGGAGTAAGCATTGGCTCATATATACAAGTACTTTTTGTATTGGGATTAGCAGAAGATTTTTTGAATGTTGCAAGCGATGATATATTAGGGCGGAAACTTCAGGATGCAAAATTGATAACACAAGAAAGAGCGCCGAAGAAAAAATAGAACAGATATTTAATATGGCAAAGAAAAATCAGCGAAAAGAAATATTGGTATACGCAGATTGGTTGGACATAAAAGAACCAATGATAATGGGTGAATTATATTCTGAAACAATAAGGGGTAAGGAAATTTTTTCATTCCAATATACCAATGAATGGCTGAATTCGAAATATGCTCAAATCATAGATCCCGATTTACAACTTTTCCCTGGAACCCAATACCTTGAAGACAAAAAAATCAATTTTGGTATTTTCTTAGATTCTTCACCCGACCGATGGGGACGCCTTCTGATGCGACGGCGTGAAGCTGTATTAAGTAGATTAGAGAATCGAATTGAAAAAACTTTTATCGAATCCGATTATCTGATGGGTGTTTTTGATGAACATAGAATGGGTGGCTTAAGGTTTAAGGAAAATATTGATGGACCTTTTTTAAATGATAATAGAGAGTTTGCCACCCCGCCATGGACTTCGCTAAAAATATTGGAACAAGCCTGCCTGAATATTGAAAAAGATGATATAACGAATGATCCGGAATATTTAAAGTGGTTGAATATATTGATCGCTCCCGGTTCTTCCCTGGGAGGTGCAAGGCCAAAAGCAAGCATAATTGATGAATCAAACAATCTCTGGATTGCAAAATTTCCAAGTCTAAGCGACGAAAAAAATATTGGCGCATGGGAAATGGTTGTACATGATCTCGCTGCCGAATCCGGTTTGAATGTGGCAGACGCAATGTTGAAAAAGTTCTCAAGTAAATATCATACATTTCTTTCAAAGAGATTTGACAGAATGAGCAGCCGAAAACGAATTCATTTTGCTTCTGCTATGACTTTGCTTAGTTATACTGATGGCACTGATTTTCATGAAGGTGTTAGTTACCTGGAAATAGCAGAGTTCCTTTGCAAAAATGGTGCAAATGTCAATAGGGATTTAGAGGAACTTTGGAAAAGGATCATCTTCAGCATCAGTGTTACAAATACCGATGATCATTTAAGAAATCATGGTTTCATTTTGACAAATCGTGGTTGGATTCTATCGCCAGCGTATGATATTAATCCTGATGAAAACGGGACAGGCTTAAAATTAAACATTTCCGAAAATGACAATTCTCTTGATTTTGATCTTGCGCTAGAGGTAATTAAATATTTCCGTCTTAGTGAAAAGAAAGCTTTAGAAATAATTAGGCATATAAAAAGTGTGTCCGGTAAATGGAAAAGCCTGGCTAACAATTATCATATTTCAAAGACTGAACAGGAAGTAATGGCAAGGGCTTTCCGGATATAATAAAGATATTCTAAACCGGTAAATTGTTTAGTAATTTCTGCCGGGTAATACCCAAAATTCGAACATAATTTCTTTTTTGAAGAATTAAAAAAACAGCCATTCTAAGGGTATTTGAATGGTCGATTATTTCTCCTCAACAATATACCATCTTAGTTGGATTACTTTCCCCCCCCCCATAAGATGTAGTCCATTTTTCATCCCTTTGGACGATTGAACTTTCACTCTCAACTGTTGATAATGAGCTCGGAATTAAATCCGTATTGTTCTCACTCTTAAACCAGAGGCAGAAATGAATATATTATTAGTTTATCCGATGTATCCCGATACATTTTGGAGTTTTAAACATGCTTTAAAATTCGTATCGAAGAAAGCAAGTTTCCCTCCGCTTGGATTATTAACCGTTGCGGCAATGCTGCCGTATGAGTGGAACAAAAAGTTGATTGACATGAACGCCGATCAATTAGTTGATAAAGATATTCTTTGGGCAGATTACGTTTTCATCAGCGCAATGTCTATCCAAAAAGAATCGGCAGACGAGGTGATTGAAAGATGTAAAAAACTTAATGTAAAAATTGTTGCCGGGGGACCCTTATTTACAAGCAGTTCGGAGTATTATTCTGAAATTGATCACCTAATTCTTAACGAGGCGGAAATCACTCTCCCTATGTTTTTAAATAATTTGGAAGAAGGGCGACCGAAACAAAAATATACAACTGATGAATGGGCAGATATTACAACGACCCCCCTTCCGATGTGGAATCTTGTAGCTATCGATAATTATACTTCTATGAACGTCCAGTATTCGCGCGGCTGCCCTTACGATTGCGACTTTTGCGATATCACTGTGCTGTACGGAAGGAATCCCAGGACAAAAACAAAGAAACAAGTTATTGCGGAATTAGATGCTATTTATTTTACCGGTTGGCGCGGACCTGTATTTTTCGTCGATGACAACTTTATCGGTAATAAAACAAAACTTAAAAAAGAAATACTGCCGGCAATTGCAGAATGGATGGAGAAAAGAAAAAATCCTTTTTACTTGAATACCGAAGCATCAATTAATCTTGCCGACGATGATCAGCTGATGTCATTGATGGTTCGAGCAGGATTCGAAGCTGTTTTCATAGGCATCGAAACTCCGAATGAAGCAAGCTTGATCGAGTGCAATAAAATTCAAAATAGAAATCGTGATTTGATATCAAGTGTAAAGAAAATTCAAGATTTTGGTCTCGAAGTTCAGGGCGGCTTCATTGTAGGATTTGATAATGATCCGCCAGCAATATTTGATAAACTTACAAATTTCATACAGGAAAGCGGGATTGTAACTGCGATGGTTGGGCTGCTAAATGCACCCCGAGGAACCAAATTAGAACAAAGATTGAGCGATGAAGGCAGAATGCTTAAGGATTTTACCGGAAACAATACGGACTTTTCAATAAACTTTGTCCCGAAGATGAATCCCGATGAACTGCTTGACGGCTACAAAAAAATTCTGAATACTATTTACTCGCCAAAGTATTATTATGAACGCGTAATGAGGTTCATGAAACATTTTGAACCGAAGAAGAAAAAAGTTTTTCACGTAAATCCCAATTACATACTTGCACTGTTCAGATCGATGTTGAAATTGGGAGTGATAGGCGAGGAAAGAATCTACTATTGGAAATTATTTTTCTGGTCTCTGTTCCGCAAGCCGCAGCTTTTTTCACTTGCAATTCTATTTACAATATACGGTCATCATTTTAGAAAAATATCCCATGGCTTTTATTAGAATTATTTGAAGTTTGTCAATCGATCAGAAAACGACCGGTGATATAGTGATTTATAAAATTTACGAAACATTTACTAATGGAGAGTGAGCGATGGAAGTATCGATATATGCAATAATTATTTTTAGCATTTTATCAATAGTAATTATCGTCAGCGCAGCAATACTTTTCCCCGGAATGAGAGATCTGATAAAAGAGTTCAAGCGAGATTTATAAATAAAGTTTATTAGTCGGATAATATTATTTGTTTGCTTTCAATTCAAAGAAAATAAAAAAGGAGAACTTCATATTGAAACAAAAGGTAACTAATGCAACTATTAATCGGATTGCCTTTATTGGGAATTATTTACCGCGACAGTGCGGTATCGCAACATTTACAACCGATTTGTGTGAAGCCATCGCAATACAATACAAAAAAACAACATGCATTGCACTGCCGGTTAACGATGTAATAACCGGTTATGCCTATCCAACTCGAGTACGATTTGAACTCACAGAGAAAGATATAGATTCTTACTTGAGAGCTTCGGATTTTTTAAATATCAACAATGTTGACCTGATTTGTCTGCAATTCGAGTATGGAATATTCGGTGGGAAAGCTGGAAGCCACATCCTGGCGCTCTTGCGCGGATTACGAATGCCCATCGTTACAACTTTGCATACAATATTAAAAAATCCCGATCCTGACCAGAGGCGGGTATTGGAAGAAGTTGCAGCCCTTTCGGATCGATTAGTGGTAATGAGTGAACGAGGTTCTGAATTTTTGCAAGAAATCTATAATGTATCCCCGGGAAAGATTGATCTGATTCCGCATGGTATTCCGGATGTGCCGTTTGTGGATCCGAGTTTTAATAAAGATTTATTTGGAGTGGAGGGCAAAATTGTTTTATTAAGTTTTGGATTACTCTCGTCGAACAAAGGAATAGAAACTGTAATATCTGCTCTGCCCGACATTGTTGCCCGTTATCCCGACATTGTTTATATCGTTGTTGGTGCAACTCATCCTCATGTTATTCAACATGAAGGCGAAACTTACCGTCTGTCTCTGCAATGGTTAGCTCAGCAGAAAGGTGTGGAAAGTAATGTTATCTTTTACAACCGCTTTGTTAGTTTGGAAGAGCTTGTTGAGTTCATCAGCGCTGCGGATATTTATATCACACCCTATCTCAACGAAGCTCAAATTACATCAGGAACTTTAGCTTATACATTGGGAGCGGGTAAAGCTGTTATCTCTACGCCATATTGGTATGCGCAAGAAGTTCTTTCGGAAGGACGGGGTGTGCTGGTTCCATTCCGCGATCCCTCAGCATTAGCTGGGCAAGTTATCAATTTATTAGACAACGAAGCCGAACGGCATGCAATGCGCAAGCGTGCTTATATGTTTGGACGTGCGATGATTTGGTCCGAGGTGGCGCAACGATATATGGAAAGTTTTGAACGTGCGCGGAAAGAGCGCCGTCATTATATCCCGCCGGGATTTACTGCCAAAGCTCTTGATAAATTCCCTGGTGAACTGCCCCCGTTAAAACTTGATCACTTAGACCATATGACTGATGATACGGGCATGTTTCAACATGCACTTTTTACTGTGCCGAATTATTCTCACGGTTATACAACCGACGATAATGCACGGGCTCTTTTGGTAAGTATTCTTTTAGATGAACTGGGTAGCAGCGAGAGCCTTGGATTGGCATCCCGCTATCTTGCATTTCTTGGATTTTCGTTCAACGATCAGACAAAACGCTTTCGAAATTTTATGGATTATCAACGCAACTGGTTGGAGGAATCCGGATCGGATGATAGTCACGGGCGTGCACTTTGGGCATTGGGAACAGTATTAAGTCATTCCGAAACACCGGCATTCAATAGTATGGCCGGTTGGCTGTTTGAACAGACTTTACCCGCAATTCTCTTAACTACAAGTCCGCGTGCATGGGCATTTGCTCTCATAGGAATTTATGAATATTTACATAAATTCGGCGGTGATCGAAGAGCAAGTCAAGTGCGTGATGAATTGGCTGGACGGCTTTTAACATTATATCAAAGTAATCGTTCCGAAGAATGGCGCTGGTACGAAAAAGAACTTTCGTATTGCAACGCTGCCCTACCACATGCAATACTAACGTGTGGCAAATCAATTCCAAATAAAGATATGACCGATGCCGGATTGGAATCTTTAAATTGGCTTGCCGATTTACAGCGAGCCGGCGCTGGCCATTTTGTCCCGATTGGTTCAAACGGATTTTATCAAAAGGATGGAGAGCGAGCGCGTTTTGATCAACAACCGGTAGAAGCTCAAGCAATGGTATCGGCCTGCCTTGAGGCATTTAGAATTACGGGAAACAAATTTTGGGACAAAGAAGCCCGTCGCGCATTTGAATGGTTCCTCGGACGTAATGATTTAAATCTTTCCGTTTATGATCCAACAACAGGCGGTTGCCGGGACGGGCTGCATTCAGACCGTTTAAATGAAAATCAAGGTGCGGAATCAACTTTAGCTTTTCTGCAATCATTGTTAGAACTACGTTTAACTGAGCATGCGCTTTTATCCAGGGAGGTATTAATAAAATGAACATTCAACACGCAGAACTTTTTCATCGTAGTAAATTAAATCCGATTCTTACAGCCGATAATTGGCCGTATCCAATAAACAGTGTTTTTAATCCGGGCGCTACTCTTTTACATGACGGCACAACTTTACTTTTATGCCGGGTTGAAAATAGGAATGGGCAATCCCATCTATGTGCGGCACGTTCGGCAAACGGTTATGATGGTTGGGTTATGGATCAAGAGCCGACTTTCATGCCTGACCCGATAAATTTCCCGGAAGAAATCTGGGGAATTGAAGACCCGCGTATCACATACATTCCTGAATTGAGCAAGTATGCAGTTGTATATACCGCATACACACGAGATGGGCCTGGAGTAGCCTTGGCGTTTACAGAGGATTTCCACAACTTTGAACGTTTCGGCATCATTATGTCTCCCGAAGATAAAGATGCGGCCTTGCTTCCGCATCGTATTGGAGACCATTGGGCATTGATACATCGTCCGGTGAGTTCTCCCAAAGCGCACATGTGGTTATCCTATTCGCCGGATTTAAGACATTGGGGCAGCCACAAACTGATTATGGAAGCTCGCCGTGGCGGTTGGTGGGATGCAAATAAAATTGGACTTTCTCCGCCGCCAATAGAAACGCCGGAAGGTTGGTTGTTAATTTATCATGGAGTTAGGCAAAATGCAGCCGGATGTATTTACAGACTCGGACTCGCATTATTTGATTTGAACAAACCTGAACTTTGTCTTAGGCGAAGCAACGAATGGGTATTTGGACCGGAAGAACATTATGAACAGGAAGGTGATGTAAACAAGGTAGTCTTTCCTTGCGGATATACAATTGCCCCTGATGGAGATACAATCAATTTATATTATGGAGCTGCAGATATGAGTATTGCCCTTGCCACCGGCAGCATAAAAGAATTAATGGTGTGGCTTGAACAACATAGTACATAAAGAAAAGTATTTAAATGACATGAATAATAAACAAGTCGTAATTGGAATTTTTGAGAATGAATCTTATGCATCTATTGCAAAAAGAGATCTCGGTGCGGTCGGTATTAGAGCAACCATTAATAAAGATCGCGGCAATATTTATTTGCCAATGTGGAGACAGTCCGAAGAAGTGCAACTGATGGTTCTCGATACTCAAATAGATGAAGCAAAGAAAATACTGAAGACAAAGTTTAACTGACAATGTAAGAGTAAGTGTTTCTCTTAAAAGTAACGAAAAGAGAATCAATGCCGAAAGAGTAAAATAGATTTCAAGCGAATTTAATTGGAAGGATGCTATGGATAATCAGTCAATTGCAAAACAAAAATACTCCGATTTTGAATCCGAAATAATTCCCCATATAACCCTACTTAAAAATTATGCTTTACTTTTAACCAAAGATCCCGATGAGGCTGATGATTTGGTACAGGATACAATGCTGAAAGCATTTAGATTCTTTCACAATTTTCAAAAAGGTTCGAATTCAAAAGCCTGGCTTTATACGATTATGAAAAATTCATTTATAAATAGTTACCGCAAAAAAAGCAAGGCGCCTTACAAGCTAGCTTATGATGACGTTCAAAATTTTTATGAAGCAATTAAAGCTGAAGAAGTAAAGATCCGACACTACAGTGATGACATATTTAACGACGTATTAAACGACGAAATTATCAATGCACTTACAATGTTGCCCGATGATTCCCGTACTATTATTATTCTCTGTGATATTGAAGGATATACTTATGAAGAAATTTCCGAATTTTTAAATTGTCCTATGGGGACAGTACGTTCAAGACTACACCGGTCAAGAAAAATCCTTTATGCCATCCTTTACAATTATGCAGTTCAAAATGGCTATATTTACTCAACAATAAGAAGTGTCCGGAAATCCGAAGGAAAAAAGATGAGGAATTTAATGACAAGGAAAGGAAAAGCCGTCTTGTTTTCGACTGGATGATTTTGATAAATATTATCTGTCTTTGTGATAGAATTTTTATATTAACTCCGAAAAGTATTATTAACTTAGAGGCATATTATCATTTTTCGGTAAAAGGTTTTATATGCGTCATTTTTTTTACTAATTGAATTGAAAATGAAAACAAGACCTGAGCTATCAGTTTGTATCTAAATCGGTGAGTAAAAAAAATCCCGGTAAGAAATTATAGATATCTTACCGGGCTAAAAATTTTAAAAATCTTTATTACATATTCAAATCAAAATTCCCAAGAGCCATACCGCTAAATGCAATTGCACCGGTTATCGCTCCGATAACAAAATAAACTACTATGGCCAGGATGAGTGTTACAACAAAATAACCAACCATTTTATCTTTCGGGACATCTTTTACTCTTTGTAATCCCATATAAATTAAGACTAAAGAATAGATACCAGCTATACCGGCAAGGAATCCGATGGTAGGGAAAATCATAAATATACCGCCAATCCAGGAAGCAGTATAAGAATAAACGGCTACTTTCATGCTCTGGGTTAAATCTTTTGTCGAACCAAAACTGGTAGCTAAAGCGTCGATAATAAATCCAATAACAAAAACACCTACGAGGGATAATACGTAAGTTAAAACTGCCCATAAAATACCTGTTCCAATAGGTACTCTATATGAGCCGAATATTCCAAGAGAAATGCCGAATACGCTATAACCAATGAAACCTGCAATCGCCGGGATTGCCGCAAGAATCATAGCATACTTTGTAAATAGGTCGGCAACAGTAGCTTGTTCTGCTTTTACTACTTCCCATTCTTTAGCTGGTGATAGTAAAATATTTTTAACTCGTTCAAAAAGGTTCATAAAACCTCCGCTTGGTTGTTAAATTATTTATTTTATTTTCCCCTCTATAAATTGCTTTTTTTCGATAATTAGTCCCGAAAAGAACATTTTATATATAAACTGAATTTCATAAAGTAAAATACTCTATGGGATAGACTTATTCAACATAGTTTTTACAATTTTAATTACTCTTAACAAAACATGATGGAGACTATTTCCATTAAAAGAGCTCAAGTTGCAGTCATCTTTAAATTTTCAGACGCTTCAAAACCTTTTGCCTTTTGAGGATAGAGTAAAATTGCTATTTTTGGCGGTCAAATTTTGAATATAATTTTCGAAGGATGTATCTGATGAAAAAAATAAATTTAATGAATTTATTTCTTGTAGTAATATTCCTGACCACAATAAGCAATTTTGCTCAGTCCAATACTGACGCTTGGATAACGCTGCTTGATAAGAATAATAAAACGCTCTCGATAAATACGTACGGACTTAGTAATGCCATGGGAGATGACTTTTACTTATGGGTTAAAGAGATTTTAACTTCACCTATTACGATTGAAGGTATCGAGAAACAAGTATATGAGTCAAGAACTTACTACCTTATCAATAAAAGCCTTCAACGTTATAGCATTGTTGAGATTATTTATTATGATGATAATGGCAATGTACTTGCTGATTATAAATATCCAAACAATTCATCTATCCCCGAATACAGGTATAACTACCCAATTTTCCCTGAATCCGAGATGGAAGTAATTTTCAATAAGTGCAAAGAATTTTTCAGCAAAGGTTAATAATGACTCAACATGAAACCAATTGGGATAAATTTGTTACAGTAAAGGACTCTCCAATTCACTTAAAAGGAATATTTTCAACGGTGGATATTCCCCCTAACGAAATTATTATGATAATTCGGGGCGAGGTAATTGACGAAGACGAGTGTATTAAAAGAGAAGATGAAGATAACAACGTTTACATTTTTTGGAACGGCGATAGTTATATCGATACAATCGACACACAAAAGATAAAATACATTAATCATGATTGTGATCCTAATTGCGAGGTTGATGATAGGGATGATGAGAGCTTGTACTTAATTTCATCAAGAAAAATTAATGCCGGTGAAGAGATTACTATTGATTACGGTTACGAAGAAATATATTCCGAGTGCTCATGTTATAGTTGCACCGGTTAATTACTATTCGAAATTTTCCTTCACGTAATCAGAGCCTCCTAAATTTTGCATTTGTTTCAGAATTCTATCCCGTCTATTTAAAATATATCTGGATGGTTTCGCCACAGAAAATCTCTTAGGATTGGGAAGTACGGCAGCCAAAAGCGCTGATTGCGAAGAATTTAATTTAACAGCAGATTTTTTATAAAATTTTTGAGAAGCCGCTTCCACCCCATAGACATTAGGGGCAAATTCCACTACATTCAGATAAACCTCAAGTATTCTTTCTTTGCTCCAAAACAATTCAATTAGAAAAGTAAAATATAATTCCATACCTTTTCGAAACATACTTTTATCGGGTGGTAAAAAAATATTTTTCGCCGTTTGCTGAGAAATAGTACTTGCACCGCGGACTCTTCTTTTTCTTTCCCTTTCCTTTATCGCTTTTTCAATTTCAACAATATCATAACCAAAGTGCTCGAAAAACCGCTGATCCTCCGATGCAATTACAGCGAGCGACATGTGCTTAGGAATATTATCAATACTAACCCATTCAATTTCTATTTCCGGCGGATCCCAGAAATCAGAAATTTCCCCTAACGATTTTAACTGCATAAAAGATGTTACAGGCGGATTAACCCACCGGAATAGTAAAATCATAAATGCAGTTATTAAAATAAATGCGCCGATAAAAAGTGAGATTAGTTTTATCGTGCTTCCGATTGTACTAAATATTTTTTTAATGACCATAAAATATTCTCACTGGTTTTGGTGACTTTTGTGTTTCGAAATTACCCATTCATAAAATAAAATGCATTAAATAACTCCGAACAAGAGAAAAATAATTATGAAAATCCATCAAGTTATCAACCTAATTTATGAACTAATCTTAATAATATTCTGTTTTTAATTTGTAATAAGAGTAGAAATAGATAATTTATAACTACTAAATAATAGACAAAAAAGGGGTAACAAAATGATTTCTCCAAAAATGCAAGCAGCACTTAACAAGCAAATGAACGATGAACTGTTTTCATCCTATCTTTATCTTTCAATGGCAGCTTATTTCGAATCGAAAAATTATTCGGGTTTCGCTGGCTGGATGAAAATTCAATCATCAGAAGAATATGGGCACGCTTTGAAGTTTTTCCATTATATTCATGAGGTTGGAGGCAAAGTTGAATTAGAGACTATCAATAAACCACAGCATGAATGGGACTCTCCCAAAAACGCTTTTGAGGATGCATTAGCGCATGAGCATAAGATTACCGATGGAATCTCAAACCTTGTTAATTTAGCGATTGAAGAAAAAGACCATGCAACTCATATCTTTTTACATTGGTTCGTTGAAGAACAGGTCGAGGAAGTAGCTCATTCCTCATCAATCGTGCAAAAATTCGATATGGTTGCCGACAGTAAAAATGGTTTATATTTGCTTGACAAAGAACTTGGCCAACGTCAAAAAGGTTAAGCTCATCCAAAATTGTTAAAGAAACTCAACTAAATTGAGGAGTTTTTTTTTCGAAATTATTTGGTTTTTAGGATGGTTTACCTATATTTGTGCTCTTAAAAAATGAATTTGGAGTATATTATGGCAAGAAGATGTCAAGTTACTGGTGTTGGACCTGTTGCCGGACACAGCATTTCGCATGCACACAATAAGACAAAAAGAAGATTTCTTCCGAATCTTCAGAAAAAAAGAATTTGGGTGAAGGAATTAAGTCGTTTTGTAACTGTTAAATTATCGACAAGTGCGATAAAAACACTTTCAAAAAACGGGACCAGTGATTTAGCGAAATTAATTATCGATAAGCAAATTAAAGTTAGATAACATACACCCTCATTTATTGATATATTGTAAAAGCTCAAATCCTTGATTTGGGCTTTTTCATTTTAAATACATTACATTTTCGATTATAAAAAATAAGATTTTATACTACTAATGCGGAGTATTGCTTTAATGAAGATCTTATTAAATAATTTTATTTATTGTATTACTGCTCTTATTCTCTTTGTTGCCCAATTAATTTCGCAACCAATCAAACCGGAAAAACTATCATATTATAATCTCTTAGCGGACAATATAATAAACTCGGCATTATCCGATCAATCGGGTTATGAATGGCTCAAGGAATTGTGTGATATTGGACCGAGACTCAGTGGTTCCGATAATTCCATAATAGCAATCCGTTGGGCAGAGAAAAAATTAAAAGAGATTGGTTGTGATTCTGTCTGGCTTCAATCATGTATGGTCCCCAAATGGGAACGGGGAGTCACCGAACAGGCAGAAATTACCAGATCAGAAAGTTTTGAGGGACGAGATTTAATTGTGGCATCACTCGGAGGTTCAATTGGAACGCCTTTGGATGGAATTACTGCAGAAGTTATCGAAGTTCGCAACTTTGACACATTAAAAACTCTTGCCGACAAAATAAAAGGTAAGATCGTATTTTTTAATCGTTCTCTCGATCAAACAAAAGTAAACTCATTCAATGGATATGGCGGAGCCGTTAATCAAAGAATAAATGGCGCCTCCGAGGCAGCCAAATATGGAGCTGTTGCAGTTTTTGTGAGATCGATTTCGACAAAGTACGATAATAATCCGCATGTCGGTGTAGTTACTTATCAAGATTCAATACCAAGAATACCCGCAGCTGCTATTGGACAAATTGATGCGGATTTTTTAAGCAAAGCAATTCAAAATCAATCCGGATTAAATGTAACACTGGAAATGGACTGCCGTAATCTTGACGAAGTTGAATCGTATAATGTCATCGGAGAAATCAGAGGTACAGAATTTCCGAACGAAGTAATTGTTGTTGGCGGTCATTTCGATAGCTGGGATAAGGGCTGCGGCGCACATGATGACGGAGCTCCATGTATCCAAACGATGGAAATTTTGGATTTATTTAGAAGATCAAATATTCACCCGAAAAGAACAATTAGGTGTGTCCTTTTCATAAATGAAGAAAATGGTTTGCGCGGAGCTAAAAAATATGGCGATTATGCTGACTCCTCAAACCAAATTCATATAGCAGCGATTGAGGCTGATAGGGGCGCTTTCACGCCAAGAGGATTTTTTGTAACAACAGATTCACTAACCCTTCCAAAGCTCCAGACCTGGTTGCCAATATTAAATAAGTCATTAATCGATTGGATAAAACCTGGTGGCAGCGGAGCCGATGTTTCACAAATAAAAAACGTAAAAGCATTATTTGGTTTTGCCCCGGATAGTCAGCGATATATGGATGTTCATCATTCCGCAAACGATTCTTTCGAATCAGTTCATCCTCGCGAAATGGAATTGGGTTCGGCGGCAATGGCAATCCTAACTTTGCTATTAAGTGAAGAAGGAATTTAATTTGAGGTGTAAAAAAACCGGACTCAAAAAGCGAGTCCGGCCAAGGTGCGAGGATGCTAGAACGAGAATAGGAATAAAACTTTTACCTTCTTCCTTTTGATGTTGATCGCTCTTTACTGGTACGACTACTTGAACTGCTGCCTCGTGAATCGTTCGTACGGGAAGTATTACTTCTCACCGAACTTTCTTTTCTGGAACTCTGACTGTCGCTGCTTCTCTTTTCAATCCGTGGTGTCGCAGAGCGATTTGATTCTCTTTTAACCTCAGTTCTGGAATTTTGACTATCAGTACTTTTTCTCTCAGCACGGGTAGTCGGTTGACTTGATTCTCTCTGCACTTCCCTTCTCGGTGATTCTATATTTCTCTGTGTCTCAATGTTTTTTTTATCGGAAGAGATATCACGACTCGTTGAAGTTCTATTTGATTTGTTGTTCTCTGTATTAACTCCCGGATTTCGAGTTTCTACTCTTGGTGTGGAATTCCTAGAACTGTTATCCCGGTTATCTCTGCTTTCGACATTTCCTCTATCTGAATTTGAGCTCCGTCCAGTTTGAGAAGATCTTGAATTATCATTTCTATCGTTCGAGACATCTTTGCTTCGAGATTTTTCCGTTGTTCGGGTAACATCTTTGTTCTCTTCTCTGTCCCTCGATGAGATCTTGCTTCTATCAGTATTCTTATCGACAGTACGTGTTGCAATTTTATCAGTCCTAAGCGATGAACGTCCTTCATTTTTCTTTATGTCATATCTCGAAATGTCATCGTACTTTTTGACTTCCCTTTCACCGGGAACATAGTCTTGAATTGTATTTTTTCTAACATTTCTTCCACCCGAGTATTCATCAAGTGAATTGGCTCGTACAATTTCTCTTTCGGAAATGCGGGTCTTCGATCTTCTTTCAATATATTCCCTATCAACTCCACCATTGATAATTCTATCCCCATCGTTGTAATAATTGGTTCTATATCTTGTATCGCTGTGAATCCGATATCTATATTCAGAGGGGATATAATGGTCGTACATTCTGTCATGGCAGAAATGATCGTAATGTACATAGTTCCAGTGATGCCAATGTGAATGCCAGTCAATCGAAAAATGTATTCCGAAGTTTATGCTGAACGAAGCATATGGCGGTAGTGGAGCCCAGCCGATATATGAATCGTTGTATCTCCATTCTACCCAGGAAGGACCCCAATCATAGTCAGGAAGCCACATCCATCCATAATAGTCGTCATAGTACCATCTTCCGTAATGATAAGTTGCCCATCCGTAAGGTTCGTATGAATCCCAATACCATCCGTAATCTGTCCAACTCCATCTCCCATACGAATATGGCGCCCATCCGCCATCTACTCCTACCGGTCTCCAGGCATAAACATCATAATCAATTTCAACCCATTCACCGTACGGAGACAAAGTTGAATAGAAGTAATTGAATGATACGTCTCCACCGTAAGGTCTTGCTTCAATTTTTGTTGCAGAAGCAGTAAAAACTAATGCGAGTATTAAAAGTATCTTT
Organism: bacterium; assembly: GCA_043808235.1. Lineage (GTDB taxonomy): Bacteria > Bacteroidota > Ignavibacteria > Ignavibacteriales > Melioribacteraceae > JAZDFC01. Next base: position 53,472 of record JAZDFC010000031.1, read on the forward strand.
TTCATGGCTTTCTCCTTTTATAACGTTTCGTAAATGATAATTCAACCATCATGCCATTAAAATGATTCGTTTACACCACGGATTACTATTGTTTCAAAAGAATATGTTCAGAAAAATATACAGCAATGACTTGCAGTTTAGACTAAATGATGGCTTTTTTCTGCGCTTACTTTTAAGGCAAGTATTAATTGAATAGTGTATTTTTAGCCCAAGAATTTTTCACAAATCATGGGAGTAACAATGAAAAATCTAATTCTGTTGTTGATTAGTCTTTCTGTTTTTATTGGATGCGCAGAGCAAAAAAATAATGAGGAATTAAATAATATGGAGAAGAAAATCTCTCAATTTGCCGAAGTTGAAGTCAAATACGATCACAATCTTCTTAGCGAAAGCGATAAAATCGTCGTTCAGAAATTATACGAAGCGGCAAAAATAATGGACGATCTATTCCTTGAACAGGTATATTCCAAAAATTTTGAAATCAAAGATAAGTTGAAGAGTTCCGGCGATGCATTGGGCAAATCAACTTTGAAATATTTCGAAATTATGTTCGGTCCGTTTGACAGATTGAACGATAACAAACCATTTTGGGGAACTGATACAAAACCATCGGGCGCCAATTTTTACCCGGCAGATATGAAAAAAGAAGAATTCGAAGCCTGGATAAAAGATCATCCCGAAGATGAAAAAGCATTCACATCTGAGTTTACAGTAATTAAAAAGGACGGAGAAAAATTAGTAGCTGTTCCATATTCTGAAAATTATAAAGAGAAACTGACAAAGGCTTCTGATCTTTTAAAGGAAGCAGCGGAATATGCCGATAATGCATCGCTCAAAAAATATTTACTTTCACGCGCCGACGCTTTCCTTTCAAATGACTACTACCAAAGCGATATGGATTGGATGGATTTGAAAGACCACAATATCGAAGTAGTGATTGGCCCTTACGAGGTTTATGAAGATGAAATGTTTAATTATAAAGCCTCGTTCGAATGTTTCATAACATTGGTCGATCCTGAAGAATCGCATAAATTAAAGACTTTCGAAAGCTATTTGATAGATATTGAAAAAAATCTCCCGATTCCGGACGAACATAAAAATTTCAATCGCGGCAGTGAATCGCCAATTGTTGTAGCGCAGGAAGTTTTCAGTGCAGGCGATACAAAAGCCGGGGTGCAAACATTAGCTTTTAATTTGCCAAACGATGAAAGAGTCCGGCAAGCAAAAGGTTCGAAAAAAGTAATGTTGAAAAACATTCACGAAGCTAAGTTTGAAAAATTACTTAAGCCGATTGCTGAAAAGGTTCTCGATGCTGAACAACTTCAGTATGTCACTTTCGATGGATTTTTTAATCACACTTTGATGCACGAAATATCGCACGGTGTTGGACCGGGATTTATAAAAGTAAACGGCAAGAATACCGAGGTAAAAAAAGAATTGAAGGAAACCTATTCAACTCTCGAAGAATGCAAAGCGGATATCCTCGGAATGTTCAATAATATTTTTATGATTAACAAAGGTGTTTATCCGGCAACTTTCGCCAATGAGACATGGGTAACATTTTTAGCCGGAACATTCAGATCGATTCGCTTTGGAATTGGTGAAGCACACGGCGGCGGGAATGCGATTATTTATAATTACCTATTGGAGAAAGGCGCTTATGAGTATAATGAGAAAACAGCCAATGTAAAAGTAAATTTCGATAAAATATTCGATGTCGTAACGGAACTGGCAAATAAAATATTGATGATCCAAGCTGCCGGTGATTACAATGGTGCGAAAATATTAATCGCTGATTACGCAAAGGAAACTCCATCGATGAAAACACTCGTTGCAAAATTATCCGATTTGCCTGTCGATATTAATCCAGTTTTTCAAATTGAATCCGAGAAATAATTTGAATCGTTCGAAAATTAAATTCATCATACATTGTAAATTAATCCAGGTATGATGTGTTATTAGAAAAATTTAAAGATATAGTCCTTCAAAACGGAAAATCTTTTAAGGATTATCTTCAGGCGACATTAGAAAAATTTTCAAATCAGAATGTTTTCGCCGACCCGCATGCTGATTCAAAATTTGAATTAAGAAAATTGAATTATCACCGGATGTCGAGGATTATAAAAACATATAAAATCAATTCAGAGTTAAAATCGCTAATTGAAAAAAATATCTCCGAATATCAATTGTGGCTTGTTATAACTGAAGACTGGTGCGGGGATTCTGCACAAATATTACCCTATCTTGCAGTTATGGCTTCACAGAATCCGTTAATCAATTTTAAAATTTTGGAGCGAGATAGTAATCTCGATTTTATGGATTTGTATTTGACTGATGGAAAATCCCGAAGCATACCTAAATTGATTGTAATAGATAAAGATTGGAATGAGGTATTCCAGTGGGGCGCCCGACCCAAAGCGGCACAGGATTATTTTCTTCAATTAAAAAGCGAAGGACTCGCCAAGGATTCCATCAACGAAAAATTGCAGATGTGGTACAACGCTGATAAAGGAAAAAGTCTCGAAGCAGAGTTCAGTGAAATTCTGACTTTAATAAATAACTAATTATTCTTTCTGACGGGCAGCGTTATAATTGCCTCGGAATTAACCGGCTGCCCGTTTCTTTTCCCTGCAACAAACTGCGTCTCGAGCACTGCAACTTCGGCGGCTATTCCGGCACCGAAACCGATATCATTTAATACTTCAGTCTGAGTAACTTTCCCTGTTTCATCGATGGAGGCTTTGATCACAACCTCCCCTTCCAATCCCTTTTTGATTACTCTTTTAGGAACGTGGAATCGATTTAAAAGTCCCGTTAAACCATCAACCGGTTGCGGGCAAACATCTGTATTACAAATAATTTCTTTGATTAAATTTTGAGGTTTTTCATCAACAACCAATTGATCTACTTTATTTTCATCGGGTTTCTGAATATCGCTTTCGTTTAATAAATCTTTTTTTACCGGTGGATATACTTCCTTTAATTGGGTTTCTTCTTTTTTCAATTCAGCAATTTTTTGTTCCTGAATTTTATACTGCTCCGAATCTTCTGTCGGCGGTTTGGGAATATTCGAATCTTTATTCGTTACCGAAATTATTTCTTGTTTATCAGAGATTGTATCGGCGATAACCGATTGATTATTAACAGCGATTTCATTCTCCTTTTCCTCTAAAAATTCTATTCGTACTGTCACATTCGATTTGATTAACTGACCATCCTTCTGTCCCGGTAAAAACCGTGTGGCCGCAATCGCATCTTTCGCACATTTATCAAACTGATCGGATATGCTTTGGATAATCTTTGTATCCTCAACGTTTCCCCTAACATCCACGGTTACAAGAAGTACAACGGTTCCATCCGATGTATCCGGCAATAGTTGTTCCGGTAAAACTAATTTCTCATAGATAGCATTCATCCCACCGTTCGGCTGCGGACAAATATCTGCATCGCAAATAAATTCAACTTCTCCCTTTTTTTTTTTACTTTGGCGATTACCCGCATAATATTCTTCGAGGGCGGGAACATAAGTCGCATCTAGATCGACTGAAACTTTTTTAACCAATACACCTTGTTCATAATGCCGAACTTCCTTCAATCCACCGTTATCATAAAAGGTTCTCATTATGCCATCGCGAATTCCATCTTTAACTGCAATCTCTTCCTTCAATAATCCTGTTTCAAAATAACTTCGCACCCAACCGTTAAGTTTTCCGTGACTATATGTTTTTTCTTCTTTAATATTTCCGTTCGGGAAATACCAATACGAAGTGCCTTCGAGAACATCATTTGCGAATGATATTTTGGATTCAATCTTTCCCTTCGAATAGTACGATCTTACAATTCCATTCTGCGCGTATAATGAAGCACAAAAAATAACCAGCAATGTGAAAGTATTTTTTAACATAAATTAATTTATTGTTTGTTTTTAAATCGGGTGTAAAAATATCATTATTCAAGTTAAAAATCAGTTGATAAGTTTTGGTACAAGTAGAATTGAATTCAATATAAATTTTTGTTGAAACAAATTTTCTCAGTCGTAAAAATTATTTAAGAGTTGTGCATCTCATTTCCGATTTCTATTTTTGTAACGAAATCAAAACACTTGATATCTAACTGCAGGAGTTTTTATGCAAAACAATAAAATCTTGTTTTCAGTTGCATGTCTTCTCTTTTGTTTTTCTCATTCTATTCATTCCCAAACAGCATCAAAGATGGGCGATTTCAAATATGAAAATTTTGAAAAGCCTGAATTCTGCGGCTCCTCATGTCATAATGATTTTTACCAGCAATGGAAGAATGCTATGATGTCCCAATGCTACACACATCATTGGGATGAGATAGAGTATTTTCAATTAGCGATTCCCCATGCTGAAAAGGACGAAAAAGTTGCCGAAGTAAAAGCAGGGTGCAACGGTTGTCATGCTGCCGTTTCTCTTCTTGTTGGTGATGTTCCTCCACCCAAACCGGAAATGAACTCTCGTGCAAATGAATCTACATCCTGCGATGTGTGTCATAGTATAGCCGGTTACGAGGGTGATACTCCATATAATTTTAACTATATAATGAAACCAGGCGATACAAAATTTAGTGCACGATCTGTTCACCAGGATTCACCGGCACACCAAATTCAGCAGAATGATTTATTCAAAAGCGGAAACTTCTGTGGGATTTGCCATAACGAAATGAGTCCTTATGGTGCGTGGGTTAAATCCACTCACCTCGAATGGAGAGATGGTCCGTATTTTAAGGAAGGAGTTCAGTGCCAGGATTGCCACATGCCAAAAGCTGAAAGCGTTATTGCATCAATGGGTGATATTTATCCTGATGCACGACAGCATCTTTTCCATGGCGCGCATGACCCGGGAAAAGTAAAAGGTACAATTGAGCTACGTGTGCATCCGGATATCCGCGAAGCTGAACCCGGAGAGACAATCAAATTTTCTGTTGTACTATTCAATCAAAAAACCGGGCATAAATTCCCATCAGGCTCTGTTGAAGATAGAATTGTATGGCTCGATGTAACTGCAAAAGATGCATCGGGAAAATCATTTCATCTCGCGGTTGATAAAAAAGGATTTACAGGGGAAGAATATACAATCGCGAGCGATGTGCTTGCTTACCAGGATATGGGTATCGCTTTGAACAATCCTAACTTCGAAGGTGTGCAAAGGGATGGCGTTCCAATTGGGGATAGAATTTTTAGAATGGCATATTTCGATCCTCAGGGTAGAATGACGATTCAGCAATGGAATACAAAATCGTTGGGCACGGATTACCGTCTCGGTCCGCGCGAAGCAAAGGTGGAAACATTTACATTTTCCTTGCCGGATAATATTGCAATTGGCGACATGGTAATTACAGCTAAATTAAATTATCAGAGGCTTGTGCAGCCGGTAGCAGAATTTTTAAAAGTACCGGTTGATGAGTATGAACCCATACTTGTTAACGAACATTCTACAAAGATTTCAATAGTAAATTAAAGGAGCGAAAATGAAAAGAATAATTACATCGGCTCTGCTTACAATTGTTATAATATTAATCGTTGCTGAAACGAATAATGCAATACCGGCATTTGCAAGAAAATATAAACTGAGTTGTCAAACATGTCACGCACCCGTCCCACGGTTAAAAGCGTTTGGAGATGAATTTGCAGGTAACGGATTTGTGCTCCCCAACCAGGAATCGCCACGCTATTTTGAAAATACAGGTGACGACCTCCTCTCGTTAATTAAGGATTTTCCTATTGCCGCACGAATAGATATGTTTACTACTTATAACAGAAATGACGATGATAGAGTTGATTGGCAGGTTCCATACTCAGTAAAGTTATTATCGGGCGGTTCACTTGCCGAAAATCTTTCGTATTATTTTTATTTTTATATGAGTGAAAGAGGAGAGATTGCCGGGGTTGAAGATGCCTATATTATGTTTAATAATTTATTCGATTCTGAACTTGATTTATATGTCGGTCAGTTCCAGGTTTCCGATCCCCTATTCAAACGCGAAGTTAGATTGACTCTGGAAGATTATGAACTTTACCGGCAAAGAGTTGGCGAGTCGAATATTAACCTGACTTATGACAGGGGAATAATGATGACTTACGGATTTGAGACCGGAACGGATTTGATTTTCGAAATTGTGAATGGCAACGGGATACATGCGGCCAATGAGCTAAGAAATTTTGATAATGATAAATATAAGAATTTTGTAGGCAGAATTTCACAAGATATTGGCGATTTTATTCGAGTCGGTGCTTTTTGTTATTACGGAAAAGAAGACTTGAATACAGACTCAACTAATTTTGCCAATGAGTTATATTATTATGGACCTGATATCACTCTCTCTTACGAGGACAAGGCACAACTCAATTTACAATATCTCGAAAGAGTTGACAAAAATCCATACGTCATCGCATCGCCCGTGGATATTAAGACTAAGAGTTTTCTTGCAGAATTAATCTTAATGCCCGAAGGAGACAATACACGATTATACGGTGCGGCTTTATTTAATTGGCTAAAAATGGAAGATATAGAATTGTATAAAACCGCCACACTTCAAGTTGGATATTTATTGCGGAGGAATATGAGATTGGTTGGCGAAATAACTTACGATCTAAAAAACAAATATGGAAGAATGGCAGTTGGCGTAGTTTCTGCATTCTAAAAATTTTAGGGCTGCCTCAGTTGAAGCAGCCCATGCATTAAAACATAAATCCGATACCGAGTGAAAATTCACCGCCGCTGTAATTATACTCACCGGCAATTTCTGTATCAAAATCCGTAACTAAATTATATCCACCTTCGAGATTTAATTTTACTAACGAAGAAATTTTTAAATCGATTCCTGCGCCGGCTAAAAAGCCAACCGCCGATTGAGTTTTGTTTTCCACCTCGATAATTTCTGTACGGGTTGAGGCTCCCAAATAAATTCCGGGTGTTAGTAAGAGATACGGAGAAAACTTTGCTGTTGACGAATACTCCAGCGGGAAATATTTAACGCCTATCAATACCGGTAAGACCGAGGCAGATTCCGTATAGACTTTACTAAACGAAACGAGAGTTGTGTTATTTGCAGAAAGCATTCCAACACTGCTTGTTATCGCCCAATTTTTATCGAATGCATAGTTGAACACAATTTTACCCGCAAGACTTCCGGATTCGGTCTTTACAGAACCGGCATTAACCTCGGCATTGCTTGTACTGTTGGAATTACCGAAGAAAGATAATTTCAAATCAATCGAATAATTGCTGCCGCATTCTTGTGCATTAATTTCAGCAATTGAGAATAAAACACAAAGCGCCGGAAGAAGAAATAAGTGCTTTGATTTTAGAAAACTGTGTCCCGCTTTTTCAGTTCTAATTTTTGTCATTTCATTTTTCCTTATTCTTTTTTGATTTATTTAAAAATTTCGGCGTTACCTTTTCCAATAATTTTTTAGCCCATACAAATTCACTTGCTAAAACCGCAAGTCCAATAGGAATTACAATAAATGCCGGACCCGGCAGCACAAGTAAAGCAATTCCGATCAGCAGAATCGTAAGACCAACAACGGCAACGATTATCCTTTTAACAAATCTAAATGTTAATTTCATATAACTCTCCTCAAAACTAATCATAATTTTTATTATTCGACGAACTGAGTTGGTCACAAGTTTCTGACTTAATTATTGGGGCTATTTTTTTTAGATTGAAATAGTTCTTACTAAGAATTATTCAACTTAGGGCAATCGGAGAAATTCCATGAAAAAAATCAGTCTCGTAATTTTACTTTTACTAATGAGTAATTTCCTTTTCGCTCAGGGTGAAGCGGCGGTTCCGTTTCTCACACTGCCGCAATCCCCGTTTTTAAATGGAGCCGGATGGATTGGTGCAGCAATTCCGAATGATGATGCGCTTGGATTTTATTACAATCCGGCAATGCTTGGCTACACTTCAAGAACAAACCATGCCTCCTTTTTCGTTATGCCTGAGAAAAGTGATTGGTTAAAGAAATTTAATCTCGATATGACTTTTAATACTTTCGGTTTCACTGCCGGATACCAATTCAGTATTAATGACGGAAAGTTGCCCGTTTCAGTTGGGATAGGCTATATAAGAAATGTGTTGGATTATGGGAAAGCAAACCGTGTAGTAGGTGAAGGTATTTATTTAAAAGATAGTTATGACTCGTTTAACTGCTTTAGTGTTGGAGGAAGTCTCGATTATTTCGTTTTATTTAATGCCGGATTTTCGATTAAACCATTTTACTCGAAATTGAGCGACCAACCTTTAGCCTCACTTGGATCAAGTGAAGTCAGTGGAACGGCTTTCGATGTGGGATTAATGGTTATAGCTCCAATTTCAAAATTATTTTTTAACGACTATAAAATGCCTTTGGAAGGTAGTTCTTACTTTACCCCGAAAGCAAATTTTACGGTTGGTTATTCACTCACTAACCTCGGCAAAGAAATTTATTATATCGATCCGGCTCAAGCCGATCCCATTCCGCGAACAGCCAGACTTGGGTATTCAATTAATCTTGGTTTCGATCTCTCGATTCAAGAGAATATTATCAATGTAGTGGATTACTCTTTTACTGTTGAGGCTGATGACATACTAATCAAACGAGATACAAATTGGAATACGGAATATCAAGGAATATTTGGCGATATCAAGCCATGGAAAAACCTAATCCAACTCGAAGGTGACGATGATGTAATTGTTCACCGCGGGCATATTCTAAAATTATTTGAAACATTCATTCTCACCTCGGGAAGATTTGGTGGAAACGACTATCGAGAAATGCGAAAGACAAGTGGCTTCGGTTTTTCCTCGGATGGTATTTTCAAATTGTTGGCATTGGCAACTAATAATTCAGCATTTGAGTATATCGCGAAACATTTTGTCATTGATTACAATGAAGCAACTTTCTTTGTTGACTCGCTATTTGAAACAAACATGAGTGGCGTTTCACTTACTTACAGAAATTTTGAATTGTAAAATATTTCATGCACGGGGTCCATTCCTAATTGATGAGTTATGGATTCCGGGAGATTTTATTCGGAATACCTGCTGCATAAATTCTGCTTTTCTACTTCCCTATTCCTTATTAACTTTGCATCCAACTTAAGAGGCTGTGTGAAATTGTAGAGCAAAATTTATTTCGCTCATGAAGATTGTTAATATATTCCGAATTCACTAATAGCGAGATGAATCTCGCTGTACAATTAACATTTTTACACTCACTCTTTAGAATACAATCAAAAATTTGGAGTTAAAATTGGAATGGCTATTTGAACCCCAAGCGCTTATCGCGCTTCTGACATTGACAGTTCTCGAAATTGTACTCGGCATAGATAATATAATCTTTATTTCAATCCTTGCTTCCAAACTGCCAAAGAATCAGCAGAATAAAGGAAGGATTCTCGGACTAGCGATGGCGATGTTAACTCGAATTGCACTTCTATTTTCGATAAGCTTAATTATGAAACTGACCAAACCATTCTTCACGGTTTTTTCGAATGAAATATCAGGACGTGATTTAATACTTATCGTTGGCGGATTATTTCTTCTCGCAAAAAGTACATTCGAAATCCACGAGAAATTGGAAGGCGAAATCCATCATGAAACTACTATAAAAAATATTTCATTCACCGGTGTGATTGTACAAATCGCACTGCTTGATATCGTATTCTCTCTCGACTCGGTTATCACCGCTATCGGTATGGCTAACCGGCTCGAGATAATGATTGCGGCAGTTATAATCGCAGTTGCATTTATGATGTGGTTCTCGAAATCGGTAAGTAACTTTGTGGAGAAACATCCCACAATTAAAATGCTTGCGCTTAGTTTCCTATTGTTGATCGGTTTTTCGCTTGTTGCCGAAGGAATGGAAATAGAGATACCAAAAGGATACATTTACTTTGCAATGGCGTTTTCCGTATTTGTTGAGATGCTCAATCTGAAATTGCATTCAAAACATCCGGAGCCAATTAAGTTGCGAGATCAATTTACCGGGGTATCAAAAAAATAGTTTCTGGTTATTTGAGATGATAGAGTAGAAAGCAAATCGTTTAAAGAACAGTTATAATTTTCTTTGAATAATGAAGAATCCGGATTCGCTAGAAAACATCTTTACCATGACAGGCTGCCTGCTTTCTTTACTGATAACTGACTTCTGAGAACTGTAAACTGCCTGCTGCGAACTGCAAGCTTCCTGCTTCTTTACTTATTACTGACAACTGTTAACTTATTACTAATGAACCAACTTGCTATAAATTAAATTTATTTCTAATTTGGGTACGGATAAAATAAACACGGAATAACATTTGAAGTTGGAACCGTTACGAACACCGGCTAAACACAATAATATTCCTGGACAATTAGTCCTTCCTGCAATAGGCAATTTTCAAATAATATAAATAGATATGCCGCGGTAACCGCGAGATTAGAATAAAGTTTTGATAGTTATGGATTGTAAAAACCAGTTCGAAATAACCGTGCGGCGATTCAGCTATATTTTCATTTTTAAGAGTAAAAATAATCAATTCGGTTTAAGTAATAATATGGACAAGAATACTATTTCTTAAAACAATCAAAAAAAATTAACTACTAAAAATATTCGAGAATATGATGGAAAAATCTATTCAAAGAGGCAAACTAATCATCTATACAGTCATTGTCTCATCGATTATTTTTCTTGTACTCCATAATAATGATTTATACTTTCAAGAATATGGTAATCGAATCATTCTTAATTTTTTCAGAATAGTTTTACTAGCTCCTCTACTTTATTTCCTATATAAAAAGCACAATTGGGCCCGATATTCACTTGCCGTTATAAGCTCTATACTGGTCATCTTCGGGATAATTGGTTTTGTACTATTTTTTAAGGATTGGATGAAGCTGCCGGACATGATGTATTTGGGAGGCATGATGCTGTGCCTGTTATTCAATGCTACTGTTTTATTATTCTCAAAGGATGTTACATTTTATATAGAATCAAGGCGGGAAACCACGCAGATGATGATGCAAATAATTTTAAAATGAAACAACATAACTAAATGCTAACCTCTATCCATAAAACGATATCAAAAACATTTTTTGGAGAAACAATGAGATATTTGATAAACATTGGTTTTATGATTTTATTTCTTTTTTTAAATGCAGCTACTCATGCTTGCACTATCTTTTACTATTCGGATATTAATATTATTCTTGCCGGGAATAATGAAGATTGGCACGAACCGTTTACAAAGATCTGGTATGCTCCTTCAGAAGAAGGCAAATTTGGAGTTGTATACTTTGGATGGGACGGGCAGCCCCAGGGCGGTATGAATATAAAAGGTCTTTTTTATGATTTTACTGCAACCCCCTTTCTTAAAGTAACAAAATCAGAAGGCAAACCATTCTATGAGGGGAATCTCATCCACAAGATGATGCAGGAATGTGCAACTATCACTGAAGCAATAGAACTGCTTAACGGATTTAACTTGAAATTTTTAGAGAGATGTCAATTACTTATTGGCGATGCAGATGGAAACTCGGCAATTATCGAAGGAGATTCAATTATTTATAAAAAGGGAAACTATCAAATATGTACTAACTTTTCACAATCACAGTATAATGAAGAAGCATATCCTTGCGACAGATATAAAAAAGTAAACGAAATGTTAAAAAGCAATAAAGTTGATCTCGATATTTTTCGCAATGCACTTAACGCAACGCATAGTGAAGGAGAATATAAAACGCAGTACTCAAACATATATGATCTTAAAAATAAAATCGTTTATCTCTACTATTTCTATGATTATGACAACGTCGTTAAAATAGATTTAGATGTGGAACTTCAAAAAGGTAAGCGGACAATAGAGATGCATGAACTCTTTCCCGCAAATACAATAGGAGATAATTACAGAAAAACGGTACTCGGTATGATGGAAAAGTATAAAGAAAATAAAAATATAATAAGTCTGAATGCTGATGTTTATGATTCATATATCGGTAAATATAAAGTTAGCTTCGATGGGATGCCTGTTATAATTAATGTTACTAAGGATGAAGATAAGTTATATTATTCAACGTCGGAATTTGGAAAAGCAGAGCTGCTGCCGGAATCAAAGACTAAATTCTTCTTCGTATATATTGATGGCATCTGGGATGTTGAATTTAAAGACAATAAAATGATTACTTCATCAAATGATTATAGTTTCGATGCTCTGAAAATACAAAATAAAAATTAGGTACTTATGTGCCAACATGTCAACCAGGCGGACGCCGTTAGGCTGTAAGTAATCAATGGAGTTAATATGAAAAATATTGTTTTAATTTTTTTCTTCATTTTCTCTACACTTAATCATAATGATTTATTTGCTTGTACGGTATTTTATGCAGCAAAAGGAAATATTGTATTAGCTGGAAATAATGAAGATTTTATAAATACTGAAGCATATATTCAGTTTCTTCCTGCAAAAGATGGCAAGCTTGGCAGAATATATTTTGGCTTTTTCTATGAGCCAACCAAAATGTCAACATTCGGTGGTGTTAATGAGCAAGGACTATTTTATGATGTTGCTGCTTTGGACGCTATTGAATTGAAAGAAATTCCAGAGGGCGAGCTCTATAATGGAAATATAATGGAAAAAATAATGGAGGAATGTTCTACTGTTGAAGAAGTAATTGATTTGATTCATAAATACTCCAACTTCCTTTATATTACTAATGGTCAAGTGATGTTTGGCGATAAATTTGGCAATTCGGTAATTATTGAAACTGAAAAAATCCTTAAAAAAGACGGGACGTATCAGATAATGACAAATTTCCGTCAGACTGATGAAGAATTAAAAAAAGGAAATATTCCTTGTGAACGATACAAAATAGCAAATAGTCTCCTGAAGGAATCTCCTGAAATATCAAAAGACTTATTTCAAAAAGTATTAGAAAGTGTTCATCAAGAAGGTTGGTATGCAACTGTTTACTCGAATGTCTATGATTTAAAGAACGGTATTATCTATCTCTACTACTTCCATAATTTTTTTGAAGAGGTACAATTAGATGTCTTAAATGAGTTAGCTAAAGGAGAACGTATAGTAAAAATAAGTTCGCTTTTCAATAATAATTTTGCAGCTAAAGCTTATATTGATTGGAAGAACTGGGAATTAGAAAATAGAAAGCAAAATCGCATCGCAAAAAATTTTGATACGAAAATCATTGATGAGTACATTGGGAAATATTTAGTTTGTTTCTACCCTACAAAAGATTCTCTAAAAGTAATAAATGATAATGGAAAAATGGTTATTGTCTTCTCAGATACATTGAAAATTGAAGTTTTTCCAGAATCAAATAGTAAATTTTTTGTCGCTACTTTAAACGGTGATTATGAATTTACTTTCAATACGTTTGAGGCAGAAAATAAAGTCTTTCTTAAAATTAAGCCTACAGAGTTTGGAACTGAATCTACTTGGGAGAAAGTGTTTTAAAAAACATATAACAAGTTCGGCAGAAGGCAAAACTGTAATGCCTCCACAGATGCAAAATTAATAAGCCTTATAAAGCAAGAATGCAATTTGATTCATACATAACGGATACTTTAATTATCGCTTTGACGACTAATAATAACTTGTCCCGACTTATCGGGAGGTTGTAAAAATATTATTCGGTATTGACCAAAGAAAGAATTAAATGACTAAATAAAAAATTGGGAATTCAAATATGACAGATAATAAAAACATATTTACTTTTCCTATTGGATATAATAAGTTTCATAAAACTCAGCTTTTCAATTTTCAACTGAATCGCTGGTATTCCTTAGGATATACGAATTATGAAGACTTAGTTGATGTTGGAAATAGAATAAAAAGTTTTTCCGATTGGAAAAGAGAGATGCTAATACTTGCTGAAAAAGCTGTTAATAAAAATATGCTCCTGAGTGCCGCATTTTATTATCGTGCTGCTGAATTTTATCTCCTTGATGAAGTACCTGAAAAAGAATTGTTGTATGAAAAATTTTCCGATCTTTTTTATCAAGCTATCCAGAACGATGAAGTTGAAAGATTTTTGATACCTTATCAAGAAGTATTTTTGCCCGCATTAAGAATTAAACCGAAAAATGAAAGTAAGGGTACAATTGTAATGCACGGCGGTTTCGATTCCTTTATCGAAGAATTTTATTCAATGATGAAATACTTTTCTGATCAAGGTTATGAAGTAATTGCTTTTGAGGGACCCGGACAAGGTAACGCGAGAAAAAAATATGGCTTGGCTCTTGACCTTGATTGGGAAAAACCTGTTAAAGCTGTTTTGGATTTTTTTGGATTAAAAGATATTACTTTACTTGGAATATCAATGGGAGGGTGGTTTTGTTTAAGAGCCGCTGCTTTTGAACCCCGTATAAAACGTGTTATTGCAACGGGTCACGCAATCGATTATATGAAAAGTATGAATCCCTTTGTAAGATGGATACATCTCTGGACGATGGAACATTGTCATAATTTTATGGATAAGATGGCAACAAAGAAATTTCTCAAAGCTAAAGATAGTATTCCTTACTGGATGATAAAGCATCTTATGTACATTACTAAGAAAACAAAGCCTCTTGATGCTCTGGAAACCTACATAAATATGAATGATATAAACATTCATTCTGAATTAGTCAAACAAGATATTCTGCTGCTTCTGGGAAATAAAGATCATTTTATCCCTCCCAAAATGTTGAAAATGCAAGAGCAAGCATTAGTAAATGCCAAATCAGTAACAACCAAACTTTTTATTAAAGAAGAACACGCGGAAAATCATTGTCAGACTGGTAATATCGGACTCTCTCTTGAAGTAATGATTAGATGGATTGAAGAAATATCTTAGATAAAAAATTATTATTTAGGTATAACCTGTTTTAATACGGCAAACGGAACCCGTCAAAGTAACGCCGGGTAGGTGCCGGACAGGAAAGTAAAGAGTCCCCGCACAAAACGCGGGATAGGCTCCGATGAAAGGAACCTGGCAGGCCCCGTAAAAATCACGGGACAAGCTTTAGGGATTTGCTACCGGATCATCGAGTAGCTTGTTCCAGATGAAAACCCGGAATGGTTCGAGATATTTATTAGGCAAGTCCCGCCAAGCCGGAATATACTGTTTGTCAGTGCGACATTTTTGTTATTTGTAATTATAAAGTCATGTTATCAATACCATGTTGTTCTTAAAAGTAAGTTATTTTAAGAAGCATTTATATAAAAAATAGTTATTGCTTCTGTTCGGTATAGCTGTTTTGGGCTGCCGATTAGTGCAGCATTATGCGTCTTACATTTGAAACCATTTGGAGATATTTTATGAACTTAAAATTCACGAAGGATAAAAAAGATTTCTTGGGGAAATGGGTATTAGCCAACGCCATAAGTTGGCCGGTTGGAATTATTGTTTCGATAGGTTTATCCTATGGTATAGTGAATCTGTTTTATCCTAAAGATACAAATCTTATTGTAGGATTTTGTCTCGGGACAATTGTTACCATTACGCAATGGTATATAATAAAGGGACATTTTAATATAGGCACATGGTGGATATTTTCTGCTTCTATAGGAATTGGTTTACCATTTGTAATAATCTTTATTTTTTTTGAGTTGAGTGAAAGAGAAATCAGCATAACTGAAATTGAGATTATCGATCAGGCAATTTTATTCTTTTTTTGTGGTTTACTAACCGGAATACTCCAATACAATGTTTTAAAAACTTTTTCTAATAAAAGCATTTGGTGGATAATTATCAGTGGTTTGGCATGGGGTATTAGTTGGTTTGGTTTGTTTTTGGGTGGTGCGATTCTTGGTTTAATAACCGGCGTTGCCCTTTTATATTTGCTAGAATTTCCAGAAAAAACAAAATGTTTGAACTAGGAGGTATATCTATGATACCGTTAAAAGTCCTTTACATTAGCGGCTCACTCGGTTTGGGCCATGTTACAAGAGATATTGCAATCGCGCGAGAACTTAGAAATCAAATCCCGAATATTGATATTCGCTGGCTTGCAGTTCATCCTGCAAATCTAATGCTTGAAAGCGCTGGCGAAAAAGTTTTGGCGGAGGCTTCTGATTATGCAAATGAAAATACATTTGCCGAACAAAGTGCGAATGGAACAAAATTAAATTTATTAAGTTATCTGCTGAGAGCTAAAAAGGCTTGGAAACAGAATACAGAGGTGTTTGCTAAAATTGTTACATCTCAAAAGTATGATCTATTAATAGGTGATGAAACTTATGAGATAAGTCTCGCCTTAAGAGAACATCCCGGGCTTAAGAAATTTCCATTTGTAATGATTTTCGATTTTGTAGGTCTCGAATCGATGACGCATAATCCACTCGAAAAGTTAGGTGTATATATTTATAATAAAAAATGGGCGCTTCCTTACATAAAAAATCAACGACCTTCCTTCGATTTAGGTTTGTTTGTTGGTGAACTGGAAGATGTGTCTGATAACTCATTTGGATTTGGTCTGCCGAACCGTCGTAAGTTAGCTGACTTCATGTATAAATTTGTTGGTTATATTTTCCCATTCGAACCATCGGCTTTACCGGACAGAGATGAGCTTCGAAAAAAATTTGGGTATGGTTCCGAACCCCTAATAGTTGTATCTATAGGAGGAACATCAATAGGCAAAGAATTATTGGAAATGTGCGGGGAGTCATACTCTATTTTGCAAAAAACAATTCCATCGCTTCGGATGCTGCTTGTTACCGGTCCAAGGATAGAAACAAATTCTCTTAAGGTACCTATGGGTGTTGAGGTCAAACAATTCATTCCTCAATTGTATGAACACTTTGCTGTTTGTGATTTGGCTGTTGTGCAAGGTGGTGCAACTTCAACACTTGAATTGACAGCATTGCAACGACCTTTTATTTATTTTCCTTTAGAAGGGCATAGCGAACAAGCAAGCGTTGCAAGAAATCTGTTACGTCGCGGGGCTGGAATTCAAATGAGCTTTTCAAAGACAACTCCTTCGTTGCTGGCAGAGAAAATCTCCGGCGCACTTGGGATTAATGTGTCTTATCCTCAAATCCCTACTGATGGCGCCCAAAAAGCTGTTCAATTGATTATTAAATTATTGGAAATTAATGGTAAGTCAGTTAAAAGCGCAGAACCAGTTTTATAGCCGAGTACTTTATAAACTATTCGGCATTTGTATGGATATTGTGTTACTTTGTAAATGTTAGTTGCTCCTTGAAATAGGTTATAAAATAAATATATATGAATAATTATTGGCGTTTGTTTTCAAAGTTGTACGCAGCGGCGAACTGTTATTGGCGGCGGTCCGTCAGTGCCGGGCAAGCTCCCGTAAGGGACACGAGATGAACTTAAAAACCACGCCATATTAAATCAAAAAAAATAAGAGTTTGAAAATGACAGAAATAAAACGAAGTATAAACATTGAGGCTCCCGTAAATAAAGTTTTCGAATATGCTTCTGACTTTTTAAAATGGTCTGAGTTTTTTGAAGGTGTTTCTGACTTTAAACCAATAACTGAAATAACTCACGGCAATGGCACCAAATTGATTTACAAAGCTAAAATGCTGGGAATAAAGGTGACAGTAGGAACTGAGTTACAACAATTCAAAGTAAATGAAGGTTGGATTGGAAAATCATTTAAAGGTACAGAGCATAAAACTCAGTGGATTTTTAAAATGTCAAATGGTAATACTGAGGTTACCTATATCTTAAATTATAAATTCCCAATGGGAAGGTTCCTTGATAAAAAGTTTATGCAACCTGCATGGATAAAGATAATTGAAAATTCACTGCAGAACCTAAAAAACATAATGGAAAAAAAACGTTAAGTTTCTATTCCGTGAGTCGAATTAGAAAACGGTTGTAATACGGGGTTATTTCAATATTGATGAACGCTTTAAAGAAAATAGGTTATGCGGTATGATATCTTTAATCCATCAAACGGAACCCGTCAAAGTAACGCCGGGCAGGTGCCGGACAGGAAAGTAAAGGGTCCCCGACTAAAAACGTCGGGGCAGACTAAGATAAAAAATATTTTTCCCCGGCGTTAAACGCCGGGCAAGCCCCGACAAGTCGGGATGAACAATTATTTTGAGCAGCCCCAGTAAGAACCGGAAAGGTTTGAGTGATTTTAAAGTTTCTTTCGGAAAGTTATTTGCACGTAAATATGATTTATTCTAAGAAACATTTTTATAAATTAATAGTTACACTAATTGAAAAGTCTGTCTGCTCGGTGTTTGATTTGCCACCGTTAAAATTAGGGGAAAAATCATGAAACTGAAGTTTGTCATCTTTCGAAACTTATTTGTTGGTTTTTTATTTGTGCTCACATTTAATTTACATGCCTCCGATAAAGAATCAATCGGTCCATATGGAGGAAGATTTAGATGTATCTCAATCTCAAAATCCAATCCTGAGGTTATGTATACCGGTACATATTTTGGCGGTATGTATAAGTCAACCGATTACGGAGACAGCTGGGAATATCTCGGTTTACGCAACGACGGCGATATAATTACCTCAATTGCAATTGACTGCACCGATCCAAATTCTGTGTATTACTGTTATTATTCCAGTATCACCGACGAAAGCGGTGCATTTAAAAGCAATTATGGCGGGCTGACGTGGGAACAGTTGTTCGCTTCGGCAAGAGTTGTAAGTACTTCTCTCCTAATGCCGCGAGTAATGTTTGTTGGCAACAATAACGGATTTTATAAATCGACTGATGGCGGCAATGAATTTATTAGGTCAAACTACGAATTCGGATTCAATAATTTTTGCGCTGTTCAAGCAGACCCGGTTGATCCATATATTATTTACGTCGGCACAGACGATGCAATTTATAAATCAACGGATTCGGGTGATACGTGGATAAAATTACGGGATGTATTCCAATTTTCAACTTACCCCGGAATAGTAAATGATATTTCCATATCACCGGTAAATAATAATATAATTTCTGTTGCCACAATTTATGACGGACTGCTTATCAGCACAGACGGCGGGTTAAGCTGGTTCAAAAAGGATTTTGGAGTGCAGGTGCACGGAACCTTTTGTGATAACACGAACGAAAATATTATTTGCGCTGCTCATCTTAGTGGCTTTGAAATGAGCAATGATTTGGGGCAGTCTTTCCATGCGCTAAAGGATGGACGTTTTAAAGCTGCGGAGATTAATGAATGTAATTTTTACGTTATTGAAGAATACGAAGGCACAATATTAAAAAGCAGTAATCAAGGTATAACATGGGAAGATGCAATTAATGGGATAAGTAATGTTACTGCGTATTCAGGTATCATAGTAGATGATAAAAGCGATGATCTCCTTTCAATTGTTTCTGCCGGTTATAACGGCAAATTAATAAAATATAACGGCGACGAATGGGAAACCATTTCTTCAAATTTTGAAGGTGGTGATTTATACCGGAATCCGGGCAATCAACATCTGTATTTTCTTGGAGATACATTTTATAAATGCGAAAATAATTTATACCAGCATTGGGAATTCAGCAGCGGCGGTTTGCCATATTGCCTTCCTCAGGATATCGCAATAAATAATGATGATCTCTATCTTGGGTGTACAACAAATTTTGAAGGATTGGACGCAGGTATTTACAAATCTACGGATGAAGGCAATACCTGGTTTATTTCGAGTGAAGGATTACCATTAGTTGAAAGAAGCCAGGGTGACACTACAGTACTTAGTCCAATTTATATTTATTCAATTTGCCTGGATCCCGATAACACAGAATGTTTATATGCAGCCGGTTACCAGGATTTATTCAAGTCCACTAATTCAGGTGCGTATTGGTCAAAAATATGTTCAATCAACAAAGTAATAATCCTGGAAATATTAGTCGACCCGGTAGCATCAAACATACTTTATGTTATGGCAGGATCGGTTAATGATCATATGCCTTATTCATTATATAAAAGTACGGATAGCGGAGTTACTTTCACCAAGATAGACTGTGGCTTACCCCTGGTTTACTGTCTATTCTATGATGATAATGAAAATATTTTATATGCGGGGGGGAAAGACGGGATTGTCAGATCAGCCGACAGAGGTTTAACCTGGGAAAATATCGGCGAATGGAACAATGAAACTGTTTCTCTCCTAGCAAAGCGGCCCGGCAGTTCACTAATTTATGCCGGCACTAAAGAAAGCGGTGTTTATAAAATAAATCTTACACCGTCCGGTGTTGAACAAAATTCAACCGAAATACCATCAGAATTTAAACTTGAGCAAAATTATCCGAACCCGTTTAATCCGGAAACAGTAATCAGCTGGCAGCTTGCAGCCGGCAGTAAAGTAACACTAAATATTTATGATGTGTTGGGAAGAGAAATTGCTACGTTTGTTGATGAATTCCAGGAAGCGGGTATCCATCATTCCACATTCTCTACTCAGCATTACTCGTTACCAAGCGGAGTTTATTTTTATCAATTAAAAACAAATAATTTTATTCAGACAAAAAAGATGGTCTTGTTAAGATGATCGAAAATTATTTGGCAGGCAAAATGGCAGACTATAAAAATAATGTAACTCGATATCTCGTCAATTTTATTGGCTCGTTATTATTAATTATAGGAGTTATTGCTGCCCTTTACGCTCCATTGGAAATTTATTGTTACTACTTATTCACCGAAGGCGGCACGTTCCATTACGAAGGATTTGGATTTGGTTCATTGATGTTCGGAAATATCACGTTACAGATTATTGGTTATTATCTAATCGCGATTGTATTTATCCCTCTCGGATATGGTCATTTGAAGAAACGAATATGGATTCAAAATATATCGCTTACATTATTGCGCGTATGGTTGATAATAGGTTTACCAATATTGCCGATGGTTTTTTTCATTTTCGTTTCTACCAAAGAACCTTCAATCACTGTTGGAATATTAGCTGCCATCTTTTGTGTCCTTATTTATTCATTGATTCCGTTTCTACTAATAAGATTTTATAAAAGTGAAAGACTTACTAGCGTGCTGATAAAGTTGGATGGGGAACGAAGTATTATTCAGAATTACAGTGTTTCTATTTTGGTCCTAATTACATTGTATGCGTTTTATATTTTGGTATTCCACGAACTGTTATTATTCAGAGGCATATTCCCTCTTTTTGGTAAATGGCTTACCGAATTAAATGGAGTGATGGTTATAAGCTCATCGATAATATTTTTTGTGATTCTAATTCTTGGCACGCTGAATTTTAAATTATGGGCGTGGTGGGCAGCAATTTTATATTTTGTTTTTTTTACGATTTCTTTGATTGCCACTTTTTTATCATCAGATTTAATTCAGATAATTACTATTTTGAAATTACCTCAAAAGGAGATAGACGCTATAAGAAACGTGCCTTTGAATGGAATTCATCTTTCAATGTTTTTTGGAATTCCGCTGTTTCTGACTTTTTGCACGATTATTATTTCAAGAAAATATTTCACAAAGAAGCTGAATTAAAAGAAATGAAATTACTATTCATCGTTTTATTTTTTGCTGATGGTCTGCTCGCGCAATCAACAGACTGTTTAAAGTACGAACCGGGATACGGAAACCGTTGACGGAATTATTCAGAGAGATACAATTGCCGGATCCCCGAATTATGAAAGCATCGAAGACGGGGATAAGCCGGATGTTTATTGGATTCTTAAATGGTTGTAAGTAAAGTGACTGTAACCGGAACTATGTTTCATTCAATTACGGCGCGTCATAAAACTACAGTTCTAATAAATGTATTGAATTATGTAGAACGAAAATACGCTGAACAGCAAAAAACTTTCGACCGCGAAAAAGCTTTTAAACTTCACGATGTTGGCAGTGATAATATTGATTATAAAAAATATCGCTTTAGTAATAAGCCGCTACTCAAATTAAATTGAATCGATATCAAATAAATCTTTCGAGAAGACTCAATCAACGAAGTTTTAGACTTTTGAAAAAGCCGGGTCAATAGTTATTTTGATATAGAATATAATTACGAGGAAACAACTAATGAAGATCAACAATACTCATTCTTCATCAAAAAAATCCCGCCGCGATTTTCTTAAACAATTTTCACTTGGAGTAGGAGCCGCATCGATAGCAATCGCATCTCCGTCTTTTGCCTCTTCCCTATTCAGGCCAAAGTTAAAATCCGGGAATAAGAGATTGGGAATTGCATTAGTCGGACTCGGTAGTTACAGCACATATCAATTAGCACCCGCATTACAGGAAACAGAAAATTGTTATCTTGCCGGAATCGTAACAGGTACACCGTCAAAAGCCGAATCATGGATGGATAAATATGATATCCCGAAACAAAATATTTACAACTACGAAAATTTTGATGAGATAACGAATAATAAAGACATCGACATTATCTATGTTGTTCTTCCGAACTCGATGCATGCCGAATTTACAATTCGTGCTGCACGTGCAGGCAAACATGTGATATGCGAAAAGCCGATGGCATTGAATGTTACAGAATGCGAGTCTATGATAAAAGCATGCGAGGATAATAAGGTAAGGTTGGCAATCGGATACCGGATTCAGTTCGAGGAAACGATGAAAGAAGTAATGCGTTTGGGACAGGAAGAAGAATTCGGAAAAATTCAATTGATTAACGGCTCAGCAGGTTTTTTAATGAGAGATAACAAAAACTGGCGAACAAGAAAAAATATGGGCGGCGGTCCGATGCAGGACATTGGAATTTATGCTCTCAACGCTGCTCGCATGATAACCGGGCAGGAACCGCTTTGGGTTACTGCTCAAGCATATAATTCCCGTCCCGAATTATTTACCGAAATTAATGAAACGGTTACATGGCAGATGCAATTTACCGGCGGGGCAATTGCAAACTTAACAGGAAGTTTCGGAATGTACGTCCGTGATTTATTTGTTACCGCTGAAGACGGTTGGATAAGTATGAATCCTTACTGGACATACAATGGAATTAGAGCAACCACTTCGGATGGACCGATTGAATTTCCGGAACGATTCCAACAGGCTGTTCAACTGGATGAAATGGCGAGATGCTTCATGGAAAATGAAACTTTTAGAGCAGATGGGTATGAAGGACTGAAAGATGTGAAGATCATTAATGCAATCGAAGAATCAATTTTAAATGACGGGAAAAAAATAACGATTATATAATTCTTCAAATCTTGCCTCAATAATTGCTTTATCCTCAAGAATATTTTGTTTTGATTGACCAGGCAATAAAACAAACTTGAGTAAATAGTGCACCGATTAAGATATTGCTATTTTAGCTAAAAGATTTTAATTTTCTGTTGTGGCAATAGAAGATAATGGTGGGTTAATAAATTCAATCAATTATCATTTATTAAAGATCAGAGGCATTATGGGCACTAAAAGATTTATCAGAGCTTTTAGCGTTGTAGCTATATCCTTTTCTTGGTTTACCATTTCCATTTATTCCCAGTACAAAGAAATTAACGGGATAAAATTTCCTGTTGATTTCAAGATTCAACAGAGTGAGACAGAGCAGAGTTTTTCTAAAACTTTAGAAGATACTATCCACTACGAAACTTTGCCAAAATTGAAAGATGATTTTCAGGTAAATGTCGGGTGCGGAGATTTCGGAGCCAACCAGGCATATATAAAAATCGCGAATGATCCTGAGGGTGGGTTCATGTGCGTATGGAATGATTTTCGAAATGGAGATAAGCAGGTAAATGCCCAGTTATTTGATAGAAATTGTCAAAGAATCGGCGATGTAATCTATGTTTCGGAAGGAAATGCAAATTGGAATTCGGCACCCAATATAGTTTTTAATAAAGTCAGCAAAGAATATATCATTACATGGGCAGGAACAGGCCACGATATTCTGTTTCAGAGAATAAATTTATTCGGCGAAAAAATAAGTCTAAATATTACTACAAATCAATTCTACCGAACTAATACAAATAATCCTTCTGCCGCAATCGATAAATGCGGGAATATTATTATTACATGGACATCGGATGTTTATTGCTGCCTTAATGAAAAAAATTATTACAGGATTTTTGATAAAGAAGGAAATTCGATTACGGACCAATGGTCTCCTAACGGTCCTCAAAATAATCATATAACGAGCGGTGGAAGAGACAATAGAATTACGTCCGATAGCACAGGAAGATGCATGATAGTATGGAGTTGTTCTGTAAATGGTCAATCAGAAATAGTAATGCAGGGAGTTGATACAATAGGTAATTTATATTCAGAACCAATAGTTATTAGTGAGCCGGCACTAAATATCTCCGATATTTTCCCCACTATAACATGTACCAATGATGGATTTTTTCTCATAGTATGGAATGCCGATAAAAATATTGATGGCAGAATTTTTAATCCCGAATTAGGATTTGTGACCCCAGAATTTACAATAGCTGAATTTCCCTATTATGGAGCAGCCTTTGGTATTTCTTCCGACTGCGAGAATAATTTTTACATTTTTTGGTTTGCCGATGGAGCGCACAGTCTAGTAATATCCAAATATGGGTCTGTTATTCAGGATACAAAAGAAGTGACTTTTGAATCACCGATAAAATGGGGAAATGGACCGAGTTTAAGTCAGAACATCGCCGGAATTATAAATTTAGCATACTGTGGAAATAACCGTTATCAATCAGATGTCATGTTACAGCAATTCGATGACTCATTTTTGGCAAAAAACGCCTCAATAAAAGTTGCTGACGATGATTGTAGTTCATCTCAAAAGAATCCAAAAATAAAATTCAACAAAACGGGAGTATCGCTTATTATTTGGGAAGATAGCCGTAATGGGTATAACGATTTATACGGCCAAATTCTTGATGAAAACGGAGACCCGCTCAATTCAAATTTTAAAATAAATACTGATGCGAATATATTATGGGCTTCAGACGCAATTATAAATATCGATAACGAAAATAATTTTCTTGTTTTGTTCTCCGGTGGAAGAGATAATTATCGGAATCTTGTAATTCAGAAAATATCCCAGGTTGGAACTTTGATCGGGCCTAACCATTGGATAACCGAAGGTTATGAGTATTCTTCAGATTATTTTAAAAATATTATTCAGCAGAACAAAAACGGCGACATATTTTTAACATGGTACTCAGTAATTCCTTCCAATGTTTATACGCAAAAAGTCAATTCATCGCTAATACCTAAAGGCGAACCTAAAATTATTTTCACGTCCTCGGATTCCTCTCCTAAATATGTATTGGACATTTCGACTAATCAAAATTTCAACACGTTATTAGTCTGGAAAGATTATAATATGGATACCGCGCAAGAGGGCAAAATCTTATACGCAGCCGTAATGAACAGCGAAGGTAAAATTGTCCGTGATAAATTTGAAGTGGCTACAATCTCTCCAGATAAATCCTTTAATATGTGCGATTGTGTAATCGATGATGAAAATAATCTTACTATTATGTGGAGCGAATGCGAGACTTATGGTTATAAATCCAACTTCAATGTGAAAAGATATTATAATTCGAACAACGATGTGAAAATGAATTCATTTGTCCTTGATTATGTTAACGCTGCTCTACAAATTTTATCCTTCGAAGATAGAAAACTACTTGTAGCATGGGAAGAAAATAATAAGCTGTACTCGTATTTATTTAATGATTTTTTATCCACTTATTCAGCGATATTACTTCATGAATTCGATGTTCCGTACAGTCCATACTTCGCATTTTCGGGAGATGTAATTAATAATAAAATTCTTCTGAGTTATGAAAGTCCGCAGAATAGAGAAACTGGTTTTGATATCTATGCAAATATTCAGACGCTGGATCAAAATAATATTTATATGGATGCTCCAGGAACTGAAAGTCTAACCTCTGCTTATCCAAATCCAAGCGAAAATACAGTTAGTTTTCAATATGCAATCACAAAACAGGCAAATATATCTGTTGCAGTTTATAACATACTCGGACAAAAAATTGCAGAATTAGAAAACGGATCAAAAGAACCGGGTATTTATACGGTCAATTTCAATACGGAGAATCTCGCTGCCGGTGTATATTTCTTTTACTATCACGGCATCGACTCTTATTCAAAAAAATTCATTGTTGTGAAATAATTAGCCGAAAACACTATGAGAGCAAGTGCTATTCTTTTCTTTTATCTTTTTTCACTTCAGTTATTTGCTCAATCCGCTTCGAGCAAAACTCATGAAATTGAACTGAGATTAAGTTTAAAAGCAGAAAATGTGACCGATACTTTTGCTCAATATAATCCTATTGATAAAAACTATACAGTGTTCAATACTTTGGGTCAGTTTGTTATGGGTAATATATTATCAGTAGTATTTTCATTCTTGCCAGCAAGCGCTTCATTTGCTCATTCATGGGGTGGAGGAAGCAAAGAGGTTGGATATTTACTTGGCGGTCTGACTTTATCAGCATATATGCTTGGAGCCGGTACCGGCGTTTATTGGATTGCTCATTCTCAAAATAAGGGATTATCTTATTGGGGCACGTGCGGCTATGCAGCAATTGGAGGGGCTGCGGCACTTCTATCTGTTGCGATTTTATCTACACAATACAATTCATTACCAGGTTATGCCATGGCTTTATTCTTTCTGCCGACAATCGGCGCTATGATTTATGCATCCGACGAAGCTAACTGGCCAGACATTGTTAGCCAGCAACCAATAGACACAGATTATATTTCGCATCAAGAAATGATAAACCGAACAAAGTTATTTGAAATGGAGTTGTTAAGAGTGGAATTGTAAATCCCTATTTCAATACATCGGCATGGAGGATTATGATTATTTCAAGGCTATCGACTGAATCGAAATATTAGCCTCTCCCCCGCTTGCGCCCGGTGAATCGCTAGTAACCTGTATAAATTGTATTTGTGAACCGCTCAGTTTATTTGGAACCGTTAATCCTTTGGGATTCCAAAACTTCGGTAAGAATTTCGGATATGAAAACGGTAAAATCAATGCGCTCCCGGATTTGAACTCACTGAAGGGAATTTTAAATTCTTTCACTTCCCTTTCCAGATTTAGCGTATAAGTGAAACAACCTCCATCGTTCAAAATCAAACTGAGATTTATTTTTGATTGAGTTGAGCTGCCGCATCGAATTTCAACGGAATGGTATTGAGCATTGCGGAATGGTTTTAGAATTTCCGAAACATCGGTTTGAAATCCGAACGGATTCGGATTCTTCTCCCCGACCTTGATGTTGAGATTTAATATTTCATTTTCCGAATTATCGCCGATGCCCAAATCAACACGGTACGAAAGAGAACGACTGAATTGCGGATATGAAATGTCGTGGAAGTCACTCCCGGCATCGAATAGAACAAGTGCATCATTCTCTTCCAACACCTTTACCTGCCACGTATTTTCGGGATAAAAATCCCAATCATCCGGCGAACCTTTCATTTCGCCCGGATACGTAAACCACTCGTTCTCCACTTTCACAGCGACACAGTATTCTTGAATTCCCGCATCCCAATATTTTATTGAATCCGCAACAGTGAAATCGAAACCGTTTTTCTTAATCAATGAATATTTTTCGAACCTCCGCCATCCGGTATGCCGGATAAAGAATTTCATGTCTTCAATTTTTTTGTCGGATGCAATTTGAAATTTAAAATCCGGCTTCGCCTTTCGCGGCAGACATTCCCCGGTTTTGTTAATCACAAATGCTTTTGAATCTTCAACATCGGGGAGATATAATCCTTCTGCCCACTTTTGTCTTTTGGAAAGATGCTTCTCCAAATCATCGGCAGAAATAGTTTTTGAGTATAACAAATATATCCCAGGCTGAATCATAAACTTACTTTGTGTTGCACTAAAATTGATTACCTTATTTTCCATTAAAGACGAGATTCCGAAATTATCATTCAGATCAGGGAGCGAAATCGACATTTCCCTTTCATTCCAAAATAATTTCGAAACTTGCCGCGACATACTCGTCTGTTTGAACGGATCGCGAATCCAAAGTGCATCGGGATAAACTTCCAATCTCCAAATACCTTCTTCAAGTTTATCAAGGAAATACGAACCGGTTCCATCATAATTTATAAGAGATGAATTTCCAACTCCGGCGATGTGTTCGAGCGAAGAAATATTTTTCGGCGTGCTTCCGGTCGAATTCGAGTAGTAAAAATGAGTAGTTGAATTCAGCTCGCTCAAATCAGTTTCATGGTTCACCGAAAAGTTTTCGAAGCGATTATTGTTGGGGTAATTTCCATAAGATTTCATTCGAGGCAAATCATGAAATGCTTTTGCAGCTATCATCAAACTTATCGCTTTTGACGGCGTATAAAATAAATTTAAAAAATGCGTTGGGTATTCCGTATTACTCCATGCAATCTGAACGGGATCGTAACTGAACATAGTTGCAAACTGCATTCCGGCTTCACGATAACTGCGAGCCATTGCAGGGTACATATATGAGCCGCCGATATCTGCTGCATCAAATTCATAAACCATTTTAGCTTTTGAATCCAAGCAGGCAACATTCTCCGAAGGAATAAGATATTTGTTTACATTGATAAGATAATTGCCTTTCAGCATCCGGTTGTGAACAAGATCTGTTGGATACCATTGGAAAGAAACGCCGTCGATATTAGCAGCCGTAACCGCGTTGGCCTGTGTGTCGCTCCAATTTTCAGAGATATTATAAAAGATAGGTTTTGCCAAACCGGCATCACGGAGTACCTGCACCATCTCATTTATATAACCGGTTACAACAGTAGCATCATCCGGGTGATGCGGTTCATTAATAATTTCTACTGCTATGATTGACGGATCGTTCTTATAATCA
Source organism: bacterium (assembly GCA_043808235.1). Classification (GTDB taxonomy): domain Bacteria; phylum Bacteroidota; class Ignavibacteria; order Ignavibacteriales; family Melioribacteraceae; genus JAZDFC01. The sequence continues at coordinate 82,207 of JAZDFC010000031.1, forward strand.
ATCCCGTTGAACTTATTTTTATGCTCAATAAATTGTTTCAAATAATTCCTTTGAGCCGTCCTGGCATTTGAGTCCGTTACCATTTCAACTTTTTTGTAATATGAAGAAAACCCGGGAGTCTGTTCATCCGGTTCGGGCCAACCGTTACCCCACCAGGCAATCGGTGTGATGATTGTTTTGATATTATTTTCAGCAAGCCGGGTTAAAAGATAATCCAATAATTTGAGGTGTTCATTCTGTAAAAGATTCCCGTCTTTATCCGAAATCTCTCTATCCCATACATGAACCCGGAAAGCGTCGAAACCGAGACGAACCATTTGCTCAACATCGAGATCGATTGCCTGCCGTAGCGACAATCCAAGTTTTTGATGTGCCCGGAAAGAATATGCAAACGGCGTTGTATAATTCACCCCGAATAAACTTACTTCTTGTTTCGATTCAATCCATCTCATCACACCATTTTGATCTACATAAACACCTTTGGAGTTTTCTATAATCTGCTGGGCATTTAAAATGAGAGGAAAAGAAAAAATTACGATGATTAATTTTATCAGTTTCATTTTTGCTCCTGCAGTTCATTATTTCGAGATAGGATCACTTCAATAAAATTAATTTTTTTACAGCAACATAGGAGCCTGCTTCCAATTTATCCGAATGGACTACTATGCGATAAAAATAAACTCCGCTTGGTATAGTGTAATGCTGAGCGGAGAATGTAGAATGATGAATACCCGCTTCCTGAAATTCATCAACTAATGTAGCAATTTCTCTTCCGAGTATATCAAATACTTTTAGCGATACATGTTGTAGAGACGCCATATATGGCGTCTTTACTTCCGGGATGGAATACTTTATCACTGTTTCCGGATTAAAGGGATTCGGAAAATTCTGGTATAAAATGAATTCTGTCGGAATCGGATTCACTTCATCTTCGATTGCGGTAATTTTTATTCCATCATTGAAAAAATTCCATGCAATTGTTGTGTCGGCATTCGGAAAAGAAAATTCACGATCATCAATATCGTTTTCCCATCCGTTGAAAGAACTATTCTCAATAAAATATTTGTATTTGATTTTAGTCCCGGCAGCAATTTCATCTTTCGGGAAATAGACAACTCCCGACCAGAAAGAATTATCGGCTACACTCGGTTCCTCTTTTATTAATATGATATTGCTTGTTTCCCAGGATAAAATTCCAGCGGAAGTTATGTCTTCACCGCGAACCGTCAGCGGGCCATGAATGATCGGATTAAATATTCCGTCTTTCATAAGCCTTGCCATATTAACTCTGAACATAACTGCAACCGAATCCGGTTTATTAATTAGCGGCGACCAATACTGGTAAACGAAATTACCGGTTGAATTGAAGTATTGAATCTCGAGTGTAGTATCGCGGTCTCCCGCAGTAAACAGTCTCGCATTTTTATTTGAATAGTCGAACGGTGTAATAGGACCTTCCCAACCCAACCGTAAATATGTTGCTTTGTTTTTAGTATGCCCGGCCCAGAGTTTAAATTCCAGTTCATCATCGGGATACATTTGAAAAGTGTATTCCCAATTATCGCCGTCAACATTCTGCAAAACCAATTGCGAAGCTGCATCCCACGTTACTGCCTCGCCGCCCGGCAGCAAACTTGAACTGATTCCGTGGACTTCTCCTCTCACCTGTAAAAATCCGGTTGATTTTAATGTGTCATTCATTGTTGAAGTATTTGCACGTATTGTTACATTAATTGACCGAAGACTATCGAGATTTTGAAAAGCTTCGAGTGAATTTAAGGCTTCGCCTTCAAAATCGAACATCGCAAAATTCTCCCACGGCGAACCAACGGGCGGAACGGAAATATAGCCCGGCTCCCAATAAAAAAGTCCAATGCCTTTGCCGTTGTTTGTTTCACTTATAAGATTAGATAAAGCGATTATGAAATCCTTCTGCCCTTTAACTGTGACGGGATAACCAGGAAGCAGATCATTCGGATCGTAACCGATATTTCCTACTCCGTCATTAACATAATCGGTAGTCCATGGATATGCAGTCTCAACAATCACGATTTCTTTGCCATACCTTCCGGCTAAATCATTCAAATTATTTTTAACCTGAGTTAATGTTCCGTGCCACCACGGATAATATGATAACCCGATAACATCAAACTCGGCGCCCTGCGCGATGAGATTATCATAGAACCATCTGCAAGTGCTGTTATCTCCGCCGCGGTCAATGTGAATCATAATTCTCGGAGACTCTGCACCGGCAGCATCATTAACTCCTTGTATTCCTTTCTTTACCAGCTCACCGAATTTCTGCCAGGCTAAGGTCGGATTAGAAGTGCCGGAAAGTTTTCCATCCGGCCAAAGCATTCCGCCCACAATTTCATTCCCGATCTGCACCATATCCGGCAGAGTGTTTTGATTTTTCAATGCGGTAATTACATCTTTTGTATAAGCGTAAACGCTGTCCTTTAACTGTTCGAATGTAAGCGAAGCCCATGCGGCTGGTTTTGTCTGCTTGCCCGGATCCGCCCACCAATCGGAATAATGAATGTCTAATAAAAACTTGTATCCCTTTGCTTTTACTCTTACTGCATATTCAAGTGTCTGCTGCAAGCCGCAATAAATATCGGATGGCGTATGCCACAACCGAAGACGAACATAATTCACATCGAATTGATTATAGATATCGAGCGGGTCCATTACAACACCGTTCAATTTGTACTGTCCGTTCGCATCTTCAATTTGAGGAGTGGAAGAAATATCCACTCCCCTAATAAAATCTCCGACAGACTGCGGATGAACTGCAATCTGCCAGAGAACAAATAAAAGAAATATTTTTTTTATAACGATCCTCAATTATCTAATCAACATCATTTTTTTAGTTTGACTGAATGAGCCGGCATTCATCTTAACCAAATATACACCCGAAGCTACATCAATTCCATATTGATTTTTTGCATTCCATGCAATACTGTGTTTTCCTGTAGTCTGTTCACCGTCAAATAACGTGATTACTTTTTCACCGAGGATATTGTAAACTTCCAATCTGACAATGGATTTCTCGGGAAGTGAAAATGTAATTACCGTTGAAGGATTGAAAGGATTCGGATAATTCTGACTCAACTCATATGAGTTAACTGTAGCGAATGTTTCCTCATCCACATCCGAAACCGGACCGAGATCCGGTGGAGTTTCGATTGGTAAATCACCGGGCGCCCAATCCAATTGAGCAAGCTGGAATGTTGCCGGCCATGTTACAGCAGGTGTAATTGCCGTTGGTACAATATACTGATAGTATCTTCTACCAAGTTGAACTCCCCCGCCATTCCATACTTCACCGGTTGAAGATGTATATACAATCCTATAACAAACCTGGTAGAATGTCGGCGCAGTTAAATCTACCGAACCGGTATAAATACCGTCTCCGTTGTCGTCTTCAAGCATGAGCCTGTTATCGGTTCCATACATTGATAGGCCTTGAGTTATCGGAATCATACAGCCGTCGAATTGAACATAAGCAGTATCAATGCCCGGTCTGAATAATGTGTTGGTTGGATTTGTTCCGGCATCCGCTGCCGGAGCCATGTTAATTGCAAAACTTAATGTGATTGGAGTTGTTAACACACCGTTTGGATGAAGACTATTGAAGAATTGCTGATCGGCTCCGAAATCTCCGGGTACGGTCTGTTCGGCTGCATTCTGGAAAAGATAATTTCTATCCGAACCTCCTGTAACACCCGGTTCTTCCCAGCCGTTATCGAGAGTTAATCCGGGGATATAATTCGCGTGAGCCGGATCGACTCTCGTTGTATCCCATCGAATATAGTATTTATAAATTATGGGCGTCTCCGGGAATAATGTAAAAGGTTCCTGCGCAATCCACTCTTGAATTGCAGGCACGAATGTCATCGGGATTGCATTTGCTAAAAGGTCCCATCCTTTTGCGCCGATAACAATCACTTCGTCTCCAAGTCCGCGGTTGAACAGGTTCGCTTTTTCGAGTGCGTCGAGCCGTAATCTGAAATTAACATTTCCTGTTACCTGGTTGCCGGATCGAGGCGCTTTATTTTCAAAGTAGTACCAGGAAAGTGTTGTATCGCCAATATTTAATAAATTCACGGATAAAAGAAATGTCCGATTAGGAATACCATTCTCCCAGCCATCAGAAGAATTCTCAATGTAAAATTTAAACTCCTGGTTGGCTCCAATTGTAACTCCATTTTTTGGAAGATATCCAACACCCGACCAGAAAGATCCACTGTTTACACTATTCGTTTCCCGGGTGAGTGTGACTAAACTTTCATCCCAGCTTAAAGGAGCTCCGCCGCGAACTCCAACGGGCCCCATTGTTGCCGGATCAAATCTTCCTGTTTGAACAACACCACCCATGTTAACTCTAAAGTAAACGGCAATACTATCGTCTTTTACTTCATACGGACGCCAGTATTGATCAAGTGTGCTTTCCCAACCATTGAAATATTGCAGGTCGAGATCCATATCAGTGTTACCAACGATAATAGCTCGATTACCACCGGCATCGAAACCAAGTCCGGGATTTAATGGACCTTCCCAGCCGTTCCAGTGGAATGTACCCTGTGTTGTTGTAAAACCGGTCCAGAATTTATACTTGATTGTATCGTTCGGTAGCGCCTGGAATGTAGCTTCCCAGTAATCGCCGCCCTGGTTCGTCATGGTTACACCTGTATTTTGGTCCCATGTTAAAGGCGGTGTGGTTCCTTTGGCTGATTCACCGCGTATCTGCACAACGTGGTATGAACGAAGAGTATCAAGACATGTAGAGGAATTGAACCTCATCTTGATATTCACGGTCTGAGCAGTCGTAAAACTGCTCATCAATCCGAGCACAAAAAGAAATAGCGCCAGGATTCTAAGATTGTTGATTTTTGTTTTCATTATGTCTCCCTGTATTTTGATGATGTTAAATTGTTTTTTTAACAATAACTCCTAATTAGATTTTAAAATCATTTTGTTTATTAGAATTTTATTACCAACGTATATTTATTTGAATCGCGCAGATGAACAAAGTTTTGGTATGCATATTCGAATGATACATAAACATCGCCGTAAACTTTGAATTCATGAATACTCACGCCGAAACAAAGATCCGTTTCATTATTTTCCAGGAATAAATCTTTATAACCGGCACGCAATCGAATCATCTCATTTATCAATCCTATTTCAGCGCCGACATTCACGCTTTGCCCGTTATCGTTAGGATTAACTCCGTCTGCCGAGAGAGTGAGCCGGAAATTATCATCATTGAAAACTTCACCCGATATTCCAACACGCATTATTAACGGAAGATCGAATTCATCCGTATTTAATTTGGCAATTATACTCTGGTTATTTCCTTCCTGATCGGGCGCGATGTCTACGCGTACATTTAAATCTTCGCCGCTCATCTGCATCTTTGTTCCGAAGTTTGATATGCTCGCGCCGAGCCTTACTCCTGCAAACGGCGTTGTATAAATTGTACCGATATCGAAAGCAATTCCTGTTGCTGAAGAATTATAAATTGTCTCACGAATATATTTGAATGTGCCGCCTATCGAAAATTTATCGGTGAGTGTCCGCGCATACGAAAATCCCAACGCAAAACTTGATGCGGTAAATGTTTCGCCCGTTCCCATCGGGCTTGATGGTGTAGTAACATCCATTTCATCCGTTTGAAGAATTGTAGCGCTTATCCCGATAGTACCGAAACTTTCGAACGGAAGAACGATTCCCATATAATCGAAATTTATTCCCGGCATCCATGGTGTGTGATCGATAATCAAAGAATTGGAATTAACAGAAGTCAACAACGATGGATTCCAGTATTGAGCGGAAGGATCGCCTTCGATTGAAACGAAGGCGCTGCCAAGCCCGGAGGCTCGCGCACCGACCGGTATCCTGAGAAAAGTTGCTGCTGCTGTACCTATCTTTTTTACTCCTCCGGCAAATGTATTACGTGGAAGAAATAAAAAGATGAAAAAGTAAACGACTAAAAATATTCCGGCAATTTTTATTTTGTTTTTCATGGCATTCAACTTTTATTTAATAATTGCAAATGTTCCGGTTTTCTGTCCGATGCCGGGCGCATCGACATGATAGACGTAAACACCGTAAGAGATTTCGAAATTCTCATCGCTGAGTACATCCCATATAGCTGTTCCGTTTTCGAATGCGGAATCATGTTCGAGAGTTTTTATCAATGCCCCGCTTACATTGAATATTCGTATGGTACATTGATTGGGCAGATTTATAAAGTGAATTTCTCGCGGTCCGCGTCCGCTTGTGAATGTATTGCGCGGCTCCCATGTTTCTGCGGCAATGTAAGGATTCGGAACAACTCTTATATCCTTCAACTCTTCTGCCGCTTTATCTTTCGATATGGATGATCCTTTCATTTTGAATTTGTAAGTATCGTAAGCAAGGAACGGTTTATTTAATACAACATTCGCGGTATCGCCTGCTTCAGGATTTCGGTTTCCTCCTTGGATATTTAGTACAAACTGCCATGTAAATTTCAGTTTGCCTGTTCCGTCCTCCTCGAGGAAATAAATTGCATCTGTGTAGTTGGTATTATTTTTATTTACGCTGAGTTTACCGTCGTTACCGTCCGATTCGCTGAAGGCAAATTTGATCTCGCTATTTTCCGTTACATTTATTACTTTGAAGTTGACTTGTTTTTCCGGCAGCGCAATGAATCCGATTGCAGTGTCAATCGAAGTTGCGGTCCCAACATCACCGAAGATGATTTTATAATCCGATGGTTTTTGAATTCCTTTAATTGAGAGGAATGTAACAGGCTCAAAATCAAATGAGTAAACATCGGAGGAATTCCATCCTGTTCTTGCGGTGTTAATCGCTATCTCTTCAACATTATCGAACTTTAACCTGAAGCCTTCCTTTACTAGAAGTTCCATCCCGTTACTCACGGTTGTATCATCCTCAAAGAGGAAATTATTCTCCGTTAGATTTTTTAACGAGAACGATTTTGTCTTTACAATATCCTTATTGTTAATTTTAAAAGTGGAGTCCGTAAATGAAATCTCATATTCATTACCGCTTTTAAGATTGTACGGATCAATGACCTCGATATCAATTGATCCGCTTGCACCGCCCGTTGTATGTTCAAATGATTCAATTTCCGGTGGAAGATAACCGGCGGCATCTTCGGTCGGGCGTATCATCGCGATGTTCGTTCCGTACGTTATTGTACCGTCAACATCAACATTTATCCTCACCGGGGTTTCGGTTGGAGGAATATCTGCTGTTTCATAACCGAAATCGTAGGCGGTAACCGCATAAAAATATCTTTGTCCGTTCACTACATCCCGATCAATATATTCATGTCTAAGTCCGGTGTCATTTCCAAGATTAAATTTCACTCCATTTATATCCGTTGGATGCAGTCCTTTTATTCCATCGTTCAAATCGAACTGAGCAATTTCTTTCATCAACGTTTCGACACCGTATGCATCGGTTATAATTTTCGCATCCTGGAAAGCTGCATCGGTAGCTCTATAAATTCTGTATCCCTCAAAGTCGGCTCCGTTCCCGCCTATTTTATTTATATATCTGTCAAAAGATTTTTCGGCAATGTCGTCCCAGTAAAGCCTAACCTGGTTATCACCGGGGACAGCAGTGAGCGTAACTTGCAATGGCGCTTGCGCAAACTGATAATCGGCATTGTAGGCAGTTTCGGCTTGTTTCTGTTTACGGATTACACTTTCGATATCGGCATCTTTTGTGTTACCGCCACCTGCAATTGCAACCGCAACAGCCATCCTCTGGCGCTCACCGGGAAGTATCGGGAAGAATGCAGAAGAAACAAATGTATCAAACTCACCTATCGATCTTACCAAATCGATTATGCCCGGCACCATCATTACATCCCAAAGACCTTTGTCGGGTGCGCGACCAAAATTGATTTGTCCAACCGGAACCTGAACAGCGCTTGTAATACCGATTAAATCAGTCTCGGAAACATCGGTCTTGTCGATACCCGGTTCACCCGGGAAATCCGTACCGGCGCCGCTCGTCGGCACACCATCGTTCTCACCTGTATCTCCCGAACCGCGCACTCCATCCAATCCGTTATCATCCAGGAATGCATCCCAATCATTGTCATTATCAAATCCATCATCCCGCGATTCATCAATCATCGGCGCAACATTCGTATAATTTTGTTCAAGATTTTTCCCGGGGAGAACAAATCCTCGTTTTAATGTATCACCAACTTGATTAGCCAGATAGTTTATGTACCTAACCGGTTTCGAAGTCTGTGTAATTTCATCGTACCGTTCAAGGTGAAGCGAAATTTTTTCATCAATCAATCCGTCGAAATCATCATCATAAGAATTTGCGATTGTATCTTCAACTACCGTAATTCCCTCCGAGGGGAGAACATATTCTTTATCAAGACTTTTTACCGTACCTCCCCCGGCGGGATAAGTCGTAATCACTCTATTAAAAGTAACAGGTTCAATCAGAACAATTTTCTCACCCGGAAGAATTGTCCGTGCACCAAAATCATTCGCGGTAAAGTGCGGCATTAATTGTTCGGGATCGCCGCCGATGCTTGATAATAAAGATACATCATCATCCGCATCACCATCGTTATCAATTCCGTCAACCTGATTGCCCGGTGTTTCAATATATTTAACTGCTGCAACTCCAACGGGATCACTTCCGAATGCTTCAACACCAATCCGGTCAGCATCTGTTAGGAACGCGATATCAGTCTGCAAATCAACGTACGGGTAATCATCGGTTCCGTCGCCCCCAACAAAATCAGCAAGGAAAATTAAAAATGATGCCTTATCAATCGGTTTAGTGCCGTCATTTTTTATATCATGAATTGAAAAAATAATATCGCTGATTAATATCTGCGACCATGCAAGAGTGCGGACATCCATCAGTAATCCAAGTCCACCGCGTGAAGGATCGCTTTCATCGGGAGTATATGGATATCGTGTGTACTTGTCGTCGGATGTGATATAATAAAATTCCTGGTCTGCATTAAAAATATTCTTTCCGAAAAATCCGTTCCAGGAACCGACCCATCCGGGATCGAGTTCATCGGATCTTTTATCGCGCCAGCCTCCTTGTTCCAAAGTAGGCCACGAATTTTCATCGTCACTGCGTGCGATTTCCTGCTGCTGCGGATTAATAAATCCTGATACAGGTTCCATGTTCCAGGTGTTGCCCGCGGGATCGGTTCGCCATACAGGCATATCAACAATGTTAATAGTCTGCCCGGTATTATCAACAACTTCTCCCCCAAGCCAGATACTTATTATCGAGATATAAACCCGGTTAGTATTCTTCGGCCATTCATAAGCAACATAATCGGCAACGTTATCGGGCTTTCCGCTATAACCGGAATTGAAAATTGAAGTCCGGATATTGTTTCCGTCAACCTGTGAGTAACGCCTCAAAACCGGATCGCCTCTGAAATCGGAAGGAGTGTATGTAATCGATTGCGCGGTGATTGATAAACCGACTCCGATCCAGATTATAAACATTAAAATGTATTTCTTATTTGTCATTTTATTTTCCGTTGCTTTTTCTTACAATGAAATTTTTGTTCCGAAATAAAAGCTTCGCGGTTCGCTGTAATAATTGGGATAATCGAACCAGTATTGATCATACGAAGTAACCTGATCTTCCTGCAAAGTAAAATCGGGTTTGCCGGTATCGCCGAAAACAATGATCGGATTTTTGGCATCGAGCAGGTTGAATATTTTCAAAAAGAATTGGAATGTGAGCCCGCTGAATTCGAAATCCTTGTGAAGTTCAAGATCAATTTTTGCAAGCAGCGGTTTGCGTCTGCTGTTTTCAGCCAAACCCGTAATTATATTTCTTCCGGTATAGGCTCCGGCAATTGCCGTGGGTGTATAAGGCTGCCCGGTATTTATACTTGAAACAACACTTACTCCCCAATCTGCCTCACCCACGTAAGCATTTATATTCAAAGTGTGTGTTTGATCCCACGTAAGAGGTGTTAAATAACGCGTCGGCTCGGAGCCGTTTACCTGTGCAAAATATTCTTCGTCCGGCGAGGAGTTAGTGCCTTCAGCTATTTGGAAAGTGTAGTCAATCCCGAATGAATAGTAATCTGAAAATCTTTTATTTACTGCAAGAGTAATTCCTCGAACATTTGCAAAGTCGCGGTTAATCCTCTGTGAATACGCAACACCGGCAACAAATGTGGGTATCGGCTGGCTCGAAGAAATCCAATCGCGGATGTCCCTGTAAAATGCAGTAACATCAACTGCAAAGTCATCAAAGAATTGCTGCTGCAAACCGAGTTCGTAAATTGTCGTGCGCTGTGGATTCAAATCGTTATTTCCAAACGGGCCTTGAACGCCCTGCGCAGTTGATAATTTAAATTGATCACCGAGATAAAGCTGGCTGTATTCAGGAATCTGTTGAAAGATACCGTACGAAAATCTGATGATTCCTTTATCGGTAATCGGATACGCAACACCAAGTCGCGGACTCAACTGAGTTTTTACTGAGGTTTCTTTGTACCAATAAGTTTCGCGTTCGGCTACAGTAAGTTTGTTTGAGACTGTCTGTTCATCCAATCCTATCTTGCCATCACCGTTCAAATCGTGATATGTATTTTCCATTTTAAATGGATTGAAAATATTCGGGTCTTCGCTATCGATAGGAATTCTTCCGTTCGGGTCGAACAAATCAAAACGCAATCCGAAATTAATAATCAAATTGTCGAGTTCGATTTTATCCTGAAAGTAAGCGCTGAATTTGAACGGATTCCTTTCAAACAAATCATGATTGGTTTCATCGATACCCGGGATTGAAGGAACGAACGGAAAAATTTCCTGCCCGTTCTCATTTAGCGCCGGGATTAAATTAATGTTCTCATAAAATAATTTATCGAACTGAACCTCTACACCAGCTTTGGCTAAATGTATTTTTGTCAACTGACTTGTGATATCCCATTTCAGAATTTTGCTTGTTGTATTCCTTTGAAATCGATTCATGTTGGTGCCTGCACGTGAAAAGTGGAATCCCTCTACATTTTGTGAATCGGGATGAACATAACGCGAATCGTATGGATCATCATAAAGCTTAGAATTGTAATCGTTGAATTTATAAGCGAAGGTTAACTCCTGGTAAGTATTCTCCATTACCAAATGAGTCAGTTTGGAAAATACACTGTAGCCGATGCTCTTCCCGCCTTTGTCGCCGTTGGGATTCAAACGATAAAAGTGATTGTAATACCGGTTGGATTCTGTACTTCCGAATGCATCAACCTGCAAAGTAAATGCACTCGATAAATTCCAAACCAGTGTTCCCTGCCCGCTCCATCTATCGGTTGAATTCATCGAAACAACTGAACCGTCGCCGGGAGTTTCGACGAAAGAACCGTTTTCAAATTTTCCTCTGCCTTGCGGATTATATTTATTGGTTCCGTAAATGTATCCGTCATTATAATATCTTCGGGCAGTAGCAAAGTATCTCAATTTGTCGGATAAGATTGGTCCGCCCAATGATCCTTGAAAATTATAATTGGCAAACGGATTCACTTTGTCAAGATCCCAGAAAATATCCGTGTGATTGCTGAAATAATCGCCGGTCCACATTTCGAGATTACCGCTCAATTTTGTTCCGCCGGTTTTTGTAACAACGTTAACAACGCCACTCATCGCGTTTCCGTATTCGGCATTAAATGTTCCGCTTATCACCTGCAATTCCTGTATGGATTCGGTCTCAACGGTCAATGCCTGCGACCGGGAATAATCATCGGTGATGCTTATTCCGTTAATGAGATATGATACCTCGCTCGATCTACCGCCGCGGATATGGATGCCGCCGTTTTGATCTCTATTTACGCCTGCTTGCATACTGATAAGTTGATTTAAATCCTGCAGCGGAATTTTCTTTATCTCATCGGCGGTAACTCTCGATTCGGTAGCAGTCAAGTCTTTTTTGATTAACGGCGCATCTGCTACGACAAAGATTTCCTGGTTAAGCGTAACATCGGCAGATGTCAGTTGGAAATCGATTTTTGTTGTGAGGTCTGTAAGCACCCGTACATCCCGCATCGTTAATTTTGAATAACCGATAAAAGTCACGATAACATTGTAAGAGCCGGATGGTACCTTCACAATTATATACTCGCCGTCTATGTCGGATGCCGCACCGTAATTGGTACCTTCAAGCACGATGTTGCAGCCGATAATTGGTTCTCCGGTTGCCGCATCGGTTACTTTGCCGGTAATCTTACCGGAACTTTGCGCCGACACTACTCCCGCAACGATAAGTATAAAAATCAGTGTGGAATTAATTATAACTCGTTTCATATTGAGTCTTCTATTAATTATAATTTCAGTGATTTTAATGTCTGTATAAACAACTGCACATGGAATTTTGCCTGGAGTGAGTCCGTAATTTGATTCCTGTATTTGAACCACTCTAATGCAGCAAGTGAATTTTCAATTTCAGTATAAACTTCATCGTGAGTTTTTGAAACCGGATTTTTATAACCGGTACATTTCAAAAAAAGAAAATTGCCGTTGTCCTCCACCGGACCCATCCATTCCCCGGGCGATAACGAAAAGACCGGTTCGCCGAGATCTGCTAATTCTTCTTTTTTGAAAAATCCAATATCTCCTCCTTTTACGGCAGTAAGTCTTTGTGTTGAATAATTCATCGCAATCCCTTCGAACTTCTTTCCTTCCTTCAGCCACTGACAAACCGAATCCGCAACAGATTTATCAGCGACAAGTATAGAACTCAACCTAATTTCTGCCGGCGTTAAAAATTCATTAAAATGTTTTTGATAATAGGATTTGATAGTGTCCGAAGGGATTTTTATTTCTTTTTTAAGTTCGCTTTCAAGCGCAGTTAATAAATAAGTATCAAAATCATATTCTACTTTTTCATTAAAACCCGGTTCACTGTTAAGTTTTTCATTCTCGGCTTCGTCGACAATATACTCGCGGATGACAAGTCCGGCAATAAAATCCTCGAGGTTTTCGCGAGTCCGTATAAAATTTCGCTGCTTATCCTGTGTGCTTTGAATCGCAGTAAATAGCTTTTCTAAAGTCCAATTTCCATTCTTTGAATAAACAGTAGTCTCTTTCATTTCATCGGAAGAAAACAATTTATTTTTTTCGATCAGGTTTCCTAACTGTCCGTTCCTAACTTGATCGAATATTCTCGATATGAATACTTCATTGAAATTGATTGAGAGCTTACTTCGTGTATCGCTTGTGAATTTTTTAACCGCGTCCTCGAAGGCTCGCTTTTTTGCGAGCGCCAATAATCTGTCGTGTGCTTTTAAATATTCACTTTCCGTCACAAACGGATTCTGAAACACATCTTCAACTTTTATGATACTGTACCCATAAACCGTTTTAACCGGTTTGGAAATTTCACCTGGCTGCAATGCAAATGCGGCTTTTTCAAATTCGGGATCCATTTCATCGAACGAAATATAACCGAGCAATCCGCCGCTGTTTTTAAGTGCGGCGTCATTGAATATCTTTTTGGCAAGTTCTTCAAAACTTTTTCCGCTCATTAAATCGTTGTAAAGAAAATTTGCATCTTCCAGTGTTTCAGCAAACAAATGCCGTACATTCAATTTTGTGTTTACCCGGATAAACAAAAGCTTTAGATCATCTTCCGATATTTTTATTTCCGAAGCCAAATGTTTTTCGGAGTATGAGTTCAGTAGCTGCTGTGTTTTAATTCTTTGTTTTTCTACGACAGCATTTGATGCCGTGTCCATACCGAGCGACCTGGCCTCGGTGATTAGTATTTCGTCACGAATTAAATCCATTAAAAATTTTTGGCGAATCTCACCGTTATCGGTTAGACCGAGCTTCGTCAATTTTTCTTTGTAATTAGTAATAAATTGATTTGAAGTAATAATTCTATTGCCGATTACTGCCAGAGTATCATCTTGATTTTTGGCAGCAACCGAAGTAACAAAGATCAAAACGAAAAAGAAAAATGGATATGCTGATCCGCAAACGTTTGCGGTTAGTGAGATTTTTATCCTGTGTTTTTTACTCGCCAAAATCATTTTCAGCTACTTACTTTTTGTACAAAAAATGGAAATTGTATTTGAGTATTTCTTAGGATAAACCCTGTACTGCGGCATAACCGGATTCGGCGTATCGCCTACTCCCGTCATACCGTAACTAATCTTAACGCGCGAAAAATCATCCTGCAATAATTGATAAGTAAATTTCGCACGATCCAAATTGTAAAACTGCGATGCACAAAAATCGATCGGGTTGGAAGATGACACAGCGATTCCTTCATCCTTCTCATTCTTTATTTCAAATCGTGTCACCCCTGAATAATTCCCGTACTCCTGCGGTTCTTGATACGGATTTTGAATCGAGTCAATTACAGCGGAATGCAGACCAATCCGCGAGCCGGTGCATCTGTCGTTAAAGTTTTCAAACGGTCCGTGTCCGTACCATTTAATATTTTGAAATTTATCCGGAACTTCAAATGCGAGTCCCATACATGGCATCCAGCTCATTTCGAAATATCCGACGGGAGTCATATCATGATGTATTTCAAATTCATTCGCACCTTTAAGTGTATATGCAAGTTCATTGATTATTAAATCGCTACTTCCTGGAAAAGTAATAATTGATTTTATTTTTACCGAGGCAACAATCGATTCTTTTTCTTTATCGTATTCAATTTCTTCAACTGTTATTTCAGGTTTATTTAAACCCATTCTGTACCAATCTTCCGCTTCAGCTTTTCCCCAATCAACTTTTTCATTTGAGATAGGAGTTCGCCAAACATTCGGAACTAAGTCCTTTATGAGGACCTCATCTTTTTTATAAAGACTAAACGCTCCCGAGGATTTATTAATGACATATCGAAATTCATTTTCACCGATTAATAGACTTTCATCATCTTCAGTTATTTTTATTTTCGGTTCGTTGTTATTATTTGACATCGCACCCTTAAAAAGTTTTGCCTCAGATAAAACAAACTGTTGAAAATCAACTTCGAATCCTTTCTCACGGAATGGTTCATCGTTTTTCATCTTACAACTAAACTCAAGGATGTAGTTTTTGAACTCCTCGTAATTTCCCGGCACTCGGATATTAAATTCTTTTTCGGATTGTGGTTCAACATCAAGATCAACTGTTCCTGAATTTTCAACAACGCCGTCTTTCAACACTTTCCATTCAATATCAAACTCATTGAGATTTGTGAAAGAGAATTTATTTACAACAGTGAATTTCCCGGATCGAGGATTGTCCGAATAAAATCTAACCGGCGACATGCTGTGTTTTGCCTGCCATAATTCCGGCTGGGGTTTTCTATCCGGAGTTACCATTCCGTTGTGACAAAACGGACTGATGCCGTAAGTGAAATAATTTGCACCATCCGTTATCTCATCAAATTTAAGCCAGAGAATGGGTTCATCATCTTTAATCGAATCAGAAATTTTTACTTCATCAAATATGCAATTAGCAAGCCAGCCTAAATGCTGATCATTATCTTTATATGAATCTCTCCCGATATTTATCGGATAATGTGAACTCCGGATTGGTTGGTCGTAATTTTTTGAACCGAGTAAAATTCCATCGACTGAAAGCTGCATTGCCTTTCCATCGTAAACCGCTTTTACATCATGATTTTTTTCAAACCAATTTTCCGGCACTTGTACTTTTAATTTATTCCGGTAACCGTTAATATAAAAGCAAAGTGTATCAACAGTTGTTTGAATTACTCCAAATTGCATTGCTTTTGTTACGAGATGACTTTCAGAATAAAATTTTTGAGGTTTGAGTGAAAATTCAATCGCCAAATATTTTCCTCTAATATCAAGTCGCGGATCGTCATAAATTTCAATCCAATCATCTAATCCGGTTAATTTTATAGCTTTATCATTCATTCCGTCAACAAGTTCGGGATTGCCCATTACTCCGCACTGGACATCATTATTCGAATAATCTTTTACGAAACGGGACTTCACATTCAATCCCTGGTCAACCCAATCCCACACGTATCCGCCCTGTAATTTTGGAATGGAATAAATCGTTTCCCAAAATTCATCGAAATGTCCGAGGCTGCTTCCCATTGCATGCGCATACTCGCCCATCACAACTGGCTTGTCGGTTGCCAAACCAATTTGTCGTAAACGCGATGGTGTAGGATAACGCGGACCAATAATATCAACATATGGCGCTTCGCCGTCGGGCCAGTTTGATTGATGCATCAAAAATCGAGTTGGATCAAATTGCTTTATGTACTCCGCCATTTTATAATGCGGTACATCGAGTCCGCACTCGTTGCCGGTACTCCACATTACAACCGAGGGATGATTTTTATCGCGCTGAACCATTCGAATGAATCTGTCCATGAATGCATCGAGATAATCTTCCCGTTTCGGGAATTCATTTTCAGTATAATGACATTCTGCATTCACTTCGTCCTGCAATAATATTCCATATTCATCACATAGATCATACCACAACGGATCATTCGGATAATGACATGTTCGAACAGAATTGAAATTAAACTGCTTTAGTAATTTTATATCCTTAATCATCATTTCACGAGAAAGAGTCTTACCACCTTCGGGATCTATTTCGTGCCTGTTTGTCCCGCGAAAATAAACCGGCATTCCGTTCAGTAATGCGATACCGTTCATTACTTCCAATTCACGGAAACCAACACGCTTACTAATAATTTCCAGCGACTCATTTTTTTCATTCAGCAGTTCGATAACAAGAGTATAAAGATTCGGTTTTTCATCCGACCATTTTAAAGGTGATATAACATTCTGTTCGACCGTGGTTGAGAGTTTATCATTTATTTCGAGAACATCGGTAGTGTTTTCAAAAACTAACTTTTTATCTTTGTCGAAAAGAGAGTATTTCACAAAAACTTTTTCAGGTTTCGAGGTATAATTTTTCAGCGAAAGATCGAGAATTAAATTTGCATCGACATACTTTTCATCGAGATCAGTTTTGATAAAAAGATCGTTCAAACAAATTTTCGGTTTTGAGAAAACGTAAACATCGCGATAAATCCCAGAGAAGCGAAACATATCCTGGTCTTCAAGGTACGAACCGTCGGACCAGCGGAGAACCATTACAGCAAGAAGATTTTCTCCGTCATTTAATTTTTCCGTGATATTGAATTCGGCATGTGTCATTCCATCTTCATGATATCCAACATACTTTCCATTCACCCAAATAAAAGCCGCTGATTGAACACCGTCAAAATGTAAAATTGTTTTTCGATCTTGCCAATTATCCGGTATTGTAAATTTCGTCCGGTAACATCCTGTGGGATTTATGTCATCGGTAACCATCGGAGGATCGTACGGCTCAAATTCCATAGGGATATTCCTGTACATTTGATGATCGTAACCTTGCATCTGCCAGTTGGATGGAACCGGGATATCATTCCATTCTACATCATTAAATTTCGTTTCATAAAAATTGTCTGGAACTAAAGAAGGATTTATTTGCCACTTAAATTTCCAGTCGCTATTTAGTGATTGGTAGTAAGATGATTTTTTAATATCGTAATTGATTGCTGATTGATGTGAATCGTGCGGGATAATTATGGCGGCAGACTCTTCTTTATTCTCGCTGAAAATGCGCGGATTTTCGATGTACTTGTTTACATCAATACTGCTCTGCGGATAAACCGTGTTGATGAGTAATAAAGACAAAAGCGCAAGACCAAATATTTTTTTCATGTTATTCTACATTTTGTTAAAGTAAACACCCAGCATTGATTTAAAGATTGTTTCGGGGTCGGAATAAACAGCTTCCCAATTCATTAGTTTCTTTGCAAGCGAATAATCCGAAATTAAATTTGCCGGATCGCCGGCGCGTCTTCCTGAAATTTTGTAATTCACTTTCTTTTCACTCACTTTTTCAGCAGCATTAATTAGCTCCGTTACTGAATAACCGTTGCCTGTGCCAAGATTTACAACAAGATTTTTCTTTTCTTCCTTGATATATTCCAATGCTTTTAAATGAGCGGTTGATAAATCATTTACATGAATGTAATCCCGTATGCAAGTGCCGTCGGGAGTATCGTAATCATCCCCGAAAACTTCCATTTGTTCTCGCATTCCGCAAAGTGTTTCCATAATTACCGGGCATAAATTTGCCGGATTCTTTTCCTGTCCTTTTACTCTGCCGCGAATATCATAGCCTGTAGCATTGAAATATCTTAGTGCGGCATAACGTAAATCGGTCAATTCGGAAAACCATTTCAGATTTTCCTCAATCGCAACTTTAGTATAACCGTAATAATTCATCGGATTAAGAGGATGTTCTTCCGTGATTGGAAGGAACACAGGCGGACCATAAACTGCTGCCGATGATGAGAATATGAAATTCTTCACACCGTGTTCAACAGCTTTCTTTAATAGATTAATTGTACCGCTGATGTTGTTCACCGCATATTTCATAGGATTCATCATCGACTCGCCCACTGCTTTGTGCGCTGCAAAGTGAAACACAGCGTCAACATTATGTGAAAAAACATTCTGCAAAGTATTATCATCTTTGATATCGCCGACTATAAAAATAGAATCGGGATGAATGTTATTCTTATTGCCTGTTGACATGTTATCAAGTACAATTACTTCATAATTGTTTTCAATCAAATCATTAACGATGTGACTTCCAATATATCCGGCGCCGCCGGTAACCAAAACTTTTGTATTTGTCATTTTTTTCTTTGTTTGTAATGAGTAATAGGTAATTCTTTTAAGACACCCGCACTGTATTCGGGAGTAATATCGCGCTGCGGTTCCGCTAATAATTCGTAACCGACCATAAATTTACGAATGGATGCTGAGCGTAACAATGGGGGATGGTAATGAGCATGGAAATGGTATTCCTTATAATCTCTCCCGTCCGTCGGAGACTGATGAATCCCAAATGAATATGGAAATGATGTTTGGAATAAATTGTCGTACTTCGTAGTAACCACTTTTAGAGCTACTGCAAATTCCCGCTTTTCATTTTCTTTGAGATGAAGAATGCTTACTATTTTTCGTTTAGGAGCCACTAACGTTTCGTAAGGCCAAGTTGCCCAATATGGCACTAAAACCACGAAGGAAGAATTTTCGAATACAATTCGCTCATTCAACTTCAACTCCAACTTGAGATAGTCGGCGAGCAGACTTCTTTTATTTTTAGAATAATAGTTTTTGAATTTTTTTAATTCCTTTTGCACTTCAGTAGGAATGCTCTGCTGCGACCAAATCTGGCAATGGGGATGAGGATTGCTGTTTCCCATCATCAATCCTTTGTTTTCAAAAATCTGTACATGATTGATTTTCGGATGAGAACCGAGAGTTTTGTATTCATCCTGCCAAACGGAAATTACGTTATGGATATCATCAACATCCATTTCCGCTAAGGTGAGATCGTGACGGGGTGAAAAATTCACAACACGACTGATTCCAATTTCACTCTTGGCAACAAGCAAATCGTTTCTATTATAATTGGAAGTTGGAATGTTGTCCAGCAACGATGAAAAATCGTTTGTGAATACAAATGTACTTTTATAATCGGGATTGAATTCCCCGTTCGCTCTTTTATTTCCCGGACACAAATAACATTCGGGATCGTAAGCGGGACGAACATTTTCATCCGGTTTGGAAACATCTCCCTGCCAAGGGCGCTTTGTCCGGTGCGGCGAAACTAAAATCCAATCGCCTGTTAAAATATTTTTCCTGCGGTGCGGAAAATTATTTAGTTCACTATTCTTCAATTAAATATCCCGGATAATCTGAGTACCGTCATGAATCTTTGTTATATAAATTTTCGGTTCGTTATTGAACTTCATTTTATATTTTTCACTTACATAATTACTTACTTTTTCAACAGCTCCATTTTCAATGAGGTTGATTGTGCAGCCGCCAAAGCCGCCACCCATCATTCGCGAGCCATACACTTCCGGAATTTCTTTTGTAAGTTCAACAAGATAATCTAACTCTTCACAACTGACTTCGTAATCTTTACTTAGTCCTTCGTGGGTTTCATTCATGAGATTACCGAAAGTTTTCAGATCGCCTTTGTTCAATGAATCGCATGCTCTTATCAGGCGATCATTTTCTTCAACAACGTATTTGCATCGCTTATAAATAACCGGGTTTAAAATCTCAGCGTACTCTCTGATCATTTCAATAGAAACATCCCGCAAGCTTTTCACATTGGGATATTTCTTTTGAATAACTTCCACACCTGCGGCGCATTCTTTTCTTCTCTGATTATATTCGGACGAGGCAAGTGAATGCGAAACCATTGTATTAAATAAAACAATAGAGATGTCATCAAAATCAAACGGGAAGTAATCATAATCAAGCGAGCGGCAGTCGATCCGTAAAACATTACCTGCTTTGCCAAAAATATTAATATACTGATCCATTATTCCACACTGCACACCTACGAATTCGTTTTCGGCTTTTTGGGCTAATCGTACAAGTTCCATTTTCTCTATGCCCAGACGGAAAATATCATTCAATGCGAAAGCAAGCCCTGCTTCTATTGCAGCCGACGATGAAAGACCGGCGCCGATCGGAATATCACCTCCGAATACACAGTTAAAACCATTTATCTCATGCCCCCGTTTCTTCAGTTGATCAACAACTCCCATTAGGTAGTTTACCCAATGCTTCTCCGAAAATTCTAAACAACATGTAGAAAATTTGAAAGTGTCATCCATATCAACTGAATAAAGTGTGCATTCGGTTCCTCCATTAGGCGCAATAGCAAAATAAATTGCCTTATCTATAGCCGCCGGAAGAACAAATCCCATATTGTAATCCGTGTGTTCGCCAATTAAATTAACTCGTCCGGGTGAACAAACTAAAAAAGGTTCCGTTCCAAATAATTCTTCAAATTTCTTTTTAATTTTTACAGCATACTCCACAATAACTCCGGAATTTATTCAAATACATTTTATACGTAATTAAAAATATTACACATTGGTGAACAGCAAATATTATTCAGCGAATCAGAACTTATTCGACAGTCTTTTTTCTCATATTAAAATACATGATACTGCCAAACACAACCATTATTATTCCCCACCAAATATTAGGATGGGTATTGAATAATACAGTCTTTTCAACCGGCGGATTAAAGACAAGATATATCCCCGTAAGAAAAATAATTCCGCCCATTGACATTAAAATTATTCCAACAAAATACCAGATTGGTTTCATTATCTTGCTCCATTTTTTTGCATAAGAGATAATTTCTCCTCTGCGAGTTTTATTAAAATCCAATTTTTCTTTCAAGCTTTTTAGGCTGTTCCATTAACTGTTTGATAGCTTCGAAAACAACTTTAAATTGTGAATCGTACTTTTTTTCAAGCTGTTTAATTTTATTAACCAAATCTTTTGTGTAAATGCTATAACTCTCAGTTTTACAAATGCTCGTACTATTTGAATACTTGCTTTAACGGCTATATCACTATTTAAAACCGATGCCAACATAATTGTCCCGTGTTCAGTGAAAGCATAAGGCAACGAAGATGAAAATTTCAACATGCCAAAGTGGTCGCAATTTGCGACCAGTTCATCTTTCTCCTTTTTATTTATCTTGAACATGAAATCTTGAGGAAATCGATCTATATTCCTTTTAACCTGTTCGTTGAGTCTTTTAGTCGTAACACCGTAAAGTTGAGCCAAATCATAATCGATCATTACTCTTTGATTGCGGAAAGAGAAAATTTTCAGTTCGATACTCTCTATCGGAATCACACTATTTTCTTTTTCTTTAACCATTTTATCAAACTAACTTGAGAGGAGTGAAGCATCGAGAAATCATAAAAAAAATATTAGATTCTTCGTCACTTCCTGCCCGACCTTGTTGTTCAAGGCGGGCGTTCCTCAGAATTTTTACCAGAATAATAAATTTAGAATTACAAACACTATAAAAGATATTAGCGCAATAAATCCCGGTCGTTTGATAAATGGCAAATCCGAATCGTGTGTTTCTACCGTCAATCCCTTAACCAAACCAACCAACTCTTCTTTCGGTTTTTTCTTAGTGAATAAGCTAATTAAGATTGTTATGCCGAAGCATAGGAGCCATGCCCACCATGCCCGCCAAAAGTTTGCTGCCATATCGCTTTGAACACTCGTCATCGTGATTAAACTTTCATTGAACCAATGGAATTTTACTCCCATCCACATTAAAAATGAAGAAGACATTCCGACAACCAAACCCCAAAAAGCTCCATTGGGAGTAATCCACCAGACAAACATACCAAGCAGCATCGTAGCGAATAACGGTGCATTCACCCATGAAAAAATTGCTTGCATATAGTCCATTATGCTTGGAAAACTTTTAGCCCAATAAGCGGTACCGAGAGAAATTATAACACCAACTATTGTTGATGCTCTTCCCATTTTTAACAAATGAGCATCCGATGCTTTTTTATTCAAAACGGATTTATAAATATCGTAAGTCCAGACTGTATTGAATGCGCTGATGTTGCCGGCTTGTCCAGCCATAAATCCGGCGAGCAGAGCTGTTACTCCTAATCCAATCAAGCCGGTTGGATAATATCTTTTTATCAGCAATGGTAGAGCCGAGTCATAATTAACTTGACCTCCGTCCTCAAGCAATTTGAATCCACTGTTAGGATCGTTTGATAGAGCTATTGCAATTAATCCGGCAAGGATTACAATGAACGGCAGCGCCATCTTAAAGAATGAAGCAAGAAGCGGAGTTATTCGTGCGGCTCTTAAATCCTTTGCGGAAAAAGCACGCTGAACAACAAGAAAATCTGTTGTCCAATATCCGAACGAGAGCACAAAACCTAATCCAAGTACGATACCTGCCCAATGAATCAGCATTCCGTTCTGTGTTGGATCGCCCGAAGTAGACCATAATGTATTCATCGAATCAGGTAGTCGATTTAATATCTGGTCCACGCTTCCAATTTCAAGAATTCCAAGAATTGAAACGAGGAACAGTCCAAACCAAATTAAAAAGAACTGAATTATCTCTGTGAAAATCGCGGACATTAATCCGCTCAGGTAAACATAAGCTGCAACAGTAACTGCAGATACCCACATACTGATATCCCAATTCCATCCTAAAAATGTATGAAGCACAAGTGCCATTGCATACAGGTTTATTCCTGAAACGAGAAGTGTCATTATTGCAAATGCAATTCCGTTCAGCACTCTTGTCTTTTCGTCAAAGCGCAATTTTAGATAACCCGGGATTGATTTAATCTTACTGCTGTAATAAAACGGCATCATGTAAACGCCGAGAAATATCATTGCCGGAATAGCGCCTATCCAATAAAAATGAGCAACATACATTCCGTATTTGAATGTATTACCTGTCATTCCAAGCAACTCAAGAGCGCCGAGATTTGCCGATAGAAACGCGAGTCCAGCAACCCACGAACTGTTTTTACGTCCGGCCAGGAAGAAATCCTCTTCGCTTGTAGTAAACTTGCGTAGATAAAAACCAATGCCGAGAACAAATGCAAAATAGATTAGAATAATAATCCAATCTACTATTGATAGTCCGATTGCTTCCATAAATTTTCCTTATAAAGATTAAAAACTTTTTAAGTTGAGGCTCTTATAATCAATTCAGATTTAAGCACGACTGTTTCCGGTTCCCTGGAAACATTTTTGCGCTCAATCATATTAATGAGAATTTCAGTCGCCTTCTTTCCCATTTCGAACGATGGTTGATTAATTGTGGTAAGCGGCGGATTCAATAAGGTAGTAATCTCATTATTCGAATAACCGATAAGAGCTATATCCTTCGGAATCCTTAGACATGCTTCATTAATTCGTTGAAATGCACCAACGGCAACAGGATCGGTTACAGCAAAAATCGCATCCGGAATAAGATTTTTTCCAAGCAGGTCATCCATCGATTTATACCCATCGCTTTCGTGCATTCCGCCGTATTTAATAAAATCTTCATTTATTTCAATACCGGAATATTTTAATGCATCTTTATATCCTTCAAGACGGTGTTGACATATCTCTAATGTTTGCGGCCCGGCAAAATGAGCAATTTTTCTGTATCCTTTTTCAATTAAATAATGAACGGCATTGGCAGCGCTCTGATGGTCATCTATAATTACTTTGTTTGCATGAACATCATTGCAGACGCGATCGAAAAACACAAGCGGAATTCCCCTTTCAATCCAATCTCTAAAATGATCGCCCTGTTTTGTGTTTTGTGAAATTGAAACGATTATTCCTGCAACTCTTTGGTGCATCAACAAATTTGTATTAACCACTTCCCGTTCATAACTTTCGTTGGACTGGCACACGATAATAGTATAGCCTGCATTGTATGCGACCTCTTCAATACCGCTTATCGCGTATGCAAAAAAATCGTGTTTAATCTCTGGTACGATTACACCGATTGTAGTTGTGCGCTTATTTTTTAAACTCTGTGCAATTGCGTTCGGACGGAAATTAAGCTCATTTGCTAAATCCTTAACAAGTCTTTTTGTTTCCGGACTAATGTCTGGATGATCACTCAAAGCGCGCGAAACAGTGGAAGGTGATACACCCAATTTTTTTGCAATGTCAGTAATTGTGCTATGTTTCATGTTTTCCTCAAACGTTACCGCAAACGTTTGCAAATTAAGTTACTTTTTTCTTTTTGTCAAGAAAAATTTGGGTCCAAAACAAAATTATAATAGCTCTCAATCCATAAAAAATTAAGACAGACACTCATCCAAAATTTAATTCTTCTTCTTTAATTCTCCTAATGAATGGGACAAATAATTGTAACCTTCTTTATGTAAATCTATCATTTACTCTGATAATAGAATATAGCGCATTTCTTCAAATTTTTTTCTGTCGCTTTCTTTTATTTCAGGATATTCCAAATTCAATTTATTCAAATTTTCTACTATGATTTCAGCCACTCGAAGTCGGGCATACGATTTATTATCAGCCGGAATAGCAAACCACGGCGCCCACGATTTGGAGGTTGCATTTAACATTTCCTCATAGGCTTGCATATAATCGTTCCAATATTTTCTTTCAGAAACATCTTGCGGTGAAAATTTCCAATTCTTTTCCGCTTCATCGATACGTTTTAAAAATCTTTTTTTCTGTTCATCCTTTGAAACATTGAGCCAGAATTTCAAAATCACAGTTCCGTTCCTTGCCAGGTGTTTTTCATGATCTGTGATTGTTTCAAATCTATGTTTCCAAAAATTTTCATGATTAAATCCGTCCGGTAATTTTTCTCCTGCAAGATATTCCGGATGAACTCGAACAACCAAAACTTCCTCGTAATAACTTCGATTAAAGACTCCAATTCTTCCCCGCTCGGGTAAACACTTAGCAGTGCGCCATAGAAAATCATGATCGAGTTCCTCGCGGGAAGGTTGCTTGAATGAATAAACCTGGCAACCGGCGGGATTTATTCCACTCATAACCGCCCTTATCGTGCTATCCTTGCCTGCCCCATCCATTGCTTGAAAAATTAAAAGTAGGGAATAACTATCTGAAGCATACAATTTATCTTGAAGTTCTTTCAATTCTTCAACAAGATCATCTAATAATTCCTTACATTCATTTTTACCGGGTGCATCTTCCGGTGGAAACGTTTTCACATTTTTAATTTTAAATGTAGAATTGAATGTCACTAAATACTTATTATCTTCAGTTTTAAACATAACTGCCTCTCAGGTAAATCTTTTTGTTAAAGAAAAAACCTATTTAATTGAAAATTCAGCGTCATGAATTTCCGAAATTGATTTTAACACTTTATCAATCTTTTCAATTTGAGATTTTGGATAGCTTTCTTCCGGTTTTAATTTCAAAGCCTCATTGTAATATTTTTTAGAATTATCATATTCCTTCTTCGATACACATTCATCCGCCAATTTGACTTGACGCTTGTACTGTATTTCGTTTTCCTTCGGATTGTTGATCTGCTTCATTAATAATCCGGCACCGTCCTTTTCTGCCATCAATTTTCTAAATTCTTCCGGATAACCGACGCGATTCAATTCTCCATCTTTATTTTTTACAACTCCGTCGTTGTATCGCCACATCAATTCTTCACTCATTTTTTTCCAGGTATCGTAAGTATTTTTTCCGCACCCGACAGAATAATTTGTAAGGAAATCAATCGCTTCTTCTTTGGAATTTTTGAATAATGTTATAGCTGTATTTTCGATGGACTGCTGATTAGTAAGATATTGTCCCTCTAATTCATTTTGAACAAGTTGAATATCTCCGATCACCAATGAGTAACGCGGGTAAACATAAGTTGAAACGAAATTAAAAAGCCAGAAGACAGAATCCCAATTAAAATGATGCAACGAGGCTAATCCTACTTTATAATTATACGGCACTTCTTTAATCGAACAATACATCGGTGAATAAACGGTCATATATGTATCATCAACGCCGAACCAGATCACTCCACCAATTTCGCGCGGAAGATGAGAACGGGATTGTGTAACAAATGAAAATCCGGTTTGATAAGTTGAAATTGGTCTCTCATTAAAATATTCTTTTTCATCTGCTCTCCATGTTAAGGGTGAGCAACGGTATGGAGAATTATACGGACCAGCAGCAATGCCTTTCGTCATATCAAACTCAGTACCTTCAAAATGATCGCGCATCAGCATCATAGCATCATGCACAGAGATTTTATTGTCCGGTTTAATAAATAGCGGCATCCGTTCCAATGTTTCACCACGGATATATCCAATATACTTACCCATATCTTTATTGATTCTGCGAAACATTGACCAAACACGTCCATCACAAAATCTAATCGCTCCAAAATCCAGCGGACAATATGCATCGGAAAAGCTAAAATCCTTATCTTCACCGGAGAAGTAGCCGTTCTCACGCGCGAACGAAATTACGTCTGGCGAATATAAACAGTTATCTTTATCGTTCAACGGGAAAGTCGTAATCCTCGATTGGTTTGCATGACCTGATACATAGCCATCAGGAATTCTTTGAGCTACCCATAATATTCCTTTGTTGCCTTTTCCTTTGCCTACCAATTCAAAAATCCAGGCTTCATTCGCATCGGCAATTGAAAACGATTCGCCGGAACTGCAATACCCATATTCAGTTGTAAGATCAGAGATTATTTTAATCGCTTCACACGCAGTTTTGGCTCGTTGAAGTGCGATGTACATCAGACTGCCGTAATCCAACATTCCATCGGGATTAACAAGTTCTTCCCTTCCACCAAAAGTTGTTTCGCCTATAGCAACTTGATATTCATTTATATTTCCAATTACATTGTAGGTTACTTCAGCCTGGGGAATTTTGCCTAAATATTTTCCTGTATCCCATTCATAAATCTCGAGCATAGCTCCCTTGGAATAAACTGCTGCTCTTAAATGATATAATTCGCCGTACATATGGTAGGAATCAGCGGAATAAGTTATCATAACCGAGCCATCAGTACTGGCGCCTTTTGTAACAATTAAATTCGTGCATGCCTCTAAATTTATTCTAAAAATTCCGATGATAAAAAGAAGAAGATATAAAAGAAATTTGGAATTCATCATTACTCCATCTAAGTATTAATAAAAAAGTGCTTTAAAAGCAGGTTAAAAACTTACAATTACTTTGTCAAAATTTCCATATACGTTATGTCAACTACGCGATAGGCAGGTTTGTATTCATCTGCATATTCCTCGGAATGATGGACAGCCGGAAAGCCAAACTCAGACATTTCATCAAAAAGTTTAATCATTCCCTCTTTATCAAATAAATATTTCCCCTCGCTCGCTAATTCTTCGGCAACTGCCCAATACGATTTGAAAGTCTCGATTGATCCTCGAAAATTATTTGCTGTTTCTATAAAAGCCGTCAATAAAATTTCGGGATTATAGCCTGCTTTGAGATAGGGACGTAAATTTATTCGTACGATTCTTCCATCGGAGGATAAGGTGTCAATCAGTTCATCGTTAATTGAATAATCCAATCCGGCAATTTCACGGTCCATCCATTTCCTTACACCAGAGGTATCCTTTACCGCATGTTCGCTGCCGAATGAAGCCTGGTGAATGAATTTGTAAACATCGTCAACTCGCAGATGTAGATGCTTATCGAGTTCTTTTAATAAAATTTCTTTCATAGCAGATTTATTTTTATCTTGAGCGGAACTGCTTGTTAATAATGTGAACATAATTAGAAATGAAAGGTTAAAGCAAGATTTAAATAATTCGGATTGACACATATAATAAAATTCTACTTTTATGAAAAATTTTTAAACTCTCCTCAAAATTAGTTGATAAAAGTCAAAACTGCCCGATTAATTAGGAAAGTTATTTGAAAGTGTGCAATTACAAATTACTCTTTGATGAAAGTCAGAATTAATATAAGATATTTTTGAATCCTTGACAGCCGAAATAAATTATTTTTGATAAAATATTAAAATTCTGCCACAACGGCACAAAGACACAGTATGTTTTTATAATACCTATTTTTAATCTAAAGTATTTATTTTTTTATAAACATACAATTTTTAGGATGTTCATAATTACTTAATCCCACAATTTTTTTCTGAACTCCATTTTCCCAAACACAAATTGAGTTTTTAGTTTTTCCGGCAATCAATATATTATCGTTAATGATTTTAATGGTAATGGGATAAATATTCTCTCCTTCGGAATTTATATTTGTCATTTTATCATTAATCCAGTAACACGGATTGCTATCCTGCTTGCCGACTAAATACACATTTCCATCAAATATGTCCATCGAGTTTATTTCAATTTTATGATATGTAATTCCCTTTTCGTATGTGAAATAATTGTAATCCGCACTTTCCCACGCCATAAGAAACGCTCCTTCTTTTTCGTTATATTTATTTGGTATTGTTACGTAATCACTTCTCATATTTTCTTTCCAAACACAAAGTGTTTCTTTTTCCGTGTCATCCAAGCGCCCCGCTATATAAATCCCATTCTTATCACTTTTAATATCCACAGCGATTGAGTATTTATATGGCGTAGCATCAAGCCGGATTAGTTTAGCGTTTTTCCAATAGCATGCTTCAATTCTATTTTCTTCACCTTCAGGTGAATTCATAAAACCGGCTATATAAAAATCCTTTCCATTGCCGGTAATTGATTTTGTAAAACCCGAATTCTTTCCTTGAACTTCGAGATCGGTTCGTTTTCCATTTTTCCAGTAACACGGTATCGTTCTTTTATCCATTACATAATGACCTGTGACATATACATCATTTCCCAAAACCAGAATACCACTCGTATACGCGCTATACCCAACATCCAAATCCACCGAGGTTCCATTTTTCCAATAACAAGGTTGAACTCCGGATTTATTACTATAAATACCGGATATGTAAATATCTTTGCTTGCTATACAAATATCACTTACCCTTGATTTTTCAGGCGACAATTTACTCAGCACTTCATTTATCCAGTAGCAAGCTCTATCTTTCCCGGGCTCTCCGGGTCCAATTGCACCGGCGGTATAAAGATCATAATCAATTTTAACCGGGACAACATCCGTTTGTGAAATAAGCGAACTTGGAAGATATGCAATGATGGTGATTGCAATAAATATTTTCATGCTTCTGTTCATTATTGTACCTCCGTTAGGTTGTTTCTGAAATGAATGATTAATCTACTGTTTAGTAAATCGGTTTTTCACCAATCTTCCAGCCTTTAGAGATTAAATTATTTATCGGAGTATATTGATCGTATCCAAGCTGCTTTGCATCCGGCGAATAATTATATTTTAATTTTGTGAATTTATTAATGATTCTCCCTGCAATGTATCCAACCACAATACCGGATAAAACACAAATCCATGCTTCGACCCGGGGGAAAAGTATATTAATTAGTATTCCAGTTCCAATTCCAACCGCTAAAGAAATGAATCCAAGAATAAAAGAATTAGCAAGATATCTTGTTGCCTTTTTCGAATTTTTGTAATGTTGGATTTTACAGCTTTCACAACGCGGGATTTTAATTGTTTGTGAAGTGTAGTTAGTCTGTTTAACTCCAAGTCCGATAAGCGAGGCGGGGGTAATTGTAGTTCTAACTTCGTTGATTTTATATAAATTCACTACCTGTGCAGAGTGATTAGCTGAGGGATTCTTTTTACAAAACCAACAAGTTTCCATTACAAATCTATTCTATTAAAGAAGCGCAAATATTATCGTGTTAAGAGTAACAAGTAACCGTATCTACTAATGCAACAATACAAAATATATCCCTAAAACCCAAAGAATTTTCCGATATAAGTCAAGGATGCTATATGCTTCGCAGTAATATAATCGACTGGAGCGGAGAAGAACTATAGTGGGCATAAATACTCACAATAAATTGGTTTTCGGATTTTTACCTTAATGACCTCTCTTTGTAAGAGAAGATTTACGTGAGTTCAGAAAAACAAAAATCCGAAAACCAATTTCTTCAACGTACCTCAAAAGCAGCATCGATTAGAAGCTCATATCTTAGTAATTTTTTAACATATGTATTATGCAAAACGATTCGGAACTTATTAATAATATTGGAACGCTTAAAATAAGAATGCCCAAAGATGAGGAAATAATTAAGGTTTAACTGTCGTGAAAACGGCGGTTGGGACAGTTCTTTTTTACTAAGATATCATTGTTTTTCCCTCTCAAGTCTCGAAGTTGGGTTAGTTAGTATGAATATTTTCCTGACCTAACGCGTTAGAGTGCATGAATATTAAACAACAACCAACGATAAAAATAATTCCTTTTTCCACCTTTTCCCTCATGAATGATTACATGATTTTATATTATTCCAATTTCCCATATAAAAGCAATTATCACTTCACCAAAATCATTTTTCGAGTTCGAGAAAATTCTCCTGCATGCAATCGATAAAAATATACACCGCTTGATAATTTACTTCCGTCAAATTCTACTTCATGTACGCCAGGTTCTTTTGTCTCATTCACCAACGTCGCTACTTCATTACCGAGTATATCATGTATCTTTAACGTAACATGTTGTAAAGACGCGCCACCCGTCAATTGCCGGGCAAGTTGCCGCGTCTCTACGCCGCTTGAGATGGAATATTTAATTGTTGTGGTAGGATTAAACGGATTTGGATAGTTCTGTTCCAAAATAAATTCATCCGGTAATTCCGGAGTTGGTTGAATCGAAGTTGTATTCAATAAGTATTCAATCGGTATTTTCCAAAGTCCGGCGTTTGTCCCAGCCATTAAGTAATCATTACAAACAGCAAGGACATGTATTGCTTTACCTAATAGGTTATATGTTATGTTATGTCATGCCATTCACTGCTATCTTCTGCTAACATAAATATCCTTGATGATATTACTGCAAAAACGTTTATCCCGTCAGTTTCAAGATACACAATGTATATTCCGTATATACCATTATCAGCACGAGTCCAGATTTCACCATTCGTGTCGGAATAATAAATCTCAGCATTTGCATCAGTATTAATCCCTGCAAAAAGTTTTTTATCCACAGAGACTAATGCGCTGACGGTAGCAGTATCCGGCACCCCATTATTTGCCGGCAACCAAGTATTTCCTAAGTCCTTACTAAAATAAATTCCTATTCCACTTGTGCCAACAAAAATATTTGAATCAATGACGGCAAAACAATTATTACGCCATGATTCAGGATCGCCAAGCCATGACCTATTCCATGATTCACCGAAATCCGTTGACTTCCACACCTCTCCCCAAATGTAATCGGACATCAAACTGGCAAATAAATTATTGCCACAAAATTCCAAATCCCAAATACCTACAATAGGTAATTCTTGTAATCTCACCCAACTTTTACCTTTATCGCTGGATCGTTCTACTTCTCCTCCTTCAAATCCAATCCCAGCAAAAATATACTTATCATTTATTATTAGCGAGTTGAGATTCCCTTCAGGAAAGTCGACATCAGTCCTGGTCCAATTGTTTCCACAATCTTCCGAATAGAAAATGCTTGCAAGGGATTCAGTGAAGTTGTATCCGCCTAAAACAATTTGATTGTCCAGCACATCGATTGCTCTTATATACCCTTTGGAAATTACATCCGATTGTTCCCACTGAGCGAATAATTTATGTGACATTATCAGTAGTAACCCAAACAGTAGAAAATATTTTTGTATCATACATTACTCCACCAACTCAAAAAGTTACGACTTGAAAATATATTAAATCACTGTAATATCTTATCAACATGATGCCGGAGATGCCTCAAATAATCTGTTACCACAAATTCCAGTGTTACCGGTTCTTCTTTTCCAATACCTACCGGCGCCGTTTTCGATTCTTCAGGCAGCCGTTCAATCAGATCGCATAAATGAAGATTATATGCCGACCACAACCCGACTAATAATTTCCACGATGAATTATTGTACTGCTGTATCCTAACCCATTCATTTTGATTATATGGTGGGAATTCCGAGGCTGCATTGTACGCGGCTCTAACAAACCGCTGATGATTATTCGCAGCCGAATCAATTAAATGTCCGAGTATTTCTTTCTTCGACCATTTTATAGTATCGGCATTAATACCTGTTTCTTCATCAGTCATTTTAGATAATTCCGGCTCAGTGGTTTCAATAATTGCGCGAAGTTCAAATGCTATTTCTTTCATTAGATTCCTCTTAATTTTATTTCACTATCCAATAACTAACTCTATTTCGAAGTAGCAATATTCATCCCGACGCACATTGCCGCAATCCAGATAAAGATGAAAATGATTATATATTTCGAACTTGCGGTTGAATCGCGATAAATAATATCCGCCTTCAATACAAAATGGTTTACCATTACTGCTTCGATTATTCCAGCCAACAATCCCAAGAATCTAAAAATATTTGAAAATATGTATTCGTCAATGTATTGAAAAAAACTAAATGAAATAGTGCCGAAAGCTATGATTCCCAGTATGATTGTGCCTATCCTTTGCTCTTTCGTCGGTCTATTAGTACTAACGGCAAGCCACAGAATTGCAATCCAAATTGCTATGCCTTCAATTAAAAAACTATCGATTGCGATTGTGTTAAATCCGGGATTCGCGAAATCCGATATTGCGGCGAAAATCGGTCCATCTAAAAATGCAATCAATGCTGTAATTAATGAAGAGGACTTTGGAGTATAGCTGATAACCACTGCAAGGTAAACACTTACTAATACAATCCCACCGAAGAAAAGTAAAAACGGATATCCGGTTCCGTACATAATTAAAACCACAAAAACAGCAATGGATGGTAAGAGTCCGAGGTAAATGAGATAAAGTAAATCAACAGTTTTATGTAAGCGATCTATTATCATAAAAAGAAATTTATTAATTCATGCCCCGTTATTCATTTCACTAGGAATACATGCGATTTGTTCTTTTTCATCTGTTGGAAGAATCTTTCCTTGAACTTCAGATAAAAGTCATATCATTATTATTTTTTTGGACAATTTATTCCCATAAGCTTTTCAATCTGCTCATTTAATGTAAATATGGTATAGTACTCTTCCGGATCATACAGCGTCGCGGCTTTTTCCAAATCTTCGCACGCACCTGTTTTATCTTTGAATGCCATTAATCTCTGGAATGCACGGTTATAATAGTTTTCAGCGTTATCGGGTTCTACTTCAATCATCCGATCTAATAATATTTTTGCACTTAATGTATCAGCTAATTTTATGTGGCACCATGCAAGCATTCTAACCATATCTTTTTTAGTTGAATCTTCTTTAAGTATGGCGGAATAATCCCCCGAGGCGTTTTTGTAATTCTGTAGATTATAGAATGCAAATGCACGTCCACGCAACGCTTCAATTTTCAGGTTCGGATCAAGTTCTATCGCTTTAGTAAAATCTTTTATCTCCAGCTCAAATATTTTATTTAGGTAATTTGTATCGCCTTCAGCTTCAGAATAATCCTGGTTCGCCATTCTATAATTTCCCCTGTCCAGGTAAGCTTGGGCAAAATCCGGTTTCATCTCAATCACTTTGTCCAGTTCTTCAATAGCAGCTTTATGCTCTTTTTCCTTAGCTAACTCAATCGATTTGGTGTAATGTTCCTCTGTGGTCTGGTTGCACGATAATAGCAAAACTGGTAAAACAAGAAATATGATTTTATTTAATTTTCTCTTTCTCATGATAATCTCCTAATAAATTTTTTATTCTTTTCTCAAATAAATTTGGTCGCACACTTACGATCATCGTACTATAATAAATACTAAAAATGTAGCTATAATTTTAACTCCGAAATTTATTGATATGGTTGTACCATATAACGTCTTCATGAACAATTCTATTTGCCTTAAGACCGGATCGTCAAATAAGACTATTTTCATTTTCTTGCAGCTTTTTATAATAGTTTTTGGTCATTTTTAAAATATAAAAATGAAGCCCGGCACAATTTAGCATACTCAATTCGCATCGTCGATTTCATACTAAGTCTTTTAGCCACCAAGGCGAGGACTCCGAGATCAAAGCCAATTGAAAAATATTGGGCGCAATCAACGATATGCGGATTATACGATTCATAGATTTCGTATTTTTGTCACAAAGCCCCTTTTTGCATTAACTCCGTGACGTATTGTGAACGGGCTGAACCATCTAATCTTTTTTTATTTTTATTACACCAAATTTTAAATTCATCTGGCTTTATTTCGACCTTCTCAATAATAAATCCTTCTTTCTCTAAATTTGATTTAGCCAATGAAGCCTGAATAAACCAATCTTCATATTCATCCTCAAGTTGGTCATCAGATATTTGCTTCCATTCCTCCCAGTCATTTTCGTTGAAGCATGCTATCCCCATCATAAGCTTGTTCTCCTTATTTATTAATAATTTTATTTAATTGAACAATATTCATAGCGCGGCAAGCCGCAATGGATGATGGAAAATGGAAGATGGAAAAAGTATTGAAAATATCTTGACACAAAAAACAAAAACTTAAGTGCCGATACTATAGTAATCGTTGGTTCCATTAACTCAAATATCAATAATCCGCATTTTCAACTCTACATTTTCCATTTTCCATCATCCATTTACCATTCCTCCCCGGCACATGTCCGGCATCAGTTTGACGGGTTCCATCTTAAGACTTCTTCTTCATTTCGAGCGGACGCGCCGCATCGGTAATAGCATCAATCTTAATAGCATAAGCTGTTTTATTTTGAATATCTTCATCGGTAACGTAATGAACATCAAGCAATCCGTCTGATTTGTAACCTGTTCGCAGGTAATTCATCTCCGCAAGACATTTACTCCAGCCGTCAATCCAAATACGCAGACAATCGTTTTTTTCTTTGTCCTCGTGGATATGTAATAGTATATCGATATCGCTGCCCGGCCCGGCATTTGCATTCTTCGTACTTCCAAAAATATAAAAGCCTTTGACGCCAAATTTATCCGGATCGATTTCGGATGCAATCTTCTCGGCTATATTATATCGCCATCGCCAGTAATCTGTGGGTTCCCACAAACTGTATGATATCTGTTCTTTTTTCTGATCAATAGTAACGGAAGGTTTTGTAATCAATGCAAGCGCTTCCTCAAGCTCGGCATTCATCAATACTTTCAGTATATCGCCTCCTGTTGAATTAACAACGTCAATCACCTTTACGGTATCGGCAACGTGGGCAAAGTCCGGTAAAATCGCGGTGAGAATATTTTTGCTCGACTTGAAAAATTTTTCGTTAAATATTATTCCCTCGTCGTCGGGATACAGCGGAAGATAACGGATGGAGGCTTCAACAAGATCTTGGAAGAAGTGTGTTCCGAATGAAAGATCGGGAACATAATTTCCTTTCTTGCGTGCGACTTCAATTAGCATAGCGGTATTGCTAATATCAGAATATGTAACACTAACACCAAGCTTAATATCGCCGCGGCTTCCCCATCTTCCGGGACCAAGCATAATAAATTTTCTTTTCGGCAGAATCTTATTCAATCTTCCTACCGCTCTTCCGACATGCAGCATTTTCTGTCTGTCGGTAATTTCACCGTAAGCAAACGGATCAACGTATACTATATGACTTATCTCCCCAACTTTTCCATTTGATACGTATTTGTTTGCGGTAAATATTATTTTTTCATGAGCCACATCTTTAGGGATGGGATCGGGTTCATGCTGTTTTAAATTACTCTGCGACCGGCATTGAAGCAGGTAAAAATCTTTTCCATCCGAAGCAAACTCAATATCCACCGGCATCTTCATTTTAACTTCGAGAGTTTTGAGAATGGTGTGTATTAGTTTTACAAAATTGGTCTTTGTCACTAATCCTTCGAATGTAACTATTATATCGTCCTCGTGAAAATCCGTATCTAATCCGATTGGCTGGCGGATATGGTCGCCGCTTACAATCGAAATTACATTATTGATACCGGGAATGTTTTCACCGCATTCTTTCAGTAGTTCCTGGATCGACATAGTTTCGAATTGATTAGTCTTCAGATTAATCACGTCAATTTTTTTTGGCGAGTAATAAATCTTTTCATCAAGCGTTACATTCACTTGTAGATTTGGTTGTCCCGGGGCAAGCATTACCGGAAAATCATCGCTTACTCTATCAACAGCTCTTGTTCCCAATCCAGGTACAATTCTTACAAGTCCGTCTTCACGCTTTATTCTCGAGGACCAACGGAATTCATTATTACTGAATGCAACACCTGCAAATGTCGGTAAAAAATAATTCCCTATTTTTGTTCCAACTACTTCCTGGATCATTATTCCCATTTCTTCATGGAAGTCCGTAAGTCCTCTTTCTGCACGGTACTCAATCGGATCGGGACCGAATACGGATGAATATACTTCAGCAATTGCATCCAACAAAGCATTTATTCTTTCCTGCTTATTCCCCTGGTTAGCAAGGAAAAGACTTTTATATTTGCCGGAAAATGCCGCGCCAACCTGATCTTCGAGCAAACTCGAACTTCTCACAACGAGAGGTTTATCGCCGAAATCATCAAGAGCAACGGATACGCCTTTAATAATATCCGGAGAGAATTCGGAGTTTTTAAAAAGCTGAACAATTTGAGGATATTCAAGCCGGACTTCATCAATGTCTTTGTATTTCTGCTCAAGCACTTCTTCGAGATTATTATATTGCATAAAATTTAAGATACCGTCGGATGTAATGTACCATGTCTTGGGTATTTTGATGTCTTTCAAAGCGAGATTCTCTTCGGCGCATCTTCTTAAAATATTCCCGGAAAGGAAAAGTCCTGCGCTCTTTCCGCCGAGCTTCCCGTGACTTTCGGGCGGATAAATCATTCTATCAATCAACTTGTAAAAATCCGTGAGCTTTACGTAATCCTTTGCCATACTGATATAATCAAGATCATCGGAAAAGAAGCGGCGAAGTAGTGATACTCTCAGTCCCTTAATAGTGGACGGAGAAAATTCAAATTTCTCCGGGGCCATATGGAAATATCTTCGGATAGCATCCCCAACCTCGGCAAGTGAAGTATCCTGATTTTCCACAACTTTTACAAGTGCACTGTTTCTATCTTCCTGTATCCATTTCTGAATTTTTGCAAAGACGATTTCATGATCGAGATTCTGACTAACAAGATTGAATATCGACTCAACGTATTCATCGAAGTTTTCAATTTTTCTTTTCTTAAGAGGTCTATTTTCATCCGAAGAATTTGCTTCATCTCCGGAACGGGATGAGCCGGACTGTTTAAGCAGTATGTCGGCTTCTTCAATTCCGGACCAAATTAATTGATGCAGCAGCTTACGCAAAAGACTCATAAATAGATTGGGATCCGTCTTCCGGATCATCTCGAGAACAATGCGCCATTCATCTTTCTCTTCAGTTTCCTGAAATTTATTTGTATCCAATTCTTTAAAAACATTTCTTAATCGCCTGTGAAGAATAAAATGACCGATCCTATCCGCAATTGTATCAAGCAGTTTTTTCTCTTCTCGTAAAAACGGTCCAATTACAGAGTTGGGTCTATCCTCTTTGTAATAAACTGTAAGATTGCCTATTATTTCATCCTGCACAACAATGTGCGAAGAAATGAACCAGGGCGAAATTGTGAAGTCTGGCGAAAGGTATTCATGCCCATCGCACAATATCCGTGCACAACAAATATCCGCATACTGCCAGCCGTGGGGAATTGCATAAACAACAGATTGAAGTATATCATCCTCCATCAAATCGCGCGTACCAATTATTTCTTCCACTCGATATAGACAGTTTAATTCTTTGGCTCTTTCCTGAAGTTCGGAAACTAAAGTTTCGATTGATTTTTTTGAAGTCATATTTTAATTACTCCACTTCCCGTTTTACCGTCTATCTTTATTTTTAACGGATTTGAAAGTTTTATATGTTTAACAAATTTTAATTCTTTTTGTGCAGGCTGATTCTCAAGCCATTCCCAATTTATTTTATACTTACCTTCGTGATGCAGCGAAAAGTAAGCTACTTTGAAACTCGTTAGATTATGGAAGAAATGAGAGCCCTGACTTAGCTCCACATTTATTCCTGGCAGTGTCGATTCAATAATAACTTTTGCACAGGATATTTGTCCCCAATCAACAGGGATACCAAGCCAGGGATCGGAGCTGCCCCATCTTCCGAATCCGATTAATAAATATTTCGATTCGTTGTCCAGGAAGTCCTTATTTATTTCTTCAATTTCATCAGCTATTTCACGAGTAAATTTCGCCTCGAAACTTTTGGGCTTAACAAATACAATGTCATAAATATTTTCGATTGTACCGTTGCCCATTACTTTTTCTGAAGCGGCAACATTATTTTCCGCTTTCAATTCATCCGGTTCGATTTTTACTTCTTCTTCCAATACCATCATCGGGCGGACCTGCAGAAATCCAAAATCCATCCTTTTATTGTCTTTACCGAAGTTGAATGCAAATTCGGTTTCTACCGGATTGCTGTAAGCTTCCTCGCATACTACGAGCATGTGTTTAATGAACTCGTTGAATTTGAACATATTAAATTGCAGCAGTGGCGCGAAATTTACTATTCGCGGTCCATTATTACCAATTCCCGGAGAAATTCGATTTGAAGCGGGATCGAATGTGGAAGCAATGTTTTTTAGCGCTTCATCTTTTTCAGCATCGTTTAAATTCGATTCAACCAAATACTCGGTTTCTTTCGTTGGATCGTAATGCTCTATCTTTCCCATATTTATTGCCCAGAAATTATTCTGGGTATTTTTCATCATGTCATTTGGACTCGCAAACGGTGGAGGCGTTTTGGGGAATGCGGGGGAGTACGTCCAGGTTATGCCGCCATCAACAATTGTTTTGCCCAAACCCAAAGCTAAATTAATTATTCCCTGCCCGGGTTTGGATTTTCCAATTGGGTAATAATTGAATGACCGGGCAACGCCCGAGACTGTTGGATAATATCTATCGTAACGTCTTTCACCAATTACTTCCTGAATTATCACCGCCATCTTTTCTTCAGACGGAGAATGATGCGTAGCTTTCAAATAATCTTTAGCAGCTTTGAAAAATACTGATGCATAAACAAATTTTATCGCTTCATCAAGTTTTCTAAAACGGTCATCAATATTAAGTTGATTATTTGGAATCATTTTAGTTGCATATATTCCCGCGAAAGGTTCTTCTTTTTGATCTTCAAGTAAACTTGATGAGCGCACAGCAAGCGGCGTATGTAAATTTTGAATAATCGATCTTAAATCGCCAAGAACTTCTGCTGGTAAATCAGCATGCATAAATGCATTCGCAATCCTAACATCCGAATCGTTTGATAATGCGATGTCGTACAATCCGTTCCTTTCCATAAACGCATCGAACACGGAAGTTTTAAGAACAACGAGATGTGGAATATGAACATTAATTTGAGGAAAGTTGGAAGAACTAATGTTGGAAGATATATGCTTTTTGATAAACGCTAAACCGCTTGCTTTTCCACCAATTCCACCCTTGCCGATTGTAGTAAATTCTTCGGTTGATTCTAAAAACTTGCGGTCGAATTCAGGGTAATTATTTTCTGTACTCAAATTTTTTCTTTCCATGAAAGACTCAAAATAAAAGGGGTTGTCGTCGTATTCAAACTAATAAAAAAATTAATCAGTTTTAAGTCCTTATGGAAAGAATATTATATCGTTAGACAACCCCTTTTGTTTATTAATTAAGAAAAAAATTCCTTATAACCAGCCTCTATCTTTGCATGCTTGAGCAACCCGGCTGACAGCTATCACATAAGCCGCATCGCGCATGAATAATTTTTTCTTCCGAGCCAGTTCGCTTACTGCAAGATAAGCTGAAGTCATCTTCAAATCGAGTTTGCTCAAGACTTCGTCTTTTTCCCAAAAATAATTCATGTTCGATTGAACCTGTTCAAAATAGCTGCAGGTAACACCGCCCGCATTTGCCAGGAAGTCGGGAATAACAAAGATGTTGTTCTCCATATAAAATTTATCCGCTTCGGGTGTCGAAGGACCGTTGGCGCCTTCGGCAACCAATTTAACGCGCTTGCTGATCAGTTGAACATTTTCTTTGTTGATCTGATTTTCCAGTGCAGCCGGCACCAAAATATCAACATCCTGCGATAACCATGCATCAGCATCGAGAACTTCGTAACCTAATTCTTTTGCTTTATCTTTATCAATTCCGCCATAACGATTCGTGATTTTCCTGAGTTCATTCAAATCAACACCGTTAGTTTTTTTGAATGAATAAGAAGTTTGATCTTCCTGATCCCAACACGAAACGCAAATCGCTTTGCCGCCGAGTAGATGATATAGTTCAATAGCATACTGGGAAACATTTCCGAATCCCTGGAATGAACCGAGAGTATCTTCAATCTTGATACCCATTTCTTTTAAAGCTTCGCGAACGGTGAACATTACGCCATAACCGGTAGCTTCGGTTCTACCGAGCGAACCGCCCATACCAACCGGTTTGCCTGTGATAAAACCTGGATATTTTCCACCATGGATAGTCTCAAATTCATCGAGCATCCAGAGCATGTGTTGTGCATTCGTCATTACGTCCGGAGCCGGAACATCATTTATTGGACCTACATTTTTCGCCATCTGACGAACCCATCCACGACATATTTGCTCTTGTTCTCTCATGCTTAAATTATGAGGATCGCAAATCACTCCTCCTTTACCGCCGCCGAGAGGTATATCAACAACGGAACATTTCCATGTCATCCAAGTTGCAAGTGCGCGTACCGTATCTAAAGTCTCCTGTGGGTGAAATCTAATACCGCCTTTCGCAGGTCCTCTTGCATCGTTATGCTGTACTCTGAATCCTTTGAATACTTTTGTTGTTCCGTCATCCATTTTTACCGGAATGCTGAACGAATACTCACGTAAAGGCTGCCTTAATAATTGTCTCGTAGCATCATCGAGAGAAATTAAATCGGCTACACGATCAAATTGAGATTGAGCCATTTCGAAAGCATTGAATAATTTACTTGCCATAAAAATCCCCTAAGAATATGATTAACTGAATTTGTTTGTTATTGTTTTGACTAGTTGATTTACTATAAGATATGTTCGAATTGATGTTCATAAAATGTTTTTTTCTGCACTGAAAAAATATCATTTACCTTTCTGATAAGCAAAGAATTCGCATGACGGGAAATGTGTTCAATACCTAACATAGTTTTCTTATACCATGAATTGCCATTAATAAAAAAGTAGAAATCGAAGTTTCCATTCAATTACTTCGAAGATTTCACTTTATTCTTTCTTCTTTTTAGGTTGAAAATTTTATGATGAATTGCCAACCGCCACAAATGTTAAAATTGAAAACCGTTCAGTAATATTCAATAATTTTTCTATTTCATCTTCAGCAGCAATTAAAATGTTACCGATATCTTCCACCGAGGATAATGTTGAGATGCTATGATTCTAAGACTAATTCTATTTCACTTCGATGAGACAGATGTATTTTTGAACGGACTGAATAACTTCGGTTAAGGTTTTTGTACCGGATGATTGAGAATGGATCATTACTTGCGATTGCGGAATATTTTTTACTAAATCACTCAAATAGAATGATTTCATTGCATAAGCTACACTTTCAGCGCCCGAATGTTTTCCGGTGATAATTCCCAACAGATTCCCGGATTTGTCGAAAAGAGGGCCGCCGCTATTGCCGGAATTGATTGGCATAGTCAATTGATAATATTTGTTGTCATCGAGAAAACCCGAATTCGAACTGACTAAGCCGATATTCAGTTTAACAGATTTTCCCATAGTTTCGATTAAAGGATAACCCAAAGTGAAAACATCTGTACCTAATTCAGCTTCTGCTGGATTGATTGAATAAGGAATTTCATCAAATGCTGCGAATCCGCTATCGTCAATGCCCAGGACAGCCAGATCATTTATTTTATCCGAAAACAAAACCCTGGCATCATAACCAATATTATTTTTGTCAGTACTGAACTTTATGGAAATCTCGTTAGCGCCCTCAACAACATGATAGCTCGTAGCAATTAAACCATCCTTCGAGATTGCAAAGCCTGTTCCGCTTGAAGCAAATCCCGATGGTTTTACAGATTTACCCTGAGAGAAAGGCGGATACATTTTTATATATTTGGATGAAGCACCAATTTTCGGATCAAGAAAGTCAATCTTCAAAAAGTGTTCCTCGGCGGTAGATAAATACACCTCTGCGCTCTTAGATTTATCGGCAAGTACCCAATCAACTTTATAAAAATCTTTAATCGCGGTCTGTCTTATATTCCCTTTAAGCTCCCCTTCATTCCAATCGAGTTTATTCTTTGCACCCGAAAGATAAATTATATCATAGTTACTTTTATTTTTTATAATGCCTATTCTATACTGATCCTCAGCGCCAAATTTCTCGTAAATGCCTTCAATTTTATCCGCCGGATTATTGCTAAAATATTCTGTCATTTCCTTTTCATTCCAACTTGTAATAACGGAAAGCAATTTATATGATTTGTTAGGATCAAATAGGACTGTTTGCCAATACATATCTTTAAAAAATCCCAGAAGAGATTCATCCCAGTTGGAGCCGATATAATAATCTATATTTTTAGCAAATTGAAATTCATCTTTATTGCATGAGGTAAACGATAAAATAATTTTCGAAATATAATTTTCTGCATAATCGAAATGGATTTGGAATATAGCCGCGGTTGTCAAGGAAACTGACCTATCTAACTGCTCTTGTTCATCCAAACTGATGGCTACATTTTGCATTCCGATGCCCTGAAGATAAGTAGTTAATAATTTTCTGTATTTACTAAGGAACAGACTATCGTCCAAAATCATCGGCGGGATTTTATCTGAAGTAATAACATAAACGGAATTAACACCGCTTAGGAAATCTTTGAAATCAAGTTTATTATTACTTTGGAATGAAGTGTGAAATTGAACGGAAGATATATCATTTACGATTTTTGAAGAATCATCCACCGACGGTGTTCTGCACTGAACAACTTCCGAATAGAATATTGCTGTTGCGATGGCGGCGATATAAAAAATCTTATGATACATATTATTAACATTTTTTTATAATATTTACTTAAGACCATCATCGAGATATTTTTTAAAAAGTTCAGTGGTATTTTCTTTGCATATTCTTTTATACAACAGAGTGAATTTTTATTCGAAAACAACCGCTATGCAAAACGAAGACTCGATGTTGAATTTGCCCGAAATTCGGGCATTTTTGTCCATAATATAAACCCAATCTTCTCCTATGGTACTGCGTTTTGCCGGCCCAAAGACATAAATAT
The DNA here is from genome assembly GCA_043808235.1 of bacterium. Taxonomy (GTDB): domain Bacteria; phylum Bacteroidota; class Ignavibacteria; order Ignavibacteriales; family Melioribacteraceae; genus JAZDFC01. The sequence continues at coordinate 125,900 of JAZDFC010000031.1, forward strand.
ATTTTTATAACCTATTGCTATTATCTTTTGCATTAGTTATTTTCTTCCAAGAAGAACAAAGTATTCCAACTTCTTTCAAATATTGTTCACATTCCTCTACTCGATACTTTTTGTGCTGATGTTCTTTCTTCTAAAAGAGATTAGTTAAGTTATCTCTTGTGTTAAGAAAATATTTACCTATTCCTGTTAATTAATTATTATTCACAATGATTTACGGGAGGTAACATGCCATCACTCAATAGTCATCAGGGAAGATTACCGTTTATAATTATTTGCATTGTATTACTGTTACTTAGCAGTAATATCCTTGCACAGTCAAAAGAGATTCCCATTACAACAAATTCAGAAAAAGCGCGTACTTTATTTATTGAAGGACGTGATATGATGGAGAATCTACAATTAGTAAAAGCATCGGAATTATTCGATGAAGCAATAACCACTGATCCAAATTTTTCAATGGCTCATATTTACAGGGCGCTAACGGGTGTCGGAGGTTTTAATATTGTCCGGCTGCATATCGACTCTGCGTTAAAAAATCTTGAAACCATCACGGACAGTGAGAGGGACTTAGTCTTACTAAATATCTCATTTATCGATGGGAACCAACTGAAGCAAAAAGTATATCTAGAGAAACTTCTTACGAACTTCCCGAAAGATAAAAGAGTGCAAACCTGGGCTGGAATATACTATTACACCACAAAGGATTTCGAGACAGCGAAACTGCACCTGGAAAAAGCAGTAGATCTTGATAAAAACTTTGCTACTGCTTATAATTTATTGGGTTATACCGAATTCGAATTAAATGACGAAGTAAAGGCTGAAAGAGCAATGCAAAAGTATATTTCACTTACACCGGATAGCCCAAATCCTTACGATTCATATGGTGAAATATTATTAAAATCCGGCCGGTATGATGAATCGATTAAGCAATACAATCTGGCGTTAACTAAGGATCCTACCTTTACAAGTGCCATCATTGGAATCGGGAATAATTTTATTTTTAAAAATAATTTCAGTGAAGCACGAATCAACTACCAGAAATGCTTTGACGTTGCAACGAATATAAATAACAAACTCGAAGCATTAACGTGGATGTCGACTTCGTATATCCACGAAGGAAAAATAGACCAGGCTATTTCCACTCTGAACACACGAATTGATTTAGCAAGGACACACAACCTTGTTCCCGACATCGTTATAACATATACTAATGGATGCTTCATTTTGACCGAGGCGGGAAGATTTACAGAGGGTTTAAAAATGCTCGATGAAGCGACAAAAGTCATGGGAGAGAATGTACTTCCTGAGGAAACAAGTGATGCTTTAACGGTTCAAACAAATCTTGCAAAATGTTATACTTTAATTTCTGCAAACAGGTTGGCTGAGGCCCAACAAAATATTAACTCGATGCTGCAAATAATAAATTCGAGAGATAATATTTCCGAACTTCAACAACTTAACGCCAACTTAGCGATGCTGGAATTAAAGCGAGGCGATTATCAAAAAGCAATTACCCACTTCACCAAGGCCGATGTAACATCCGAACTCAATCAATATTATATGGGTTTAACATACGAGAAGATGGGAAATAAAATTAAAGCAACTGAATATTTCACAAAGGTAAAGAACTCGAGAAATAACAACATTGGACTGGCTGTTGTAAGATCAAGAGCGGTTGACTAATATTTTCACCGTATGACTAAAAATATTTTAACTCGAGCTTTACCATGCAGTAAACGGAGGAAGTGAAAACTTCCTCCGATAAATTATACATAATTCATATTTGAATGGTTGAGATTATTCCGTATGAAACAGGAAAATTGCTTATCCGAATTATCAAGTTTGAGCAAGAGCCAATTATGGGGATTAATTTTGGCCGGCGGTGATGGACAGAGGTTGCAGAATTTTGTTAAGCAAATTTACGGGTATAACAGACCAAAACAATATTGCACATTTACAGGGAAAAAATCATTAATTAAAAACACTCTCGAAAGGGTTCTCACAATATTACCGCCGAATCGGATTATGACTATTGTAAACCGCAATCATTACCAATTTGCACTTGAAGAGATTGGAAACCAACCCAATGAAACAATTATCGTTCAACCATGCAACCGGGATACAAGCGCCGGGATACTATATCCACTTTTAAAAATATATCGGCAGGATTCAAATTCGATTGTTGCAATTTTCCCTTCCGATCATTTTGTTTATCCAAACAACAATTTCATGAAACATGTTAGTGAGGCATATAATTTTGTACGTAGTTATCCCGATTCGATTTTGGTATTAGGCGCCACTCCAGATCGGATTGAAACAGGCTTCGGATGGATTGAACAAGGCAATTGCGTTTGGAATAATGGATTTAACTGCGTTCATCAGGTAACTAAATTCTGGGAAAAGCCAAACTTAGAATTGGCTAAGGAGTTATGGACTAAGCGCTGTTTATGGAATACTTTTGTCTTTGTTGGATCTTGCGAATCGTTAATTAGCAGTCTGCGTAATTGTGTCCCGGAAGTATATTATTCTTTGGAACCTATCATCAATTATTTTGGGACAAAATATGAAGTAGAAATGATCAACAATATATTCCTCAACATGCCGGCAATAAATTTTTCTCGTGCGGTACTACAAAATATTGTTCAGCATCTGTATGTTATGAATATTGACGATGTATATTGGAATGATTGGGGAGAAGAAAAAAGTATCCAATATGATGTTAGTAAATTTTCCCTACGCCTAAAAACTCCTCCACGTTCGAAAAAAAAATATTATCATGTCGTTTCGTAATTGGCCTTGCCAACCTTTCTAAGTGTTATCAGCAGAATAGAATAAGAGATTTACCGCACAGAATTTTACATCTTAAGAATTGGATAGATTAAAAGTCAGATTTATCTTAAATAAATTTCGTAGGAATGAATATATTTGCGCACGTATTTTCATTGTTATTAATTAACTCATCTCTCATATTATAGTAGTAATCTTTTATGGATTTTGATTTAAGTCTTCTCGAATCGAAAATAGAACAACTGCTCTCACGAGTAACTGAATTGGAATCAGAAAGGGAGACGACTAATTTTAACAAAGATAAATTATGCGAAGCTCAAGAAAAGTTTAATACGATTTGTCATCTAGTGGAAGATGCAGTTATCATTACCGGATCAGAGGGAAAAATTATAGAATGGAATCCGGCTGCAGAAAGAATAATTGGTTTTAACAAGGAAGAAGCAATCGGCGTTACTCTTGAAAACCTTATCCTATCGCCATTTGAAAGAAAGAAATATGAGAGTTTTTATCTCTCAACTATTCAAAAAGGGAAGGATGAATCCGGGAATAATTTACTGGAGACGTATATTATTAAGAAAAACGGGGATGAGCTGAGTGCAAAAGTATTCTTGACGTTTATAAATTCATATCCCGATAAGTATTCCCTACATTTATTAAGGGTGAATAAAGACTTTGAACCGGAAGATAGGCAAAGTAAAATCAAATTGGATATTGTGCTTCAGAATGAAATTAAAGAACTTGAAAAGCGAGCACAAAACTTACTTGATGAGCATGAACGACTAAATAAATCGGAAACCGAATTGAAAAAAATCAATAACGAGAAGGATAAATTCTTTAGTATAATTGCTCATGATTTGCGCTCCCCTTTCCAATCGTTGTTAAATTCTGCCAACACACTGAATACTGAATTAAACGATCTCGAAAAGGACGAAATTAAAATTTTCATCTCCAACATAAGCAACTCTGCAAAGCATGTTTACAGACTTGTCGAAAATCTATTGGACTGGGCAAGGATTCAAACCGGTGCAATTGAAATTATTCCCAGAAGCTTCAATGTAAAAGATCTTGTAATGGAGGTCGCCTATCTTTATAAAAATATGGCTATCGAAAAAAAGATTTCATTCAAGCTCGAGAGCCAAAAAGGAGTTGACGTTTACGCAGATGAAAATATGATTAGCACCGTATTAAGGAATATGGTTGCAAACGCTTTAAAATTCACTAAACAAAACGGTACTGTTACAATCCGCGTTGAAAAGGAGGGAGGATTCGCCCGTATCTGCGTTGAGGATACCGGTGTTGGGATTGATGAAGAGAATCTAAAAAAATTATTCAAAATTGATTCGCACTTTACAACAACAGGAACTGCAAAAGAAAAAGGCACCGGGCTTGGGCTAATTCTTTGCAAAGAATTTATCGAGAATAACGGTGGTAAGATTTGGGTCGAGAGTGAAAAAGGGAAAGGAAGTAAATTTATATTCTCGCTTCCCCTTCATGAGGAAGCAACTGAGTAGAAACCAAACCAATCAAACTTTCAGGAATATTTTCAAATTCACCCGGAAGTAACAAGTTCGAAATTAATTTGCTAAAATTTATATCCCACTCCAAATCGTCCTACATCGTCAAAAGTGAAAAATAATTTTTCTTCAACGCCGTTTTCATGCCTTCCAACCACAAAATTTCCAACGAAATAGCCAAGGGTAGCGCCAAAGAAAACATCCGAAAACCAATGCTTGTCAGCATAAATTCTCTGTGCAGCAGTTAAAAATGCAGGAGTAAAAATCAATGCTTTTAAATATGGGCTTTCTGTATGTGCTGCTATAACGGAGGATAATGTGAACGCAAGAATGGAATGTCCTGAGGGCATCGACTTTTCCTGCACCTTTGTATTCGGGAATGGATCATATTGAAATCCTCCATTACCTTTTTCGGGGCGGGATCTTCCAATAAATCTTTTTAAGATCGATTGAAGATTATTGGAAATAAAATAAGCTTCGAATACTTCCAAGCCTATTCGCAACGCTTTATCATCATTGAATGCAATCCCGTATGCGCCAAAAGTTAATGCAGTCAGCTGCGATACTTCAGGGTGGCCGTAATATTCCGCAGCCTTCATTACATCAGTATTAATTACGTCCGTGTTTTTGATAGCGCTTTCACGAACTCGTTCATCAATACCGGTAAGCATAATCGTGCCCGAAAATACAATTCCAAAATTCACAATGTCATTTGATTCCCAACGCAACGGACTCGTTATCAATGAATAGAAATCGTTTAGGCCTGTAATGGCTATGTTTTTTATTCCTTTGTAAGGTTGAAGATCAAAGAAGGGAATTTCGTTCACTTTAAATATAATTGGAATCTCCGAGGTTAATCCTCCTTTATCTCGCACCGTAAGTTGCAAAGTATCGCAGCCATACCAATCCTCATCAAGGCGAGAAGCAGAAAGCAGATTGTTGCTAATTTTTGTATCGATATTCACTGAATGACTTATTCTCCAATCCATTTCATCCGGAGGGTTGTCGATGTCTTTTATAAACTCACTCAAATTAATCACGTTGAATGATTCCCCCTCCATAATTTCTTGAATCGGAATTTTAGAAAGGGTGGGAGAATCGTTTACCGGTTTGACAATAAATTGAATTTCAGTTTTTGCAAAGAGACCTCCGGGATCGGAGACAGTGATTGGAATTATTTCAGAGCCGAACCAATCGGTTCCGGGTGAAAGTGCGGTTATCACTCCATCCTTTATTTCAACAATAATGCTACCGGCGAAATTTGTCTCAAAGGTCAATTCGGAAATTGAATTGTCAACATCGATGACATAATCATTAACATTTAACTCCGCGAATATTCCTCCCTCCTCGATAACTTGAACGGGAATTTTAAGAAACCGGGGTGCATCGTTCACCGGGATTACAGTGAAAGTAATAAAACGCGAGGTATATCCACCCGCACCATCGCTCGCAATTATTTTTAATATTTCTGTACCGTGCCAATCAGCATCCGGCGTAGATACAAATAATTTATTTTTGTTCAGGTCGGTATTCAATTCTTTATTGCCTTTGAATGACCAAGTGATTTCAGTATCACTATTATCGGGATCGGTAACATATCCCGGAAGATAAATTTCAGTGAACGAATTGCCTTCAAATATTTGTTGGTCCGGTATTTTCGATAAAACGGGAGAATCGTTTAAGGGTTTTACTTCAACTATTAACGGCAATTCAACAGTCAAATTGTATGGATTCGTAATTTTGATCATAAGTGTATCGAGTCCATTCCAACTTTCATCTTTCACATGGATTTGGATTTTGCCACCCGAATTAATACTTATCCGAATATTTTCAGTATCGCTTGTACTGATGTTCAATTTATTAAAAGAAAATTTTTCGTCACTCACAAAATCCGGGAGCATTAATTCCCCGAACTTATCACCTTCGTTCGCAACCTGTAACGGAATCGCTTTTACTACCGGCGGATTCTTTATTTGTATCGGAACCGTTTTTTTCTCTTCGCATGATTGAAAAAGTAAAAACAAAACAAGCACAAGGAAAACAACTGCGGTTTTTTTGATAATCATAATTTTGCTTTCTGATTTCTCTTGATAGTATTTTGTAAGAAAAGTATCATCATTTCAAAAGCATCATTTTTTTCGTTTCTGTATTAATAATATGTCGTTCACTCCCGATTTCGTAAATATTAATTTGGTAGAAATATACTCCCGAAGCCAGCTTTTCACCGGAAAAATTTATTTCGTGCACTCCTTGAGTTTGTACACAGTCTAATATTCTATCCACTTCCCTTCCAAGTATATCAAATATTTTTATCTGAACAACAGCTTCTTCAGGAAGATAATATTTGATCATTGTTGCAGGGTTGAATGGATTCGGATAATTTTGATATAATGTAAATTCAGTTGGAATATTCTCATTCAAGTTAGCAATTGTATTGGCTATAAAATTTTCTGTTCCGATTATCACTTTAATCTTTTTCGGGAATCCTTTGTTAAGATTGATTTCAATCTCGCCAGCATTATATAATTTATTTATTGCGCAATCGTAAATTCTGCATGACATGTCTTGTGGAATAATTCCGACGATATCCGGATTGATTTTTATTATATCATCCTTCAAATCATTCCGGAGAATAACATCCCACGCAGCTCCCTCTTTACCTGCTTTTACACTCGCATCAAGATTATTATTTTCATCGGATAGAATGAAGCAATCAAATCCGTTATCAATTCTTGGCGCAGCTTCAAATTCATTTGAGCTGAGTGAGTTTACTTTGCTTAACTTATTGCCGCGATCAACCGACATCAAAATATCCCTGATGGAATTTCCGTCATCTAATTTTAAATCGATGTGCCAGCCTACAGCAGAAAATATTTTTGGGAATAGAGAAGGATAATATTCACCAAAGGTTTTCATTACAATTCTTTCGATCCCCGGCTCAACAAAATAACCTTCTCCCGGTCTCATAATATTTGTGAACTTATATGTTTTATTGTAAGGGTCATATTTGCGCAATGTTACTGATGAATCAACCTCCACATCGAATGGATAAGGACTTGATACTGTAATCCAATTCGAACCGGATAATGTCATCACCGTATCCGTAAGTTTACGAGTCTGAACCATATTTTCATATTTGTAAAAAATCTCGTAAGAATCACGCAGAGACTGAGCTACAAAATATGCTTTATTCTTTGTGAACGTATTCTTTTTAAATAATGAAAAACCTTCTTCCGCAGCCGGATCGTAATCGTACAGCACCCATTCGCCATCCTCCATATTATCTACTCCGCCAAACGCTGAAAAAACTGTATCAGTAAAAACTTCATCGAACGGAAATCCGAACATCATCCATTTCACGTCAGCTTTATCCGGAGTGCTTGCCGGTTTCGAAATCGGCACAGTAATTTTTTTCGTCGTAAAATTTTCAAGTAAAATTTGAGTATCGAGAAAATGGAATACCGTCACTGAATCGACAATAGAATTGCTTTCATCTTTGGCCACAATTTCACCGCTAAATATTAATCCGTTCGATGTAATATCCGTGTATGGAATGATGTAACGGTTGCTGCCCGCATCAACCGCAAAAATTCTTTTACCCGGCCCACCTTTGTAATACATAACTCTGAAATCTAATTTATCAAACTTATCAATCAAACCTTCTCCCAGCCACACTTGAATAGCTGTATTTTCATTCAACATGTAATCTATTATTTGCAGAGGTTCATTATTTATTATTATGTTATCTCGCAGCAGGGTTGTTGAAGTTAAACTGTCAAATGTGCCCTGGATAGGCACAAGCAATGGGCTGTCGCCCAATCCATCATGGTAAATCTTTAATGTGTCAACATTTAGTGTGTCAAAGTTCGGCGTTAAATATTGGAGAAAAAATTGTTTGTTCTTACCTGGTTGCAAAGTAAATTCTGAAGCGTCTTCGTCATAAATAGCGAAGTAATCCTCAACAAAATCGAAATGAAATTTCAGAGGGTAGTTACCTGCATTCTCAATTGTTAAGGGAAGATAATTATGGTTGAAAGTTTCAAATAAGGAATCGGCATAACTTTCCACAGTTTCAATAGTTGCATCGGAGATTAATCCGCCTTTTCCAACTCCAGATAAGGGAACCGCAAATGAATCAATCGGGAACGAGTTAGTTAGAATATGCAGCAACGCGGTATGTTCACCAAGATTTTGCGGCTCAAACATGACGTAAACTCTACCTGAGATACCGGGATCAATCAGTTTATCATAATTTGTAAAATGAAAAGCCGCAGTATCAATTCCGCTAATAAAAACCGAATCGATTTCAAGCTGGATGTTCCCACCCTGGTTTTTAATAAAAATATCTTCGTAAGAAATCTGCCCTGATTTAGTGGTATCGAAGACTACTTTTTTGGTTTGCAGAACAGCATTCGCTTTTTGAACTTCAAGATTAATTTCGATTATTGTAGTATCCGGTTCATCACTGTAAAGACCTTTCACAAAATATAACTTGCCCTTTGTATTACCCAATTTCACTTTTGATGTATCAACAGTGATTCCGATACTGTCGGTTGTGTTTGGTGGAAGCGTTAACTCAAATTTATCAGGAATAAATATAGAGTCAGGTTGAATAAATATTTTCTCAATCACATAGGCTTTCGCCATATCATTTTTCAAGTGAAGTTTATCGATATAGTCCACCGGATCTAATGAATAATTTATTGTATCATTTATTACCTTAGGAGAAAAAGTAATTATAGGCTTGGAACGGAATTTTTTTGATGCCGCCCATCCGCTTGAATCCCCTACCCCATTGAACGCTTTAATGCGCCAATAAAATGTAGTGTCAAAATCTACTTCTTCCAACGTAAGTCTGGTACGCTGTAAAATTTGCTCTTCAATTTTGCTAACGAGCAGAGTATCGTAACCCAGTTGGAAAATATAATTTGTCGCGGTTCCTCCGCCTTGCCAAGAAAAATCAACATCGAATGGTTCTACTCTGGCATTATTTGCTGGAGTAATTTGATATGGCGTAGGCAATGCAGTTTTAATCTTTACGATATTTGACCATTCGCTTTCATTATTGTCAACGTTATATGCTTTTACTCTTGCAAAATATTCGGTCTCAAAAGAAAGGTTTTGGACTTTATATGAATTTTGTTCGCTTGTTGATTGCACAATTAAATTTGCAAAATTAGGATTGTTGGAAAGTTGAAACATAAATCGGGAGTTTACACTGTCCTGGCTCCAAACGTATAAAACACTGTCGGGAACGTTTTTAGAATTGGTAATTGGAGATGTAATTACTGGCGGAACTGGCATACCTGTAGTTTTAAATGTCCATACTTCACTCCATGTATCAGGAGCTAACTCATCCCTTACACGCCAAAAATAATCAGTATCGTAGGAAAGATTGGTTAAAACACTTTTATTGGTGAAAGGATTCACAGTAAATAGTATAGTTTCCTGTGTGAACTCCGATGATATAGCAACTTCCACACGATATAGGTTTATTGCCGGATCATCCACCCATGTCAATTCAACTCTCGATGGCGGTAAAAATCGAGAATAATTTGCAGGCGATACTAATTGAACCTGCGCAGATAAAATAACTTGCGCAAATAATAAAATGCTTAGTATATAAAAACTTTTTTTCATCTTTCATCCCAATTAGATTTTTATCTACGGAAGCTGCGGCTTTCCGAAAGTTAAAGTCGAGTTTGAATTGTCTTCGGATTTATTCCAAATTAGATAAATAATAGCTGCTACGGCAGCACCGCCGACAAAGTAATATATGTTTTTGCTAATACCGGTATCCTTTTGTGTATCTTCCACTTCTGCAGGATATTCTAATAAATTGTAATGTATCTCTACGGAGGCCTTAGGATAATTAACCAATAGTCTGTAATCGACTTTGCTATCGAGAATTTGCTTATTTATCAATTGCGGAAAGAATTGGACTCCGGCAAACATTTGTTTAATATTATTGAAAAAAAGAGTATGATAATTTTTCCCCGCATTCATGGAGTAAAAAGGATAGTTTTCGCTAAAAGTTTCAATCATATCGCTTGTTGTATTGAACGAAATATTTTCCATAATAGGATTCTGATAGTTTTTTGAGTTATCCTCCTGGGCATTTTCAATGCTGTAAAAACTATAAACAAGGAACAGAGTTAATAATATTTGTTTCATTTTATCCTCTTAAGATTTTTTTGCAATGATGGTATTTCATTGTAAGACCGAATCAAAATAAATATGTACCTGAAAATAAAATCGCAAAACAAAAAACTGACCGAGTGGATGATAATTTTCATCTTCGTTTAAAATATTTTTAAATAATAAATTAGCCCAGATTCTTTTTCCCCAAAACCATTTCTGAACTGAAAAGTCCAATAGCAATTTTTCATCAATTTTATTTTTATTAATACCGCCGGTTTGGTAATCAATATACCTGTAATCAAACCATTCGATTGGTGAATAATATTTTAGCGAAGTCCATATGCTGAAAGAATCATCGGCTTTAATTGCAACCTGATATCCCGCAACATGAGTGTAAAACATTTTATAAATCTCTTTGAGCAGCTCATTTCCGCCAATATCCGTGTGATAATTATAAAATGCTTTCTGAGTTAAAAAATCGCTGATGTTATTCTCAACCTCAACTTCGAATCCAGCTACCTGAATATTTCCGTTGTAATAAAGGTTAGTATTGGAATAATAAAGATTTGTTTGAGGATTGAATTGGAATGCCTGTGTTTCAAAGTAAATCTTCGAAAAGTTTCTATAATCGGCAGAAATGTCTATTCTGAAATCTTTTTTATACGTGAATCTGTAGTTGAGATCCAGCGTTAAACTATTATTGTGATTAAAACTCCCCGAATAATAATTGTCCTTTTTATCAAGAATCGACAGATAGTAATTATTCTCAGCCCAGCTCCAATAATTTACATCCTCCATAAAAAGTTTTTTTGAAGCTGACGTTGAAACCGAAACTTGATTCCATTTATTAATTATCCAAAAATTTGAAAGATAAAATTTCACCGAATTTTCTGTTCCGGATTTTAAACCCATAAAACCAAAAGATTGAGAAATATTCTTATTTAATGTAAGGTTCACATCGCAATAATACTTTTGGAAAAGATACGAATTATTTAAAAGTAACTGGCCGGTCTGCCCAACATGATTATCCGATACTAATCCGAATTTTGCATCCATAATAGTTGAATTATACTGACATTCAAGCCGCCCGAGATAATTACTTATTCCCCAATCGAATTCGATATCGTAATTATTATCCCATTGATTTAAAATTATACTGGATGTTTTTAATTCGTAATGCAGCGAGATATTTTTGTCTATCCCGAATTCCCCATTTAATCCATAATGATGGATAACTTTATTCACCGGAATTTCATTGCCATATGGTTTGAAAAAAAAGAAATCAAAATTATCCGTATGTCCCGTTATGAAATGATGACGACCATTTAATGCATTAAATGTGAGAGTAGCCGACCACGAAACTAAATTAGACTTATTATTGACCGACAACGATGCAATTCTACTTCTTACGGCCGGATCGGATTGAAATAATTGTTCTCCTTTAAAATTGCCTTTAAGAAACCAATTATCCCCGGCAGCCGATATATTGACTGCAAAATTATAAATTAACTTATCGATATTTTCCGAACGAAATTTAGTATAATTAAATGGTCCCGGATCACCGGTTTCATTTCCAACTGCATGCGCAGCAGACAAAGAAAGTCCTTTTAAAGGAATTTTCGTATGAAAATGAATTAAAGCCCGATCTGAAAATTCTCCTTCATAAATCCGGGGAACATCAAAGAACTCAACGTAATCCACCTGGTCAATTGATATCGGCAAAGTATTCAAGTTTTGTACATCAAAAACGCCTATGTCAAATCTTTGGCCGTCAATAAAGATTATTAGATTCTGACGATTTACAGGAGTAAGGTTATTTGCATAAATTTGTGAAGTTGAACCATCAAGAGTGTAAGTGAACCAATTATTCTTTAATGATACTATTTCGGCGATAGTTGAGATACCAGCCGTTTTAATCATAGAGGAAGTAATAATTTCACTATTACTAATGGCAGATAACGAATCAATATTTTGAGCCGTTATAATATTAGTAAGAAAAAGGAAAGCCCAAAAAAATTGTCTCATTCGAAAAACTCCTTCAGCCATTTGGGAGAATCGAACGAATAAGAAAGTCCACCGGAAATAACATAATACTTTATTTTCCTGTGAGTATATATAGTTATAAAATCGATACCAGCTTCGATCCCGAAGCCATAAAATATTTCCCAATTTGCTTTAGCAGAGCCAGCTAAACCAAGCTCGCTTTCATTACGTTGAAAGGTACTGATAGTATCATCCTTAAAAGTCATCACAACGCTGCCCGCTTTTATTCCGGCCGAGACACTGAAATTTAAAGGAAGATTAATTTTACCAAGCCACCCTACAGATAAAAAAAATGTTTTTGTATCAGGATATTTATTCCGATTTCCCTTCAAGGGGAGGTATTGAAGACCAATGTCAATATCTCCAAAATAGATCGGAATTTGAATCGCTCCTCCAAAACCTTTGCCAGGCTCCCAATATTCTTGTAAATTATTATATCCAGTAGGTAAACAAAGATTAAGTGATAATTTTATTTTTGAGAATGGAAGTTCATCAACTTGGGCAAGTAAATTCTGTGCAGACATTACGTATAATGCTAATAAAGCATAATAATATTTTATACGTATAGCTAACATTTAAAATGATTGGTCTTTCTTAATTATCAAGAATAAATTACTATTTAACGGTGTGGAAGATATGAATCTAAAATTAAAAATTCGAGAAATAAATTTAAAAGAAAAAAGGGCTTGCATTATTCATGCAAACCCTTTTTCTGAAGAAAACTAATTTTAGTATTTGAATTCTACTCTTCTGTTCATAGCACGAGCTTCATCAGTTTTGCTGCTATTAATCGGCATCGATTCGCCGTAACCTTTAACGGTTAATCTGCTTGAAGCAATACCTTTGCCAACCAGGTAATCTTTTACAGTCTGAGCTCTTCTTTCAGATAAGCCCTGATTGTATTTGTCGGAACCGATATAATCGGTATGACCTGCAACCTCAACATTCAAGTCAGGATTTTCAGCTAATACCTGAACCGCATGTAATAAGATTGGATAAGATTCCGGTCTTAAAGTAGCTTTGTTGAAATCGAAATTAACACCAATTAAAACAAATGCTTTCTTTTCGCATGGTTTTTCTACAACAACTTCTTTAATAACTTCTTTCGGGATATATTTCTTTACGATATTTTCAACATCTTCCCTTGTTGCAAGATCATCAAGAGCAGATAAATCAACGTTAATACCATCATAAAGATCACAATATCTCGAAGGAGCGCCTTTGTCAAAGTAATATACTAAACCGAGATTGGCTGTTAACCATAAATCGGAATGAGCGCCGAAAATTCCTTGTCTATTATTGTTTAGGATACCGTCAACCTGGCTGTCAATATTGTGCATTCCGCCTTCTGTAAGAAATTTCCAGTCGTCGCCAACTTTCCATTCAATGCCAAAACCGAAATTAATGGTGGTTGTTAATTTGTCGGTCAATCCAGTATTTACAACATCACCCCAATTTGGTTCTGCATAGTAAGCAAGCCCACCACCAATAAACATATATGGTGATGCACCCAAACAAGGAACAAAGTAATACATAAAGTCTAACTGACCCATCATAACATCAGTTGACATTTCTGCATTATCGTATTCAATTGGAGCACCATTTTCATAAGTAAAATGAAAACCACCAGAACCATATCCGGGTATACGACCTTGAATATGATTATAAGATCCTAACAATCTTAAAGCAACGTTCTCGTTAAAATTCCTTTGGATTGATAAATAGCCGCCGTAGCAAGCTTCCAAAGGACGAACGTCTGAGCTAAAAAATCTGGGATATGAAAAACCGAATCCAAATCCCCATGCGTCTTTGGCTACTTGAGCCTGAGAATCGGAAAATGTGAGAAGTAGAGCAAAGCTAAAGACTATAAGTACTTTCTTCATAAGTATACTCCTTTATTTGTTGGTTAATGAAAAAATTTAAAACGTAAAAAATTTCTTTCTTATAATGAAAATTTATTAAAAAATATAGTTTTCTGGTAAAAGGTTTTAATTGTTGGGGTTATTATACAAATTAGTTAACATAATTTCCACAAATATTTAAATAATTTTTATCTTGATAAACATGGTGTATTCTTTGGCACAAAATGTATTAGTACGAAAATTGTTCGACATTTTAGAAAAAAAATCACCAAATTATCACTAAATAAAATGCTAAAGTTATCTATTTAGTAATTCCTTTAATTAACTATTTTTAATATCTTTATATTTGAAAACCATTATGCTGGTGCTAAATATGAAAAAATGCTTTCCAAGTATAGCTATATTAGTAATTATTAGTGGAATAAATTTTTCCCAGCCGCTATCAAATAAAGAATACTTCCCATATAACAATTGTTTTTTAGGATTCGTTCAAGCCGGCGGCACTTTTTCCAATACTGATTATTCCACTAGTAATTTTAGTTTTCTATCAAAATTCGGATTGGAATATTTTTTTGACACAGAATCAATTCATACTATCGGTATCCGACTTTATGGCGGTGCAGGCTTTATAAGCGGAGAGGACCCTTCAAGGAATATTCAAAAATACAAAACTGACATCAGCATGATAAGCGGTGGTTTGCAATATAGTTTTGTAATTGAAAAATTTTATATGCCTTATCTTTATGCCGGTATATCTTCCCTTAATTTCAATCCTCGATTTGTTGATGATGAATATATGCCAAACAATGAGGCCGGATTATATAAAAAGTCCGAAGTAAATTTTGATCTTGAGTTTGGTCTGCGAATAGGATTTATTGACAGAGTGAGCGTTCTTATAAGTGGTGGTGCCAATTTTAATACTAACGATTGGCTTGATGATGTGAATGAAGGGAAAACATATGATATGTTTATGTCCGGAATGGTAGGATTTTCTTATGCATTTGGCGGCGAGGCTGATTCAGACTCCGATGGAATACCGGATGCAAGAGATTTTTGTCCGGATACTCCTACCGGAATTGAAGTCGATGAAAATGGTTGCCCACTTGATAACGATGGTGATAATGTCCCCGATTATTTAGATCAATGCCCGAATACACCGCTTAATACAATCGTTGACTCGGATGGCTGCCCATTAGATTCAGATAACGACGGCATACCGAATAACCTGGATAAATGTCCCGATACACCTGCTGGAGTAGCTATTGATGAATCGGGATGCCCGGCTGATAGCGACGAAGATGGGGTTGCGGATTATGCCGATAATTGTGCTAACACACCCAGAGGGACTGCAGTTGATGAAAATGGATGCCCTCAGAAAAAAGTGATTGAGCCTGAAAAGAAATCAACAATTTCGGGATATAATATTGCTGCGGAGAAAAAAGTTCAGGGAACAATTTTCAGCGACGGCAATTTATATTGTATTCAGATTTCTTCTTGGAAAACAGAATCTAAGGCCCAGGGCATTTGCAATCAGTTGAAAAAGCAAGGACATAATGCTTATGTAACTAAGGTTACTCTTCCGCAGACAGGTGGAACTTGGTACCGAGTAAGGGTAGGATATTTTAACACATTAAACGATGCAGTTAATTATCATAATAAAATAAAGTAGAATTTGCGAAGTGACATATCATTGAATAAATCAAAAAATCGATGATATGTCATTTCACTTTCTGACCATCTTATTTTAAGAACATCATCTTCTTCACTGAGAAATAATCTTTCGTTTTATCAAGGGACCTGGCATATATCGAATAGAAATATACTCCCGAAGATAACTCTCCTCCATAGAACATAATTGATTTATATCCTTTAGTCATAACTCCATCATGTAATATTCCGATCCTTTCGCCAATTGAATTATAGAGTTGGATTTTAACTTCGCTATCAACAGGCAGATCAAATTTGATAGTTGTACCCGGATTAAATGGATTTGGATAATTCTGTTCTAATAAGTACTCATCTGGAATCAATACCGGGAAATATTTTTGCTCAACATAAAAATGAATTGTCGTATCTGCAAAAGCGCTGCTGTCATCAAATACTCTCATTGTAAGGTCTGCATAACCGCTAAAATGATTTGTACTGGTTATCCTAATTATGCCTGTATCGTTATAATAACGGTATGTTAGCGAATCGTTATCGGTAGAAAACTCGAACGAAAGGAGAGAATCAGCCGTTTCAATATCATCCACCAAATCGAACATGTAAAATTGAACACTCGAATCGTTTGGGAATGTTACGTTCTCAGGTATATCAAAGATTTCAGGTTTATCATTTACGGAATGGAATAAAAAATTAACATAAGAGAAAACGGAATCAATTCCATCTGATACCTTTATTAAAATACTTTCAACTCCAAACCAGTCCTTCTTCGCTTTTATTATACGAGTTGAGTCGTCGATTGCCTCAATTATAATATTTTCTAAAGTGTCAGCAAGGGAGAAATCCAACTGTTCAAATGAATTGTCAATATCATAAACAAAACCCCGCCATGAAGAAACAGAAAAAGCAAGTGAATCGTCTTCATTTACTTCAATGGTTGGGAACCCTAAAATTACAGGTGGATCATTAATGGGGAGTACCGAAATACTTGTAGTATCTGTATCTATATCGAACGAAGGGTCCATGGCAGAAAAGGCTACTGGAATATTGAGTTCAGTAAAATTTGGAGTTGCTGATACCGTAACAACATGAGTTAAAGTATCAATCGCGATAGTCAGACTATCTTTAGGAGCTGCGGTAATTTCAAATAGCTGAATTTTTCCGAAAGATATTTCTTCATCATCTTTTGCAATAGTTTTTTCATCAACTTTATCTGATGATATATATTTAATCGTACTAATATGAACAGTTGAATTAGAATTCTTGCCATCAAAATGTTTTTGAATCAGCTCTACTATATTATTCGGGAAAGTAATATACCATTCAAGAACATCAATGGGATTATCAATATCATATACATAATTGTCCAGATCCAAATCATTATAAGTCTCATCTTCCTCGAATACTACTGCCGGTATTTGCAAAACCACAGGCGCATCATTAACATTAATAACCGTAATAGAAAATTCATCACTTACCGATTCCCCACTTGTATCTGTAGCAGTTAAAGTGAAATTGCCTGTGCCATAGTAGTTTTTCAAAGCACTTACAATAATTTGAAAATCAACAATTTCCGCATTTATACTTTCATTCGAATTACTTAACTCAAAAGTTAGTTCATCTCCTGGATCAACATCGATTATCACATCTCTAATATCCTGAACAACTATATGATTGCCTGAGTCCTCATAGAACGAATAATTACTGATAGGATTATGAACAATTGGAGGATTATTAATGTAAACCGGTAAACGTTCGATATCAACAATTATAGTATCAACGTCCGAACTTAGATCAGGATCTGTTACTCGTAACTCTACAGTGAAAACACCTCCTGAATCCGGTGTGGCATTGAAATATAGAATTTTGTTTATATAATCAATAGTGATATCCAAATCATCGATGTCTAAAATTTCATCGGGCTTCTTATCCTTCATCTTGAATGAAGAATTTTTTGATCGTAATTGATGACTTTGAAAATCGATTATCTCGTAGTCAAGTGCAACCTGCGATAAATCGTGATCGGCATCAGAAATGTAAGGCAATACCAGTAAGGTATCGGATTCATTTGCCTTGAAAGATACATCGGGCACATTTGAAATGGAAGGTGGTTCATTTACTCTCCGTACAGTAATATCTCGAGTTAAAATATTACTTGTCGAATATGCATCATTAACGACAAAACTAATCTTCTTCGAAATATCTTCGCGATGAAGAGTATTTGTATTTATATAAAGAACTGAGCGTATAGCGTTTTCATAGTTTACCTTTGTGTCGTTGCCGGAAAGCGTCATTAAACCGGTTCGAGAGTCATAATTCCCTGTAATCAAAACAGAATTTTCGAAACTGAGTGAATCTTCAAGAGGATCAAAATTTTCTATTATCTGGACTTCCGCCCAAGACATATTTTTACTATTAAGATCCGATATTGCAAGCGAGTCGGTAATAAACTGTAATCCGCTACCTTCGGTGTAAATCATCGTATTACTTTCGAGTTCACTGATTATAGGTGCTGAAGTGTAATATACTCCGTCCCCGAAAGTCCCGTTAAAAACATGACCACTCTTGTGAACTGTGAAGGAGGTCAACCAGTTACTGTCCAATCCATCGTCTTGCTGACTCCATGTGCTGCCTTGATTTGTCGAAATAAAACATCCATTTTCGGTAGCGGCAAATAAATTACCTAATGGATCATTCGCTACATTATTGACATTCAAATCTGACAATCCAGAATTTCGTGCAACCCAGGAATCTCCCAAATCATTGGAAAGAAATACTCCAAATCCCAGGGTCGAGGCAAGGATACTTCCATCCGGGAGTAATTCAAAATCCGTTATAACTTGAGAAGTCAAACCATTATTATCATTTGTCCAATTCAGTCCATTATCAGTTGATTTATATACTCCGAAATTATCAGTCCCTGCTAAAATAATTCCTTCTGAAGCAATAACTATTGATTTGATTATTAACCCAGGCAAATCCAGAAATTGCCATGATCCTTCTATATCATTCAAACGATAAATTCCATTTTGCGTTCCGGCTAAAATACTATTGGAATTATCAACTGCGAGAGATTGTACATTAAGATTCCCTAATCCCAAATTTTTACTTAACCATGTTTCACCGAGATCATCAGAGATATATACCCCTCCCTCAGTAGCGGCATAAACCATTGCATTGTTATCCTGAACAAGTGAATTAACCCATCTGTTTCCAAGACCTGAATTTCTATTTAACCAGTTATAACCAAAGTCACTCGTCTTTGCAATCCCACCTTGATGAGCGGCTATTAAAATACTATCTGAAATAAACAGCAGAGAATTAATATGGGAATTCAGGATTCCATTGTTAGATTCAGCCCAGCTTGCGCCGAGATCAAGTGAGAGAATTACACCTATATCATCTGTACCGGCAATAACATTGTTTTTCGAAACATCCAATGCAAGCGGATATCGTGTTAATAAACTTGCGCCAACCTTAGTCCAAGAAATACCAAGATTAGTAGATTTATAAATACCTCCATTTGCGTTATCAAATACACTGATATAAAGATGATTTAATGAATCAATTACGATTGATGTGATATAATAATTCCCAATGCCCGAGTTTCTTGCGGTCCATGATTTTCCCGAATCAGAGGAAAAAAATATTCCGTTTGTAAGTGTTCCGGCAAAAACATATTTATTGGAATCTACTACTAATGATGTTACCGTTGTGGTTGATAAAAGATTATTAAATACATTCCAATTATTACCGTTATTATCCGATCTGTAAACACCTGTGTTCGTGCCAGTATAAACCATTGAATCCAAAGCAACAGCTAACGAATAGACTTTAGCATCACCGGGTAAATCATCACTATAAAAATCCCAATCATCTCCACCATTATCCGTTGCAAACACGCCATTTTCTGTACCAACAAAAAATCTACCGGTTGGATTACCAATCATGTCATAAATAATACTATTCCCAAAATCGTATGTTAGTTCAGCCCAATTTTGACCTATATCTGTACTTCGGAATAATCCCCCATCAGCTCTTGAAGCAAAAATTCTGTTTGCGGAGTCAATAAAAATTGAATTGATTGTATAACCGTCCAATCCAGATTGCACCCATGTTTGGCCAGCGTCGCTTGATTTAAAAATTCCTTTGAGCTCGGTACCGACATATACGCTGTTCCCAATACCAAACACAACCGAATGAACGGAACCTCCGAGAGGGCCGTTGGTTTTGAACCAGTAATCCTGTGCACGGAGTGTGCCGGTTATTAATATCAGACTCAACAAACTAAATATGGCGAGAGTAATTTGAATTTTTTTCATATTCATTATTGAATTGTGAGACTGCTTAAATATAGTAAAAATAATATAATGAAACCATTTAATTAAAGATAAGTTTTAAGAATATTTAAAATAGTTTTCCATCACCTTTGAATTCTTTGCCGGAATTTTACTAACAGCCCTTTCTGTAAGTGCTGCAATAGTTAATGAAGGATTTACACCTGGATTTGCTGAGATCATCGAACCATCGCATATATATAAATTACTGTATCCAAAAACCTTATTGTCTTTATCGATTACCCCATTATCAATATTTGTCCCCATAACACAACCTCCTAATATATGTGCGGTGGTTGGAATTCCGGCCAGTGTTTCCGATAATAATACTGTTGGTTTAGCTTCAACCATCGATGAAAAATTATCTGCCATCTTTTTGGCTATCGGTATAAACGGAGTGGGCGCCTTACCAATATCTACTGAAGTCTTTAATCTGAAAATTCCTTTTCGAAATCTTAACTGGGTGTTAATTGTTTGCATAAACATTAAAATTTGCGTGTATTTAGCCCAATCCGAAATGAAATATGATTTTAGATTTAAAATGGGATGCTTAAACAAATCAAAGAATATCTTTATGATTCTTATGAGGAAATTCTTCCCTTCAACTGCAGGCGACATAAATAACCGCCAAAAACCGGATCCGGCAGGATAACGAACCGGTTCGACATGACTATCTTCATCTATATGAAAAATTGATGATATAGCCAATCCATCAGAAAAGACATTTTTTTTATTAAATGTAGTTATACCGTAAAAACATTCGGAATTAGTACGAACACCATAACCTAATTTATTCGATAATTTCGGAAGCGAGGTTTTCTTCAATCTAAATAATAAATCGAGCGTGCCCAAAACTCCCCCAGCAAAAATTACGTTTTTGGTTTTTGCCCAATAATAATCTTTAAATAATTTTGTCGAAGACTTCCATTTCACAGTGTAACCAATATCTCCAATCGATTCAGTATTTGGCTCAACATCGTAAACCTCGGATTCCGGGAGTATCTTTGCGCCTAATTTCTCCGCTAGATAAAGGTAATTTTTATCAAGAGTATTTTTTGCGTTGTTACGGCAGCCAAGCATGCATCCACCGCAAAAATTACAACCAGTTCTGTCGGGTCCATCACCACCGAAATAAGGATCCTTTACAGTTTCGCCCGGCACACCAAAATAAACGGCTGCATCAACAGATTCGAAATAATTTTCCCTGCCGCCCTTTTTACTTATTTCTTTTAAAGTGTGGTCACCGATATCAAGTCGTGGATTTTTAACTGTACCGAGTATTCTCGCTACAATCGAATAAAATGGTTTCAATTCCGATTCCCAATCACACAGCGATGCCCAACTATCAGATTTAAAAAATTTTTGCTTGGGAATGGGCAAAGTGTTTGCATAAACCAATGAACCTCCACCTACTCCAACACCCGAAAGGATAGTAATATGTCTGAAAGGAGTTATTCTGAATAAACCAAAAAATTTTAGCTGAGGTATCCACAACCACTTTTTAAGATTCCAATTAGATTTTGGAAATTTTTTTTCGGTTAGACGCTTCCCTTTTTCAATAACCAGAACACGATAACCTTTTTCGGTTAAGCGTAAAGCGGAAACAGCCCCGCCGAAACCGCTCCCGATAATTATAAAATCAAATTCTCCATAATTAATAGATTTCAAATAGTTACACCATAAAAATTATTGACAGGTGGAAGTTTCTAAAAAAATAAATAAAAGAAAAGTATTTTTTTGAAGTTTTAAAACCGGCTTTAACTGAATTTCAGGTAAGGAACCCATTCCAATTTTACAACCCCAACAAGTTGTAAATAAAAATTACCATCCGTTCTGTATAAAGCCGGTAAAGGGCTACAGTATTATTTGTCTGCCGAACGATGCGGCGATATAAGGTAAAGCAATAAAATTTACCTTGCTGTTTGATACACTATTTTTCTAATTGTATCGTACTGCAAATAAGGGTACTCGCTTCGTAACGAGTCAATCGCTTCGCTTGCGCTAAGTTTAACATCACGTAGGGACCTAAATTTCTTCCTGATCTGATAATCACGAACCGATTTTTCGTTAATCAGACCCTTACTGGTTAGTAATTTAAAAACCTCGTCACTTATTAATTCCGCTATGGGATTTCCTATATTCTCCTGTTCTCTTGTTTCGTTCATTTACTTATCCCCGCTTGTTTTAATAATGATCTATCTGAATTAGTTCTGAATTAGTATTACCAAATAATTGTATTTCCAACATTTAGATACGCAATAAAGGTTTTGTCTTCAACAGCACATGTGTGTAGTTTTTGAGTAGGGTAATAAATAATCCCTAAAACGCATCGCATGAATATGCAGTGCAGAGTTTTGGATGATAAAAACACTTTACGATTTTTGAATCGGAACGACGGCTTCGGTTAAAAAATTTATTATTTGATAAGTCCTTTGCGAATGGCTTTGGCTACAGCTTCGGATTGGGAATGAACATGTAACTTTTTATATATATTACGTATATGATGTCTCACTGTGTCAACACTTATGAACAGAGAATCAGCTATTTCCTGATAATTACTTCCTTGCGCCAATAGATTCAATACTTCCGTTTCTCTATTAGTCAACTGAAAATCCTCATGCGTATCTGCTGGTTTAGCATTTTGCTGGAACACATTAATCACTTGACGGGCAATGTGAGAACTCATTGGCGAGCCGCCTTCGTAAACATCTTTTATTGCTTCAAGCAGACGAATAGGCGCTGTCTTTTTCACCAAATAACCGCAAGCTCCGGCACAAAGCGCTTCAAAAACGACATTACTCTCCTCGTGGATAGTAAGCATAAGTACATTTAATTCCGGCTTAATTATTTTTGCTTCTTTCACTCCTTTGATACCGTTCATACCCGGCAACTCAATGTCCATAAGTACTACATCAACATTTAAATGTCTTAGGTTTTCAAGAAGTTTTTCGCATGAATTAAAAGACCCGACGCATTTATAATTCTCGGTTCCATTGATTAAAACAGCTAATCCTTCACGTATAGTATTATTATCTTCTACGATCGCTACATTAATCATTCGTAATTCTCACCTGTTATTTTTAAAAAATGTAAAATGCTAAAATTACTTTTAATTTTACCGGTGAATTCAATTCTAGTTCCTAAATCCGGCATAGGTACGATATTTATCTGACTCTTAATTGAGGCAGCTCTACTTTTCATATTTCGGATTCCATTACCCATCCCAATCTTTGAAAGATCGAGACCTTTCCCATCATCCGTTAAAGATATTTTGAATGTACTTCCGTTTACATAAATTTCTAATAATATTTTTTTGCAGGCGCTGTGACGGATACAATTTGTTAGGCCTTCTTTAAGTATCATATACAAATTTTGTTTGTATTCCATCGGAAGTTTTATGTCTTTAATTTTTTCAAGATTTATAATCTTTAGTGAAACACCCATATCAGAAAGAAAATCATTGTATCTATCTTTCAAGCGAAGAATAAGATCATAAAGCGAATCGCGTTTGGGATTTACAACCCAGACAATATCACTCAACACATCGACAAGCTCTCTTGCGGTTTGACTTACAAGATTCATTTTACCCGAAGCATTATCGGGTTTAGATTCAACATCTGCAGAAGCAAGCTCGCTTAAGATGGAAATTTCTGTAAGACCTGAGCCTATACTATCATGAAGATCGGCCGCAAGTTTTGATTTGAGTTTTTCTAACGATAGCAAACTTTTATATCTTAAGGAAGTCACGTAATAAATTAATCCTCCGGCAAATAGAACAGAAAGAGAAATGAACCACCAGGTCTGCCAAAATGGAGGCGAGATAATAATTCTTATTGAAGTTCCCTGCAGATTCCAAATACCATCATTATTGGATCCGATTACCCGAAAAATGTATTCTCCCGGCTGAAGATCTGTATAATTTGCAAGCCTAATTTTTGAGTCCACATAGTTCCAGTCTTTATCCAGCCCTTCTAATTTATATGCGTACTCATTTTCCACAGGACTTGTATAATCGAGAGCGGCGAACTCGAAAGAAATAAAATTTTGATTATACGGCAATGTTAATTCCGAAATCTCTCCTTTTATTTCTTTACTAAGCACATAAACTGAGTTTATAACTATGTGCGGAATATTTTTATTAATCTGAACTTTCTCCGGATAAAAATAATTCACTCCATTTATTCCACCGAAAAACATTTCGCCGTATTTGTTTTTAAAATACGCACCTCCGCTAAATTCCATACTCTGTAAGCCGTCCTGTATTTCGAAATGCGAGATGCTCTCATTAAGTATATCCAATTTATATAAACCGTTATCCGTACTTACCCAAATACATTTTTGGCTGTCTTCCAAAATTCCATAAACCACGTTGCTGTTTAATCCATCTTTCGATCGATATTTTTTAAATCCTTCTTTCTCACTAAGGAGTTTATGTAAACCACCGCCGTATGTGCCAATCCACAGATTACCGAAAGAATCCTGATATATTGCCATAATACGATTATCTTCTAAACTTGATGGATTATTTGGATCGTGCAAAAATCTTTTAAAGGAATTAGTTTTTTTATCAAATCTGTTTAGTCCACCACCGAAAGTTCCTACCCATAAATATCCTTGCTTGTCCTCGTAAATAGTGTAAACTCTATTATCACTGATACTGTTGGGATCGTTTGGATTATTAACAAACCTAACGAATTTTGTTTCGCCAAAAAATGAAGGCGAAATAATTGCCTTATTCAATCCTCCGCCAAAAACACCAACCCACATTGTACCGGACTTATCAAAATAAATTGATTGCACCTGGTTTCCGCCTATACTTGAAATATCGGTTGAATCATATTTGTACTGAACAAACTTTTTTGATTCTTTATCAAACCTATTCAATCCATTACTGTAAGTGCCAACCCATAAATAACCATATTTATCTTCACTAATTGATCTTATATGATTACCGCTGATGGAGGAAGTCGAACCCTCTAAATATTTATAAAAATCGGAGTTGCCGGTTCTTCTGTCTATTTTATTTAATCCGCCGCGATACGTACCGAGCCAAAGAATATCGTCCATGTCCTGATATATTGCCCATATAATATCATCACTTATGCTTTTCGTGCTCCCGGGTTGGCTTTTTATTTGGCCAAATTTTATGGAGGACGGCTTCATAATACTAATACCTTTCCCAAGATGAGTTCCTACCCAAAGTAAATTACCTTTACTTTGTAACAGTGACATTACTTCGTTATCCAAAATAGAATTTTCATTCAAAGGATTATTTTTATAATTCGTAAAAGAGTAATCCGCAGGATTAAGAGAAAAGATCCCCTCTCCAAAAGTACCAATCCAGATTTGCCCATCAATACTTTCCAATAGTGCAAAGATAGCATTCTTAGTAAATCCGTCTTGTTTAATGGTGCTATGAATTCTTTTGAAATTTACAGTGACTTTATTCTGCGCAATTTCTGATTGAGAAAGTAAATTCAATCCCCCGGAATAAGTACCTATCCACAAATTTCCGGACTTATCCAACATCAAAGAAGTAATTACATCGTCGCTCAGGCTATTATTATTGCCGGGAATATTTTTATAATGCTGGATTTCTATTTCTTCGGAATATGCATCGGAATCCTTAAATAATTTTTGACCCGACTTTACGGAGATTTTGTTCAAACCGCCACCGAAGGTACCAATCCATATATTATTCTTTTTATCTATAAGAATTCTTAGAATTCTATTGCTACTAATACTCGACGAGATGACCGGATCGTATGAATATGTTGATATAATTCCGCTCTTTTTATTCATCCTCACCAAACCTTTGCCCCATGTGGCAAACCACAAATTTCCAAAACTATCTTCGGTAATGGATGTGATCGAATTTTCGTTATAACGGGATATGGGTATTGGGAAAGAGTACAGAGTATTTTCTACTCGTTGAGGCACATTTATATTTTGCGTAAGAGAATAACGAATAAACACTTCGTTCTTCCGGTCAAATTTATTTAGAATTCCTTTGCCGGTTCCAATCCAAAGAATTCCCTCGCTATCCTCAAAGAGAGCAGATATTCCATTGTCGGAAATTGTTGTTGTGTCGTTAGCATCGTTATAATATACTTTGAATTTATAGCCGTCGAATTTATTTAATCCGTTAGCCGTACCGAACCAAATATACCCTTTCCGATCTTGAAAGATACAGGTAATTGTCGATTGCGAAAGCCCATCTTCTATTGTGAGATGTTGATAAGTAAAATCACTCTGGTTAGAGACATTTTGATTTGCCTGTCCAACCAAAAATAAATTGTATAATAACAAGAAGGTAAATATTTCAGTAACTTTTCGCATGCAATAAACTTACTTTATAAATTTAATTCTGTCGTATTAAAAATAATCAAAAAGAAGAATTAAATAAGTATTTATGCTTACAATAATTGATCAGGTTAAGAATTGGATTTTAATTTTAAGCCGGGGTAATTTGTGAACAAATAAAAGGGAAACCATTTCCGATTTCCCTTTTGTTATAATCATCAAATCATTTTACAAAAATTTTATTTCAATCGATCGGGGTTTTGATTTATGATACTTTGGAATTTTAACAAGCAACTGACCGTCTTCAAATGTTGCATCAACATTTTTCTCATTTACGCTTTCGCTTAATTTAAATGAACGATAATAATTTGCAGTTCTCGATTCCTTTAGCAAAAATTTCCGGTTCTGTATCTCATCATAATTTATTCTTCCCATTATTATCAAATTCGCTTTTTCAACTTTCACTCTAACATTATCTTTTGTAACACCGGGCATACTCGCAGAGATGAAGTAATCGGTCTCGGTTTCGTAAATATCCACAACCGGAGGAGTCCACAACTCGGTATCGAGTGAGTCTTCCCAGCTTTTACCTTCAGTTACTTCCATTTCTTCGTCGTTCATAAATCACCCGAAGATTATTATTTGTCTTTATCATCATCTACAACTTCATACGAAGCGTCTTCTACATTTTTTTCACTCTTTTTTTCTTCAGTTTGACCAGCACCCGGTTGACTCTGTGCATGTGGCTCTTGATCTCCCGGAGAAGGAGGTTGCTGGGCATAAATTTTCTGCGCAATCTCACTCCATACTTTTGTTAATGATTCAGTAGTTGCCTTAATCATATCACTATTATTCGAAGCTAATGCATCTTCGACTTTTTTAATTTCACTTTCGAGTCGGTTCTTGTCTTCAGAATTTAGTTTATCACCAAGTTCCTGAACTTGCTTCTTTGTCTGGAATACAAGGTTATCCGCATTGTTCCGAATTTCAGCAGTTTCTTTCTTTTTCTTATCATCGGCAGCATGCTCTTTTGCTTCGCGTCTCATCTTTTCAATATCGTCAGAGGACAATCCGCTAGATGAAGTTATTCTAATACTCTGTTCTTTACTAGTAGCTTTATCCTTCGCTGCAACGTGTAAAATTCCGTTTGCGTCGATATCAAAAGTTACTTCAATTTGAGGGATTCCTCTTGGCGCTGGAGGAATTCCGTCAAGATGGAATCTGCCAAGAGTACGGTTATCGCCTGCCATCGGTCTCTCACCTTGTAGAATGTGTATTTCAACCGAAGTTTGACTATCCGAGGCTGTTGAGAAAACCTCGCTTCGTTTTGTTGGAATAGTTGTATTCGATTCAATTAGTTTAGTCATTACACCGCCAAGAGTCTCAATACCAAGTGATAATGGAGTAACATCGAGCAACAATACATCTTTAACATCACCGGCTAAAACACCACCTTGAATTGCGGCTCCGATAGCGACTACTTCATCTGGATTAACGCCTTTGTGCGGTTCTTTTTGGAATAAATTTTTAACTAATTCCTGAACTTTTGGAATTCTTATCGAACCACCAACTAAAATAACTTCGTCAATCTGAGATGGAGTCAAACCGGCGTCTTTCATAGCACGCTCACAAGGACCTATTGTTCTCTGCAATAAATCATCAATCAACTGTTCAAATTTGGCACGGGAAATATTGATATTCAAATGTTTCGGACCATCCTGCGTAGCAGTAATAAACGGTAAGTTAACATCTGTCTGCGTTGATGAAGATAATTCAATCTTTGCTTTCTCGGCAGCTTCTTTTAATCTCTGCAACGCCATCGGATCTTTTCTTAAATCAATGCCTTCGCTCTTTTGGAACTCATCCGCAAGAAAGTCAATTAACCTTTGATCGAAATCGTCGCCGCCAAGATGAGTGTCACCATTTGTTGATTTAACTTCGAAAACGCCATCGCCAAGTTGAAGAACTGAAATATCAAATGTTCCGCCGCCAAGGTCGTAAACAGCAACAATCTGATCTTTATTTTTCTTATCAAGACCATAAGCTAAAGCCGCCGCGGTTGGTTCATTAATAATTCTTCTAACTTTCAATCCGGCAATTTCGCCCGCATCTTTTGTTGCCTGACGTTGAGAATCATTGAAATACGCCGGTACAGTAATTACAGCTTCGGATACTTCCTGACCAAGATAATCCTCAGCAGTCTTTTTCATTTTCTGTAAAACCATGGCCGAAATTTCCGGCGGCGAATATAATCTGTCCACAATTTTTACTCTTGCTGTTTGATTATCACCTTCAACAACCTCGTAAGGGACTTCCTTTAATTCTGTCCCGACTTCGTTAATTCGTCTTCCCATAAATCGTTTTATTGAAAAAATTGTATTCCGTGGATTAGTAACAGCTTGTCTTTTTGCAGGTTGCCCAACGAGACGTTCTCCGTTTTTTGTAAAAGCCACTACCGATGGAGTTGTTCTGCCACCTTCGGAGTTTGGTATAACAACCGGTTCATTACCTTCCATCACCGATACGCATGAGTTGGTAGTCCCCAAATCAATTCCTATAATTTTACCCATTTTTTTGTCTCCTTATTTTTATATTAATGTTATGATTTTCTATTTCTTTTTTCGTTCTTTATCATTGTTTTATAACTTCATACAATAAGTTTAGCTATTTGTACAATGATTATGCCATTAAAAAAACACTGTTTT
This sequence comes from bacterium, assembly GCA_043808235.1. GTDB lineage: Bacteria > Bacteroidota > Ignavibacteria > Ignavibacteriales > Melioribacteraceae > JAZDFC01. The sequence goes on from JAZDFC010000031.1 coordinate 155,254, forward strand.
GATGAATTTTCGCTTACTAATTAATTTTGATAGGACGACTCATCGGCAGCCATTGTGGCATATTGGCGCAAGAGTGAATTTTTGACATATTCTTATTACTATTTGATTTACGGAGGTTATTTTGTTCAACATAGAAGAGTTTGATATAAAGTTGGATACCGACTTCATTGGAAGGAATTTTATTTACTGTGAAGAGATTGATTCCACGAACACCTATCTACTAAGTACCAAATCTCAAACTATACACGGTACTGTGGTACTTGCAGAATCTCAAACAAAAGGAAGAGGCAGACGCAACCGCGAGTGGTTAAGTATATCCGAGCAGAATCTCACATTTTCAATATTAATAAAATCTCCAATCGATTCGGCTCAGCTTCACTTTTTAAATTTTGGTTCGGCTCTCGCTGTTGCACAATCAATTGAAAATCTTTTTCAATTAAATGTTGAATTAAAATGGCCGAATGATGTACTCGTTGATGGACGTAAAATCGCAGGGATATTAGTAGAGTCATCTTCACAAGGGACAAAGCTTGAAAAGATAGTAATTGGTTTTGGAATTAACGTAAACCAAACAAATTTTGCCGGAAAATTTTTAATTCAGCCAACTTCCGTTAAAAGAGAATTCAAACAAAATTGTAGTCGTGAACGAATATTAAGTGAAGTACTAAATAATTTTGAAACGATTTTCGGCATGATAAAAACCGAACCAGAAAAGATATTAAGTAATTGGAAAGAGAGATGCAGGCTGCTTGGCGAGAGAATTAAAATTGAAGATGAAGGCAATATTAAATACGGGATTTTTGACGATATCGATGAAAATGGCTTTCTTTTATTAAAAACCGAGAACGGGAAGGAAAAAATAACTGTTGGAGATGTTAGCTTATTAGGTTAATTTTTAACTAAAGCCATATTATTCTGAGAGATAAAAATGAGATGATAAAAAAAGTTTATTTCGATAACGCCGCTACTACGAGGGTCCATCCAAAAGTAATTGAAAAAATGCTACCGGTTCTTAAAGAGGACTTCGGAAATCCTTCTTCCATTCATTCATTCGGAAGACAAGCAAAGGTAATGGTAGAAGAAGCGAGGGAGATTGTCGCAGAATTTATCCATGCCGATCCCGGAGAAGTTTATTTTATGAGTGGAGGCACCGAGGCAAATAATTATGCAATTAACGGGATCGCCAAAACCGTTTATAATGAATCCGGTAAAAATCATATTATCACCTCACAAGCTGATCATCACTGCGTGCTTGATAAATATGGCGAACTGGGTAATCTTGGTTTTTGGGCGCATTATTCGAAAATGAATCCCGATGGAACAGTATTCTTTGATGATATACTTTCTGCTGTCGCCGAGAACACCTCACTTGTTTCATTAATTCATATCAATAACGAAACAGGCGCTTTAAATGATGTAACAGGATTACGAAAATCATTAAAAGATAGAAATATTTTTCTTCATGCGGATGCTGTACAAAGTTTCGGTAAAATTCCAATTAATGTAAAAACACTCGGCGTTGATTCTCTCGCGGGATCATCCCATAAAATATTTGGACCAAAAGGAACCGGCTTTGCCTATATCAAAAGCGGAACACCTTTTTCCCCAATGATATTTGGCGGCTCACAGGAAAGAAATCGTCGCGGTGGTACCGAAAACGTTGCCGGAATAGTAGGATTTGCCGAAGCAGTAAAAATAGCCTCCAAGGAAATGAATGATAACTTTACCTCTGTTTCAAAACTTAAATCAATGCTTATTTACGGTATTCAAAATATTGACGGTAAGTATATAAATATCAATAGCAATTCGAATTCATCGCCATATATTTTAAGTATAACTTTCCATCCCAAAAATTATAAAGTAGATACCGAAGCGATGATTATGTTTTTAGATATTAACGGTATTGCTGCTTCAAGCGGGGCTGCATGCAGCTCGGGCACTTTGAAAGCATCGCACGTAATTCTAAGTTTGGGCAAAAGTGTTGAGGAGGCTGCCGGTACAATTCGATTCTCGTTCTCTGCTGAAAATACTGAAGGGGAAGTAAATCTTGCACTCGAAGTGTTAAATAAAATGGTGAAGAAATTTAAAAGATAGTTTGCTGCTAAGTAAGATAGTCTATCAACTGCGACAATTTATGTTTCAAATCCTTCCTGTGAACAATGAAATCAATGAATCCATTCTCCAGCAGAAATTCTGATTTTTGAAATCCCTCCGGCAAATCTTTTCCAATTGTTTGTCGTATTACACGCGGTCCGGCAAACCCAATCAAAGCTTTTGGTTCAGCAATAATTACATCGCCGAGCATTGCATAACTTGCGGTTGTGCCACCGGTTGTCGGATCAGTCAATACAGAAATAAACGGTAATTTAACTTCAGCTAATCTGGCAAGTCGTCCGCTTGTTTTTGCCATCTGCATAAGCGAGAAAGCGCCTTCCATCATCCGGGCTCCCCCGCTTTGCGAAATAATAACAAGCGGAATTTTATTCTCATAAGCTTTATCAATTACACGCGCAATTTTTTCGCCGACAACTGAACCCATACTCCCACCAATAAACTTAAAATCCATACATCCGAATGCAATTTTTTTATCGTCGATTTTCCCCATACCGGTTTTAACAGCATCGGAGAGTCCGCTATTTTTAATGGTAGAACTTATCCTATCGGAATATTTCTTTGTATCCGTAAATTCAAGGGGATCCGCCGAACGCATTTTTTTATCAATCTCTTTGAAGGAATTCTTATCAAGCAGCAATGAAATATATTCTTCGCTGCCAATACGAAAATGAAAATCGCATTTTTTGCAGACCCAGCTATTCGTCTCGAGATGCTTGATATGAATAATTTCATTACATTCGGTACACTTCACCCATTGCCCGTCAGGCAAATCCCTTTTCTGGCTTTCAGGAGAAATATTTTGTTTTGATCTTTTGAAAAATCCCATTTCGAATTATTTCTTCGAAATGTTTGTGTATAAAATAATCGTCTGCTGCGGTAATTGACCGTCGTTACTGAATATCGTAACAGTTCGCGATAATTCTCCGGCACGACCTTTAGTGTCGTACTTCAGTGACAAAGATACCATTTCATTTGGTTCAAGGGTTTTTTTAGGTAGTTCATATGTAACGCAATCGCATGAAGTATTCACTTCTCGAATTTCAAGAGGAGCATCGCCCATGTTTTTAATTTGGATAGTTAGATCAAGTAAGTCGCCTTCAATAACTTTACCAAAGTTATGCTGGTATTTATCCAGTTTCATTTTTGCAGTGGGTTGATAAGAAGCGGCACTTTTATCAGGTAAAACATTTGCTTCGAACGATAATCTCAATTCGCGATTTTTAGGATCATTCGAATAGACGTAAACATGTTTATTCTGCAAACCTCTTCTTCCCTGTGAATCAAATTTAATCGAAATAACGGTCGAATCGCCTGGCTCCAATTCCCGTTTACTTGGCTGAACGGCAGTGCAACCGCAAGATGCTCTTACATTATCGATCTTAAGTAAAGAGCCGCCTTCATTAGTGACAACATAATCATGAGACACAATTGCACCTTCCGCTATATCGCCAAAACTATATTTAGCATCCTTTGTTGATATTTGGGGATCCGAAACTTGACCGCAAGCAACTGTTGAAAAAACAAAGAATAAGAAAATTAACCGTTTCATTTTTTCTCCTTTATTATAAACTTCTTTAAATAATTCGGTTCGAGGTAATCGTATTTAAGTGATAAAAAATTATCGCCGAAAATATAAGACCATTTTGCAACATATTCCGCATCCGGGGCATTAAAATTTAAGAAAGAATTTTTTCTTGCGAAATCGCCAAATAGTAAATTTGTGTCCCCCTTCCTCTGATCAAAGTCTTCTTTTTTAACAAGTTCCAGTTCTTCAATAATTTTATAAAAATCATTTTCCTTTTTGAACTTCATAAAATACAACTCTTCCCGGTTCACCGAATTTGCAATTAAAAATTCCTCGCCGTGATTAATGAAAGTACATATCTGTAATGCCATCGCTTCGAAAGTTGGGACAGCTGTAATTGGAATATTTAATCCCATCGCTAACCCTTTTGCAGCAGACATTCCTATTCGCAATCCGGTAAAAGAACCTGGTCCGGCAGATACCGCTATTTCCCGAACCAGTTCCAGCTTTAGACTGCATAAATTAAGTATAGAATCTATAACCGGAAATAACTTTTCTGAATGAATATGCTTCATCATTATTTTTGTTTCGACAATATCTCCCGGCGCTAACAACAAAGCGACGCTGCATAATCCACCCGAAGTTTCAATTGCCAGTATTGGCAGTCGTTCAGGATTTTGTAATGTTGATTTCGCGGTAGCCATTTTCCAAAAAGTTAAAATTTACTTTATAATTTTTTTGGGGAAGGATATTCGCAAACATATCCGCCCATTCAATAAAGACGATTGCATTTTCATCATTCAGATAATCATCAAATCCGATATCTTCGAGTTCGTTGGACTTCTTTACACGAAAGAAATCGAAATGGTAAATTTTATATTTACCCGAGTATTCATTCACTATTGCGAAAGACGGACTGTTCACATTATTTATTCCATAATTCTTACAAACACTTTTCACAAAAAAAGTTTTCCCACTGCCCAGTTCGCCGTTAAGCAACACAACATCTCCGCCGATTAAGGAATTCGAAAATTCAGTTGCAATTTTCTCAGTTTCGTTTTCGTAAAAAATATTTTTTTTGAATGGAAGATTCAATTAAGCCTTACTCTCCAACTTAACAATCGGCAAAATCATTTCTTCTAGTGAAACACCGCCGTGCTGGAAAGTATCCTTATAATGACTAAGATACTTGTGGTAATCCGTCGGATATACAAAATAATAATCTTCTTTCGCAATGATATAACTCGAAGTCATTCCCCGGTTCGGAAGTTTATATTCAGCCGGATTTTTAATGAAGATAGCATGCTTATCTTCTACTTTCAAATTCCTTCCGAATTTAAATCTAAGATTTGTTGATGCCTCTCTATCGCCAAGCACCTTTGCACCTCTGAGCGCCCGGATACTGCCGTGATCAGTAGTTAAAATAATTTTTGCGTTCTTCATTTTCGCAATTGTTCTAAAAGTATTTAATAAGGAGGAATGCGTAAACCAACTGTTTGTTAAAGAACGGTACGCAGGTTCATCAGGCGCAATCTCTTTCAATAAATCAGAGTCGGATCTGCCGTGAGCAATCATGTCTAAAAAATTAACCACAACAGCCATTAAATGAGTATTTTGATGGGACTGAATATTTTGTTCAAAAGAACGTCCAACTTCCGGATCAATAATTTTCAAATATTTTAAATCGTTATTCAATTTTATTCTGTTGCGGTCAAGCAGCATCTGGAGTAATTCTTTTTCGTATTTATTCTGGCTCCATTCATCATCATCCTTGGATGATTTATAAATATCGGGGAAATATCTTTCTATTTCCTGCGGAAAAATACCTCCGAAAAGCGCATTACGGGAATACGGAGTTGCGGTGGGAAGAATCGAGTAGTAATAATCTTTTTCAATATCGAATAAGTCAATAAGATGATTTTCAATCAGCAACCACTGGTCAAGGCGAAGGCAATCGAGCACGAATAAAAACACCGGACCTTTGGAGTTTGATAAAATTGGGAAAAGATAATTTTTTACTATCTCGGTTGTAAGCAGTGGTTTTGAGTAGTCTTTAGGACTATCAATCCACTTTTTATAATTTTTTTCTACGAATTTACTGAATTCCTGGTTGCATTCCTTTTTTTGATCGATTAAAGTCTGCCGTAATTCAACTTCAGGATGTTTATCTAATTCGAGATCCCAGTTGACAAGTTTTATGTATATTTCTATCCATTCCTCGGCATCAAGATCGTTTAAAAGCCGTCGTGATATTTCGTTAAAATCATTCAAATAATCTTTAGCTACATATTCACCCGATATTTTCTTGCTCTCGAGAAGTTTTTTACAAACCAAAAGCATCTGGGACGGTACAACGGGCTTAATCAAATAATCATTTATCTTACCGCCTATCGCGTCATGCATCAGCGATTCTTCTTCGCTTTTTGTAACCATCACAACAGGGATGTTGGAATTAATTTCTTTGATTTTTGCAAGAGTCTCCAATCCCCCCATTCCCGCCATCATTTCATCGAGAAAGATTAAGTCGTAAGATTTTTTTTGCACTTCTGTAATTGCGTCTTCACCGTTGGTTACCGTGTTTACATCATACCCTTTTTCGGTAAGAAATATAACATGAGAGCGCAGCAATTCAATTTCATCATCAACCCAAAGAATCCTGGTTTTTTTCTGTTCCATTCGTTTCCTTTCAAAAATAATTAATTGATCGAAATATTTACGTCGAGACCAGCTTCGTTAGTGGTAGTTGCGGGAATTCTCGATGCGCCTTCAGGTTCAACAGTTGTACGGCGATAGAATATTGAAAGCGATACTTTTGAACTCATTACAAATTTCATTCGCGGTTCAATAGTAGTTCTGTTGGTTCCGTCCTGCGGTACACCTTCTTCTTTAAAATCATCCATCTCAAAGTTTACAACAGAATTTTTGGAATTCGTATACGATATTGAAAATTCAACGTCGTTTGTAAGCGCAAGTCCAAACAACGGTATTTCAAATCCCTTGCGGGAGAAACTTGCTGTTACGCTGATATCGCGTGTAAAATTTTCTTCAATCGTTTTAGTGGTAGTTCTTAAATCGAAAGCAGACTTTGTTGAATACTTTACTGAGGCCGATAAATTGCCTTCCCAAATTTTTGGGAATACAACATCCAGTCCCACTAATGGTGCAAATCCATAACTAATTCTTTGCGTATTAATTTGTGTAGTACCATCCGGATCTATTTTCCATCCTTCATTATACGAAGAAGTATATGCGTGGTCGATTGTAACTCTTTGAGCAATGCCGTCAAAGAAGGATAGTTTTTCTAGGCCGCTCCAACTTATTCTCCAATTTGGTCGCGGAATATATTTTGCGAATGTGGCCAAAAAAGGAATTTTTGATAGTAATGGAAGACTCTCGAATCCATCAATAAAAGCAGAGGATAGATTCGCATTCGGATCGGCTGCATCCGGATCGTATAATTCACTAACTCTTTTTACTCCCGAATTAAACATCGAGAAAATTAATGATGGAGGGAAAGAAACAAACGACCTATCAATATTACCTGTAGCTGTAAGATTGGTCACCATTATCGAGCCATCCGGTTCGGTTGTAATTGATACGCTTTTATTAATTCCCCATCCTACTTTCCAATTAAGATCTATATTTGCACCTTCCCATAGTGGACGGGATGTTTTGAAATCCAATGAATTCTTTTGTGAAAAATTATCATTCAAATTTCCATTTGGCGCTCGCGGTCCAATATCGTATGATAATCCAAGCATGAACAAACGGCTCGGACCTTTAATTGAACTATTTTTTAATCCCCAGAAATTACCAAATCCGGAACCGGTTCCAAGCAATCCGCTGCCCGACTGTGAATTGTCCTGGTTAAAATTTACAGAAATTGTTTGGTAATTTAAAAGTAGATACCTGCTTAAGTCTCTAAGAAAATTTAACGCCTTAGTATAGATTGGCGTACCCGGAATTACTTCCGTCGAATCAACAGTCGTAATAGTGGTATCCGTCGTTGCAGTCGTATCACTAATATTTTCAGAGGCTGTATTATTTTGTTGAGCTACGTCATTTTTATCCGTAGTAGGTGGATTACCCTGTTCTTTAACTGGCTGATTGCCTTGATTTTTCGGAGGGGTTACTTTGTCTCTTGTTTTGCCGCGTTTATTTTTATTTGGATCAGGAGCGGTTTGCTGCTGAGTTGCATTCGTCGATTGTGTTTCTTCAAATAACGGATCGAATAATGACTTCAATCGCAACGTCATGCCAGTATTAATTCTTGTTGTGAATCCCGCGCTACGGCCAAGGTCGCCTTGCTGAAAATTATTTTGCCAACTATATGATGCACTGTAACCGGCAGTTAAAGTAAAATACCTGCTAATGTTAAAAAGTGACGGCAGCTTCGGTGAAGTTTTTATATCGAACGATTGTCTGTAACTATTGTCCCTTCCAAAAAGCCCGGTCTTAAAAACATCGCTCCAAATTTCGCTTTCCGGTCTATCAATCTCAGTATTTTCATCAATTGTTTCAGTAAGAAGGTGCGCTAAAGACGACTGAACATCAACACGATAATCGAGAGTTAGATTCAAAAGACCACCATCGGTAACTTTCCACGAGAGTGCGGCATTCCTCGAAGCTGTAAAGTCCCGCTGGATAATGGGTTTAGCATTATCCAATCGATTCAAAGTAAACGATCGCCTTCTATTAGCCGAAAAACCTGATGATATTGATGAAGGCGTATAATAAACTTTGAGATCTTTATAATCGGAAAATATTTTTAACACATCCCCGATAATTGGAATATTGGCCGGCTTGAAATAATTGTCCTTTGATAAATTGAGACTATAACTTGTTGAAAAATTCCATTGCCAGTTCTTCGAAGAAACTGTAGTGGGATTACGGGCATTTGTTTTATTATAATTAAAATTAAAACTCAGCTTATTAAACAGATCCCTTACATACCATGCTGAAGTTGGAATTTTAATTCTGAAATTCGAAATGCTCCAGGTATCGGAAACATTTATGGATTGCGAATTTGTTCTTGTCTGTTCGCTAAGCGATGTTGCTTCCGATTCGGAAACTCCGTTTGCAATTAATTTCGCTTTTTGCTTTTCAACTGCTTCATCTACTTTAATATCCGTACCCGGCAAATAAATCGGCTTCGCTACCGATTCGGTCCTTTGATAGTTGATTGTAAAATTGCTTTCGTTCAGCGAAATGGGAATTAATTTCAGAACATCAAAGTCAAATGAAACACCCCAATTGCTGTTATCAATTCTATTGCCAAACCGGTTAGCTAACTGGTGGAAATAAGGATCTGTCTTACTCATGTTCACATTTACTGTTAACAAATCGGCAAATTTTAATGTTGCGGCAGCCGTATATGCCCAACCCGGTGTATCATCTGCATTTAATACTCTTAATTCGTTTATCCATAATTCGCCTGAAACAGTTTCTCCCTCTCCTTTATCTTTAGGATTAATAATACCAAAGGTAAAAAAAGTTACCTTTGTTAAAGTCGGATCACCTTTAACGCCATAATAATTCCCGGGAGATCCTGAAACTGGTAATGTATAATAATTTGTTAAAGAATCGCGAGCCTGTTTAAGAGCAGTTAGTTCGTCGAATTTAATACTTATTTCTGTCCAGTCTGGTCTTATTGGTTGACGATATTCGTAAAAGTTCAGCGAATCTGTTCCAAATCTAAAATAAGCTTCAGCGCCGTAATTCGTTGAATCACTATAGTATGATAAATTTCCTGGTAGTGGATTATTGTCTCCATGCATGAACAGTTTCATCTCTTTGTAACTAAAGATGTCTAAAGGCTTATATAAATATTTTATTACTTCTCTATTCTGTCCGTTAACCAACTCTTTAATAATTAATTGCAGCGCCTGCTCATTTTTGTAAACTTCTTGATCAGGTTTGCTTCTATCTCTTTCTCTTGCAACACCGGGAGGACTAGCGTAAAAAGGATTGTCTTCAACACTAACTGTGGAAACTGATAGCACTGAATCTTCCTGTGTAACAAGTCCCGGAACAAGAACTTTTTGCCATTGGCTGCCGACAAGATTGAATTCGGCAATTCTCATGTGCACTTCCTGTTCAACGCCTGCCATCCAGACTCTTATATACTCAACTTGCGAAAATGATGGATCGCCCATCGAGTAGGTGAAATCTTTAAGAGGAATTCTGAACAAATACCAGCCGTCGTTATTCCCGCCGCCTTTAATAAATGGATTTGTTGAAATGGTATCAATCGGAATCGTATACCGGAAATAGCTGTTCACTCTATCATGCGAAAAATTTCCGTTCAAGTCCTCTGTGTCCGGCAGCCTGCCGGCATCTGAGAGTTGGGCGTTTCCTTCCGTTCCATTAATATTTTTATAGTTTTCATAATTAACCTGACCGCCTGAGACGGAAGCAAAAACAAAATTATCGCCGCTTGGATCCGCAATATCGCCGTAAAGCGCCTTTTCATCGGCATCATTAATCCCATCAATACCAACATCTTCTCCTTCATCTACCAGCAGATTTTGATTCAAATCTTCCGTGTTAAGTTTACCGTTTGGAATTATATCTTCACTTATCTGCCCGAGATCAATATTTAACTCGGCATCTGTAGGCGCTGTAACTAATTTCATATAGAATTCGATGAACTCAATATTCTCCTCAACAAGGTCACTTGCCGAAGATGAGAGCACTTTCATCATACCACCCCAGTGCTCCTTCAAATTATCAGTGTCCGGATTCCAATTTGGATTATAGTTGTGAATACCTTTTGCATCCGGTCTGAAAACATAATCTAATACTGTAACTTGTTGGTCCTCACGCGCGGCCTGCCTTTCGGGCCAAATATGTTCAACCAATACATCCGACGGAAGAACGCTGAACCAAAAGCTTTTTCCCTTATAATTCATTTTTTCCATGGATTCAATATCATTCGGGAAATCTGTGATAGCTTCGGGGACACTTAAATCATCCCATGATGTGTAAGCGATACCGACCGGGATTACTCGTTTCGATCCTTCAAAGTCATCGATATATGCAATACTTTTTCCATCGTCACTCGAAATTGTGCTTTTCTTTGTGTTCGGATCCGGGGACATATAAGCATACTCACCTCTCAGTGTCATCGACGACATTTGTTTAGTAGAGATAATATGATTCAATCCATCGGTTATAAACGGTAAGTCAAACTTAGTTTTAAAATCCACACCAAAAATCGAGTTGTTAAGAGGCTCTTCACCAATTCGCACCTTATCGCTCAATGTCTGTTGATTGAGGTTTAGGAATGAAAATCCTAGCTGAGTATCTTTATTGTAATCATATATTCCTCGTAATCCAACAAGGGTCTTTGAAGCTAATTGAAATAAATCATTCTGCTCGTAAGTGATTTTCAAATCCGCACCCGGAACAAGCGCAGCATCTTTTAAAATTGTTATTTGTCCGATATTGTAATCAACCTTATAATCGGAGCCTTCTGATAATGCCTGGCCGCCAAGTAAAACACGGACTGAATTTTCAACAACGTTAAATCCAATATCAAAAGTAGAAGACACAGCGGCGGAATATTCACCGGTAATAATAAATTTATCTTTTGCCCTATCCTGTTTAGCAAATGTCACGGTGGTATCATAAACGGCATCGTAACGCATGGTGTCAGCCAAATTTTCCGGGAATTGCCAACCGAATGGTTTTAATCTTGGAAAAATAATCTCGCCGGTTTTGGGAATAATTGTTTTAGCTGAAAAATCGAAAGCGCCGTCGGGATTACCAATTTTACTATCGTCTGTTAAATCGAGTCCGAAAGCATTTATTAAACTTACATCGCCAATAACATTTACAGGATCGCCAACTTCAACCTGGTATTTAATATCAAGTTTAAATCCTTCTTCTTTTACATCTCTGCCGCCGATCGGATAAATATTTTTTAATTGAAGCTGCCATGCTTTTTTGTATTGAGGCTTAAGATCTGCCGGTTTAATGAGTTTTAATACAATAATCGAATCGTTGCTCGCAGATTCCGATTCCAGGTCTTGTAAAAATTCACCGTAATATTCATCTTCTGTACCGGAAGGACCTTCTATTCGATAAGCGACTGCAATATTATCTTTTTCATTTACTGCCGAAAGGAATGAAATGTAACCGGTCTCTGTGTGAATTTCATAATCAACACCTTCGGTTAACCTTTCAAATTTTAAACCGATTACTTTTTGACCGGGGACATTCTCAGCTTGAGTGTCTCGTAAATTATTGTATAGCTCATCTTTACCTCTTGATTCCAAATCAATATATGCATTACCGGTTCTTTCGTTCTGGGCTCCAATACCTATAACGGTCTTCCATACTTCGATATCTTTTACCCGGTAGTAATTTGATTCTCCCGTTGAACTAAATACCGGCTTACCGTAATATTCGAAGAAGAAATTTCTGCCCGCAGAGGTATCAGCATAAATTTCATCAAGGAAATAATGATTCGTAGAATATTCGTAAGCGTGAATTTCAAATTCATTTTTTTCTGCACCGCCGGATACTGAAACTTCCTGAACCTCACTTTTTTTCTGGGATGCAAGAGCGGTAAGTGTTAAAGGTCCAATTTTGAATAACGACTTAATACCAAACAACGCTTCGCTGCCGCCAACTAAAGGCGAAGTCTGGAGAGATACGTTTCCGGCTTCGATGCTTTGAACAATTTCATCATCGTAGCCGGTATATTTTAATTTAAGCTGGTTTTCATACTCGAACGTTCTTTCAGTATTCCAATCGGCGGAGATATTTAATTTATCCCCGATTGTGCCGCTTACATTTATTTGTACCTGCTGTTTAAAATCGGGTTCATTTCTTGTGTTGCCAAGCGCAGAAGCAGTTAATCCTTCGGTAGTCTCATTACGCCAGGCGCCGTGAATATCAACAGCGCCATTAATTTTAATACTAATTTCAGGCTTTCCGAATATCGTAAAGAAGCCCGTCCTTGGTAACGGGATTTGAATATTTGTAATATCGCTTAAAAATTTACTCAGCTCAATTTCACTCGATTTCAATTCGTATTTATATCCAATCTCTTCCCAGATATCCCGCCTGAGAGCTTTAATACTCATATCAATATATTGATCAATTGGAATTTTTAAGGGATGTTTTGCTTCTTGATTTCCAACCGTCTCACTTATTAACACAAATTGACCGGAGGAGTCGATAGTTACTGTTCTCTTAACTTTATTTGGTGTTGGATAAGTAAAAAATCCTGATTTTTTCTTTTCCCTAAAACTTATAACAGGTTGATCGACTCTTTGCGCTCTAAAGTATCTAAGTCTTGCGGTGGAATCTATAGCCATTGAATCTACTTTAATAGAATCAGCCGCAAGCAATGAATCTGCCTTTGAGAGTAATGAATCTGCTTTTGTGAGTATTGAGTCTTTTATTGTAAGTAACGAATCTGAAACAATTACAGCATTCGAATCCGGGGAACCGGGCATAACAAGCCCTGAATCAGCGTAAAGTGCGCTTTGATTCTCCAAACCTTTTAATCGCTGTAATTTGTTATACCGCTCGGAAAGATTAATAGGTGCTGCAGGAACTCCATCTTTTACCGTAGAGATATAATTATTCGTCGACTTACTTTCGAAATAGAAGTTATGAGTAAATCCGAATAAAAGAGTTGTAACAATCAGTAGAACGGTTAAATGGGATAACCGCACCCTGCCGTCAGAAGAATATTTCATTTTTGTTTGAATAATACATCCTAAATATTAGAGCAAAATAATAGTAAATATCAGTCTATAATACCTCGCAAATTTTGTTGCTTAAAAATGTTTAAAATGAATGATAATTTCAATTCCATTTTACGGTATCACAAAATAATTGACCTATTTAGATAATATCCTCGAGGTGGGTTTTAATCTCAATTTTGTCGATGATTTTGTCTAGCTTAACAATAATTGCAGAGAGTTTGTTTCCGACACATGCGCCTGTATCAATATATATCGAATTCGCTTCTTCGTTAAAAGTAATCTCCTGATGTTTAGTATGACCGATTACCTGAAGTTTGCCGACATTCATTAACTGTCCGCGTGCCCAAAGCACCCCGGTCTCGTTTTTATGATCATTATTTATTATGTCGCTGAGAATATGGAGTTTGTCATCCAACGGTAAAGGCAGCAACGATTTGTATTTTAACGAAATCCCTGCATGCGAAATAAAGCAGTCGTTCAGCCAGTAAAAAAGCGGAAGTGACTTTATATAATCGATGTGACCAAAAACAGCGTCCGGGTGTTTTTCATAAGATTCGAGAGTCGATTCATTACCGTTAAATACCCACGAACGAGCAAATATGCTTGTGGGATCTTTGAAGAAATGATAAAACATGTAATCATGATTTCCCGGTGTGACTCGAATATTTTTCTCGATAACAAATTTAATCACTTCAAAACTGTTATTGCCTCTATCAACAAGATCGCCAACAGAATAGATCGGAATCGTGCTGTATTTCGATTTAATTTTTTCATAAAGTTCTACCAGAGTATAGTAGCAACCGTGTATATCACCAATAACTGCAACCATATTGGAATCAGATTTTAAATTGTTCTTTAGCGTATTGAGTTAATTCATCCTTAAAATTCGGATGAGCGATTTCGATAAGAGCTTTTGCCCTTTCCTGTATTGACTTTCCGAATAGTTGAGCGACTCCATATTCGGTTGCAACATATCTTACGTCACCTCTCGAAGTGACTACACCGGCTCCCTTTTGAAGCGTCGGTACGATCTTCGAAATTTTTAAATCTTTTGTTGCAGAGGGTAATGCAATTATTGGTTTACCACCTTCGGAATGAGCAGCGCCGCGTATAAAATCCACCTGTCCGCCAATACCGCTGAAAAACCTTGTTCCAATCGAATCGGAACAAACCTGTCCCGTAAGATCAACTTCTATTGCAGAATTGATGGCAACCATTTTATTATTTTGAGCTACAATGAATGGATTATTGATATACTCTTGCGGATGAAATTCGAATATTGGATTATTATCCATAAAATCGTAAGAACGTTTTGTGCCGAGAACAAATCCGGCAATAATTTTCCCTATATGAAGAGTTTTCTCCTCGCCTGTAATCACTCCTTCTTCAATCAAATCAATAAGACCGTCAGAAAACATTTCAGTATGAATGCCGAGATGTTTTTTATTTTTTAGATATTTCAGTACTGAATCCGGGATGGCCCCAATTCCCATTTGTAATGTTGAACCGTCCTCAATTAAATCCGCAACATTTTTTCCAATTTTATCGTAAACTGCAAGCAACTCAGGTGTAGCATCCGGATCAACCTGAGGTAATTCAAGTAATGGAGCGTCGTGCTCAACTATATAATTAATTCTGTTTATATGAATAAAACTGTTGCCAAGTCCACGCGGCATTTCTTTATTAACCTGGGCAATAATTATTTTTGAACATTCCGCAGGAGTTTTAATATTACCGACATCAATTCCATAACTGCAAAATCCGTGTTCATCCGGCGGAGAAACATGGATCAATGCTATATCGGATTTAATTATCCCGCGTTTAAAAAGTAATGGTACTTCGGATAAGAATATGGGAATAAACTCGGCTCTTCCTTCGTTAATTGCTTTTCGCGCGTTCCCGCCAATAAAAAAAGCTTTATGACGAAAATGTTTTTCCATCGAGGGGTCGAGATATGGTAAATTTCCCACGATTAAAATATGATAAATTTCAACTCCAAATAATTCATCTTTTCTTCCAACCATAGCTCTAATTACTTCTAACGGTGCAGCGCAGCCGGGCTGAACAACAATTTTATCGCCCGACTTAATTACTTTTACCGCATCTTCGGCAGAAACTAACTTGGATTTGTATTTTGTAATCCACGAGGCGCTTTTATGCTTTTCTAAAATAATATTGTCTGGTGCCATTTTATTTCTACCAATTAATTTTTTGAAAAAATATGAAGTCGTCTAAACTCGACATTAAACGTCGAAGCGATGAATTCATTTGAACAAGATCCGCTATAAGTACAAACGCCTTTTGCTAATCCAACATCGCCCATCAATGCATTTTCCAGTCCGTTGTCGGCAATATCGAGTATGTATTCCAATGTCGCATTAGTCAAACCATAACTTGCCGTGCGCGATACAAGAGCTGGAATATTAGGCACACAATAATGAATGACATCGTGCATGGTAAAAATCGGATCAGAGTGGGATGTAGGTCTGCTTGTTTCGAAACATCCGCCGCGATCAATGGACACATCAATTATCACCGAACCTTTTTTCATTGTTTTTACCATATCCTCGGTAACAATCATTGGCGATTTTTCACCTTTATGCTGAATGGCTCCGATTATTACATCGGCAAATTTTACACCTCGCGCAATCGTGTAAGGATTAGCAACTACAGTTGTTAAAATTTTTCCAAGATGAGTCTCCACTCTGCGCAACCTTCTTAAATCTTTATCAAGCACAATTACATGTGCGCCTCTTCCAAGTGCAGACCTGGCAGCATTAAAACCAACGACACCGGCACCAATAATAACGACGGCAGCAGGCGCAACTCCTGTTAGTCCGCCCATTAAAATTCCGCGTCCATTATTATTATCGCTTCCAAGATATCTTTCGCCAATTTGAACCACAAGTTGTCCGGCAATTTCACTCATCGAATGAAGTACGGGAAGAGTATCGCCTTTTTCAATCAGTTCATAGGCAACTGCGGTAACATTTTTTGCTAAAAGTCTATCTATTATATTTCTTTTGCCAAGTGCCAGATGGAGAAACGAAAATAATATTTGTCCTTCGCAAAGCATATTAGCTTCATCCTCAACTAAAGGAGCCACCTTTGAGACAAGTTCAGAGCGTTGATACACTTCCTCCGGGGAATATACAATTGTCGCCCCTACGGTTCGATATAATTCATCGCTAAAATGACTGCCGGCTCCGGCTTGTGTTTCGATATAAACACTGTGACCCGCTTTCACAAGTGCATCAACTCCGGCTGGAGTAAATGCAACTCGCTTTTCTTCGCGGTGTCTTTCTTTGGGTATTCCTATTCTCATATTTCTATTGTTAATTTTTGGTTAAAAAATAGTTAGAAAACCCCTGATATTCAACTAAACCTTACCAAACAGGAGTTTTGGGTTTTTTCCCTTTCAATACATTTATCACATTATCGGCTGCTAAATTAGCCATTCGAATTCTCGTAGTAAAAGTAGCGCTGCCAATATGCGGAAGAAGTACAACGTTTTTTAATTTCAATAATTCTTTATTAATCTCCGGTTCGTTTTCATAAACATCAAATCCGGCTGAGAAAATTTTTTTCTGTTTTAACATTTTAATCAAACCCTTCTCATCAACTACCTCGCCTCTTGCCGTGTTGATGAAAACGGCTGTTGGCTTCATTAGAGATAATCTTTCTTCGTTTACCAGATGATAGGTAGAATCATTCAATGGCAAGTGAATGGAGATAACATCCGAGGTTTGCATTAACTTTTCTAAAGAAACTTTCCTGGCTCCGGTTTCATTTTCAAAATTTTCTTTTCGTGATTTGCTGTAATAAATAATTTTCATTCCGAATGCTTTTAACCGTTTCGCAGTTTCCTGCCCTATCCTCCCGGCACCAACGATACCGGCAATGCTGTTTTTTAATTCGATACCAAGCAGCAATTGCGGTTTCCACCCGACAAATTTTCCATCCCTAACAAATTTATCCCCTTCAATAATATTACGCGCGCAAGAAAGTATTAGTGCAACAGCAACATCGGCTGTTGCGTGAGTCAGGATGTCGGGTGTATTCGTAACGATAATATTTTTCTTTTTAGCGGCTTCAACATTTATATTGTTATATCCGACTGCATAATTTGCTATAATTTTACATTTATTCAATTTATCAATCAAATTGGAATCAAACTGATCCGAAAGCATCGAAATTATTGCATCGGCATTTTCGCCATGCTTAAGTAAAAATTCTACCGGTGCAGGTTCATCCTGATTAAATACTTTAACATCGTACCCTTGTTCAATTAGTTTCGACTCAATGTTGCCCGGTAATTTTCTTGTAATTAATATTTTCATAAAAGACCAAACATTAATCTTACAATCAACAGTGAAGCGAGAACGCCTGCCGTATCAGCGAGTAATCCGGCAGCGAGAGCATATCTTGTTTTTTTAATATTCACGGAACCAAAATAAAGTGCGATAACGTAAAAAGTTGTTTCAGTACAACCCATTATAGTTGATACCAAAACACCAATAAATGAATCTGCTCCATTCACTGAAATTATTTCTGCCATTATTCCAAGTGAACCGCTGCCGGATAGAGGTCTCAATAAAGCCATCGGGACAGCCTCAGCAGGGAATCCAATTAAATTAGTAATTGGTGAAAGTATGTAAGTTAAAATTTCCATTCCACCGCCTGCCCTGAATATTCCAATAGCAACAAGCATAGCGACAAGATATGGGATAATCCTTATCGCGATATTAAATCCTTCTTTGGCGCCTTCCACAAATACTTCATAGATTTTTACTTTTTTGAATATTGCATACGACGCAAAGGAGATTATTATTATTGGTATTGCAATTATTGATACCATTTGAAGACTATTCTTAATTACATCAGCATCAATGTGCGCAAAGACGGTTTTGAAAATTCCTGTTACTGCAAGAATTATAATCAAAGATAAAATGAATAGCCCGGCAAAAAGCTTTATAAAATTGGATTTGAAAAATTTGATTAAAGAAAATCCGGAAGTTGAGAATTTATCAAAAGTTTTTGCCGAAAGTATTCCCATCAAAGTTGCACAGAAAGAACCGAACAATGATGTTCCGATGATTATTGCGGGATTAGAACTGCCTGCAACAGCCCGCACTGCAATTGCTGTTGCCGGAACGAGTGTAAACCCTGCAGTGTTAATGGCGAGGAACATACACATCGCATTCGTAGCTGTTCCCTTTTCCTCATTAAGCTTATCGAGTTCCTCCATTGCCTTTAATCCAAACGGAGTAGCTGCGTTTCCAAGACCAAGCATATTCGCAGATATGTTCATCACAATCGAACCGATTGCAGGATGATCGTGTGGCACGGATGGAAATAAAAACTTTGTGATAGGACGAACGACAACTGCTATTTTTTTTATCAATCCGGCTTCTTCCGCAATCTTCATCAATCCCAGCCACAGCGCCATAATTCCAATCAATCCAAGGGCAATGTTAACAGCTGTAGAAGCGGAATCGAAAGCAGTCCCGGTCACATCCTTCATTTTTGCAAAGGATACTTCTTCGAGAATTATTGTACCATGCTTAGATATAGTATCGGTAGTTGCTTTAATTTTAAGAATCCCGGCAATGTCGTCTTTATTGCCGGATATCTTTGCGATCTGTTTCCAAATTTTTGGAGCAGCATCGCTAATGGTAAAATAAATTCTAAAGTTATCTGCAGAGGTATCATAAACGGCTTTTACGGTTTGATCAAATTCATTTATTATTTCCTCACCGTAAAAATTTTGCATTACACCGGAGAAGATTTTAAGTGTGATTGAATTTTGCTTACCGGGAGTTTTATCGAGAATTTCATCTAAAATTATTTCAACGGGTAATTCCCTTCCATTTTTAAATTTGTCCGTACTTTGATCGACGATGTCTGTGCCGAATGCAACGGCAATTCCAATAAAGATAAGAGCAAGCCAGATGTAGTTGAGCATATTCTATAATTTTTTTTCTATTTTTCTCTGAAATTCATTCTCAAGTTAAAAATTATCATTTAAAAAACACAATCTTTTCAAACCGAATTGATAAGTTTGAGGTGCAGATACCAAAATTTATTTGGAGTCGTTATGAAAATCGCAATTGTACAGTATGCACCGCTTTGGGAAAATCCTGAAGGCAGCATCGAAAAATTAAATTTTATGTTGAATAAAATTACAGATGAAGAATGCATCATCTTTCCTGAAATGACGCTCACCGGTTTTACAATGAATACAACAGACTATGCAAATGAAATTGATGGTGAAATGATCCGCTACTTTATGACTCTTTCCGCAAAGATGCGGAAAAATGTATTTGCGGGAGTTATAGAAAAATCTGAATCGAGACATTTCAACACCTTATTCCATTTCGATACTTCGGGATTAATAATGGCCGAATATAGAAAGATGCATCCTTTTAGTTTTTCGAAAGAAGACCAGCATTATTTTAGAGGTGATGAACCTGTAATCACGATGATCGATCATGTGAAAATCGGGCTATCCGTTTGTTACGATTTGCGCTTCCCTGAATTATACAGGTTTTACGGAAAAGCAAGAGCGGAAGCAATGATCAATATTGCAAATTGGCCGGTACCGAGGATTAATCATTGGCTCGCTCTTTTAAAAGCACGGGCTATCGAGAATCAATGCTTTATGATTGGCGTTAACCGTGTTGGCAGCGATCCATACAATCAGTACAACGGACGAAGCGCCGTATTCGATCCAATGGGAAACGAGATTTTGGTCTGCGATGATTTGGAAGATATTTTCAGAGTGGATTTGGACATTGCCCTTGTAAAAGAAACACGGGATAAATTTCCTTTTCTCGATGACATAAAATTGATTTAAGGATTCATGAAAAATTCTTTGAAAGAAAGAAATAGTAGTGGCTACGAATTATCCAAAAATAATTTTCTCATTTCTTCGTTACTTATCGATTTTATTTTTTCTTCTTCGTTATCCCGGTCGATGTTGTCCTTCAACTCATTTGCAAACTCTTCGCTCTTCTTTACTTTGCAGCTGCATACTCTGGCAAATTCCATCAAATTGAAATCAGAAGTAACGACGCAAATTGATTTGGATGAATTGTGATTTTCAATTTCATTTTTAATTAGCGCATCCGCAGTCCTTTTCTGTGAATAAAATATCCGAATTTTTGTTGCCGAAATCGTTTCCTTCTCAAAACCATCGAAGTGCAGACTTACGTTTACCTTTTTTTGGTGGAAATAACGGTCGAGTTTTAAAACCAACTGTTCTCTCGACGAAGTATTCCTCTTCCCCGATTGACTCATTTTTCCAATGAGGTTGTTACCGTCGATGACGTAATGTTTTATCATGATTATATTAAAACCCAGTAAGTCACTTATGAGTAATTGACATTACTTCTCAGGGAAAGGGAAAATGACGATTGATGGACAAGAATTAAATTACCAAAACTATTTTCGTACTATTTTTTTTGCCGGAACTCTTACAATCTTTCCATCCTTCGAAACTATTAAAAAATCATCTTCTTTAGCTCTCGCAGTGATAAGTTTGTCAACCGCAGCTTTAATTCCCCGAAATATTCTGTCTCTAAGTTCAATTTTATTTTTCATTATAAATCTCTTTTAAATCCGACCAAATTTGCTCATTAAAAATTTCTAATTCAAGGTTATTAATTCCTTCAGCAACCATTTCAGGATTTTCGTTGGAATTATTAATGATGAGCCAGTAGTCACTTTGCGGTAAGAAATATTTAAACAAATTCTTTATTCCCCTGTAGTATCTCCTAATCACAATCTCATCAGAAACAGAATGTCCGCCTTTTTTTACGCGGTCATTAATTCTTTCGATCGCCAATGATGGATTAATCAACCAAAAATAAATTAGGATAATTTCATATCCCTGTTTTTCCACTCAATTATTTTTCGTAAATAATTTCTACTTGATAGGGTTGTTTCAATCGCAAAGTCAACTTTTGTTTTAACAAGTTGTTCGATTCGCTGCAACATAACCCGCCCCGCTTCAAATGAAACACGTTCCGGTTGGAAAGGAGAAATTCCAGATGCAATATTGTCGGCATTAACAAATTCTTTACATTCCAACATTTCCGGCAGCATTGTAAATGAGGCGGTAGTCTTTCCGGCGCCATTACATCCAGCTACAAAGTAAATATTTGGCAATATTTAACTCCCATATAATGCAAGTGAAAAAGTCAATATAAAATGCTTCTTATCTTCTCCCCGAATACAATCCACTTGACTTGGTGACTTTTACGTCTTTGAGTTCGGGCGCTTTCATTCTAATTTCAAAACGGAATCCGCGATACGCGCCCAATGGATTCCATGAAAAACTCATTTCCCAGCAATGAAGGTCGCGGTTGATAGTGATTTGCGGTGCCACAAATTCCTTATCCTGAAAATCGTAATTAGCGCGTGTCGTAAATTTCCAATTTTTTGAGAGACTGAAACTTAGATTCATGCTAAGGCTTGATGTTATTGAGCTTACATCTGGAGTCGATTTTGATAGATCGTAGTTGTAACCTAAAGACAGGTTCCATGGGATAGTAAAATCCGGTTCTACGTCTCCATATTGTGAAATCAAATCACTCTTCTTAAATGCCGAATACTCCTCTCCTTCAACATCCCCCTCCTTTTTCTTATCCTTTCCTTCGCTAAATTTCTCACCGGATAAAGATGTTGATGCAGAAATATGAAGGTTCGTAAGTCTCATCAATCCTTTTCCTGCTGAAGAGAGAAATTTATTCACTTGTTTACCTTCGATGTAATCATAAAAAGTATATGTTGTGTTGGCATCAAGATTCAGCCATTCACCAATATCTGTTCGATACGAAATACGAAGGTTTGATAAATTTATACTATCGGCAGCAAGATTATATCCCAAACTTGCATCCAAATTAAGAAGCCTCACTTTCTGCGCTTTTGATGTTGTATCCGTCGGATCTTTCATTGTCTTAAATTCAAAAATATTGGATAAGCTAAAACCCAAAGTCTGACTTTCACCTGTTGAAGCGCCCTGGAAAACTTCATTACCATATTTATCATAGCGTACAATTTGCCCTTTATGATCAACATAGGAATTATAATATCCCCATGCGTCACTTGAGAAATCGGGATAGTACGAATAAGTAATTGTTGGAGTAAGTGTATGTCTAAAAGCTTCTACTCCAAAAGCATTGGGTTGAAACATGCCATATAATTTCGTCGATAACGAAACACCCATATTGAATGTTCGCACTGCGCCAAGTTTCATAACATCGTCCGTAATAACATTGTAAGTAGTATCCGGTACTGTTGTTGTATCAGTTCCAACAATGACTAACTTATCCGTTATTGCCGCTATTTCCTCGTGCTTTGTAACCTGCTTATTATACCATTTCTCTTTATATCCAAAATTTGGCGAGATATTAAAATACCCGATTTTCGGAGAGGCGCTAACGGAGAAATTGTGCTGGATTCCACCACGAATCTTCAACTCTCCTGCGGTTTTATTTCTTTGATTTTTGAAATCACCCGAATAGTTATAACCAATCAATTCGTACCATTTTAAATCCGATGTTGAACCGGACTTTTTACCGCGGAAAGGATACGTTGTTGTTTTGTTGAAAGATAAATTTGGTAAACTCTCGGTTATGTCCCCCGTAGAAAGATTTTGGTTTCTGCTATAGTTGAGCGTTAAACTCGTACCCGATTCTTCCCAGCGTTTTCTGAATGTTGCATTCGAAATAATATTCTGATTTAGAATTTCATTGTACGACGTGCTATTATTGGATAAGTATGTGCCTGACTGAAACGACAAGTTCATATCCAGTGTGGTGGTAGGATTTATATTTTGATTATGTGAGACAGAAATATTCCAATCTTTGTCCACACTTCTGTCCGGGTCGCCAATTTCCCCAAGAATAATTTTTGAAAAACTGGCATTTATATTTCCACTGAAATCATACCGCTTGGCATACCGCACCCTTCCATGCGCACCGTACCCTCCCTTTGTATAATAATCACCTGTCAATGTCAAATCGAAGTAATCGCTGAGAGCGAAGAAATAACCAAAATTACGGAAGTACCAACCTCTGCTTGCCTGCTGTCCGTATGTAGGAATAATAATACCGGAACGTCTTCCGCCTTCTGTTGGGAATACTGCAAAAGGAAGTGGGATGGGCATAGGAATCCCCTCGATGTACATAAAAATCCAACGGGCTATTATTACGTCTTTCTGTATCAGCTTCATCTTACTTGCGGCAAAATGCGTGTGCGGTGTATCCGCATCGCATGTAGTATAGATTCCGTTTTCAATAAAATATGTATCCTTATCAACCTTTTTAACTTTCTCTCCCTCGTAGCGCGAACCTTCTTCTTTATTTTTCGCCATAGAGATAAAACCACGTTTCGATTTAAAATTATACCGCAGTTTAAATCCCTCGTACACATCTCCGCCGTCCGATAAAACCGGCGTTTGGATATATCTTTGCCCGGTTGTGTCCGCGGTATCTTTTACACCAATCGCAGAAACGGAATTTGAATTAAAATCGACGTCAATATCACCGCTTTTCAATTCGGTTTCTTTGTACTTAATTTCACCCTCTCCGTACAAATACATCATTTTATTTTTAACATCGAACGTGAGCGAGTCTTTAGCATCGGAATAAACAATGTCGTCAATATCGGATTTCTTTGTAGAATCTGAAACGGCTGTTGTATCCGACACAATAGTAGATGTGGAATCGACTGCAGTGCTATCAGTTACCTGAGCATATAGACTAACAGTAAAAACAAAAAATAATATGCTAACAAAATATTTCATCTATGTTTTTAGCTATACTTATCATGCGTCATAAAAGACAAGGGCCGATGCACCGAGCACACCCGCATCGTTTTTCAAATGAGCAGGTTTTATCACGATCCTCTCTTTAAATGGAACCATTACTCTTTCAACCGCAGCTTCTTTAATGGAATTAAACAACAGTTCACCGAAACCCGATACTCCACCGCCGATAATAAAGATTGTGATATCGAGAGTGTTTGTTGCGTTAGCGAGACCATAACCTACATACTTACCAACTTCCATTACTATTGAGCGCGCATACTCATCTCCCTGGCAAGCTGCATCATGAATTACTTTAGGAGTCAGATTTCCCAATTCGTTTTCAATAATTTTATTTATCATCGAGTCGGGATGATTGTTCAATTCTTGTTTGACATTTTCTACAAGGTAGTTATTCCCAACGTATGCTTCAACGCAACCATAGGAACCACATTTACATTTTCTACCATCGTACTTAATTGAAACGTGTCCAATCTCTCCAGCCGCGCCGGTTTCACCGCGATATATTTTTTGATCAATGATAATACCGCTGCCCACGCCGGTGCCGAGAGTAATCATTATAAAATTTTTATCCTTCTTGCCGGCGCCGAATATCATCTCACCGATTGCAGCAGCGTTTGCGTCATTATCAACCGAAACTTTTAAACCGAATTCTTTATTCAGAATTTTACCAAGCGGCACTTTTTCCCAGCCCGGGAAATTAGGGGGATTCTCGACTGTTCCTTTTTTTTGAATAATGGAGCCGGGAGACCCGATTCCTATTCCTGCAATTTTATTTTTATATTCTTTTTGTAAAGTGCGAATTCCTTTTTTGATTTGGTTAATTACGGTATCGGGTCCATCCTGTGCATTTGTAGGCAGCGAAAACGATGCTATAAGTTTGCCTCTTCTCGATACTACTCCGAATTTAATGGAAGTACCACCTAAGTCGACTCCGATAGCGTGTTTTGTATTAGGCATAAAAATGTTTCCTCTAATTAAATTGTTGGGATACTATAGTAATCGGTTCCGGATATTTGAGATCGCCAATCGGAGTTCCGAGTACAGGCTCGGCAATTAATTTTAACTGCGATGCGGATCCTTTTGCTCCTCCAAGATTCAGAGCTAAGTTCATTAAACTTTCGAAACCTTTGTCTTTAAAGAAATAGAATAAGTCAAATTTTATTTCGAGCGGGATTACTTTGCTTTCACCCTTACCCGGAACTGAAACCGGCGAGGAGATATTCCCGGAGATTGTTTCCTTTTGATCAACAAATAATTTCCATGCAAATGATTTTATTGAAATGTCGGTTGCAGGGTATCCACCGCTTCCATCATTTGGATTTTTTGCATCGACATTAAGTATAAAAGTAACCGGCATCTCGCCTTTTGCAACTGCTGCTGTAAGTTTAACAATATCAACCGTGTTAAAATCTTTCAAAGCTGTTTTATTGTTTATGGAAATTCCGCTTACTTTAAAATCTGTTACATTCTCCAGCTTGAATTTAAGCCGGGAAATATTTGAGATCGTTTTAAGAATGCTGCATCCTACAGCAACAAGTAACGAAATAGCAATAATTACAAAATATTTTTTCATGATATTTTATTCTCTTCTATTTTATTGATAATAGATTCTGCCACTTTCAATGCTTTTAAACCGTCAAGTCCGCTAACAACAGGTTTCTCGTTATTAGCCACAGCCTTAATGAATAATTTAATTTCATGCTCAAGAGCATTTATTTCCGGTATAGGCGGCTGTTCGTAAAAAATCATTTTTTTTCTGTCGCCAACACCTATTTCACCAAACGAGATTGATTGAAAATTTTTCTCGTTCGTTGGTGATTCGAGTCTGAATACTTCCGCCAATCCTTGTCCAAAATCAACGGATATGTAAGCATCCCGCTGAAACATTCTCATC
Organism: bacterium; assembly: GCA_043808235.1. Classification (GTDB taxonomy): domain Bacteria; phylum Bacteroidota; class Ignavibacteria; order Ignavibacteriales; family Melioribacteraceae; genus JAZDFC01. The sequence goes on from JAZDFC010000031.1 coordinate 181,344, forward strand.
TTACGCATTTTCTTTTGCGAGATGCGGCTTGCGGTTACATTTGCAACGGCGCCGTTCTCAAATTCCAATCTTGCATTAGCAATATCAATACTATCCGATACAACTGCAACTCCGCTTGCATGAATATCTTTTACATCGCTTTTAACAAGACTCAATATAATGTCAATATCGTGAATCATCAAATCGAGAACAACTGCCACATCCGTTCCTCTCGGATTGAATTGTGAAAGGCGATCTGTCTGAATAAATTTCGGATCGAGTTCGTATTTATCAAGAGCTACTATTGCCGGATTAAAACGTTCGATGTGTCCGACCTGTAAAATCAAATTCTTTTCCTTTGCTAAGCGAACCAAATCTTCGGCCTCTTCAATCTTTACGGTTATTGGTTTTTCAACAAGTACATGTTTATTCGCCGCAAAACATTTCTTTGCTAATTTATGATGC
>JAZDFC010000032.1:0-2006 GCA_043808235.1 bacterium
CGGTAGTTGAAACTACTGATACGATTTCAAATTGTTAAGATTTATACCTCTGCTGAAATGTGTTAACATCTTACACAAAACTCTCTACACGATTCTGTGATCTTATTGTTAAAACTGCAATCGATATTACCTCATTTGTCAGCACATAATTCCGTCGCAGTGGCTCACCTTAAAGAATTTAAACATTTTAATTTGGAAGAATATTATCAAAAGATAATTAGGTTACGAACAATAATTCCCATATGTTGGTAGCCGTAAGGCAGTAACTTTAGAAATAAACCCGTTTTAAGCGGGTAAATGCAGAAGCAATTAAAAACTTCCTCTTAGATTTTAGAGCCCTGTCAAAAGTATCAATCAATTAATTACATTAGGAGCATCTGTTATGACAGAGCGAAAACAAGGATCTGTTAAATGGTTTAACAGCGCAAAAGGATTTGGTTTTATTCAACAAGCAAGCGGCGATGATGTATTTGTACATTTTAAGTCGATTATTGGAGACGGCTTCAAATCTTTAGAAGAAAATGATAAAGTTGAGTATTCGGTCACCGAAGGGACAAAAGGCCCTCAGGCGTCTGAAGTTAGACTGATCAGTTAAAAACAATTTATTCCTATATTCAATCCCGGTAATCGCCGGGATTTTAATTCGAATTCATTTTAGTTCAAAATTTTTTCTCTTGCTCTTTTCAGCTTACCAAAATTCAAACATAATTGCACTATTACTCGATTGTAATGTGTCCCTTTTCTCACCGGAAAACCAATTTGAGCGTGATTAATATTGTATATTGTCTCCAATTTCATTTCGCACCAAAATGATTTTTAGTTTTGAATTAGTTCGGCGAAGGGATTCCATCTAAATTGTACCTACGAAAGGACAGAAGGATATAGATACGGAATACACGGTTGACTACATACGGGACAAAAAAAATGTCGGCGTTAAAATGAAGGAAAGATTAAACTTTCAGATTTCGGAACAGTCTTCAAGGGAAGCTGTAAAAGTTGCCCATTACAATGAGTGTACAAAATTTTTATGTGGGGAGGACGTATATGGGCGAGCGGTTATTAGGTAAATACTGTAGACCAATGTGGAAACGAAAAAGGGATAAGGCAATACGTTGAGCGTCAATGTTGAAAATATTAGCAAATATATAAAGGACAAATGAATTAGTTTGAATAAGATACCTTGGAGTTTGTGTGAATAATACCCTTATTCAACTTGTCATTCCCACGAAACCTGTCCTCACGTTAGTGGGGAGTGGGAATCCATTCAAATTTCAAAGTTTTTGGATTCCCGCCTGCCTGCCAGTTTACATACCGAAGGTATGCAGGCAGGTAAACACGGGAATGACCCTTTTAACACAAGCTCCTTGCTACGGGGTTATTCATTCAAAGAAACAACATAATACCGCAGAAAAACAAACAAGTATAAAATAAATGTAATAACGCTAAAACAGTATACTTTTTTTAATAAAAATGGATATTAATCTTGGAACACATCATTACTAATTCATCAATAAACCGGATTGCCTTTATCGGTAATTATTTGCCGCGTCAGTGCGGCATAGCAACGTTTACTACCGATTTGTGCGAATCTATCGCAGAAGAGTATTCCGGAACATCATGCATTGCTCTGCCTGTCAACGATAATGCTGCGGGTTATGCCTATCCCGCCCATGTCCGGTTTGAATTGACTGAGAAGGATATCGAATCTTACAGGCGTGCCGCCGACTTTCTAAATATTAACAATGTTAACCTGGTATCCCTGCAATTTGAATACGGCATCTTTGGCGGAAAGGCAGGAAGTCACATCATTGCTCTTCTTCGCGAACTGCGAATGCCAATCGTTACGACATTACATACTATTCTGCACGACCCCGATCCCGATCAACACCGTGTATTGGAAGAAGTCGCTGCACTATCCGACAGATTGGTAGTAATGAGCGAACGCGGCTCTGAATTTTTGCAAGAAGTATATCATATAGCGCCCGATAAAATTGACATGATTCCGC
>JAZDFC010000033.1:0-2482 GCA_043808235.1 bacterium
GAAATGCTGGCCATCTACGGTATGGGCGAGGTTAAATATGAACGTTACGGTGAAATATTCATCCGTGAAATAATTAGCTATTGCAAAAAGTACAACAAGAAAGTTATTGAAAGCAGACCGGGCAAAACATACAAAGCAGATATAGAAGTAAAACCAAAAGTGAACACGAAGATAGGTGAAATGTATAACTCCGGTAAATCTATCAGCGATATTATGAACGAGACGAAACTAAAGAAGAGTACAATACTCGGCCATCTCTATTCCTATTGTAAACAAACTAAATTAAATAATCCGGAAAGATTGCTGGATGATTCATTCTCTTCCGATGAAAGAGTAGCGGAGGTGTGCCAAGCATTTTCACGTTTGGGTACGGAACCGCTCAGCCCCATTTTTACTGAGTTGAAAGAGAAAGTTTCGTATGACGAGCTGCATCTTATTAGAATTTATTATTTGAATAAATCAAAGATTTAAAAAAAGGAAACCCAAACACGATGCATTGTACTTGGATTTCCGTTTACTAAAGTAAAAATTACACGTTGTATGTTGAAGAAGCGGTATCACCGCCTCGTCCCGTCCAGTTTGTGTGGAAGAACTCCCCCCGTGGTTTATCGGTTCTCTCATATGTATGGGCGCCGAAATAATCTCTCTGTGCTTGCAGCAAATTAGCAGGGAGGCGGTCATTTCTAAAACCATCAAAATATTCAAGAGCCGTAGAAAGCGCCGGTACCCATATTCCATTAAGTACTGCTGTTGAAATTACTCTTCTCCAGCTTGCCTGTGCCTCTTCAATTTTTTGTTTGAAAAAAGGATCGAGCAGCAAGTTTGAAAGACTGGAATTTTTATCAAACGCTTCTTTAATCTTGCCAAGAAAGACAGAGCGTATAATACAGCCGCCGCGCCACATCAAAGCAATACCGCCGTAATTTAAATCCCACCCGAATTCCTTTGCAGCGGCTTTCATTAAAACATAACCTTGCGCGTATGAAACTAGTTTGGACGCATACAATGCTTTTTCGAGATCGGCTATGAATACTTTTTTATCTCCTTCGAACTTGGGAGTAGGACCTCTCAATATTTTCGATGCTTCAACACGTTCATCCTTTTGTGCCGATAAACATCTGCCGAATACCGCTTCACCTATCAATGTTAATGGAACACCTAAATCGAGAGCTGAAATTCCTGTCCATTTGCCAGTCCCTTTTTGCCCGGCTGTATCAAGAATTTTTTCAACCAGCGGTTCGCCATCTTCATCTTTATACGCGAGAATGTCTCTTGTAATTTCTATCAGGTAACTGTCCAGTTCGCCTTCATTCCATTGCTTCAGAACATCATGCATTTCATCAGCTTTCATACCAAGCAATTCTTTCATTATTTGATAAGCTTCTGTTATAAGCTGCATGTCGCCGTATTCAATTCCGTTGTGAACCATCTTCACAAAATGTCCGGCGCCGTTTTGGCCAACCCAGTCGCAGCAAGGAGTTCCGTCTTCAACTTTGGCAGAAACAGATTGGAAAATCGGTTTAACACTTTCCCATGCTTTTGTTGATCCGCCGGGCATGATGGAAGGGCCTTTCAAAGCTCCTTCTTCGCCACCGGAAACTCCGGTACCGATATAAAGTAAACCTTTGCTTTCTACATACGCGGTTCTTCTGTTGGTGTCGGGGAAGTGTGAGTTGCCGCCGTCAATAATTATATCACCTTTTTCCAGGTGAGGAATTACTAATTCAATAAAATCATCAACCGGTTTACCCGCTTTAACCATCAGCATTACCTTGCGGGGGACTTTTAAAGATTGAACCAACTCTTCGATAGTATGTGTCCCGAGTATATTTTTACCTTTACCTCTTCCATTGACAAAGTCATCAACCTTTTTTGTCGTCCTATTATAAACAGCTACAGTAAAACCTTTACTTTCCATATTCAGAACCAAGTTCTCACCCATCACGGCTAATCCTACAAGTCCTATATCCGCTTTACTCATTTTATATCTCCCAAAATAAAATTATTATTTCTTGAATTTATTTTTGTGCGCCCACAAACCAAGTGCCGGGTTAGAGATATAGAAAATCTCTTCACCGTCTGGCAATTTATTAAAGCCATCTTTTAATTTTTCAGGATCATATTTTTTCATCATCGAATCGAGATCTGCATAGTTAAAATTTACACTCTCAATTTCTTCTTTTGAAATATTACCGGGGCAGTATGTAATCTTAAATCTCCCCTCCGAAGAGCCGTGGATAAGATGGGCGGCGGCGCTTAGATTATTCTGCAAGTCTTCATTCTCATCAACCAACTGCAGCACTTCGGGGGATGTAACGTACCCATACTTGCGTATCAGTTTATCAATGCCGGGATCTTCGCCGAACTCATTTAGACCGGGAGCCAATACAATCAACTCACCTTCATCTGCTATTGCCATTCTTGTTCTATAAATACTTTTATTGCCTAGCCACGTCGATTTGAATTCCGAAGGATCGAGATA
>JAZDFC010000034.1:0-9430 GCA_043808235.1 bacterium
CACTACTAACCGACTAATATTTTTTAAAATCATTAGATTACTTGTTAATACTATTACTTAATCATTTGAACAGATAGATAGGGTCGCTTTATAAAGTCAAAAAATGGAACGCAGATTTATTATGATAATGATGATTTTCGCTGATAATCAAATCTTAACAAATCATAAAAATCAGCGGCATCAGCGTTCTATTTTTTAGTCGGTTAGTAGTGATATTTTTATTTAATTGGCAATTCTACTATTAAGCCTTTCCCGGGTGCTATCAATAAATTAGTCACCTCATATTTTACTGTAACATTTTCTGCTACTGCTTTATCCTTTTCAGTAGAAAGACCAGGACGGGTGATTCCATCGGCAAAGAGTATTAAATCTTTGGGCGCACGTACACCCTCAGGTCGGTTTATCAATTTTAGTTCGAATTGAATATCCGAATTGTTTTTAATCTGTCCTTTTTCTATTATCAAAGAGTTATCAAACAACGGACGCAGGCATTCTTCTCTGCCGATTAAAATGTTTTTATAATAAGCCACAGTTCTTCTTTCTTCAAGAGCTTCTCTAATACTTTCCAGGGTTTTTTCTTTAGCAAATACAATCGTCATTGTACGATGTTCGCCATTCGAATAATCATATTCCATATTAACCGGTGAGTGTGTATCGGAATTACCGAACATGGTCAGGTTTTTATCGAGCGCCCACTGATGAGCTAGGTTGTAATATTCATATCCGTTAACAACTTCGATTCCCTGCAAAACTCCTTTTTCATAAAGTGAGGTATGTTCATTATACCATTTCTCAATCCCATCCGGCGCTTGTCTAATCCATCCCGGATGATTCCAGAAAATAAATGCATTTTGTTTAACGGCTTCATCAAACTCGGGATGCCAGTCATCGCCTTCAAAAATTAGTTTATTTACATCGGTTAAAAATAATGCGTTGAGATGACCGGGAGGCATGTCGCGCGTAAGTTCCGCACCATTAATTAAAACTATTCCCAAATCATTTGCTTTCTTAGATGCAATCTCAAAGGGACGGTTTAGATCACGTACAAGATCGTCTTTGTGAATATTATATTCTATGTGATCAGTTAACGCAATAACATCGAGACCCTGACACCATGCCTCTTCAACACGTGTTGACGGCCAAACTTCGCCGTCGGAGAAAACGGTATGAACATGAAAATCACATTTTAAAGTTTCGTAATTAGGAATATGCGGTAATTTAATTTCCTTACGGTGCAATAGCTGCGCGTTAAGTAAACTGCTTAACAGAAAAATAATTACCAGCATTTTAACGAAAGTATAATCTCTCAATTTTAAACCCATCATTACCTCTTATTTTATGAACAAGATAGAAACTTCATTTTAAAAATAATGCTAATAGTAGTTAGAATTGTATTAATTATTGTTAACATGTTGATAATAATTGTATCTAAAAATTGTAATTTTACATCTGTCAATAGCTCTATTTAATTACGGTTGAATAAATGGTAAAACTTCTTTATGTGGGATTGGGAGGATTTTTAGGATCGGTTTCGCGGTATTTGTTAAGCGGATTTATACACAAACTTTTTGATAAATCCTTATTTCCGATAGGCACATTAACTGTAAATGTGATTGGATGTTTTTTAATTGGATTCTTGAACGGCATCGGAGACAGCAGGCAGGTTTTCACTCCCGAATTCAGGTTATTTGTTTTCATAGGGGTGCTGGGCGGATTCACAACGTTCTCAACTTTCGGTTACGAAGTATTTACATTTGCGCATGATGCCCAATTCTTTTCCTCATTATTGAATATCGCGCTTCACCTTATCCTTGGTTTAGGCGCTGTTTGGCTTGGTTATTCTTTTTCTAAATTTATTTAGGAGTGAATATGATACTTCCGGATAAAGGTCACTTATTACGAATATTTATCGGCGAGAGTGATAAGTACGATGGCGTTCCGCTGTATGAGTGGATTGTTAAGCAGGCAAAGCAAAACGGACTCGCCGGGGCGACTGTTATCCGCGGATTGGAAGGATTCGGCGCGCACAGCCGGATTCACACTGCAAAGATTCTCCGGCTCTCCGAAGATCTGCCAATCATCATCGAGATTGTTGACACACTTGAGAAGATTGAAAACTTTCTTCCGGTGATTGATCATTCGATTAAAGAGGGGATGGCAACAGTTGAAAATGTGGATATTAGATTTTACAGGAGCGGAAAGTAAAACTCTTTCATATAGAAATCCATCTGATCAATTACGTCAATTCATTCTACCCAATTGGATATTAGAGCATCTTCCAGTTGCCTTTCTGCGGATGGATATTAACAGCACGAGTAACATTGCCGAGAGTACCGGTGCAAGGAATGCGAATATCGCAGGGCCCGCGAATATAACGGGACCTTGATTAGGAAATACTTGTGATAACAAGCTTGGGAGTCCCAAGATGGATATGAGAGTCAAAGCAAAACCAGCAATCCCCCAAAGCCAAACATGTTTCCATTTGCCTTTTGCGAACCTTGCCGCAAAAAAGCCGATGTAACTACTCATGACGATTAAGAAAGGAAAAACCCAATATGGTGAAAGTTCAAGAACGACCTCACCTCCTCCATTTCCCATTACTCCAACATAATAATAGATCCAGACAAATCCGGCCGCAAACAGAGTCAAAATCAATAGTCCAACCAGAACGAGAGTATTGAGTTGTTTCATTGTGATGGAATTGTCCACTGTATTCATAATTGATCTTTTCCTACTAATTATCTTTCAGTATCGGTGTTGCCGGTCGACAGCTTTGTATTCAACTGTTCTGCTTCGCCTAGTTGCAATTAAGTGCAGAACGCTGTTTTTCACTGCCAGGCTAAAGCAATTTTTCCGGGTGAAAATCCTCTACTGATATTTTTTAAAATTGTATCTATCGGCTACTATTGCTTTTTCCCCGGCAGGGAGGGATGTGAAATATTTTTTCCAGCCCGGACAAAAATTAATATGCCAGCGCCAGAATCTTCCGACAAACGATTTCGGTTTATTATCATACTTTATCCGTAATTTGCAATTGCCGCAATTCATTTCTTCCATCATTATCTCCAAAGAAAAAAATTATTTACCTAAATTTATCTGTCTTCTTTTTCACATCATAACGATTTATTTCCTTCAAATGCAAAAGAAGACGGTGACAGTCAATTATAAAGAAAACTCAACAGACGCCTAAGAATATTATAGATATGTTCAAAAAGAGAATAAAGGAGTATGAGAATGAATAAGCAGAAACTTAAAAACCTGGAGAATAAAGGCTGGAAAATTGGTTCAACCGCAGAGTTCCTCGGTTTATCGGAAGAAGAATCTTCATACATAGAATTAAAATTAAAACTAAGCGCCAATTTAAGAAGGTTGCGAACAGAGCAAAAACTAACACAAGTTGAACTGGCAAAAATTCTTAAATCAAGCCAATCGCGCGTGGCAAAACTTGAAATCGGTGATCCTTCTGTTTCACTTGATCTCATTATTAGATCCTTATTAGCTCTTGGCACATCAAACAAAGAAATTGCTCGAGCGATTTCCTCTTAATATTTTGTGTAAAAATTAACGCTGTGGCAACTAAACCGCTGCTTAACGGTTTACGCTGCCAATGGTTTATTTACTGTCAATGTTATATAATTACTCCTAAATTTCATAAATCGCTACAATGTCAAATTGCAAACCAGCCCGGAATCCTTTTGACGCGACTGCCTGGCATCTCTATGATGAACTTGTCCGGCATTTGTCTGCCGTAATTTTTTTGCCGGGCCTGCCCGGCAATCTTTTTGCCGGGTAACACGACCAGCTCAAGAAGCCGGTTTTGGTTGCATGTCATATCACAACTATTCCAAATCATTTTCCGGTAATAGTTGCCTGAAATTTCTGATTGATAGAACATAAATTCTTTTTTTGTCTACGCGGTAAATTATTCTATACGAACTTTCGAATACTTCGCGAATTTCTTCTCTATTTGCCTCAGGTACTTTTCTTCCCCGTTCGGGAAATTTGGACAGACTTTCTACTTTCTTAAATATTTTATCAATCATCTTGTAAGTAGCATTACTGTCGTCTTTTGAAATATACTCAAAGATGATTTCTAACCGTTCTGTAGCCAGGGGAGTCCAGAATATTTTCACGATTATAACCTCTTAGCAAATCTTTTCTTTACATCTTGATGAGAGATTTCCAACCCCTTACTAATTTGTGATTCGGCTGATTTGATATCTTCCAAAACCTCAATTTTATCAAGCATTGCTTCATATTCGGAAACATCCAATAATATCGCAGCACTTTTACCATTTTGGGTAATGATTAAAGGGCGCTTAGTTTTTTTTACCTTGTCGAAATAAAAAGCAACTTTCGACCTAAACTCTGAAAGCGGCTGGATATCTTTATCTAATTGTATCCTAAACATAGAAACTCCTAATTTTATATTGTGCAATTAAACGTACAATATTCAGCACAATATTTCAACAACATTTTCAAAATAATATTGTGATATAACGGTGGGGTGTTTAAACGACTGCCACACAGTTAACGTTATACTTACTCCTCAATTTCATAAATCGCTACAGTGCCAAATTGCAGACCTGCGAGCACTTGTCCGGCATTTTTTTGCCGGAATCTTTTTGTCGGGCCAGTGCGGCATTTGTTTGTCGGGCCTGCCCGGCAATCTTTTTGCCGGGTAACACGACCGGCTTAAGAAGCCGGTTGGGGTTGCAGTTTAGGTGTGATTTATTTTGGGGAGAATTTTTTTAAAATAATAATAAAGAACAGAAGTATTTAAAACAATAAAAACAAACCTAAGAAAAAGACTTACAGTTACTGCCGACCATTCTCCTTCGGTTTTAGTCCAATCGGGTAAGGTTTTAGAGGGAGTTATTTCAAGATATGTTAATATTTTCTGGCTAACGTAATCATTTCCAATATCGTGTAATGAAGCGAAATCAAGTAAAGTAAAAAAGAAAATTATTATACTGAATAGGAATGTAATAACGGTTATAGTTTTAATTTTAGTGATCATCATATAAATTCTCCCAATTATAAAATTGTAAAAGAGTAATAAGCGAAAGTATTTTTCAGAACACGTAACGGCATTGCTATGCAACCGTCCGCAATGAAAAGCAATGACGAATTGAGAAGCGTCTGCCAATAATGATCAACAAATTTATTTAACAGAACTACTTTATAAAGCAACTATAAACGGAAGAACACTGCCAACAATTAAACAAATACCGAATACGAAAACAGCTTGCCCCGATGCTCTTTATCGGGGGCGTCCGCCTTGATTGGCTGGTTAGGTTTTCTAATGAAGATTAGTTTCCAGTTCAACTCTAATATCCTCATACTCTATTAATCCATTATTTGAGATTATTAATTTATAATCAGGATATTGGCTTAAAATTTTCTCAATAGACTCAGAAAAATCCTTAATGATTAATTTTGGATTCACAACAAAAACAATTAAAACCGTATTCATATTTGACAGTTTTGAATTGATATCTTCAAGTTCACGTTTATGTTGGTCTCTTCTTGGGTTAAAATCACGAGAAGAATACTTGGAAGAAATCTCAATTTGCTTTTGTTTAGTCTCATTCTCTTGAACAAGAGCAGCTAATAAATCAGTATATTTTTTATGATTTTGTTCTAATTCCTCTTTTTTCTTCTCTGTTCTGAATAATACAATATTTAAGTCATCTGAATAGTTTGTTATATCTTCTTCGGTATCAACTTTCCCAACATACATATATAGTTGCTTTGTTGTATGCCCGAAACCTTTAAAATTTGTATCGTCTATTACATCTGATAGGAACCACTTATCATCTTTTTCAATAAAATCAGAAAGTTCTAACTTTCGTAAAATCGTTTTTTCTGTAACGCAGGAACTTTCGGTTTTTCTCTTTTCGGGTTCAGTTAATTGTATAGCATCTTTAATTGCTCTATCAAGTTCACCCCCAACGTTTTTAGAGTTATATTTTATTGTATCGTAGCTTTGAATGTTGAATGCTAATTTCTGATTTTCCTTTTGAAGTGGAATAATATGTTTCCCTAATGATGTCATTAAACCATATTCATAATAAACATTTGGATTTGGAATATTAATATTGTCCTTTATAGTATCATCAAGTATAGTAACACAAAATTTAGATTCGATAATTTTTCCACATATTTTTGTGCAAAATATATCTTGACCGTATGCCCTTTCTTTTACAGCTATAATTGGCTCAATACCAACTTTTGTCAATTTCTCAGATAGTAATTCAAGTATTGTTTCGATATTATCATCGGTGGGGCAAGCAATAAAACAGGACTTTGATGCACCTAATAGTTTGCCACACTTATGGTTTTTTCTAATATAACAAAACTGATTGACCTTAATTGATTTATTTCTATCAATCTCAATCGAAGAATCAAAAAGTGACCAATGATCATATTGTTCCCAACTCATTTTGTCTCCTACTTTATGAAAAACCTAACTATTACTTATACTGAATTATATTGTTTATTAAAAGTTGATAGAACCGATTTTTATTCGTGTCTATCACCGTTGGTAATTCCTGATTTATTTCCACAACCTATTTTAATTTGATCCATTAAGGATATTTCCTATCTATCATCGTTAGCAATATATTTGTATGGCGGTGGTACAAATTTCAATTGCAACTTACTCAGTTTTATAATTTTATTCAAGTTGTTGTAATACTTAGTTTGCGGATGGCGCATTGCAGTAAGATATTTTTCAGAAAAGGCATGTCGATTCAAGCACGGAAGGATGCTGACGGCAAGCGAAATTATTATCCAGCAGTTCAATTATAAAAAGTGTAAAAAATCATCCCTACGGCATATGTCGTAAGTTTTCTCTTGCATATACGACATGTGTCGTATATATTTACCACATGAGAATGCATCTCTCTTTTTTTTGATTGAAACGGAGTCCGGATTCGTCTCAATCATGTGCAGTTAAATTTAATTATGTATGCGCTGGTAGTAAGTACCGGCACATGCTGATTAAAGAAAATATTTTATTTCAATTGGAGAAGGAATAGTGGCAAAAGAAAAGCCGAAACCAAGTGAAGCCGAATTACAAATTCTTCAAATTCTATGGCAGAAAGGCGCGTCGAGTGTGCGCGACGTTCATGAACTATTAAGCGTTCAAAAAGACGCCGGTTATACAACAACTCTAAAAACTATGCAGCGGATGCTGGAAAAGAAAATGCTGTTAAGGGAGGATACCGCGAAGGCTCACCTTTACAAGGCGGCATTAAAAGAGGAGGAGACTCAATCCGACCTGTTAGACAGGATACTGAATACTGCATTCGGCGGTTCGGCATCTAAAATGGTTTTAAGAGCGCTCGGCAGTAATAAACCTTCCGCCGAAGAATTAAAAAGAATACGGGAATATATTAACAAAATTGAAAAAGGGGATATTTGATTATGACAACGGAAATCTTTACGGAAAAAATTGTCTTTTCCCTTGGATGGACATTTATCAATTCGTTGTGGCAGGGCGGTTTTATATGCATTATCAATTGGATTGTTCTGATGATGCTTTCGAAACAAAATGCCAGGCTTAGATATATCGTTTCATCGATATCGCTTTTTACGATTTTGCTGTTCGCTGTGATTTCTTTTTTTATCCTCGGTAATTATTACGATTTATATTTATCCGATCCGGGTATTTCAATTCAAAATGGAGTGACAGAATCGGTTCAAAACGGAATATATAGTTTATTCTTTCTTGAATTCATTCCGGTAAACTCGTCGGCTTACCTGGATTATTTCAACAGCAATCTGCCGTTAATTATTTCAATTTGGTTCTGGAGTGTTTTGTTCCTTTCGTTGAAGCAGATGGGGGGATTTGCTTTAACACAAAGACTGGTACATTACAAAACCACTATTCCTTCGTCCGGTTGGCAGCAAAGAGTAAATCAACTTGCGCAATTTCTGGGTATCAAAAAAAGTGTGAGATTATTGGAATCGGCTATTGTGAAGATACCTACCGTTGTAGGTTATTTCAAACCGGTAATATTAATTCCACTCGGACTCTTACTGGCGATTCCCGAAAACCAGCTTGAAGCGATTATACTTCACGAATTAGCTCACATAAAAAGGAGAGATTTTTTAGTTAATATCCTTCAGAACATTCTTGAAGTAATTTTCTTTTTTAATCCTTTTGTGTGGCTGATTTCATCGAATATAAGATCTGAGAGGGAACACTGCTGCGATGATATGGTTGTAAAATTCTCAGGTGACACAATCTCGTACATCAAGGCATTGGCCAATATAAGCGCTATTGATCCGGATAAATCGGGATATGCAATGGCGCTGTCGTTAAATCAAAATCATCTATTCAAAAGAATTGACAGGATTATTAAAATGAAAAATTATAAAAGTAATTTTAACCGTGTAATTATATCAGCGCTTGTACTTGCCATTGGAATAGCATTCCTGAGCATAAGCGCAGTTAACGGGTATGCGAGTCCTCAATCCGTAAATCAACAGGAAGAGAAGAAAACTCAAAGTTCTACCGTTAAACAAACCGGCAAAACGGTTGATAAAAACGAAATAATAAAAGAACTCGAAAAGAAATATAATGCGACCAACAACCCGGAAGAGAAGAAGAAGATTGAACAGCTAATAACGGAAATCAAGTCCGATAAAATTGCGTTTGCACAGGTCCCGGATGAATTAAAGAAAAAGGAACAGGAACAGATGATGCAGGAATTAAAGAAGAAATATAAAGAGGCTACCGATGAAGAAACCAAAAAGAAAATCGAAGCGAAGATGAAGGCGATTCAAAAGGGAAGTGCGGATGCCGGAACGGATAAAGATTCTGATTTGAAGAAGAAGCAGGCGATCTCGGAATTAAAGAAGAAACAGGAAGCAGCTACCGACGAAGAAACCAAAAAGAAAATCGAGAAAAAGATTCAATCAATAAAAGAGGAAAACGGATTATCGGCAACTGATAAAGAATTAGCTGCAAAAGAAAAGGCTGACCTCGAAAAGAAAGAGCTGACTCTAAAAAAAGAGCAGCAAGCTGCCGGTAAGGATATTGAGCTTTCCAAAAAAGAAAAGGATAATATGTTGCAGGAATTGAAAAAGAAATATGAAGCGACAACCAATGAAGAAACAAAAACGGAATTATTGAAAAAAATAAAAGAGCTTGAAGAAAAATAGTTGCGTTTTTTTGTTTGGTGTAAAGATAAAAGTCCCGTGAATTAAACGGGACTTTTTTTTTGCCGCGCTATTCGGATATTTTCTATTTCGAAATATTAATAATGATGGGAATAACAAGGGAGTGTAAATAATTTTGTGTAAATGGTTAAAGTAGAAAGAGAGGCTAAGCGGAGTGGAGCGTAGCGAAACGGAGCTTAGCCTCTCGAAAATCGCGCTTGCATTAGGCGAAAATATTTAACAAATTCTTTAACCATTA
>JAZDFC010000035.1:0-96401 GCA_043808235.1 bacterium
TATTTTGCTATCCGAAGCAATAACTTTAATGACACCGACCGGCGAGCGTAGGTAATCGAAAAAGAAATCATCCATTATTTTGTTCATAGTCTAATTCTTGCAAACGCACTTTAGAATTTTCTTTTCTATTTTTATTAACGAACCAATAAGCATAGAAGATAATTATCTGAATATGATTTTTCATTTTTATATCATTATATTTTATTAAGTAATAAATGCAAGGTGGAATTCGATGAAAGAAAGTTTATTGAAAAGAATAACGGTTAATCACGAAATATGTCATGGTAAACCTGCAATAAGAAACATGCGATACCCGGTAGAAAATATCCTCGAACTATTAAGCTCGGGAATGACAATTGAACAAATTCTTGATGATTACGAAGACCTTGATCGCGAAGATATTCTTGCATGTCTTGAATATGCCGCTTTATTGAGCAAAGTAAAAAGCATAACGCGAATTGCTTCATGAAATTAATAATCGATGCCCAACTTCCAAAAAGATTGAAAGAACTGTTTCTTTCTTTCGGGTACGATGCAATTCATACTCTTGATTTACCGGATAAAAATAATACTATTGATTTGGAGATTATATCTCTCGCTGCAAAAGATAATCGTGTTGTAGTTACCAAGGATGCCGACTTCGTTCATTCGTTCCTTTTTCAAAATCGACCTTTCAAATTATTATTAGTATCAACCGGGAATATTGCTAACCATGAATTGTTGGATATATTCTCAAAAAATCATTATGAAATAAAAAATATTTTTGATACACATCATTTTGTCGAAATTACAAAGGACTCATTAATTACTCATAAATAATTAAGAGAGTTAATTTTGCTCATTGTTCAAAACTTTGCAACCGCTTTCTCGTAATCCTTCACTTTGAAATTTTTCTTCCCTTTGGGAATTACGGTGTGCCCTTCCGCTTCGAGCAGTTCCATTTGTCTCTGAATTCCGCCGGGATATTTTGGATTTAGTTCACCTTCACCTTTGAGAGTCCGCCACCATGGAGTGATTTTTTTCTTTCCGGCTTGAAAATCTTCATCAGCCGCGTGAGCCGCTATCCAAGCGAAGATACCGGTAGTTATAGGGCATCCGATTGTAGCGCCGTGTTTAGCTGCAACGGTTTTACGGATTTGATTAATCGTTGTAATTTTTCCTTTCGGCACCTTCTTCATTATTTCATCGACTTCAACCGGAGCGGGAATGGCGCATGTTCCTTCGCCCCATCGCTTACTTAAGTTATCATCAATAGTTACAACTTTCGGAAGGTCTTTGCCGTCAAGCAGTTTCTCTTTCCATGTTTTTTTTGATTTCATTTGAATAGTCCGTTTTGGAGAGTGAGAAAATTATTTTAAAGATGGGGTTACAATCTACTTCTTCAATGAATGCGCAATAATTTGATCCAATTCTTTTTTGGTTTGTGAATCGCTTCCATAGGTAAATGTGGAAGTTATATATTCCCAATCTTCATCGTTAAGCCCATAAACATCTTTCGCAATGAAGAGTTCAAGTTCAGCTCTTGTTTTAATTGAATCAAATTTTTTGGGCGGGATAAAATTCATCTCCTCAAAAAGTTTATTGAACTGTTTTTTCTCATTAAAATGACTAAGAAGGGCCAAACCTGAATTGACTAATAACTCTTTCTGTTTTTTATTCAATTTTGGGATTGGAAGTTCATAAATAAAAAACATATTTAAATTGGCTGAGATTTTATTTCTGATATAGTAGTTAACACAAAGTGAATTAAACAAAGTCATTAAAACAATCATCTCGTCCAGATTAACTTTATTTTGCACAACCTTCCCTTTTACTTTTTTATAACTGTTGTTTCGAACATAATTCAAGGAATTACCAAGAAAGGTTTTGCTCGGGACAATGGAAGCTATCAATGTTCTTTCATCGGTCGATCTGCCGATTGCGCGGTATGCAACCCGGTAATTCTCATATTCTAATTTTGGAGTAAATTCAGAAACTTCTTCGTCTTTTAAATCGAGGCTGCGTTTTATGTTACGCATTTCCGTGCCGCGCATTTGTTCTTTCGCTTCTTTTTCATAAACAAAATAACGGATTTCGCTATAATTTGAATTATACTGATGAATCATTTTACCTTCATAAAGAGGCAAAACTTTTTTCTCGTCTTTCTTTTTTTCTATTTCTTCATCTTTATGAAAAAGATGACTATCATTCGTCATATGAAATTCCGAATGCAATTGGCATTCATATTCGCCAAATAATTTATGCTCATTCCGAATCTTTTTGCACAACTCATAATCTCGTTCGGTTTTAAATTCCATTATTGAGAGATTTTCCGGAGAAAATTTTTGGACCATCTCGAGGTTATAGTTTACCGGTGTTCTTTCGGTAAGTTCATCGGGATCGAGCATATAAAACTTAGCCTCGAAGCTGTTGAATGGATGGGCTGGCTGGTTTGTAGCATTTACAATAGTAAATTTGAACCGGCTGTCAACATCAGGGAACAACCGAATTATTTTTTCTTCACCGTTAACAATTCTTTTATAACCTCTATTTTCAAAAGAAACCAATTCGTGAAGAAGAACCCGATTAATTATGAAGTCACGAAGTTCCGAACATCCTTTATCTGTTTGAATGCCGGAAGGGATAAGAAGATTAATCATACCGTCTTTCCGAAGTAATTCAAAATCCCGCTCAAGAAAAAGCTTGTAATAGTTGGGATCTCCCACAGACTGATATCGATATCTTTGGCTGAGATAAGCTTTATAGTTTTCGTAGAATTCAACATACTTATCCCAACTTGCAGCCCACTCCGTATCGTTCTTTAATTTATCGGCAAACCACTTTTGAAAAGAAAGAATATCCAATTCGCTTTTCCCTTTGCCGGCAAACTCTTTTTCAACCGGTTTAATAGCCTCCCATGGTGGATTCCCGATTACCCCGTGAAATCCTCTTTCGTTTTCATCCAGGGCTTTCCCGTTTTGGTCAAAGTAGGCAAAGAAATATTCGAGAGTAATAAGAATCGGATTATCAATTTCGGGCAGTTCGGTTTTTAATCTGTTGAAAACTTTCTTTTTAATTTCAATCGCTTCTTCAATGCGCTCGGGATGGTTGGGATTATTTAAATAATCGTTTCTTATTTCAAAAAGTTTCACAACTTCATTTTTGTGTTCACTCCCGATAATTTCCAATTGCTGCGAAATCGGCAGATCGGCAAGACTATCGCCATTTATAAAATTCAGTTCGAGGTTTGGTAAAATGTGGCTGCTCTCCCCGTTAAGTTTTCTATAATTGTAAATAAGCGGTTCAAGCTTTATTGCCTCTTTCCAGATATTTGTTTTTGCAGTTTCAAGCGCACGTTCATCAATATCGGCAGCATAAATATGGCGTAAAATAATTTTTGAAATCAATTGAAGATGGTTATCGAAATTGTGCCTCGTCCTAAATTCTCTTGTTTCTTTTATGTTACCGGGTAAATCGAACAAATTATCACCGGTTATACTTTTTATCCACTCGACTGATTTATCAATCTTCAAATAATAATTGTAAATCTCTCTGAGAATTTTAATTAAAAAGCTTCCGCTGCCGGAAGCCGTATCGATTATTTTAATCTCATAAAGTTGTTTTAAAAGTTTATCGGCTGTTTCGTAATCGGTAACATCTTTATCCACGGCTTGTAATATTTGTTCAACAATTGGTTCAAAAAGATAATCGACTAATTTTTTAGCCATATAGGTAGTAATTTCTTTGGGCGTATAAAAAATGCCGGAGTCTTTTTTGTTTTCAGCAATAAAGGTTTCGTAAGCTTTACCAAAAACATCTTCATCTATCCATCTATAGTTATAATGAAGCATTCCTTTGCCGAATGCCTTATTCCATGCATCCAAACCAAGCGTTGTTTCAAAAATGTGAAGGAATTTATCTGTATTGGCTTTATCCTTAACAACATAATCCCAAAACTTTTCTTTAAATAATTCCGTGTCGTAGAAATAATTAAAGAACTCTTCCAACTCGTTAAAAAATCTTGTAAGGATTCTCTCGCTTCCTTTGGCTCCCCATTTATCTTTTTTATCAAGATACTCCTCGATGATATGGTTGAACTGAACCAATCCCAAATCATCCAGAGTCCTAATAAAAATTATTTTATTGAGAAGAAGAACAATCAATTCTTCCTTGGAAAATTTGTCGTTCTCAATCATTTCAACATCCTGGAATTCCTTATACCAGTTTTTCAAATCGGCAAAGAAAGATTTGTCAAGATCAATTTTAACCTGCTGATCTTCAATTCTACGAATAGTATCCCAAAAATTTTGGTATTCCAAAAAAGTTATAAGAATTTCCGGGAAAGCAAGATGACTGAATGGTTCAAAATTAATGATAGCATTCCTACTAAACAGAAAAGCATCTTTCATGTTAGTTAGAATAACATATTCATTTTTCTTTAAGTATTTCTGAATCTGTTCCTTATGATCAGTATAAACCAGCGGTTCGTACTTAAGAATTTCTTTGGATTTTATCAACTTGAATAATGGTTTTATTTCGATTAAAACCGGGTTCCCAACTCTGTTCTTCGACTCTTTTAATGCAAAATCCACAAAACCGTCGCCAATGTTAACTTCGCTTATAGTTTCAGTATTGAGTACGTCCTTCACTAAATCGCGGAACAACTCATGCGATGCAGTTTCAGGTTTACTGTTATAAAAAATAGATTTAATGTAATGATTGATCGGTTCGTATTTGAATTCAGGTTCGTAAGCGAACAATCCCGACACCGGTATCTTCTCTTGTTCAACTAATCTTTCTAATTCTTTTATAATGCTTTTAGGATTTCTGATCATAGAATGGGTCAATATTATTTTAATAACTTTAACAATTATTTATGTATTACTTTCAACAAACGATTCTAAATATAACTCAGTTGCTTCTTTGATATTATCCATCGTCTCGTCCAATGTATCGCCTTGTGAGTGGCAGCCTTCAAGTTCCGGGCAATATGCAAAATATCCGTTGGAATCTTTTTCAATGATAATATTAAATCTTTGAGACACTTTTTCACCTTTAGTTTTCATGGGATTTAGAACTAACTTCTCAAATAGCTGATGTAAAAATACACCTTGCATCACCATTATTCAACGAATTAAATCCATCCTATAACAAATAGATTATAATCAAGAATAAGATTAAGAATAAGATCAAGAACAAGAGTACATTTCACGAACATCTGATTTTAATCTTGTTCTTACCCGCCTATCGGCAAGGCAAAGCCTTATTCTTATTCTTGTTCTTACTCTTATTCCTAGCATCACCCAACCTTCTTCTCCATTGTTCGGTAAACGCCGACAACCACGCCAACGAGTTTAAAACCCGGTTCGCTTTTCGCAATAATAATCGGTTTGTATTCCGGGTTCTCCGAGTGCAATTCAATCTTATCAGACTTTTTGTAAAATCTTTTTACTACTGCTTCGTTACCCAAAACGGCGGCGACAAAATGTCCGTTGCGGGCTTCGATGTTCGGATTTACAATTATTATATCGCCGGTAAAAATGTATGCGTCTTTCAAACTATCGCCTTTTACGCGAAGCAGAAATGAATCTTTCGGCATTCGAGTAATCGTAGGAAGTTGAACCGTATCAATTGCATCGGGATAAATGGTTAGCGGATTTCCGGCGGCAACCTCCCCAAGCACGGGACGCGGAATAAAAAACTTATCTTCCAATGTAAGCTCGATACCGCGCGCAAGTTTGGGATTCTTTTTTATGTATCCCTTTTTCTCTATGGCTTGCAAATGCTGTTGAACCGTCGCACGGTTTTTGTACCCGAAATATTTTGCGATTTCAGCCAATGTCGGCAGCGATCCAACTCCGCTTTTCTTCTCGATAATAAACTCGAGAATCTTTTTCTGAATCCCGGTTAATTCTTTTGACATGATAATTCCATCAAATTAATTCTTTTGAAAAATTCTCTCCAAAATTCGAAATAACAATCTGCCAAAGGCAGACAAATTCCAAACACAACTAATCTCCAATTAAAAACCATCAATCATAAATTCTAAAAATTGCACCTCCGGCAAGTGAGCCACAGGAGATGAACAAGAGTAAGATTAAGAACAAGAATAAGAAGATGAGAATCAGTATTGCAGCTAAATTTATTTTGCTATTTCGATCTTGCTCTTTTTCTTAATCTTATTCTTATTTTATAATACCATACATTTGTATGGTGAAACATAAAAAATCGAAGGGAATATGTCAATGGGAAAATGATAACTAATTTTCGGTAAAGAAAATGCTAGTTACTAAAATCAGCGAATTGGTAGCATGTTAATAATTGAGTGCAAATTGTTAAAAACAATTCGTATTTTAAAAACGGAGATTTTTCAGGAGTGTTTTCTAAATTGTGTTTTTATAGAGTATATTAAATCCGTTAAATAAATACAGAACGCTTATTTTTCCAATTAAAGAATGCAAATTGGATGCTTAGACTGATTAGAAGAGAGATAACGCAATCGGATATGGAATTGGTTGAATTATACAAATCCTCCGGTAATAAAAAACACGTCGGCGATCTTTTTAATAGATATTCTCATATTGTGCTTGGAATGTGCATATCATACTTCAAAAATCAAGAAACTGCTAAAGATGCAGTTATGGATATTTTTGAAAAACTCTTCGAAGATCTAAAAAAACACGAAGTTAAAAATTTTAGCGCATGGTTTTACTCGGTTATCAAAAATTATTGTTTGATGAAACTGCGTTCCGAAAAAGTTACCGTTCCTTACGAATATTATGATAAAGATGAGGATAATTTTATGGAATCCGGGGATATTCTGCATCTATTGGAAGAGGATAATTCTTCGTGTGATTTACTTGAAGAATGTCTCAAGGAATTAAAAGAAATTCAAAAAGAATGTGTTGAACACTTTTATTTTGAAAATAAATCCTATAAAGATATTTCGTTAATAAAATCAATGGATATAAAAACAGTTAAAAGTAATATTCAAAATGGGAGAAGAAATCTAAAGATTCTGCTCGAAAACAAGCTGAGAAGAAAAATGTATGCTTTATGATAAATTAAAAAATATATACGCTGAATCATCATGTCTTACTATCGATGAATTAACCGGTTACAAGAATAATACCCTTGATGATGAAAAAACTAGAAGAGTTGAACTTCATCTTGCTTCATGTAAATTGTGTTCCGAAGCATTGTTGGGAATAGATTACATAGATGATGAGAAATTTAATGAGCTGGTTACCCAAATTAATGCGGAAGTTAAATTAAAAACAGAGGGTAAGTTTTTTTTTTAAGAATAGAGGATATACGTATTCCATAGCTGCTGGTATTCTAATAATTTTTTCTTCTATTTTCTATCTTACAAAGGATACACCGGGGAAAAAACTTTTTGATGAATATTTCAAACCATACCCCAATATTATTCAAACAACGAGAGATTCGCAGTCATATTCGGAAATTGTCTCATTGATGTCTATATACGAATCAAAGGAATATTCGGAATTTTTAAAAAAGTCCGAAAAAATTTTAGAATCAGCAAAAAACGACACATTAGCTTTCTACCGGGGTGTTGCCTATTTGAAAGAAGGACTCGAAGAGAAATCAATCATGTCGCTAAATAATTTATCAATGGAACTGGAGAACGCCTTTTACTACGAAGCAAATTGGTATATCGCTCTTGCTTATTTATCAAGAGAAGAATACAGTAGATCATTAAAATATTTGGAAATTCTTAAAGGAACTTCCGACTATGGGATGTATTCGCAAAAAATTATAAATGAGATAAAAGATGATCAATAAAATCTTTTTGCTGCTCGTAATTGTATTTTTATTCGCTTCAATAACTAATTCTCAGCCGTCGGATAATACCGAACTACCAAAATTATTATACTCCACATCGGAAGTTGAAAGAATCGCGGAAATGTTGGATGGAGATATAATTTTTGAGAATAAATTAATTAAGCAACAGTTGTTAAAGCGTTTGGAAGATTATGATATTCTACATTTTGCTACACATGCCGAAGTAAATGATCTTGTCCCTCTTTCATCAAATTTGAAGATTAATTCTGAAAACGACAGCACAGGGAGTATATACCTTTACGAAATTTACGGATTGAATCTTAAAGCTCAAATGGCTGTCTTAAGCGCGTGTAATACAGGAATCGGCAAAATGATTAAAAGTGAGGGTATGATAAGTTTGGCGCGTGCTTTTAAATATGCAAATTGTTCGAGTGTTATTACAAGTCTATGGGAGGTAGGAGATAAATCGACATCCGAGATTATGACCGGTTTTTATTCATCTTTAATTAAGAATCAGCCTAAAGATATTGCGTTAAGGGAAGCAAAATTAAAGTATATCAACGAATCAAATTCGAAGACCGCTTCGCCATATTATTGGGCCGGAATTATACCGATGGGAGATTCGTCACCTCTTCATTTTAAAGATAATTCAGGTAAAATATTGTATGTTTTTATCGTATTTGGATTCTTATTCGGATACATTTCTTTAAGATATTATCTGAGAAAAAGAAAAGTAATCATTTGATCTCAGTTAGCAGCAATACCGAGGAAACTCTCTACTTCTCTAAATTCTTTATTATTTGAACTGCCTACGAATAGTGCCGCGGAATACGTGTAACTGATGGCATATTTTTTAACTAAATAATTGAGCGCTTTGAAGTCATTCTTTTTTTCTGCTCGTGATGTGAGTAAAGTTTCAAAAGGAAGGTAGCCAAGAATTCCATCAATCGCAATTACTAATCTGTTCGAGTTAAATTTAGACTCAACCGGTTTAATAAGTATAGAATATAATTCGAATGCGATCGTTGAATAAACAGCATAATCATTTGATGCAATCGACTTGCGCAATTCTTTTATCTTCCCATCAAAATCTTTCGGATTTTCAATTCTTGAAAGAGTTTTATTATAATGACTAATTACTAAAGTATAGATGAATCTCTCATCAATAAAATATTCAATGAATGTCCGGTCTTTATCGAGATTTTTTTGCAGATCGGAAATTTTTATGGCATTATCGGAATATTTCATTTCATAGTAAGAAGAATATTTATTCTCGAGAGTTTTAATAAGTTTTTCATATTTACTTCGCAACTCAAAAAGTTTTTTTTCATATTCTTCAATTTCTGCTTTGTCTCCGCTGAGAGAGGCCTTGTCATGAGCATTCGAAAAGTAATCCAATGCCGATTTAATCTTCTTTTCTTCCAGAATTAGCGAATCCGGCACTTTTCCAAATTTGAGCGCGTTGCTTTCAAAAATAATTTCCGAAAGTGCAACGGCTTTATTACTCTCAGCAAAAGTAAGAGCGTTATTAAAACTTTTTTCATCATTTTCATTCTTAAAACTAAAATACGCAGATTCGATTGCAGCCGAAATAATGGGCGCTGTAATTTCTCCGATTTTAAACCGCGACGATTCAAAAACAAATTCTCTTCTTATTTTATTTATTACATCCATTGCATATAAATATGAGTTCAACGATTCGGATAAATCCTCTTTTAAATTCTTCTCCAAATAAAGCTGTTTATAAATCTCTCCTCTTTTTGAAAGTGAATTCAGCAATGATATTCTATTCTGCGAAGCGGAATGTATTAATTGATCAATTTTAAAGTTTTTCTCGTTTTGACTTAGAGCAATTAAAGCCCGGTCAATGTATTCCAATGCTTTATTTAACTGATGTTTTTTTTGCATAACATTAGCAAGTACCAGATATGCTTCGGCTAAATAATAATGACCCGTTTTATAATTCGATGAAAATATTTCGATAGCTTTGCCTGCATTTTTTTCCGCTTCATCTAAATTTCCGATCTCATAATAATAATCAGCCAAAGACATAAGTGCATACGCAGTTGAAGGATGATTAATAGAATATATCTCGGTTCGAATTTTCACGGCATTTTGTAAATATTCCAGAGCTTTCTTTCTATCGCCAATCGCCTTATATACGTTCGAGAGATCGATGTTTACAGCCGCTTCGTTGAGGCTTTTATCCTTATAAAATTGTTTTATGATGCGGAGTGCGAGTAAAAGATTTTCCTCTGCTTTTTCGAAATTCTTCAATTCAAAATACGTCTCGCCCAGATTGTTATAGCTTTTTGCAAGTTCAATTGCCGGAGTTTTATATAATTTCTTTCGGACTGACAAAGCTCTTTTATGATATTCTATACCGGTTGTAAAATCGCCTTTTCGATTGTAGTATGTACCCATATTATTGTAAATTGCCGCGACGGATTCATTATCCTCGGTTAGAATATTTTTATAAATTTCGAGAGCTCTATTGCTATAGCTCATGGCAGAATCAAGTAAGCCGATTTTATCATAAAAGTCCCCCATGTTTATTAATAGATCGGCAACCTCAGGGTGTTTGAATCCAAAGGCATTTATTCTGATCGTTAAAACAGAATCATAATATATTAAAGCATTTTCATAATCGCTGAGATCTTCATAAAATATTGCGATATTATTGTATGTTGATGCGACTGACGGATGATTTGCTCCAAGGCCTTTTTTTCTAACAGCTAACGCCCTCTTATAATATTCTTCAGCATGCACAAAATCATTTTTGATATGGCAGATGATTCCAATATTATTATAACTGTCACCAATCAGCAGATCATCCGGAGTTAGCTTTGCCTTCCTTATTTTCAAAGATGCATTGAATAATTCCATCGCTTTATCGACTTCGCCAATATTTCTATATAAAATTCCTTGATTATGATACGTTTCGGCAAGATTGATATTCATCGTATCCAAATGCAGTTTAGCTATTTCCGATGCATTATTCAAATAACTGAACGAGCTATCAAGTTGACCCATTTTACGATAATTAAATGATATTTTATTCATTGCTTTCACAACGTTATCAAAATCTTGTTCTTTCGAATACATATTCAAAGCATAAATTAAATAAGAATTTGAGCTATCATACAGTGCATCGAATGTAAGAGTATCGGCTATGATGAATAAAGAATCGAGATGGGTATAGCGAATATTTTGATTAACTAAATCGGTTTTATCATCCGGTGGATTGCAGCTGTAAAAAAATAAAATTGCAAAAGGTATTAAAAGAAAAATCCGGGTATTTTTGAAATACATAATCTCTCCATTCTATTTGGAGATAAATTGAAAATAATTTCCGGATGAAGTTAAGTATAAATTTTTACTTATTAAAGAAAGATTTTAATTGAAATAAAAGCAGAGATGCCGGATTCAGCATCTCTGCCAAAGGAGGCTGCTATAGTATTGACGGGAAAAGGAAGTTATTTAATTATCATAAGTTTTTTCACTTCATGGAATTCACCGGTTTGAATCGAATAGAAATAAATTCCACTCGCTATTCCTGTTGCATTAAACACTACCTGATAAACTCCGGGTTTTAATTCTTCATTCACCAAAGACGTTATTTCAGCGCCGAGCAAATCAAAAATTTTTAGTACTACATTTGTCCGTTCCGGAATTGAAAACCGGATTGTAGTTGTTGGGTTGAAAGGATTGGGGTAATTTTGCTCTAAACTGAATTTAAAAGGAATGTAATCATCGGTAGAAATTATATTTGTTAAAATCGCTGATGTAGTATACCAGAATCCCGAGGATACCATAAAATTTTCGGCTGTAGTTCCGATGAAAGTTTGCCCTGTAGTACCTGTTATTGAATAATTCGATCCTACTATTGAAGCACCACCACTACTCAATACACCTGTGGAAATGCTATATTGTGCAATCAGTGATTGTTGAGTAAGTAATGCTAAATAAAATAATGTGATTATTAAAATTGATTTATTTTTCATTTTCGTCACCCTGGATTTTAAGATAATCTTCCAATAAAAATATTTAAAGAATTAGTATCAAATTAATATCTATACTCTTCTACTACACAGTGATCGGTACCCCAGCAGCCCGGATCAATTCCGGCATCTTCACCTCCGCCGCCCGGTCCTCTCATCCATATACTTACCGTGTGAATGCCCGACGGTAAACCGGTAAATAAAGTTCGAATACTGCCGGGGACCTGTTTCCCTTCTTCTTGAAAAGGAACACATACTTGCGCCAATCCATAAGGAGTCTGCATATCATCAATTCGAAGTTCAAATATTAGTCCACTACTCCAGATAGCCAATGCAATAAAACGCGCATTGAGTGTTACAAAAATCGCAGAATTATCTTCTATTTTGTCAAATGTCCCGATGTCGGTTAATTTTGAAAATGATGTGCTGAAATCATCAGCGGCACAATTGACTACAATTGCAGTATAATTAACCAGTCCACCCATATTAACTGCCGGAGATAATTTTTCGGGAGTGACGGAACCATCTTGAATTTTTTCAGTTGTGATTGCTCCATCCTCAACAGTTTTAGAGATAAAACTATATGCACTGGAGGTTAATTGAACTCTTGGTTTAAGTTCAGCGCCAGCTGATACGGATATTCCAAGGTAGTACTGTTGATCGAAAGGAAGAGTGATTGGTACAACGCTGCCCAATACCGTATTGAATACACCGTTTAATACTGCGGTCATTTGGGCTTCTTCCCATAAAGGAGTTCCGCCGTTTTCGGAATCATAAAGACGGAATGTAAAATTATAATTTCCATCGGGAACTGTGACACTTGAGTTATCGGTCAATACTCCTTGATAACTTAGTGTGGCGGGAGCTTGTCCAAAAAATACTGTTGATGAAAGCAAGAATAACATTGTTGATAAAATTGTCTTTTTCGTTTGCTACCCCATTATTTATAATTTTAAGGATATATTTCTTAATAATATTTCATTTTATTAAAATCATTTTCTTATTCAAATAAACCGAATTGCTTTCGAGTGAATAGAAATAAACGCCGGTTGATAAATTAGAACCGTCAAAATCGATGGAATAACTTCCGGCGAAAAGCGTTTCATTTAGTATTTCTGCTATTTCTTCCCCGAGTAAATTATAAAGCTTAACTTTTATATTTTCCATCTTAGGAATTGTGAAACTTATTTTTGTAGTTGGATTAAACGGATTCGGGTAATTTTGAGATAGTTTATACTCAAATAATATTTCCTCATTCTCATTTTTAATATCGGTGACTAACTCACTTAACGGACGTGACCACACTGATCCGTTATCAGGACCTCCGGCAAAAATATTTGTATTATCCATTACCAATACATCTGTATATGGATAAGCCGGGAGTCCATCATTAATAGTATTCCAGGTTAATCCAAAATCTGTGGACTGCACTATTCCGCCGTCATTTGATCCTATTGCCGCAAATAATGTGTTTCCAACTGCTAAAAGATCATTTATTATCATATTCTCAATACCAGTGCTAACGGACGTCCAATTTAATCCACCGTTGCTTGAAACAAAAACTCCATCGCCATTACCGAGAAAAATTTTATCTGCAATTTCTGCATAGCATCTAGCATTTTCATTTAAAGGCAAACCGTCGTTTGAGCTAATCCAACTGATAGGATTAATTGCACTTTTAAATAAACCGGCATTATAAGTTCCGGCAAATAGATTGTTTCCGATAATAGCTATGGAACGTATGTCCAAATCCGTCAATCCATTGTTTGCGGCTGTCCAATTTGCGCCTTCATCATTGGAGTGAAAAACGCCTTCATCGGTTGCCATGTAAAAATCATTACCTACTTTTACAAGCCCCTCCACATATGGCGAGTTAGGTAGTCCATTGTTTTTTAAAGTCCAGGTTAATCCGGCATCGGTAGAAATAAAAAGACCCATATATACGTAAGCTATATATACGGTAGAGCCTTCACAAATAATAGCCGGAACATCTTGACGAAAAGTTGGGAGCCCATTTTCAGCCTCTGCCCAGGTTGTGCCATAATCGCTTGAAATGAACAATCCCGATTGTGTTCCAACATAAATCTTACTTCCGTTCAATGCAATTGATTCCAATCCGCTTTGGGGAGTATAACTTAATTTGACCCATTGTGCATTGGTAAAATTAAAGCAGAATAGGGTAAATATGACAAGCGTAGTAATATTTTTTATATTCATTTTAATCTCCATTTTTATAAAAATATATAATATGATTTATATATAATTTGATAATGTAAATTGTTTTATTTTGCAATCATCATTTTTTTTGAAACAATAATATTTCCGGCTTTAAGTACGTAAAAATATATTCCGCTGGAAAGTCCTTTAGCAGTAAAAAGCGCTTCGTAATAACCCGGATGTTTAAATTCATTAATTAATACAGCAACTTTTTTCCCGAGAACATCATAAACAGAAAGACTTACATGTAAATCTTCTGGAATTTGGAATCCAATCTTTGTAGATGGGTTAAACGGATTTGGATAATTTTGTGACAATGAAAAATCAACAGGACTTTCGGAAATCAGCTCCTCAACTTCTGTTATTTGAACTAAAGGACGCATCCAAACCGAATGTTCTCCGGGTCCGCCGGCAAATATCGTAGTTTCATTTAATGCCAAAGGTTCAACGTAAGGGTAATCATCGGTAAAGCCATCGATAATTGGACTCCAATTAGCGCCGAAATCGTATGTAGCAAACACACCGCCATTGCCGGATCCTGAAGAGGCAAATAAATTGTTTCCGTATTTCGCTAAACACATAACAATATTATTTCCTAATCCGTTATTAACCTGCGTCCAATTTTCGCCGTTATCGTCCGAACTGTAAACACCCCACCAGTTTCCAAGAAATATTTTATTTCCGATAATTTCAAAACAATTTATGCGTTTATCAAGTGGTAATCCTGTGCTTACATTTATCCAGTTAATCGGATCTATCGGACTTCTAAATACTCCTTTTTCATAAACGGCTGCAAATATGTACCCCTCCTTTATTGTTAATGCAGTTACAGTTAAGTCCGGCAAACCTGCATTTAGACCACTCCAGCTTGCAGCATTATCATTCGAATAGAAAACACCCTGGTTAGTACCTGCGAATAAATCGTTACCGACTTTTACTATTGATTCGGTTATCAGATCTGAGGGAAGGCCGTTATTTGCCGCAGACCAATCTACACCGCCGTTAGTCGAAACATAAATCCCAAGCCAATAAATTCCTGCAATTACAAATTCCCCGTCGCAAAGAATTACTTTTGGATCGAGAGTTGTATTTGGTAAGCCGTTGTTCGATTGAATCCATGTAGAACCGTTATCAGTTGATTTGAATATCCCGTCGGTTGAGGAGCCGACAAAAATCGTATTTCCACTCGTGGCAATTTCACTACAAAATCCGGCGGGAATATAGTTTGTTTTAATCCATTGAGATTCAATTCGGATAAATGGAAGAGCGAATATGATGAAGAGAAGTCGCATTGTTAAATTATTCATTTTATACCTCATTAATATTCTATGTTTTGATTTTGTTAATATCATTTCAAAATTATCATCTTCTTGATTTGTCTAAATTTGCCGGCGGTCATTTCATAAAAGTAAACACCGCTTGGAATTCTTGAAGATGAAAATTCAACGCTGTAATTTCCTGCCGGTTTTTCTTCATTTACAAGAACAGAAATCTCTCTTCCCAGTATATCGAATACTTTAATGGATACAGCTTCTCTTTCGGGCAGTGAATAATTAATTGTAGTTGAGGGATTAAACGGATTGGGATAGTTATTACTCAGCTTATACTCATAGCATATTTTTTCATCTTCTACAACGGTTAGACTACTCTTAAAAAATCTAACGCCGTTAGTTGTAGGCACAATCAGAGAATGATCAGCTATGATCGGATTTCCTATATAAGTTGCAGTTGAATCGTGTAGTATAACCGATCCATCCGAAAGTTTAAATCCCCATAAGTGAGCGCTCCAAAAATGAACAGCATATACAAAATCATTTGCAATTCTTGGAGATAAAATGCCGTCACGATTAAAAGTATAATGCCAAATGTAATTTCCGGTACTTTTATTAAAAACATATATTTCTGCTTTCGAATCGATATTTTGCCAAACAGTATAACAGATATATTGATCTGAAACTGCAATACCTCCACCTAAATCTTGGTTAATGTCGCCGCCCAGCTTTGCCACCGACCAAATCTTCGCACCGCTGTTTTTATTACTTGCAAAAAGCGAATCACTTGTTTCGTGGTAAATATTATTTTCATCTATTACTATTGGCGCAAACCCGGTTTGACCAAAAAATTGCCATTTAATTTGCCCGGTTAATTTATCCAATACAAAACCCTCACCTGGAATATAAAGGTTGTTCTCATCTACGGCAGGAGTGTTTCGGCATACAGCAGGGAATGTCCAAACCCGTTTTCCATCCGATAAATTAATACAGTATAAACTATCGGTAATTACAAACACTTTATCACCGTAGATAATTGGATTCCTATAATACATGCTGCCAACCGGATAAAACCAAACTTGTTGTCCGGTTGATTTGTCAACTGCATACAATCCATTGCCTTGCTGCCCGCCGGTTAAAACTAAAGATTCCGAAATCGCCGGAATACATCCGATCGATCCGGCAGTGTTCGGAATTTCAAACAACCAGGATTCATTTCCATTAGTCCAGTCAAAGGCTGCAATCGAATTTGGGTCAGTGTCACGACCTATAACTAATAATTGATCTTTGAAAGAAAATTCACTTCCATAAGTGGTAATTTTATCGGTAATTATAAAAGGAGGCGCTAATTCGTTCTCATTCTGTGCATAATTGTTGATGAAGGAATTTCCCCTCGCCATTGGCCAATCATTTTGCGCAAAATTGACCATCATGGGTAAACAGAAAATTATCATAAATAAATAAAAAATCTTTTTCACAGTTAACTCCAATTGATTGATGAATTCAAATTGTTCAACTAATAGATGCAGGTAAATGCTATTTTCCATAATTAAAAATCTAATTTCATTTGGACTAAGTTGGAAAAAAGACCCGGCTTTATGATTGAACCGGGTCATAGAACAAGGAGTAGCGTCCATTTATTTTCTCTATTTGAGAAGGTTCATCTTGATGACCTGGTACAATTCCTTCGATTGTGATGATGAATATACTTTCATCGCCATGAAATATACACCGCTGGATAAATTACGTGCATTCCATGTATACTCATACCGACCGGCATTAAAATCTTTATCAATTAACTCAGCAACTTCATTGCCCAATACATCATGTACAGTTAGTATTATTTTACCTGCCTCTGGTAAGGTAAAACTGATTGATGTAGTAGGATTAAAAGGATTAGGGAAATTTTGATTTAGTTTAAATTCGTTTGGGAATAATTCTTCTGTATTAATGGATGTTTGAATATCGGGGAAGAATTCAACAGTTAAACTTCCGTAAATAGAAGCTAAACCGCTGCCGCCTAATTCAACATAGTTGTGTGCAACTGCATACAAAGAACTCAAACCTGCCGGTAAATCATAAACTTGTGTATGAGAAAACGGAATAGAATTTAGGTCATCGTCAAATACCGATACACTTAAGTTGCCGTCATTTATGTTCCAATCATATTGATTACTTGCTGCAAGGATTAGCAAATCCCCAACAGATGGATAACAAACTCCATCGAAATGTACAAATGCCTTACCCGGTGTTTGCGGATTTATGTCTATCTGTCCAACTGCAACCAAATTCGTTCTCACATCAATAAAGGTCTCATTAATACCCTGATGTAAGAGCAGCGTATTGTCATTTGAAAGAGGAAAGTATTCAAGAGTAAGCATACCATAAACCGAAATTTGTCCGTTTCCATCCTCTTCGATTATGTTTTGAGCAATTGCATAAAAGGTATAATCACCCGGGAATACAGGATATAAGCGAGAATGTGAAAAGCTACGAGCATTGTATGAATTGTCCGGGACTTCAATACCAATATTACCATCGTTCGGACTCCAATCTTGTTGATCACTCGCTGCTAGAATAATTAAATCGCCTAATGATGCATAACATTCTCCGTCAAAACGCAGAAGCACATTACCATCTTCCGGTATGGTAACATCTATTTGAGAAACAACTACCGGCGTTCCTCTAACGTTGAAATAAGGCTTTAAGATTGGTTGATATCGTACAAATGGTTCTCCGCTTCGTTCCGGAAAGAATTTAACTGTTAAACTTGCATAAATAGCAGCCACACCGCTGCCGCCATAATCAACATAATTTTCAGCCACAGCGTAAAAGGTATCTATCCCGGCATTAACCCGGTAAACGCGTGTATGAGAAAACGTCCCCTGACTAACCGTTAAACTTGAATTTAAATAACCCACATTTCCACCATCCGGACTCCAATTTGGTTCATCACTTGCAGCAAAAACAATTCGGTCGCCAATGTCTGAGTGGCATTGACCGTTGAAATGAACCTCAACATATCCATCCTCCGGTATGTCAACTTCAATCTCAGCGAGAATGACAGGATTGCCTCTCAAATTTATTCCTGTTTCCGAAATACGCTGATGCCATATTTGCGGTTGTGCAATTAATTCTACAACGGCGCCGAAGAGTACCATCAAAATCAAATAGTAATTATTTACCTTTTTCATTACGATCTCCCTTAACTTATATTTTTATATTTTACTTAAGTAAATTTATTTTAATAACTTGTTGATTATTATTCCTGTTAAGTTTTGCTTGGTTCATTTTGTACATCATCTATTTTTTTTGTTGTAATTAATTTCTTAATTCAGCTAATAGATGCCGTTGAAATCGATTTTCCATAAATCAAATTTTATATGAAGTGAAGCATGTGACAGCAATCATTGATTGCTTTATCGTGGAATGAGAATAATAATGAGCGGTAATGATAATAAAAACAAAAAGATCGGCGCAATTAAACCGCACCGATCTTTAAAACAAAATCTGAAATTAATGCAATTTTTCTCTATTAGATGAAAACTCTTTCCAGTGTTTCAAAAACTTTAACCTGCATTATCGGTTTGGCAATAAAATCATTAAATCCAGCTTCAATAAATTTTAATCTATCGCCGGGTAACACATAAGCCGAAACTGCAATTAATGGAGTAGTTTTATATCCTGGCAAAGTCCTTATAATTCTTAATGCATCAAGTCCGTTGTACTGCCCGGGTAAGTTGATATCGATAATAATAAAATCGTATTCCTTTTTCTTAATTAACGGAAGAGCTTTTTCAAAGGTCATTGCAAAATCGATCGCTTTAATACTTTTCATTTGCATTTTAAAAAGTATTTGGGAATCTACCTGATCTTCTATATACAAACATTTCATTTCTGAATAATCCATTTGCAGTTTAGCCGTCTCGATATTTACTTCTTTTCGCTTAACCGGCATTGGTTCGTAAGCAACCTCTTCAACATTCTTTTTAATTATTTTCTTAGGTT
This sequence comes from bacterium, assembly GCA_043808235.1. Classification (GTDB taxonomy): domain Bacteria; phylum Bacteroidota; class Ignavibacteria; order Ignavibacteriales; family Melioribacteraceae; genus JAZDFC01. Next base: position 19,283 of record JAZDFC010000035.1, read on the forward strand.
CATCTTCGGCAACCGGTTGTACTTCTCTCTTAACTGGTACTTGCAACTTTTTTTCCTTTGGCAACTCGACATCAGCTTGAGAAGAACGTGTACCGCGAACCGGAGTTTCCGTATGTTTAAATTCGGCATCCAAAACAACCGGGAAAATTAAAGCGTATTCAATAGGTTCATTCCCCTTCTCAATTATCTCAACCTTCACATTTAGAAGCTCCGCCAATTTACGAGTTAATCTTATTGTAAAGCGTGAGATACCGGTGCTTTGCTTAACCTTACTTTCATCAAGTGTAAAAACATCCTTAAGCTCGGTCATTAATTTATTTGAAATTGCAGCACGGTTATCTTTGATGCTTATCATAAATTCATCATTATTTCTTGCGTATGCAGACAGAAAGATTTTTTTCTGCTCGGTAATCTTGAATGCAAATCTCAATAGCAACGAGATAAGAGAAATAAATTTTTGCTTGTCGCTAACGAACGCGAGTGAAGAAGATATTTTGCCGTAAGTTAATTCCTGGTTCTTTGCTTCTGCAATTTTTTTAATACTATTTTGGATTTCATCAATCAGTTCAACAAAGATTAATTTCTCAGCCTGAAGTTGGACTTTACCCAATTCAATATGAGAGTATTCAACGGCAGTATCCATTATTTGAAGTAAGAGTTTTTGGTTCTCGCTGATTATCTGCGAAGCTTCTTTTTGATCATCACTCGGCTGCGCAATACTTTCAGTAAGCTCCTGTACAAATCCTACTATCACATTTATCGGAGTTAATATTTCATGAAATAGATTAGATAAAAATTCTGCATCAAGCGGTTGTTGGATCGGCGGTTCTTTGTGTACGACAGTATGAATAATTTCTTTCGGTTTTTCCATAACAGTAATAGTTAAGTTAAATGAATCGACTTGCTGATTATATTCTAATATCGGAGTAGAATTTAATTTCGCGTTTACTTCCTCATTTATGTTCTTTTTCAATTTAATTTCGAGTGTAGTTGAATCATGAGATTCCGAATTAAAAATATTCGAATTCACAACCGACCGGTCTTCATCACTAACAAGACTTAAAAACGATTTTTTATCAAGTTCTTCGTCCGTATAACCGAGCACCTCGCGCACACGTTTATTCGAAAAGATTATAAATCCATCTTTGTCAGTTATTATTATCAAATCATTTGTTTTTTCGAACGATGCTCTGAATAACTGCATTTTTTTATCAGAATCTAATTTTTCAGTAATATCCCGCACAATATTTAGATGCGCTCTTTTACCTTTATAATCCAGCGTAATTTTACTCAACTCAACAAGAATGGAAATATTATCTTTCCGTTTGTGGCGCCAGGGGCCGGTAAATGCGCTCGTAATTGTTTTGCGTGCCGATGATTCAATTAGCGTTTGTATGTCTTCCGGGGCATATAAATCGGTCAGATCCATCTGAAGAAACTCATCCCTGGTATAACCGTAAAGTCTTAGCGCCGATTCATTGACGTCAAGAAACTTGAGATTTTCTATTTCATAAACGAATATAGCCTCGGGGCTCGTGTGCATAATTATATCGTACATTTTGGCCTTCATCTCTGTTTGGGTTTGTGTTTCATCTTTTTTATAAATACTGATGTAGTAGCCTGAAAATTCTTCTCCGTTTTTTTGAATTTTATGAATAAGAACGTCTGTCAGCCCTAAATCGTTTTCAAATTCAAAAGGAAACTGGAACTCGCCGAAATTTTCTTTCGATTCAAAATTGGATTGTATTTTCTTCAGAAATGTATTTCCGAAGATTTTTTCAACTGTGTATTTATTCACCGATTGTGCATCTTCAATTCCGAATAACTCGGCTGCCTTTTTACTGCACGTTACAATCTTATCGTTTTTATCTATTACAAAAAGAGGTTCGGAAAAATTATATACTGTTTCATGGTAATAGTAATAATGTTTTCTTAAGTCGGACCGATCAATTTCATTTGTCTGTGTGATCCCAACAAATGCAACCACATTATCGTCAATATCACTAAGCGGGAGTTGAATAACCGAGATATTTTCATTCGGAGCGCCAACAAATCCGGGAATATCGATTACTACTGCTCTGCCAGTCTCTTTAATGTAAGATTCAACAGCAATAAACATTTCGTTCATCGATTTAGGAATAAATTCCCCTTCATTCGCGCCTTCAAGTTTATTCACATTAGAATTTAGCATATGCGCAAACTTTGCATTTGCCAATAAATATTCACGATTTGCGTCTTTAATCCATATCCCTTCATCCAATTCATCGAGGGCTTTACGAATTTTTTTCTTTGCAATGAATGTGAACGGGAAATCCTTTTTAATTTGTTCTATTAGTTCAAGAATTTTGGTATCGTCAATAATTGTTGAGATATCACCAATATGAATGGAAAACCTATCGGGAGTTTTTTGCACATCTTTTTTATCTTTAACCTGGATAGAGACAAAAAATTCTTTACTGTTTTTGTTCTTCAACGGTGTGATTACAAAACGAAATAATTTCCCTTTGCTTTTGGGAAGACCGTAACTTAATTCTTCTTCAATTACCTTGTCGTATGTTTTGGCTTCGAGTATAAGTTTTTCGATGGCATTCGACGCATCCTCTTCAAAAAGATCGTATATAATCCCGCCGGATTGAGCTCCCGGTAAAAGTTTCAAAGAAGCTTCATTTAATTCAATAATCTTACCTGCCGCATCAACAACAATTGCAGGATTAAAGATATTGTTTTTTACAATTCTCTCTATGTTAACATCATCTATCATAAATAAATCTATCTATTGCCAGCTAGTTGTAACAGTAATTTCGTTTGAGTAATCCGAATATCCGGAGGTGTAAACCGCTCTTACCCGGTAATTATAAACAGTACTTGCTTGTAATCCGTCATCGGTAACACGAACAGATCCGCCATCGAACGGACCTACAAGAGCAATTTCCTGGCTTCGGTCATCAGCCCAGGTTTCCCATGAAAATTTTCTTACAAGACTATACGCAACTTCATCATCAAATGAATCCGGCCATTGAAGAATAATATAATTTGCCCCAATCTCATAGGCTTCAAGTGTGAATCCGGCAGTACCACTGGCTGTATTCACTTCTCCGGATTCAGAAAATAAACCGCCTTTTATAGCTCTTAATTTGAAATAATAAATTTTACTTGCATCAGGTACATCGATGAGTGCTGCTGTCTGATTAGTAAGATAAGTTTCGAAAAGCGCGTATGTACCGTCCTTCCCTTCTTTCATCCAGAGCTGGAATTCTTCTTCATCATCCGAATTGTCGCTCCATACTATTCCATAATCATAAGGTGGATTCGAGACAAATAACCGTAAATTTGTCGGTGCAGTTGGCGCAAGCGAAGGTACATATGCTGTATCCACATTTGAATACGCAGTCATAAATCCTTCCGTTGTATTATGCCTGGCGCGATAATAATAAATGTACGGCGCCGGAGGTTTCTGGTCAGTGTATGTATGGAAATCCGCTCCGGTTGAACCAATTACTTCAAAATTTCCTCCCTGAATCATCCTTTCGACTTTTGTTCCTGTTTCGAACATTGTATTATCGTCCCAAGAAACAATAACATTTTTTGTGGACGGATCGAAAGTGGCTACTAAATTTGATGGTCCTGGAATATCTATTCGATATGTTGTTACAGTAGCTACATTTGACCATTCGCCTACTGAAGTGCTTGTGAAAGCAGCAATTCGATAATCGTATGATGTATTTGCGGTCAGTCCTTCATCCGTAAACTCGTTTATATTTGGACCAACATTACCAATTGGTTGAAAGTCATCCGCGTTTGATAATTTTCTTTGAATTTGATATCCCAATTCGTTGGTCGAGTTATCCAGCCATGACAAATAAACAGATGTAGCGCCGACTGCTGTAGCGCTTAAAATTCCGCCGGATACAAAAGTATTTACTTCTTCGCTAAATTCTGAATATCCAAATTCATTGAACGCACGGAGCTTATAATAGTAATTTATCTGATCAGATAAACCGTATTCATTGATACTAATGGTACTCGAATCGAGTGTTTTGTATTTTGCCCATTCGCCGTTATCACGGATTTTTTTCCAGAGTTCAAAACCGATTTCATTAAATGAACTATCTTCCCAAAATAGGTTAATAGAATTTGTATTAAACTTAGTTAACGTTAGGTTTCCCGGTCTGCGTGGCGGTTTATTGCTGTAAACCACGTAAATATTATCGATAGCATCGCTTGATTTGTAAGTGCCATCAGCGTTATAAACGGTTATAAAATAACTTATGCGCGTATTCAACAACGAAGGATCAACATCGAGATAAATACTGGGATTACTGCCGTCTTCATTCTGAGAAACGATACCAATAGGTTCACCATTGATAAATAGCTCATAATTTGCTAATCCCGGTCCACCGCTAACGTCCGCAGCTTCATAAGTAACAAAGTTATCCTTAAGTTGAATCGTATCGCCTTTTGCCGGGCTAATCAATGTAATTGTCGGTTTCCCTGTCGATGAATTATCCACCAACGATTCTACACAACCGCCGGTAACAAGAGCTAACAAAAGTAGAACCGATGAAATTCTTTTAATTGCCTTATTCATTTTTTAAAATCCCTTTTACTTTAATTTAAGGTAGGCTGTTTCGCCTGGTTCTAATTTAATAATATTCAAAAACAAATCATTGGTTGCGCCCCGAAAAAAAGTAAAGACATTTTTATTATCAATCGTACTCTGGGCATTAACAATATTTGAAAGCATAACGGAAACATTATTCACACCAATCTTATTTTTATTTTCGATTTGTATCTCGAAAGAATTTTCCTTTGATTTATAAAGGTTCACGGCAATGTTTTCTTTCTTGGACCACCAATCATAAACTTCATCAAAAGTAGTTATCCAAATATCTTTATCCGAAAGTTTATCTATTACAGATTCCATCACCTTTAGGCTGTTGGGATTGTTAAATGAATCCGAATCGAAGTTAAAAACATACAAACCGTTCTCCTCGTAAACTCTTTCAAAATCCATCAGCATAGCCTCGGCAATTGTCCCGGCATCAGTATTTTTTTGCGCAGATAAAATTTCATCGAATGATAATCCGGTTTTGGGAATGCCAAGAATCTTTTCAAAAATAAATTCCGGCACGCTTCGATCTTTATTCTCGTCGCCTATTAAAGTAGTTAATCCGAGTTTCCGCATTACTTTTATTGTATTATCATCATAATCCCAACGTACAGACTTAAGTGTAAAAACTTTTTTATTAAAGACGGTTTCGATATTCTGTTTTATATCCTGGAATTTGCTGTAAAGCAGATCGTAACTTTGTCCTTTAAATCCTTTGTTAAGATTTGTAAAAATACCGATATCATGTAAAGATAATTTATCAACAACTTCTTTTTTTGCAGGCGCATGAGATAAGAAGAATTGACACTTAATCTTCTTTGAATCAAAAATCCCGATGATTGAATTTAGATTTGCATCCGCATTATCCACATCGCACGAAAAAACAACTGCCGCTTTCTTATTCGAAGGCCATGCTGTAACTTCGCTTTTTGTTTTACCAAGCAGCCAGTCAATGGAATTAAGCATCAGCGTTTCAAAAATTTTCTTATATGGATTTGTTTTAATAACCGAATTCGTATCGAATCCAAACCACACAAATTTACTTTTATCCTCTTGGCCGTAAACAAATCCCGTGAATTTATTAAACGGAGTATATCCGGTTGTAAGTTCGTACTCGCTCCGCCAATAACCAAGGGATTGAACTCGATTTGAATTAGCTCTAACCGAAAGCGGATTTCTTCCCGTACGAATTTTCAATCGGAATCCACCCGGAACATTAAAACTTAATGGCGTATCTCCGCGAATTGTATGGAAGTAAGAATAACTATCTTTTGATATTTCACTTTCAATCTTAAGATCAAATTTTTTGGAAAGGACAGTATCTTCTCTTTCATCGCCGTCTTCATCAAAGTAGGCGAAGGCCCAGTTAAATAATAACGACCCTCCGCGGTTCAAATGTTTTTCAATGGAATCGAGAGCCTCGTCGCTGAGATATTTTGCATTCAAAACGATTACGAGATCGAAAGAATTATCGAGTTTGTCATCGACGCTTGTGTCGTCAATTACGGAATAATTATAACGGTTGTTAAGCAGAAGCAGTTCAGTATCCGTAAATTCTTTACCTACCCACTCACCGCCTTTAAGATTTTTCTCAGTCTGGCTGGAATAAACGAGTGCTATTTTCCCCGCAGGGTAAAGTAATGTAGTTGAGAATACGGCAATCAGTACTAAAGTAGTGTAAATTATTTTTTGAATTGAAATCCCTTTCATTTAATCACCATTTCCTATATGTAAAAATAATAAAGCGCTATCAATGAAAGAGAAAGAAAGTCGTGTAAAAATAGAAGTAAATCTTATTAACTTACATTTATCGGCGGGTTCTGCAGTTGTCAGTATATTCACCGAATATTTCATGATGTTCAAATAATTATCTTACAAATAAAGTTCAAGTTAATAAAATACATTTTACTTTTTCGTTTATGCGTTTATGTTATCAAAATCTATGAAAAACGATCTTGACTGACCTTCTTTTAAATCTTCGATAAATAAGTAAAGCACATGATTTTTTGCATCGAACTGGTATCGCGGTATCTTAGTATTAATTATATCGGATGATATTTCAATATTGGTAACTGGTTTATTAACGTCAATCTGAACAGTAAAGTTATCCGTATCGAGATTTCCGGGATTAGTAACTTCAACAATAATTCTTCTTTTGCTAACAGCTTTGTAACTAATCTCTATTCCTCTGCGTTTGTCCCACCAGTTTTGGAGTTCAGCAATGGATGTAAGCCATATATTTTTCTTTCTTAATAATTTTACCACATCGTTCACAACATTTACATATTCGGGTCGCATCTGGTAGTCGGTATGTATTTTAAACACATAAAGTCCGCCTTCAAAAATTATCCTATCAATGTCTTCCTCATAGGTGTAAAGTTGGAAATCGGTATTTGTTAATCCATACTGCTTAATAACTTCATAATCGTCGCGAGAAGTTTTTGAGATTATCATCAAAGGTTTTCCGCCTCTGATAATAATATTGGGAACTGATCTATCCGTCAAAGAGTCGGTAATCAAATAATCGATACCGGCTTGACGCATGGCTTGCATTGTATTTTCATTAAAGAAACCATACAACGGCATAATACCGCGGACTTCTTTATTTATTACACTTTCGAGTTTCTTCTTCGCTACTTCTAAATTCGAAGTTTGAACATCTTTGTCGTAAAGTGAATTCACAGAATCCTGCATCGAAGTGATGTAACCGATATCCACTATCGCTCCAAATTCAGCAGAACCTGAAATGGATTTAATAATACTTGGATTTTCGGCTGCAACAAACGGATCGACAAAATAAGTGACCGGGTAACGGTTAGCGTCGATCAATCTCTTAAAATTATATACATTTTCAATATTATTAGTAATAGTTGGTACAATAATAGCCGCAGCTTCGTAAGGCGCCGGCCAATCTTTAACATAACCGGTTGGACCGTAAGTCAACCAGTTGAAGCTGTTTTGCATCAATTTATCAAAGTAAATAAAATCTTCTTGCGCGCCTATAACTGAATTTAATTCGAATCCGAACCATATGAATCTTCCTTTGCCATAACTTCCATAGGCAATACCGGCGCTTTTTTGAATTCCTTCACGTACCAATCCGGCTTCGCGTCTGAAGTCGTACCAAAAGCTGACCTGAGTGGTTCTCGGTTCAAGGATTTCCGCATATATTGGTCTATCCCATGTCGCAATTTTTAAAGTATATCCCGAAGGAATTCCACCCGTAAGTGGTAAGTTACCGCGCAGTGTGTGAATTTTATAAAATTCCTCGGGCTTAATTTCAGTGTTGAATTTTATACCGAACGCTTCGGTAAAGAAATCCCATCCACGCCATTTTCCTTCATCGGAATATGAAGCCGGACCACCGGTTGAGAAAACACTTCCGCCATTTTCTAAAAACTTTTTGATATTAAGAATTTGCTTATCACTTAATGATTTTGAACCTGCTAAAATGAGTATCTTATACTCGAAATGCTTTCCTGTTTCAACCGTCTGATCGTCGATAATATCATAAGGCACATTGAATCTTTGAAGGAATGTTTCCCACGTACTAATATTATCCCGCAGCCAGGTACTTCCTGCCGGAAGCATGTTCTCGGTATATTTAGAATATAAGAGCGCTGCTTTATCCTGCTTCTTTAACGAAAGCACGGATAGATTTTCAGTGGAAGGAAGGATTTCCGACATATCATATTTCCCGTAAACATTTCTGACAACAAGAAGGAATACAAGAGCCGAAGCAATAATAAATAATATTCCTGCTATGAAAATAATCGGGTAATTTACCTTCAATCCTCTTTTAGCTGTTATCGCCACCTTAGTGACTCCTCATTATTTTTTGCACGACGTTCTTCTTCTCTCATTCTGTTTTCTTCTTGCGAGGGTTCAATATATCCTTCGTTGGTGTAACGTAAGAATTTCTTTCTTGCATTATATTCGTTTGTCGATGTAGACGGTCTCTGATATCTTGAATCAGAATGGCTTGATGTACCAACATAAGTGGGTCGCATTTCGGGGCCAGGCGCATAAGATTCAGCCGGAGGACCGTATGAAGGTTGCCTTTGATATTCGGGCATAGGTTCTCTTTGCTGATATTCTTCAGCGTAAGATCGCCTACCGGTTTGTCCCATTCGCTGCTCAACCATAATTGGAGTTGGAGCAACCAATTCAGCAGGAATTGTCGCAGGCTGTGCCGGTGTAACTTTACCTTTACGTTCTCTCATTTTATAGAGAATATAGGCACCAACAGCCAATATAAAAGTCGATATCGTAGCGACCAGTATGATTAAAGAAAGTATTGGAATCAGTTCCATATTGTACCTCAGTTAATATTCAAAATTTATTTTGCCGGTTGAGCAGCCGGACGAATAGGGGCTGAGCCAGAGGTGCCTTGACCGCCACCGACTCTTTCCAATTTACCCCAGGTCATTTGTATTCCTAAAAATTCTTCTACTGTGGCCATAGCTTTTGTAATGTCAATAATAAGAATGAAGATTAGCCTATAAACAAAAGAATAAAGTATTAATCTGAATTCTTCTTTCTCCGCCGCCACACAATATAACGCAGCCATCATGTCGAGGATCATAATTCCAAGCCACCAGAAAAATACTAGACTTGAAAAATCATAAATAACTGCGACTATGATAAAGAACAGATTAGCGAAAATATTCATAGCCGGCCAAATCAATGATTCATAAAACATGGACCAAAGAATAAGTGTATTATTAAAATTGATAGTTGGATTAATTATATGCTTTTTATGTTTTCTTACAGCTTGTAAGATTCCGCGTGTCCAGCGATATCTTTGTTTTAACAACTGATATAAATTAACCGGCGCTTCGGTATAAGCAACTGCGTTTGGTTCGTAATTAACTCTCCAACCTTTAGCTAAAATTTTTAATGTCAGGTCAGCGTCTTCTGCAAATGTATCACTCGAATAATAACCGGCATCTTTAAGAGCTTGTTTTCTAAATATACCTATTGGACCGGGAATAATATTAACCATTCTGAGAAAACCTTGAGCGCTGCGAGGCATATTCAATCCTTCGATATACTCAAGAGCTTGTAAATCTGTCATCATATTCTTTCGATTCTCAACTTTAACGTTGCCAGCTACCGCGCCAACTGCCGGGTCCATAAAGTGACGAATGCCCAATTTCAAACTATTTGGCGATAATTTTGTATCGCCGTCCATACATAAAACAAAATCACCTTCAGAATATTGAATTCCGGCATTTAATGCTTTTGATTTTCCGCCGTTCGGTTTATTGATCAACGATATTTTTATAAGTGATTGATGACCTTGCTGATATCCAACGAATTCTTCCGCTACTGCAGCAGTATCATCAGTCGAGCCATCATTAACAACAACGAGCTCATAACTTGGGTAATCAAGTTTTAACAACGATTTGATAGTATCGCGTAATAATTTACCTTCATTATAAACAGGAACAATAATTGAAAAAAACGGGAAATAACCTTCTTTATCCTGAACTGTATATTTCGTTATATAGAAATAAGCCATAAGAAGGATCGAGAAGTATCTAAATAGAAGTACAAAAAGAAATATTACAAGGGCGACGATTGAGGCATAAACTAATAATCCGCTAACGGAAAGAACCGTAAGAGGAAGAGTAAAGATTATTACTGCAAGAAGGATAAGAGAAAAAATACCTGAGATAACTATCGCTCTAATTTTCTCCGCACTTTCATTTCTTCGAGGAGCTTTTACCTCCCGGTTATCGAGCGCTATTTTGTATCTGTTTATTTGGACTTCAGGTGCCATACTTCTTTTCTTTATTTTTGTATAAAATTTACAATAATAATGCCACTTTGAATCTTTTATTTTGTTGCGTTTTCAGCTTATTTTTTAAATTATCGTGTATCATTTTGCTACAATCGGATATTGTGACTCATACTAAAACAACCGTAACATACTGAAATTAAATGACTTTTGAAATCTTTTTAAATGTATTGTTTAAATCCGGCTATTAAACCGTATCCAAAACATGGATTAGAATATACTCCAGAATGCGCTAATAATAAATGAACCGGAGCTATAACCGTATTGATCTCTTACAGAGCTTCCAACATATCCATAAGCCGAGAATTTTAGCCTTTCAAATAATGTATAAAATATTTGAAGATTTGCTTCACGCAAAATATAATCCGCTTCGGGGACGTAACCAATTTTACCACCTGCAGTTATTTCCCAACTATCTTCATTCATTACAAGCCATTCAGCCCATAAGCTGTGGGAATCAAAACTTTGAGGTGAATAATATAGATTTTGAAATGTGTATTTATAATCCGAGAAGTAATATTCGTAACCGAGTTTCAAATTAGGGTAAAATGATTTACCAATACGAAATTGAATATTATTTCCAAGGTTATCAGGGTAATATTCTGTAGTAGTACTTTGGTCATAATTGCTGCTTGAAACGAGTTGGTAATAACCTGAAACCTCAGCCCCGGAATTAAACTTGTATAATCCACTTATTTTTAATGAAGAACCTATTAGTCGTGTACTTACTAAGTATGGTGAGTATAAAACAACAGCTCCATCGCTTCTGAAATAAGCAATATCAAATTTGACATTCTTTTTCGGATCATACTGGATTCCAAGATTCATTTCCGGTTGATCAATTATTCCCGGAGCTCTCATCTTACCAAATTGCATGTAAAGTAGCCAGTTGACAGCAGGTTTTATAAATAAATTTCCTTTCAATGTGGAATAATTTATTTTATTCGAACCATCGCCAAGAATACCTCTAACCCACGATGCTCCAATAGACATCCATTTAGTAACTCCAACCTCTACGCCAAGTCCGCCATAAATATATTCAAAATTAAGATTATCGGTAAATACATATGCTAATGGATTCAACACCATATACGAAAGGAAATTATTGGCGAATTCGCCACTACTGCCGGGTGTTGGAGGGAGCCATCCAAGCCGCTGATCAATCATAAACGACTCTGGCGCTCTTTCTTTAATGCTTTCGTAAATTACTCGGGCATCATCATATTCTTTCATCTTAACATATGAATCGGCGAGATAAACAAGTACTTCCACATCATCGGGATAATCAAGCGCTAACCTGTTGAATTCTTCGAATGCTCTTAACGAATCACCGCTCCAGTAGTAAACTTTTGCACGCTGAACATCAACATCTTTATCGTATTCGGTTTCCAGGATTCTATCGTACATACTTATGGCATCGTTGTTTCTTTTTGCACATAAATATACATCAGCCATTTCATATAAGTATTCATTACTTGGACTAACTTTCTGGAGATAATCTTCAAAATATGGAATTGCCTCTTCGCAGTTTCCATCCATAGCAAGATTTCTACCAACATTTAATTCCTGCAATAATCTGTCCTCTTCCTGACGTAATCTAACTGCTTCGAGCATTGAATTTAGCTGTCCAAGATCAGGATTCTGAGAATCTATTTGACCTGCTCTATCAGCATAACTCTGTGATTGTTCGTACTCCTGTTTTTGGAACAGAAGGGTTCCCAGAGTAATTATCGCATTGATATCGTTTGGATTGGAAGCAATGTAATCTTCAAGGTCCTTTTGTCCAAGTTCCAAATCAGTATCAATCCATGTTGATAACTGTCCGGCTAATAATTTTGCTTTTTGATTATTCGGGTCATCCGAACGAACCTTTCTAATTTCAGGATAAGCTTCTTCGTATTTATTCTGATATGAAAGAATTTGCGCATACAAAAATCTGGTATCGGAATCATTTGGCACAGTTGCAAGATATTTTGTTAAAATATCTTCGGCTTGTTCATATTGCCCGAGAATGGAATAATATTCAGCAATACCACGAATTGCTTCGCCATCGCTTGGATTCTGGTTCAACCTTTCCTGGAATTCAGCTATCTTCTGTGCGTATTTATCATTTCTGTATTGGGTAACTTTTGCCCAAAGCTCGTTAAATTTTTCAGTTCCTTCATTATTGGCTTTAAGATATTGAAGTTGCTCATAGGCCTCTTCCAGTCTATTCTTCGAAATTAACTCATTAACTAATCTAAACCTCGATTCTTCATCATTCGGATTGCGTTTTATGACGGAATAATAATGATCGATTGGATACACTTTTTCAAAGGCTTTAGGTTGATATTGAGTTACATAAGCTTCTCTTCGTGCAAGGTCCAATCCATCCTCAGCTTCTTTAAAAAACGGTTTAAAACTAAGAGATTTTAAGAAAGCATCCTCTGCGATTTTGGTTTTTCCCAGCCACAAAGTAAAGTATCCGTAACGGCTCCATAAACGCCAATCTTCCGGATATCTTTCAACAAACTTTTTAAGAATTTTTTCGCCTTTAACTATCGAACCTGTTTTAGCAAGAATTTCTGTGTAACGAATTATTTCATCCGGCGAAGCGTTATCATCGCGAGCTAAATATTCATCATACCATTGCTCTGCCAACTTCCATTCTTCTTTCCAACGGTATGACTTCCCTATTTCAAGATAGTTGAATGGCTTACTTGGATCTATGGCAATTTCTCGTTTATGACCTTCAATTTTTTTATCAAGCAGTTCGTACCAGAGTTTTATTACCCTGTCAAGATTCTTTTTATATTCGGCATGATCGGGAGCCAATTTAATCGCCCTTCTAAAATCGAGAACGGCATAACTATACTGTTGACGTTTTTCATGGCATAAAGCACGCAAATTATATCCCTCAGGATATCTTGCATTGGCTGATACGAATTTGTTAAGAAGGTCAATTGCCTCTCCGTATTTACCGGATTGCATATGCTGCTGAGCCTGCCTTCGTAATCCCTCTTCCTTGATTTGTCCGATGATTGAAAGATTCATCAACAGAACAAAAGACAGTACAAATAATGATGTCCGTTTCATTTTTATAACGCGAATTTAGTTATCGGAACATAAATTTGATTTGATTCATTTTCAGCCGAGAGAACATATTCCATCATGTTATCGGCATTATCAATCCGTTCGTCAATTTCGATATTTAGAACGGATATATTTTCAAGCGCAGCATTCATAAATTCTGGATCCGCGCCCGGTAGGTTTCTCTTTAAACCTGACATTAGTTTATTTGCGCTTGATTGATCGCTTCTTACAAGTAAAACAAGAACTTTATCATCCACAACACAAATTTTATCTTTCTTGTCCACTGATAGCTTTACAGCATTCTGAAGTTGTGTTAAAGTCAGCAAACCTTTCATTATTGCGGCTTCTTCAAGTTTTATTGCAACTAAATTGAATGTTTGACCGGTACTTTTGAACAAACCAATCTGATTATTTAGGATTAATAAAAAATCGCCATAATTATAAATATTGGAATAGGAATAGGCTTCCGTGGAAACTTCAACATTCCCGGCAGGTCGAATTTCCTGTTTATTAAAAACCCCTGTTTTTCTTGATGGTGCGTATTCAACCGTAACGCCTTTATTCGGTTCAATAATATAAGTTGCGGTAAATTGACCTTCAGTATGGCCTACATTTGGCGAAATAACTACAGTTCCGCCATGATATTTACCTGCTATTTTTTCATCTTGTTTCTGGAGACTGATCGATCCCGTGATGTACTGTGTTATCGTATCGATTATTCCTTTGGCGCGCTGAGTAGCGGGCTCGCCAACTATAAATAAACTCGTAATATCTTTATCTTCAATAGTTTCAAGCATTTTTAGAAATGTACTTCGCAGTAAATCAAGTTTATTAAATCCGATGTACGGTGTCAATTCATCAAAAATTATTCTTGATGGATTGTACTGATTAACAACCATAACAATATCATTCAAATATTCGACTAAATGTTCATCGGGATTTTGTGTTTCGTAAACGTCGTTTGGAGGGGCAACCCGCACAACAATAATTAAATTCTGATTCATAAAAGCCTGGATATCAAAATTTAGCGAAGCTGCTTGAATCATTAAATCTTTAGGACGCATATTTGTAAAATACAAACACACTTCCTGTCTTTTTGCGGATTCCAATGCATATTGCAATCCAAGTAAAGTTCTTCCGGATTTTCTGGGGCCCACTACCATATAGCTACCGCCACGGTAAACACCGCCCCAATTCCTATCAACAAAAGAAAAGCCGGATGAGATTAATCGTATATTTGAAATCATTTGGATACCTCGAAATATTAACTTCTTTATTAAAAACAAATTACATGCCGCCAATTACACCATATTCATAAGAAAAATGGCATTTTTGAAAGCATTTCAATCCTATTTTGAGAATATCAGTACTACTGCCTCAAAATATTACATTCTCAAAAATATACAGCCTATTTTGCAAGATTACCAAAGACAAATACAGCAGTGGCGTTTAGGACAATTGAGGGTTCATTGCTTAGATAATCGTTTTTATCATCCCGATAGACGGCATCCTCGGTTTGAAAGTCAATAAATTTATCAGCTCTGTCAAACTGGATTTTATAGTCATTGTAAGCTTTCTTTGAAATTGGTCCGGCTGATACAGCACCCGGAAGATTGTTTTGATTAAAATAACCAACCTGATGATGAAAATTTTTCGTGTAATTATTACCTACTTTGGAAATAAAACATACTCCCCATTGATTTCTACCCAGGACAAAATCTCTTTGAAAAGTCTCCAGTTCTTTAAAAGACTCGTCTTTAGTTAATTTTTTCCAGAGAATGTTTTGCAATGCTATGCCTAAAAAAGTGTTATTCGTACCCCATGTATAAGAAGCGCCGCCGCCAAATAAATTTTTATCTTTTGTCTGATTGAAGGCTTCGAGACTATTCTTAATGTAATCAGCATATTTCAAATCGTATCTGGCAAGGCGATAGTGCGAAAAGGCATTGATGTCACCCCAACTCCACCAATAATCGGGTCCCGCGTCATCTGCATAACGTTTAGCATCATTAAGGTAATTTACTTTTCCCGTAGTGTTGAAAAGCTCTATTGCTCCTAGAGCTAATTTCCCCTGGAATTTATTATCAATGTATTTTCCTGTTCCACTTGAGTCAATATCCGGGACCTCATCTTTATGAGAATAAAGTATAACGGCAGCATTTAAACATTTATTTGCAAACTCATCATAGTGAATTGTATTTTTCCAAATCCTTGCGGCAAGAGCCATAGTAGCTGAATAAATCCCAATCAAATTTTTACCAATCCCAACATAACCCGGACGATCAAATCCCAAAGGATCATTTTCAGGCAATCGCCACCCTACATCCTGATCACGGCTGTCCTGTACCTGCGTAATCAACTTCTTTTCATCAATGTAAGAGCGCAGCATCCAATCGAGACCAATCTTTGCTTCTTCAAGAATATCGGGAACATTGTTTTGATTATTATCAAAAGAAAATTTTTCATTATTAAAATCGAAAGCGAAAAGTAATGTATATGTTGCTACTGCCGTGGTATTTAAAAATTTCACATAATCACCTGCATCGTGCCAACCGCCCGTTACATCCACCTGCTGATTTATTGCAACTCCATCTTCAATAAGGGAAGTGGCGTCAGCTTTATGACAAACGTTATGAAGAAGTGGTTCTGTGTAACCGCATCTTTGCACTTTGAAAAAAGACATTAGCGACTCTATCAATCCATTATAAACTTGATTGCTTATTTCGAAAGAGTAAGAATTTTTACTTTCGATAGATATATAGTACTTCCCGACAATTTTAAAATCACTAAAATCGATGCGATACGAATAAGGGAATTTTCCAAATTGACCGAGGTTAGAACCAACTACATTTTCATAAACAAAAGCGTTCCCGTTCGAATTTACCAATGAATATTTTCTGCCTTCCAATTCATTGGCTGACAGAATAACTGCAGATTTAATATCACCCGGTAAAAATCCAAGTTGATTAACTCGAATAAATATTTCAGTTTTTGCGGCTAATTCGCAAGAAACCATTAAAAGGGACAATAGCATAGTTGCATAAATATTCTTTGTGAACTTCATTTCGACATCAAAATTAAGTGATAAATATTTTAGAAAATCAGTAAAAATAAATAGGCTGTTAACTATCACAGAACAACTTTTCTTGAGACATGATATAATTTACAATAAAATCCGCTGTACAAAAATGCTAAACTTCATCGTCTTTATCGGGATACGTAGTACCAAAAATGTAATCCCATGCCGGTTGACTAACACCAAATCCTAAAGTATCATGTTTATAATGATGAATCATGTGATGATCTTTTATCGCCTTCCAAAATTTACTCTTTATATTAAAATGATGCACAGCGTAGTGAGTAATATCATAAAACAAATACCCGAGAATGAATCCCGCAAAAAAAGGCGCGACTAAAACATTTCCAATTATGTAGTGAAAAATAATATAAAAAAGTACAGCGATCGGGAGACTCACTGAAGGCGGCATTACGAGCCGCAGTGGATCTTTCGGATAATCATGATGGACTCCGTGAAAAATGAAATGCAGTTTTTTTCCAAATTCACTTGATGGCACATAATGAAAAACAAACCTATGTAGCGAGTATTCAACAAATGTCCAAATTATTAAACCCACGATAAACAGGAATATCATGCTTTTAATAGGAATGTTAAGCTGAAACCATGTCCTGTATAGGAAAAAAATAATAACCGGGATATAGACAAATAACGGAACAGTCCAGTGTATTTTGGAAAGTGATTCCAAAAAATCGCTTTCAAACATGCGAACTGTCTCAGGTTTATTCGAAATATATTTTTTTGTCATGGATCCTTTCTTCCCAAGTCTCTATTGAAGAATATCGGGCTCAATATAATTATTTTCAAAAAAAATCTTGTCGGATGAAATCTTTACTATTTTCTCAAAATCAATCAAAATTCAGCAGTTCCGAGTTATTTTCTTCAACCCCAATTCCGGGTTTATAGTTCAATTTTATCTCGCCATTATTTGCTTTAATACCGATGAAAGGATCATTTTTAATTAACAAATTTCCATCGAGATCGATATAGTCAGCAAATTGGGTTAGCTGCGCGGCTGCTGAAATCCCGCAGGAGGTTTCAGTCATACATCCAATCATAATTTTAAGTCCAAGGGATTTAGCTTTATTGCACATTCGTAATCCTTCAAGCAGACCAGTGGATTTCATCAGTTTAATATTAATCCCCGAGTAAATCCCCTGCACTTTTTCTAAATCTGAGAGCCGTTTTACAGCTTCATCTGCAATAATTGGAATCCGGCTGCGTTCGGAAAGATAAGCTGTTTCCTCCATCATATTTATCGGCATTGGTTGTTCAATTAGAACAACTCCCCTCTTCGCAAGCCAGTCGATCATTTCGCATGCAAATATTTTGTCTTTCCAACCCCGGTTAACATCTACATAAATTGGTTTGTCGGTTACAGCTCTAATCGAATTAATAATTTCCTTATCGTAGTGGGAGCCTAATTTTATTTTTAAAATTTTGAACGATTCATAATTTTTTACCTTTTCTTGGATATTTTTTAGGTCATCAATCCCAAATGTAATTGATGTGAATAGATTTTTCGGCTGAGCTAATCCCATCATTTCATAGACTGGTTTATTTTGAATTTTTCCAGCAAGATCATGAAGGGCAATATCTATTGAGGTTTTTGCAGCGTTGTTGTTTGAATCAACGCTATCAACATATTCCATTATCGAGCTTATGTCGCAGGGATTGTTAAATTGAGAGAAATCGAGTTTGGATAAAAAGGCTACGACTGATTCATGACTCTCTCCCAAATATGGCGGCAGCGAGGCTTCGCCGTATCCGGTAATCCCTTCGAAAGTTATTTTTGTAAGAACGGCTGGAGTTGACTGCCTTGAAAAATTAGAAATTGTAAAAGTATCTTTTAATTCCAAAGTGATCGGACGGAATTTTAGCAACATACAAATCTCATCTTCATAAGAAACTGTTTTTGCAAATTTGTATTTTATATTCGCAAATAGCAATGAAAGCAATAGGCTGGAATAAGCAATTTAGTTCACCCCGAATTTTTAAAAATTTTATTGTTCTTTTGAATTTAACTCCTAAGTAATATCTTAGAATATCTTAATAAAATTTTTCAAAGGGGAAAAACCGCTATGCTGATAACTAAAATGCCGGATTTAATGGAAATCAAAAACGGATATATAAAATCGGAGAGTATATTTCGTAATGCACAGCACTTAATCGATAACGATATGGTTACTTTAGTCTCTCAAAATGAAGACCAATTCAATTTTAAAGTTGAAGACAGATTTGATGATTTCACGGTAGAATTGACGATAGATGAATCCGGTATAAATCATAACTGCAGTTGCGAATCTTACCTGGGCTGCTGTGTTCATGCAGCGGCAAGCCTCATTATGATTTATTTGAAGCATCAACAAAAGTCCGTGGGTACGGAAACTGCTGGCGAACCTTACAGCCGGAAGGATATGATCAAAAGAGTATTAATTGAGAGAAAAGAGAAAGCCGCAAAAGAAGAATTTAATATTACCTTCGGAGAAAATATTTTTGGAATACACAAAGTTAAATCGGCGTCGGGCAGGATTTACTAAATAACAATAAGAGATTTTAAAACCGATAACGGATATTGTTCGTGCCCGGATTTCAGAACGAACAAACTTGGTACATGTAAACATCTTATCTTTGTTTCGGAACAAATTAGAAAGGAATATCCGGTCGAGGAAATAATAAAAAAACAGAAATATCCATTCGTTGAGATATTTTGCGATCCTCATTATGATTACAACATCACATATTATAATAATCGTAATTTGCCCACCCGTGTTGAATCTCTTATAAAAAAATATTTTTCCTTTGGCGAGTATGTTCTTCCCGAACAATACAATGAATTTTATAAATTTATTGACGAAGCTGAGACACATAAATCCTTTTTAATACGACCGGAAGTTATCGAGAAGATTGATGGGCATATTGAAAGTTTTTCTCTTCAACAATTAAGTAAAGAGTTCAAACCGGATTACTCTGTTGTAAAAGCAAAATTATTCGATTATCAAAAAGAAAGCATTTTATTTGCTCTATTCAAAGCAGGCAGTATAATTGCCGACGAGATGGGACTTGGTAAAACTTTACAGGCAATTACGATCGCAATTCTTAAAAAAGAATTATTTAATTTCAAACGCACTCTTGTAATTTGCCCGGCTTCGCTAAAATATCAGTGGAAAAAAGAAATCGAAAAGTTTTCTGATGAGAAAGCTCTTATTATCGAGGGGACCCGTGAATCGCGGCATTCGATTTATAAAAATTCCGAAACATATTTTATAATTGCCAACTACGAAGCGGTAATGCGGGATGTAACTCTAATCCAAAATTATCCGCCGGATATGATAATTTTAGACGAAGCGCAGAAAATTAAAAACTATGAAACAAAAACATCGCACGCAGTTAAATCAATTCCCCGTAAACATGCACTTGTAATAACAGGCACTCCGCTTGAAAATAATTTGCTCGATTTATATTCGATAATGAATTTTATTAAACCAGAAATTCTAGCGCCGCAATGGGAATTCTCGATGAATCATTGTTATTTCGATAAATCAAAAAAGAATAGAATCACCGGCTACTTCGATTTGCAGAAATTAAAAAAGAAATTGGAAGACTATATTATCCGGAGAGAAAAAGCTGATGTTTTAAAGGAACTCCCTGCTGTGCAGGAGGTTCATGTGCCGATAGTTTTAAGCGATGCACAAAAGGAAATTCACGCCGGACTTGCCCAATCGCTTTACCCTATCCTGCATAAAAAACATAAAACAATATATGACATGCAGCGTATTCAAAGAATTTTAACAAGCATGAGAATGGTTTGCGATTCAACTTTTCTTATTGATAAAACCACGAACCAATCTCCGAAACTCGAGGAACTTGAATCGATACTTTTCGAAAAGCTTGATATAATCAATCGCAAGAAAAAAGTAATAATCTTTTCCGAATGGAAAACGATGCTCGATCTAATTAGTAAAATGCTTGGGCTGCATAATGTAATTCACGTTACTTTATCCGGCGATGTACCGGTAAACAAACGCGGCGCATTGATTGAAGAATTCGAAAAAAATAGAGATTGTTTAATATTTCTTTCAACGGAAGCAGGCGGAACTGGACTTAATCTTCAATTTGCAGATACTGTAATTAATTTTGATCTGCCGTGGAATCCGGCAAAAAAGAATCAGCGCATTGGAAGGATCAATCGTCTCGGTCAGGAAAGTACGAAGTTAACTGCAATAAACTTAGTGGCAATTGACAGCATCGAACAAAACATAGCAAACGGAATAGTATTGAAAGAAGAACTGTTTAATGCTGTATTGAACGAAGGCAATCTTACAGATGAAGTGGATTTTTCAGCAAAGGGACGAACAACATTAATTGAACAGGTTGAGAAATTATTGAAACAGCCTGAATCGATTGGCAAGGATGAAGATAATGAGGGTATTGAAATTTCGGATAATATCTCGGCATTGGAAATTGAAGAAACCGAAAATATTGATGGTATTATAACGGAAGATAATGAAAAACTTTTGGCAATTTCAGATAAGAAACCGGAAACTAAAATTGCATCGGCGCCGGAAGAAATTGAAGCGACGCTGAATCAGGGCATGCAATTTTTAAATGGAATATTTAAGATGGCAACCGGTAAAGAATTCATTACCGGTAGTGGAGCAATTAACGTAAACAAAGAGACCGGCGAGGTTGTATTCAAATTCAAACTTCCCGGTTTTTAATTTTATGGAATCCCTAAAAAAAAGGGCTGCCATTCCGACAGCCCTTTTATTTATTTTATATCTACTTGAATCGCTAGAAGTAAACTGCCTGGCACGCAATCAGCGCCAGAGCGACGGCTATAACTACTCCCGTTAAGAGGAGTGACGCAGATATGGTTCTCATTTTATACTCCTTGATTTTCATATTCATAATTTTCATTAACTAAAACAACTTACATAAAGACACGGCTGGTGTAATTACATAGCTGTATCCTTTACCTATTTCATAAGTATCATTTTCTTTGAAAACACATTTTCGCCCGATATTACACGATATATATATGTACCGGTTGATACTTTGTTACCAAAATTATCATCACCATTCCATACAACATCGTAAATGCCCGGGCTCTTTTCACTATTCAGCAATGTTTTTACTTCCTGCCCAAGCATGTTAAAGATTTTTATGGATACTATTCCGTTTTCAGGCAATTCAATTCTAATAGTTGTAGTAGGATTGAAGGGATTCGGATAGTTCTGTGCAACAGCAAATGCTTTAGGAATAACAGGAGTATTTTCAGCTGAAGTGATTAAATCACCAGTTCTAAAGTTCGCTCCGTTAGAGAATTTGGAAGCATCTCCACTTTCTATGCTGGAACGTACTCTCCAGTAGTAAGTCTGATTGCTTTCCAAGTTTAATTTATAGTTCGAACTTGTTAATCCTTTTACGCTGACTGCATTAGACAGATCAGCACTTGTCGAAATTTCTAAGTCATAAGACAAAGAAGATTCAGACTGAGTTGGCAAGAACCAGGATAGAGTTGCCGTTTGCGATGAAAGCTTTACATTGTGGGCTGGGCTGCCTGCTATTGGAATCACCGGTCTGTTTCCAGCCGCTGTTACAAAGCTTTCTATTCCTGATCCGACAGTAATTACACCATCCGATGCAAATACCTGCCAGTAATATGTGGCGCCACTGACTAATACACCGTTTGGTACAGTAAAGTTATTAACATCAACTCCTGCAGCAAATGGCGCTGTAACTAAAACACTACCAGCGGGATCCCAATAAATTTCTACCGAGAAAGTTAATGGTGAATATCCGCTGTTTGTAAACCAATATAAAGTCGGCTCATTTGTATAAACGGTTGGACCGCCAATAGGATATGTTTGGATTGGCATAATATCGGTTACTGCTCCACCATAGGTATAGAAGTCCTCTGGTGCAGACCATGCCGACCATGTGGTACCGTTAAATGCACGAACCGCCCAATTATAATGTGTACCAGGCAACAATCCCGCAAACGGGAAAAAGAAATTAGCAGTTGGGCCATAATTTGCAGTTGCTGTGAGAGCACCCGCTCTAACTTCAATTTCAAATAAAACGGCACCCGGTGCATCGGTGTACCACCAACCGGTTGGATTAAGTGTCCATACAGTGGTCCCATCAATTGGATACGTAAGTATAGGTGTGATATCTCCGTTTTGGCCGTAAGTTACAAAAGTTTCCGTATCCGACCATTCCGAATGATTTCCCATATATGTTGATCTAACTGCCCAGTAATAAGTCTGACCGGGTAGTAACGGTGCGCCCGGAGTAAAGTACATAAACGATGTGTGACCACTTGGTGCAGCTCCGTCAGGGAATCCACCAATTCCTGGATCGACTGTTGAATAAATAATATCAAATTCAACAGAACTTGCAGGACCATTTACATACCAATAAAATGTTGGCGCAAGAGTATATATGTCAATACCGCCGATTGGATATGATGGAACCGGTATACGAAGAAGTGAATTACCGACGGGACGGAAAAAGTTGAAATCCGACCAAACTGAAGTTTCACTTGTAACAATATTTTTGGATCTTACACGCCATTTATAATCATTACCGGCAGAGAGCAATCCACCAGGTACAGTCAGATATAGATCTCCTGTTGTACCAAATCCGCCAACTGAAGCTGTAAGGATTTCTGTTGCGGTAAGTGGATCTTCATGCCAAATAAATAATTGCACGTCAAAAATTAAATTTGTTGCAGGCCCATTCAAATACCAATATAAAGTTGGTGTTAATGTATAAATTTCGTTTGGAGCCGGTTGAACTCCCAACGGATATGATGGAATGGGTGGATATAGTCCGGGATCGCCAAAAGTATTGAAACACTCAATGGCTGAATATCCAGCTTTTGCACCACTTGATGCATAAGCTAAAATTCTCCAATAGTATAAAGTGCCCGGTAATAATCCTGCATAATCTAAGTAAGTATTAGTTAATCCGCTGGCTATCGTCGTTGGAGCAGCCATTGCCGGATCTGTATCAACTAATAGATCGAAAGTGACACCCGGATATGCCTGATTTAAAAACCACGAGAAATTTACGGATGCTGTGTACATAACTGCACATCCGGTTGGCCAACCCAGGAATGGTTCAATAATATCCACAGTAGTAAATCTATTAGCAACACTTTGGGTGGTCATGCATGCATTCGATGCTTCAACAACCCAGAAATATTCTGTGCTGTTAGCTAAAATACCAGGTTCTGCATAAGGTACAGTAAATGTGGTAACATCTGCACCGAGCATTACCGAGGAATACACTAAATTAAGTAATCCAACATCGGAAAAGATTTTTACCTGGTAACCGGTTTCACCGGAAATATCATCCCATGTAAATGTCGGTTCGAGTGATACCCCCCCCTGATAATTTACAGGAGTAAGTAAGGTTGTTACATCAATAATGGTAGTGTAAGAGAATGTAGTAGACCATCCACCATCACACAATCCGTTATTCGCTCTAACACGCCAATAATAAACAGAGTTATAATCATATCTATCGAATGTAGTTAGGTATGATGTTGAACCCCAACCGGTATTCCAATTTTTTAAATTGGTAAACCCTGCATCAGTAGCAACCTGAATTTCGTAATTGGTGGCGCCAGGAACAGCCGACCAACTTAAAGTATTTCCAAGGGGTTGACATGTTGCAAGGTCAGCAGGAGAAACCAATGTTGGTACTCCAAGCAAATCAAAAGTCCATCTCGGCGACCATCCGGTCCAATTACCCGGCGCTGCATTATCCTGAGCTCTGACAGCCCATTCAAATGTGGAACCCCATGATTGAACTAATGTAGGAGTAAAACTCTGGGTTGGACCAACTCCCGCAACTTCGACACTTGATTCAACAAGTGTACCGGCGAATGCGGGTGTCCAAATTTCAATATAATAATTTGTTGCGCCTTCAACAGTGTTCCATGTTAAAGTTGGATTCTCGCAGAGTGCGATGGTTGCATCGGCTGGACTAACAAGAGTTGGGGTCTCGATAGTCGTAAGTTTGCGTGTGGCACTATACGAGGACGTTAAATCAGATTTAACGTGCCAATAATAGTCTGTGCCGTCATCAAGAACCGGTGAAGTGACGACATACAACACAACATTACCAACATTTGCATTAAATACAATATTGGTAAACGCTACGTCAGTAGCTACCTGCAACCTATACGAAGTAGCTCCAGGTTGAGCTAACCACGTAAAAGTAGGCGTTTTTGCAATACCTGTCGCATTATCAACAGGCAGCACAGGCGCTGGCTGTGCAAGTATGGGCAAGGCCATAAATAGCAATATGGCAATGGCCCAAAGAAGAGGTTTGTTTTGTTTCATAGAAGCACCCTCTAAGCAATTGATTGTTTAGTGATTTAACTCGGCTGATTATAAAATTTAAATTAGACTATTTGTCTGATTAAGTCAAGCACAATTTTTTCAATTGAAAAACATTTTTGAAAGAACAGAATCGGCTGATAAGTAAAAATTTTCATACGGCTATGTTAGAAAATTTTTTTAATGTCAATACAACAACAAATTGACATAAAGTAATTGGCTGGTGATGCTAAGATAACATATCCGAATAGTTCTGTCAAGCAAAATTTGTGTTAATTTTCGTACTGTATTTTATAGCACAAAATTGAAGAGAGTGAGACCTATTTTTTCGCGAAATCTTTCTTTGCAAAAGCATGAAATTTTTCTTTGTAAAAGCATCTTCATGCAAAAAATATGGGTATCGGTTTAAGAATTATTTTAAAGATGGATAAATATTGCCGAATTCTACATTCTTATGCAAAGTTAGGTTAAAAAAAACTTCTATCTCTTTTATTTATTTCCACCTGTCTATATATTTGTCTTCAAGTTTTTTAACAATTGGAGATAATTAATGGCAAATATTAACAAAATTAAGGGCAGAATTGGAATTCTTACCGGTGGCGGAGATGTGCCCGGATTAAATCCTGCAATACGGGCAGTTACTATCCGCGCTACACGGGAAGGTTATGAAGTGATTGGTATTCGCAGAGGTTGGGGCGGTATGACAGAAATCGTACGTGAGAAGGATTACGATAATTCGGCGAACTTCTTTCATCTTACCGAAGAATTGGTTAACAAAATTGGTAGAACCGGCGGTACATTTCTTCACTCATCACGTACAAGACCGAGCCATGTTCCGAAAGCAAATATTCCTGCTCACTACAGAGATATTTATAAAGATGAAATGAATGATCTTACTCCCGAAGTTTTAAAAAACATTGATTTTATGGGATTAGATTATTTGATACCAATTGGCGGCGATGATACTCTAAGTTATGCAGCCAGACTACATAAAGAAGGTGTAAAAAATATTGCAATTCCAAAAACAATGGATAACGATGTGCCCGGGACTGATTATTGTATTGGATTCAGCACTTGTGTAACCCGGACAATAGAGTTAACTCATAACTTAAGAACCTCTGCCGGTTCACATGAAAGATTTCTTGTTATCGAAGTGTTTGGCCGTTACGCAGGATATACAGCGCTTTTGCCAACGATGGCCGGCGCTGCAAACAGATGCGTTATACCCGAGCATAAATTCAATATCGAAAGACTCACTGAATTGATGTCGGCCGATAGAATATCGAATCCGAGCCGATATTCTGTCGTTCTTGTTTCGGAAGGTGCAATGATGGAAAAAGAAACCGAGATGACTTTTCAGAGTGACGAAACTGATGCATACGGCCATAAAAAATTGGGCGGTATTGGCGATGCAGTAGCTTCAAGATTAAAAGAGTTATCTCCAAAATACAATAATGGGAATAGAGTAAATGTTATCAACCAGCGGTTGGGTTATCTTGTAAGGTGCGGTGATCCGGACGCAATTGATTCTATCGTACCTATGGCTTATGGCAATTTAGCTCTCGACCTTATAATGTCGAAAACAAGCGGAAGATTAGTTACATTAAGAAATGGACGATATAGTAACGAACACATCGAAGTCATTACAAGTTATAAAAAAGTTGTTGATGTTGAGAAGTACTACAACGTGGATAGATTAAGACCATTTTACGAAAGTTTCGAATCCAAGCCTTTATTTATTATGGCAAGCGACTAATAATAAAATATTTCCATCTTTAAAATGAAGAAAGGCTCAGTGCACCGCACCGAGCCTTTCTTTTAATACTAAAAAAGTTAAACCAACTTCAAATTAGCAAATTTTACCAACAACGTTTTCACGCCATGCTCTTCAAAAGTTATCGTAACTTTTTGTAGATCGCCAAGACCGTTTAATTGCTGGATTTTTCCCATACCAAAAGCCTCGTGAACTACACGGCTGCCAACCCTGAGCGACCTTCTCTCCTGGTAATATTCATCATACGAGTCATCATAAAGATCATCATAGAACGATTTTTTCTTTCTGCCTGATTTTCTTCCGCCGCCAACATTCACTTCTTCGCATGTTGATCTATCAATCTCCTCCAAAAATCTCGACCGGCTTTGATAAGCAACTTCGCCGAAACGATACCGAGACCTGGCATAAGTAATAAATATTTTTTTCTCTGCACGGGTCATAGCAACGTAAAAAAGTCGTCGCTCCTCTTCAATTCGTGTATCGGAATCAAATTTGGGATTAAGGGGGAAAATGTCTTCTTCACATCCTGTTATAAAAACTACCGGGAATTCAAGTCCTTTTGCACTGTGCATTGTCATCATAGTTATTGTATTGTCGGATTCACTGAAATGATCAACACTCGAAAGCAAAGATACTTCTGCAAGAAAGTCGTCTATTGTGGCGTGAGGATTTGCTTTGTTGTATTCCTGGATTGCGCTGAGCACTTCTTGAACATTTTCGAAACGCTGCATTGATTCCTGAGTGCGTTCTTCTTTGTAAATCCGTAAAATGCCGAGTTCATCAACTAATGCCGAAGTTAATTCCGCTAACGATAGTTTCTCTTTTAATTCGATATATTTATCAAGGAGCAACCGGAATTGTTTTACATTTTTTTGAATTCGTTCTTTCACTTCTATTACTTCAAATACGCGCAGCATAGTTTTGAATAAAGTAAGATTTAATTTACGCGCAAATGCTATCATCTTGCTAATGGAAGTATTACCTATTCCTCTCTGCGGAAAATTCATTATTCTCAATAAACTTTCTTCATCTTCCTGATTGGCAAGAACACGGAGATAAGCAATAATATCTTTTACTTCTTTCCTTCTGTAAAATTCCACTCCGCCAATAATTTTATACGGTATCTTCTCGCGTCGCATTGCATCTTCGAGCGCTCGCGACTGTGAATTGATTCTATACAGAACAGCAACGTCTTTGAGTGAAAGTTTTTTGGTTGATACTTCCTTTTTTATAAGTCTGGAAATTTGATGAGCTTCATCCTTTTCATCAGCACATCTGATAATAAATATCTTCTCCCCTTCTTCGTTCTTAGTCCATAAAGTTTTTTTAATCTGCTCTTTATTTTGTTTAATAACCGAATCGGCGGCTTTGAGAATAGTCTGAGTTGATCTATAATTTTGTTCGAGACGGAAAATTTTAGTTTTGGGATAATCCTTTTCGAACTCAATCATATTTTTTACTTCAGCGCCGCGCCAGCCGTAAATGCTCTGTGCATCATCGCCAACAACACAAATTTTTACTCTTGTCGATGTCAGCATTTTCAGTAATTCATATTGAGCCGTATTCGTATCCTGGAATTCATCAACAAGAATATACTTGAACTGCGATCGATATTTCTGCAATATCTTAGGGAAGTTATTAAACAATTCGATTGGTTTAAGTAAAAGGTCATCAAAGTCCATCGAGTTATTTTCGAATAGTCTTTTATTATACTCGGTAAAAATTTCGCCAATTTTTCTTTCCGGAAGCGAAGAAGCAATATGTTTAATATATTCTTCCGGGGAAATCATCTTGTTTTTTAAATTGCTAATCTTGTGATGAACTTGATTTGGAGAAAATGCATCGAGATTAATATTTAATGAAGTGAGTACGTTACTAACTAATGAAACCGAATCTTCTTTATCATAAATAGAAAAATTCTGCTGATAATTTAACTTGTCTGCATCGGTTCTAATGATTCTTGCAAAAATCGAATGGAAAGTGCCCATCCACATCTGTGCTGCCTTTTTGCCGACGAGTTGTTTTATTCTATCCCTCATCTCACCTGCCGCTTTATTTGTAAAAGTCAGCGCAAGAATATCCGAGGGTTCATATTCATTTTCCAGCAAATATGCTATTTTATAGGTTAAAACGCGTGTTTTTCCGGATCCTGCACCAGCAACAACCATATGCGGACCCGCATTATATTCAACAGCAGACCTCTGCTCTTGATTTAATTGATCTAGGATTTTCATAAAGCCTCTGATTTGAAGTCTGTAAATTTAATAAAAATGAGGTGCATTTTCAAAAAATTGAGGTTCTCCGTTTACAGAAATTGAATATTTTGGCTGGAATCACATCATTTAGTTTTTGTAACATTATTTTCTGATTGAAATGCAACGGATTTTTTTTGCTTGATAAAAACGAATTTTTAGGATTTCCTCATTTTTAGCTTAAAATCAACGCCTATCAACTCAGATATTTTAAAATCGAGTAAAAGTTCGTATTCCATTGATTATATTTGAGAAGAATTATAAAAATATCACTCATGTATGATCATAGATTAGTAAAATTAGACGGCCCTAAAAATTTCCGCGATATCGGAGGGTGTGAATTGCTCGATGGGTGCAAAATGAAATCCGGTTTAATTTTCCGATCCGATGAATTATCAAAATTGACACGAAGAGACAGTGAAAAGCTGAATCAACTGAATATAAAACTTGTCATTGATTTAAGAATGGCAAAGGAATGCAGATTTAAACCGGATAGAATTGGGCCGAACAGTAAAATCAATTATACCAATATACCAATCCGTCCCAGCAACAATAATATCTCACACATTCATTACATTAAATCCTATATAGTAAAACGAACCGGACTAAATTACGGCGATTTTCTTAAAGAACATTATAAAATTATAGCCTTCGATAGATATTCAGAGTTGAGAGAAATATTCGGTCTTCTCTCCGATAAAAATAATTTACCTGCCGTGATTCATTGTTCCGTAGGCAAGGATAGAACCGGTTTCATCTCTGCATTGATTCAATTATTAATTGGAGTTTCGCGCGATAAAATTTTAAACGACTATCTTGCAAGCAACGAGTTAACTTTGAAACGAAGAAAACAAACGATTATGTTTATACGAATCATCAGTCTTTTTCGAATTTCGGCAGATCAAATAAATCCGTTATTTGAAGCCCGTCCGGAATACATAGATGAAACTCTCGACATGATTTTAGACAGGTACAAATCAATTGAGAATTATTTAATTTCTGCTTGTGGGATAAAACACGAACAGATTAAATCCCTGAAAGAATCTTTTTTCGAATAAAATTAATTGGAACAATTGCGAACCATTAATTTTCCTATATGTACAAGAAAGAAAAATTAAGAGGAGTTAAAATGAAAAATCTAATCATAGTTTCAGTTCTTTTAATTTTCTTATTTGGTTGTGGTAATGAAAGTAAAAGAGAATTATCTTTTTCAGCGCCCCATACCGAATCTAAAGGCTTCTCCGAAGCAACTATTTCTTCCGGGCAGACTTCTTCAGTTCAAAAACGAATGATAATCAAAAACGCAAACCTTTATATTGAGGTTGAGGACTACAACACAGCTTTTAAAAAGGTTAACGAAATAGTAACCGCGAATAATGGATTCATCACAAATACAAATTCAAACAAAGATGATAATGACGCGCAAAGCGGAAATATTAATATTGAAATTCCGGCTGAAAAGTTGGATCTCGTGATGGACGCAATCAAACAAAAAATTGGTCAGGTTACTTCGGAATCGGTAACAACGGAAGATGTTACCGAAAGCTATATTGATACAAAAGCGAGATTGGAAAATAAAAAGAAAGCCGAGCAGCAATATCAAGCGCTTTTCGAAAAAGCACGGACAGTTGATGAAATCCTAAAAGTTGAAGCCGCACTTGCAGAGGTGAGAAGTGAAATTGAAAGCGCTGAGTCGAAGATAAAATATTACGAGGCACAATCATCAATGTCTTCAATTTTGTTGTACTTGTTTGAGCCGAACAGCGAGGGCGGACCGGAAGGATTAAACTTTATCACGGTTATTAAAAATAGTTTTAGAACCGGAATAAACGGAATGATTCTTATGGTCGGCGTGATAATAGTGGTCGTAATTACATTAATACCACTTTTACCCATTGTTTATTTTTCATGGAAAGGAATAAGGAAGTGGTATCAAAAACGAAAGGCAAAAAAAGAAAATTAGTGTTAACTGAAACGGGGAGTAATGTTGATCAATTTTAAAGATGGGATTTTTGAATATTACATTGATATCGATGACAAACAAATATACTTGAAATGTAAGTATGTGCCGGATTCCGATGAGATATTAATATTCATTCACGGACTCGCGTGTTCATCGGAGTCATTCCGGAATGTTTTCGATTTTGACTATTTCCCTTCCTCGTCGTTGTTGTTGATTGATTTAGTCGGATTCGGCAAATCTTCCAAACCGGATGATTTCGGTTATTTGATGGAAGACCAGGCTCGACTGATTGAAGAATTGATTTCAAGTCTGCATCAAAAGAAAATTCACATTGTTGCGCACAGCATGGGCGGCACGATTGCGTTACTTCTGCCGGATGAAATTATGAATCGCGTGGTTTCATTCAGTAATATCGAAGGTAATCTTGTTAGCGAGGATTGCGGACTTTTCAGTCGCGGAGTTATCTCAGTGCCATTTGAGGATTATAAAAATACTGTGTTCAAACAACAATTGATTGAGAATATGAATCATCCTCAATTCCGGTTTGAAGAAACAACTCCGAGTGCGGTTTACAAAAGTGCGGAATCATTAGTTCGGTGGTCGGACAGCGGAGGACTTCTCGTAAAATTTAAAACTCTCAATTGTCGCAAAAGTTACTTTTATGGTGAAGAAAATAAAAATATGCCGGTATTGTTAAGATTAGATTCGATACCACTATTTATGATTCATAAAAGCGGGCATGCAATGATGACCGAAAACCCGGACGAATTTTATAAAAAGTTGGCGGAATTTATTAGTCGGAATTAGCTGAACCTGCAAAAAGTCTGTATCGTAAGTCAGATTGTGTCTTGGAAAGTTTATTCTTTATTTTCCCAAGAATCGAAGAATGACCAATCATCTCTTCGTTCTTTCACAATGAGTTTAGCGCTTCCTTTACACCAAACACACTGTCGGGTGAATCCGCATTAAAAACAATCATGACCGTCATTCGGCAGGCAATATGGGCATTCGCCGGTTCCTTCACAAAACGGACATTCGACGATATCTCCGACTTTCTCCGGATTATTTTCAATCCATCGAGCATTTCTTGTGCTGTCTAATTTAAACTTCTTTTCCATCTTTAGAATAAAGATAAATGTTGTGTTTAAACATAGTGATTTAATGAGTATTTTAATTCAAGTTAGCATCCTGATCACCACCCGTATGTAAGCCACTAATTTCACTAATTCTCACTAATTCTCACTAATTCTCACTAATAAATTAAAATAAAATTCGTGTTAATTGGTGTAATTAGTGGCAATAGGTTTTTTGTGTACTAAAATGCAGCCAACTTACATTCATAAAATATCCAGCATAGAAAAATTTATGACCGGTTTTGAATTGAAGTGAAAATCAGTTTTATTTACGGAAACGATTTAAACATTTTTCGTTTCCAATGGAACCATTTGAAGAAAATTTACGTCATAGGTAGCAAGATTGGAGAAAATATGTCAGAAGACAAAGAAGTAAAACAGAAAATTATCGACAGAGCCAACGAGCTGTTCAAACAGTTTGGCTTTCATAAAGTTACGATGGAAGAAATAGCATCGGATATCGGCATCAGCAAAAAAACGCTTTACAAGCATTTCGCAAACAAAGAGCAAGTTATCAAAGAAATAGTTTTTTCGAATAAGTGTGTGGTTGATGAATTTATTGAAAACCTCGTTAACGATTCCTCACTACAGGTTATCGAAAAACTTAAGCGCCTCCTGAACTTCATTGCACAGCAGGCAAATAAACTCGAAGGGCAGATGATAAAAGACCTTATGAAAATTCATCCTCAAATATGGAAGGACATTGATGAATTTAGAACAAAACGAGCATATAAACATCTCGCAATTTTAATTAATGACGGAATAAAAGAAAAAATTTTCCGCAACGATGTTCACCCGGAAGTTTTTATAATACTCTATGTTTCCGCAATCCATAGTATTATCAATCCGGACACACTTTCGAAACTGCCGATTTCATCAACTGAAGCGTTTGGCGACATCATGAAAATACTTTTTGATGGAATATTTACAACCGAAGGCAGAAGAAAATATAAAACTTTGATAAAAGAAAACCTTGGAGAAATTAATTTATGAGAAATTTTAGTTTTAAAACTATTCTTATTGGTTTGATTTTTTTTAGCGGTGTAATTACTTATGGGCAGGAAAAACTTTCCCTTACCGAAGAACAGGCAATTGAAATCGGGCTGAAGAACAGTAATATGCTTCACGCTTCACTGATGAAAGTGCTGAACGCCCAGGCCAAATTGAAAGAAGCAAATTCAATCCGGCTGCCGTCGCTAAAATTATCAGCCGGCTATCGTAGATTGAGCGCCGTGGACCCATTCAGTATCACAACTCCTTTAGGTACATTTAATATATCACCGTCAATCCTGGATAACTATTCCACACAACTTACTCTTTTACAACCTTTGTTCACTGGATTCAGACTCAGTAGTAATACGGAATTGAATGAGCAACTGGCAAATGCAAGCAATGAAGACTATAACAAAGATAAAAATGAATTGGTATATAATATCAAGAACGCTTATTGGTCATTTTTTAAAGCCGAACAGTTCAAAAAAGTGATGGATGAAATTGTAGCTCAAATAAACGCACACGCCATTGATGCAAAAAATCTAATGAATGTGGGAATGTTGACGGAGAACGATATTCTGAAATTTGATGTTCAGCTTTCGAATGTAATGTATCAGCAGATTGAAGCGGAGAATTCCGTTAAGATGGCATCAACAGCACTATGCAGTTTGCTCAAACTTCCGCTCGAAACAAAAATTGAAATTGCTTCTGGTGTAAATTTAGTAGATGTAAAATATGAAGAATTGGACATTCTTTTGGATTATGCTTTCAATCATCGCCCCGAAATAAAATCCGCTTCGCTTAGAATAAAAGCAAGTGAAGCCGGAGTTACGCTGGCGCAGTCATCATGGTATCCGCAAGTAAGTTTGTATGCTGATTTCTATTATTCCAAACCTAATCAGAGAATTATGCCTACAAGAAATCAATTTGATGAAACTTGGGATGCCGGAGTAAATCTGAGTATGAATTTATGGGATTGGATGACGACAGCACATCAAACGGAACAGGCTGAAGCACAATTGGCACAAGCCGCCGACGGATTGGAATTGACTAAGGATGGAGTTACACTCGAAGTAACACAAAATTTTTTAACATTCAACCTTGCGAAGAAGAAAACTGAAATCGCCGCGCTTGCCA
Organism: bacterium; assembly: GCA_043808235.1. Classification (GTDB taxonomy): domain Bacteria; phylum Bacteroidota; class Ignavibacteria; order Ignavibacteriales; family Melioribacteraceae; genus JAZDFC01. Next base: position 53,449 of record JAZDFC010000035.1, read on the forward strand.
TCAAACAGGCTACTGAAAATATGCGTGTTACTACAGATAAATTTAAAAGCGGATTGGCAACCAGCGCAGAAATGATTGACTCCGAGACGGCATTGCTTAGTGCAAAAACAAATTACACCACTTCGATTGTTGATTACGAATTGGCAAAAGCAAAACTCGATAAGTCAATTGGCAAATAAGAATTAAAAATATATTGGAGATAAAAATGAAAAGGTGGAAATTAATTTTAGCAATGACTTTGGGAATACTAATCATTGCGACAGTTCTGTTTCTTAATAAACAAAAAATGGCTGCAAATACATCCGGGACGATTAAAGATGCATTTTACGTTTCGGTTGAAAAGGCAGTCAGTAAAAACTTATCAACAACATTCACGCTTACCGGAACAGTCTTCGCAAATAATGATGTGAATATCATGTCTGAAACTTCCGGCAAAGTTACCGGAATATTTGTCAAACCAGGCGATTACAAATCTGCCGGTTCGGTACTAATTCAGGTTGATGATGAATTGAAAAAAGCTGCATATATGAGCGCACAGGCTACTTATGAAAAAGCCAAAAAAGATTACGAACGTTTCAAACAATTATATGAGCAGAAATCCGCAACGGATGCACAGCTCGACCAGGTAAAAACTGCCGCAGTTATGGCAGAGGCTCAATATATAGTAGCCAAAAGACAACTTGAGGATACAAAAATCAAGACTCCAATTTCAGGATACATCACTTCGCGTAATGTGGATTTGGGCGCGATGGTTCAAGGCGCTCCACAGGCTACATTCGTTGCAAATGTCGTTGATATTTCGAGCATAAAAATAAAATTGAATGTTTCGGAAAATGACGCCTTTTCTTTTAAAGTTGGCGATATCGTGAAGGTGACCACCGAAGTTTATTCCGGTGCAGTCTTCGACGGAAGAATTGAATCCATTAGCGCCAAAGCAGATGATGCGCATACTTACCCGGTTGAAATTAGCGTTCGAAATCAAAACAAGCATATGTTAAAAGCAGGAATGTTTGTCCGTGTCGAATTCGAAACTAAACGCAATGGTAATTCAATCGTGATACAGAGAGCAGCCTTAATCGGCAGCATCCGTGAGCCGCAAATATTTGTTGTTGAAAATGGAATTGCAAATATCCGGAACCTTGTTCTCGGAACCGAATCCGGAACTTTTGTAGAAGTACTTAGCGGGCTTAATGAGGGTGAATCAATAGTAGTTGATGGACAAAATATTTTGACCGACAATACAAAGGTCGAAATAATAGAAAGTAAAGAGGACTAACAATATGACACTAACAGAATTATCAATAAAAAGACCCTCGTTTATAATTATCATATTCGCAGCGTTAATAACTGTGGGATTGTACAGTTTCCAAAATTTAAAGTACGAGTTGCTCCCACGTTTTAGCCCGCCGATTATTACAATAACTACTATTTATCCGGGCGCCTCGCCGAGCGAAGTTGAAACCGGTGTTTCAAAAGTAGTTGAGGATGCTGTTTCCGGAATGGATAAAGTTTCGGAAGTGCGTTCAACATCAATGGAAGGAATTTCATTCGTTATGATTGAACTTATGCAATCTGCAAATACTGATTTCTCGCTTCAGGATGCGCAAAGAAAAGTCGGAGATATTCTAATCAATCTTCCCGAAGATGCAAAGACCCCGACCGTATCGAAATTGGCTTTTGATGAAATACCGATTTTACGAATGGGATTAACTTCCAATCTTGATTCGCGTTCATTTTACCAATTCGTAAAAGATAAAATCAAACCGCAGATTACGCGCGTGCCCGGTGTTGGGCAGCTTGCGTTAGTCGGCGGCGATGAGCGCGAAATAAAAGTGAACCTCGACTTGCAGAAACTGAAAGCATACGGATTATCGATTGTGCAGGTAACCAGCGCAATCAAAACGGCAAATCTCGATTTTCCTACCGGCAAAATTAAAGCCCAAGACGGTCAGTTCATCGTTCGTGTTGCAGGTAAATTGAGTTCGATTGAAGAACTGAGAAATCTTCCCGTTGCAGTTTCCAGAATGGGCGGTGAAATTAAACTTGTCGATGTGGCCGAAGTTGAAGACGGAATGAAAGATTATTCCAATATCACTAGAATAAATTTTAGAAATACTATCGGAATGAATCTGCAGAAACAATCGGATGCGAATGCGGTTGAAGTAGCCGAATTAGTAAAGGCAGAAATCAAAAAAATTGAAGCGCAGTATGCTGACATCGGTCTTAAGTTTGATATTGCTCAGGACGGTTCATTATTTACAATCGATGCTGCGAATGCAGTAAAGGAAGATCTGGCAATTGCAGTTGTACTGGTTTCAATAATTATGTTGATGTTTCTGCACAGCGTTCGGAACTCGCTGATAATCATCATCGCAATTCCAGCTTCGTTAATCTCAACATTCATTGCGATGTACGCATTCGGATTTACTCTTAATTTAATGACGCTGCTCGGGCTCTCGCTTGTTGTTGGAATTCTAGTGGATGACTCGATAGTCGTTCTCGAAAATATTTATCATCATCTTGAAAAAGGCGAGGAGAAACGGGTCGCCGCACTTCGCGGAAGAAACGAAATCGGGTTTGCCGCACTTGCGATTACACTTGTTGACGTAGCGGTGTTTCTTCCGCTCGCATTAGTCGGCGGAATTATCGGAAATATTTTGCGTCAGTTTGCGGGCGTAGTTGTTGTTTCCACATTGATGAGCTTGTTCGTTTCGTTTACACTCACTCCCCTTCTTGCATCCCGGTTCGGGAAGCTCGAACGATTGACAAACCGTACACTCCTTGGAAAATTTGCGCTTTGGTTCGAAAAACAATTTCACGCATTTACAGAATGGTATATTAATCTTTTAAAGTGGAGTTTAAAGAATAGAATTAAAGTCTCAATTATTATGATTGTAATGTTAGTGGCTTCCTTTTCTCTTATCCCTGCCGGATTTATCGGATTTGAATTTATGGCGCAGGTAGACAGAGGAGAATTTGCAGTTGCGCTCGAAATGCCCCCGGGAACAAAAGTTGAAAAGACAAATAAAGTATCACAGCAAGTTGAAAGTATAATTTCCAAAATCCCGGAAGTAGATAAATTATTTGTAAACGTAGGCGCTTCCAATGAAGGACTGATTGGTTTTGCGTCATCGAACACTACTGAAATTAGCGTAAGGCTTGTTTCTCGATGGGACCGCGCGCGTTCAAGCCAGGAAGTAAAAGATGATATAAAACAGGAAGTACAGAAAATTCCTGGAGTTAAAGTTAGAGTGAATGACATTGGAATTTTCGGCGTTGCTAACATGACACCTGTTCAATTACTAATTCAAGCACCGTCATATGAGCAGGCTTTGAAAGTTGCACATACAGTTGCCGATTTGGTAAAAACAATACCCGGCACAGCCGATGTCAGGTTATCTGCTGAAGATGGAAATCCCGAAACAAAAATTGAAATCGATAGAAGCAAATTATCAAGTTATGGATTAACACTTGCTGAGGTGGGGGGCGCATTGCGCGTTGCTCTTACCGGCGATGATGAATCGAAATTACGCGAAGGCGATACCGAGTACGACATACGGATTGCGCTTGATGAATTCGACCGTTCAAAGACGGATGAACTCGGCAACATCTCCTTCACAAATAGAAAAGGTCAGCAGATATACTTAAAACAATTCGCCAACATTCACCGGTCAACCGGACCCACAAAACTTTCCCGCCAATCGCGTAACTCATCTGTAATGATTTATTCGCAGGCTATCGGCAGACCATCGGGAAGTATTGCGCAGGATATAGTTAAGAAACTAGAAAATATAAAATTACCGGAAGGCGTTTCATATTCGTTTCAGGGCGATGTTAAAAACCAACAGCAGTCATTTGGCGATTTAGGATTAGCATTCCTTGCGGGTATTCTTTTTACATATATGATTATGGTCGCGTTGTATGATTCATTTGCTTACCCGTTTGTGATTTTGTTTTCAATCCCGCTGGCGATGATTGGTGCATTAGTAGCGCTTGCATTATTTATGAAAGCGCTGAGCATTTTTACAATTCTTGGAGTAATAATGTTAATCGGGCTCGTCGGCAAGAATGCGATTCTCCTTGTGGATAGAACAAACTTCATGCGCGCGCAAGGAGAAACTTTGCTTAACTCATTGATTGATGCGGGCAGGATGAGAATCCGCCCGATCTTCATGACAACATTAACAATGATTTTCGGTATGCTTCCGATTGCGCTTTCAGCCAGCTCCGGTTCGGAATGGAAGAGCGGTCTTGCATGGGCGCTTATCGGCGGATTAACTTCGTCACTTTTTCTAACACTTATTGTTGTGCCTTTGGTTTACACGAAAGTTGAAGAAGTGAAAGTCGCATTCATTCCGTTTGTAACACGAGTGTACAATAAAATATCACGTAAAAAAGAAGTACCGGTTTTAGCGGGCGAAGAAGATATTGACATGATAAAATAGTAAGCAGTAGGGAGTAATGAGTATTGAGTAAAAGCCGCGGCAGTTTTGTCGCGGCTTTTTTATTATGAATCTTCAAAGCCATGGATAAAACAATAAAAGAAAATTACAGAATTCAAAAATTATCAACGGAAGTAATTCAGTATTCTTCATTTTCCATTTCCCATCATCCATTTTCCATTACATTAGGTTCTGAATATTGGTATTGACTTTATCTCATGATAAAATTATGTTTGAGCCAACGTGAGGAAGAAACAATTGTTAAGCTATGGGATTAACATGAAATTAGCACAGTATAATCATTCGGGAAAATTCTCTTTCAAACTTTTTCATTTTTTAATTGCTTTTGCCCTGCTTTCACCAACAACAAAAATAAAATTCACCATAGCTGCCGTAGAGACGCCATATCCCGACAAATCGGGACAAGTTATGGGGTCTCTACAACTCACAACGTTAAAAATATACGATATCCTCGGACGCGAAATAGCAACCCTTGTAAACGAATACAAATCACTCGGCACATACGAAGTTGAATTTGACGGAACGGGATTGCCAAGTGGAATTTATTTCTACCAATTACGTGTTGGAGAATTTTCCGAAGTGAGAAAAATGAGTTTAATAAAATAGAAGGAGAGCGAAAGTGTACAAAGTTATATTTCTGTTTTTAATTTTCTCTACTTATTTTTTAAGAGCACAATCTCAAATGAATATTGTTTCGCTAAGAGGTTTCGAGGATAACAAAGGTAATACCCAGCTTATCCTAAAAGTCGGTGCAAGCGATTCATTGAGTGAACATAATATTTTAAAATCCGGGGCATTAGTATTTAATGCCGAATCTTCTTTGGTTGAGAAGGTATTCCCATCATCATTTTATGTTACAGATGATTTTAATTGGCGCTATAAATTATATCATGATTTTATTTATGATGAAGAAAGCGATGAGCTTTGGACTGTTGGAATGACAAGAAATTTTAATTCTAGCTCTTTCGGAACATTTTTCCAAAAAAATGAAAATAATATCGGGTCCCTTGGAGAAGGTTGGCAATATTCACACCCGGTAAGAATCTATAAATCCCCAAAGTCCCCGTTTACTTTATATGTAACAAATGGGTTTTTCTCATATGTCTCGAATAATGAAGGTAACAACTGGCATAACCAGCTCAATTATAAAATTGTCTCACCGGATTTAATTAATCCGGATTGCCTTTTTATTACAAATTCGGACTCGCTATTATTACATAAAAATTCTTTCGAGGAAGTAATATTGGATACTAATAAAATCTGGTTCGATTATTCCAATTTTATTTTCGATGCGGATTCAAACCATTTTTACGCTTATACGACAGGCATTAATGATGATTCGCCAACAAATCTATTCTTGGGCGAATACTCAAAAAACGGAATAACACTAAAAAAAATCATGTTTGCTGATAAAAAGTTTTTCTTTACTACAAATTATGTAGTTAGCGGTGAAGTGTATATCGCATTCGATAATATCATTTACAAATCAATAGAGATGGGAAATATATTTCAACCTTTTTTTACATGTGATTCGAGGATTACCGGACTATATAAAAAACCCGGGGGAAATAAACTCTTTTTTTCAACATATAAATCGATTTTCAAATGTGAAAATCAAACTGCACAAAAAATTTATGATTTGCCTGTATTAAATGTATCGACGTTGTACCCATTAGACATCGGAGATTTGTGGGTTTATCAGTTCGGAGGAACCTACTATGATACATTCCCCCACCCGTTCGGGGGCTGGGTACGAACAGAGGTAGTTGGAGTAGAAACTAAAGAAAATGGCAAAGAATATTTTGTAATAAATAGAAATTCTATTTATTACGAAAAGGTTACACCAATAATATATTATCAGCGCTTTGACAACTCGACAAATCAAGTATTGGAATTTGATAAAAATGAAGAAAATATGGAATACGTACTTTACGACCTGAACATGGGAATTAATTATCAGGGTACTAATGATTATCATCCAGTCCCAACAGATATTACACTTGATGATTTATTCGGAAGATTGGTGCACAGAAAATCATTTATGCGTTACGGTGCCGATGCTGATGATTTGGACTTAGTCGAGAATCTTGGATTTTACAGATCATACTCAGAATTTGATTTTGGAACTAGCAGTACCATTTTGAAAGGTGCGTTGATAAACGGTATCCTATATGGAGATACAACAATAGTTGTAGGAGTCAGAGATAATTTTTCGAACAGTATTCCAACGAATTATTTTCTTTCCCAAAACTACCCCAACCCGTTCAATCCATCAACAAAAATAAAATTCACAATTCCCCTTTTGTCCCCCTTTAATAAAGGGGGAAACGACTTTAGTCGTGGGGGATTTGTAACGCTTATAATATACGACATTCTCGGACGCGAAATAACAACACTCGTAAATGAATATAAATCCCCCGGCACATACGAAGTTGAATTTGACGGCGCAAATCTGCCCAGCGGGGTTTACTTTTATCAATTGAAATGCGGTAATTTTACGGAGACGAAGAAATTGGTACTAATAAAATAAGTTAAAAATAAACTTATGCACAAATTGGTTGAATTGCACAATGAACGGTAACCGACAATGAAGAAAATTTTATTTAATGCATTTGTTATTCTTTTTTTATCTGGAAAGATATTCTCTCAAATGGGCGAATATCTCGGATTGAAAGATAAATATATTACTTCCATGAAAATCGGCGCAGGCATTATAGCTGTTGGTGTTCCCGGCGAAGGAATTTATTGGCAGTCAATAGAAAGCATATCGGATTCGGATTGGAATCTAATTTTACTTCCCGATATATTGTTAAAAACTGTTTACCCGCATTACATCGATTCCAGCAAAGTAGTTATTGATGTCGGAACCCAACCATATGGTAGTAACTGGAATTTAATTTTAAGATGTAATATTAACGGCATTCATTACCCATTCGACAGTGGGATCGATACTTTAAGGTCTTTTCTTATTTCAGGTATTATCGGCTTTCGAAATTCTGCCTCTGATTATACCTTGTTAGCGCACAGCGATGAAGAAATTTATTATCGAAAATCTTCTGATTCATATTGGAAACATGTATACAGTATTGGCGGCATGGGCGGTATTCGTTCAATGAAGGTTGACGATGACTCGGGTGTAGCGTATGCCGGTGGCGGCGCTGGTTATACCGGAAGACTGTTACTCCGTTCTTCTGATAATGGCAAAACATGGGAAGAAATAAATTCGCCGTGTACTATACATAATCTTGATTTTCGTTACAGAAGTGAACAAGAAATTATAGTTGCAAATGAACACGCTCTCTATCGATCAAATAATTCCGGAAATTCCTGGAATCAGGTATTTGAATCTTCCGGCATTGAATTAATGGATCTGAGTTATAGTTCCACAAATAATGAAATAATTTTAGCCGGTGTTTCATGTTCCACTCTCATTTCTGCTGTGATTTTAATCTTCAGCATAGATGATGGATACAGTTGGTACTCAAAAGTTGCCGGTGAAGGTTCGGGAATCGTAATGGATTTTGATGCGGATAACAATCTTTATCTCGGTCAGTCTCTTGGAAGTGGTGTGTGTAAAATTTCACATGAAATTCTCGTGAACATTGACAAAGAAGAATCACTGGAATTAACTATGATAGCCCTTTCCCAAAACTACCCCAACCCGTTCAACCCAACGACAAAAATAAAATATACAATTCCTTTGAATCCCCCTTTGTCCCCCTTTATTAAAGGGGGAAACGACTTCAGTCGTGAGGGATTAGTAACACTAAAAATATTTGATGTGCTCGGACGCGAAATAACAACACTCGTAAATGACTACAAATCGCCCGGCACATACGAAGTTGAATTTGACGGAGGCAATTTCCCGAGCGGAGTGTATTTTTATCAATTGAAATGCGGTAATTTTACCGAAACAAAAAAAATAATTCTGATGAAATAACATGAAAAAAATTCTATTTGTAATTTCCAGTTTACTAATATGCTTATCGGGTTGTGAGTTAAAAGATAATCCCGCCGATTCCAATCCGACTGAAATTAAAGATTCGGCAAAATCGTACACGATAGATGTACCTGCCGATTCGCTCATAGTTGAATCATCCCCGGTTTATGAAATCAGCTATTCAGATGTGCCTACAATGCAGTATGGTTTATCGGGATTAAAATATTATTACCCCGAAGAAAAAATGTATAATGTTGACCGGGAATTTGTAATTGCAGTTGGAGATTCATTTACAATAAAAATCAATCATTGCGTCGCCGGTAATAAATGGCAAGCGGACAAAGGCACAATCATCGGCCCTTCCCCGGCTGGTTGGGATAACGATGAAGTGGCGGCTTTAAACATCGACTCAATAAATTCCTCAACAGGAAATCTTCAACGGGTATTCAAATTCAAGGCGCTGAAGAAAAGCAAAGGATATATTAGTTTGATTGAAACCGACGCATCGGGAATTTCTACTTCGGGCATAACACATGAGTTGCTTATCGGTTATAATTGCGTTCCGTTAAGCCAGGTTCAAGTGAATATCACCGAAATAAAATGGATTTACAACACTTCGGATAATTCTTTCAGCACCGTTTCCGTAAAACTAAAAGGCACAACCAACGTTTACCGGTTAAGAGGGATAGCTCATGGCGACGGCGAAATTTCCGCATTCGAAATTCCGGTTGATACAAACAAAACTTTTACTACTCAGTATACTGTCGCATTCAGTCATATTAGCGGAACAACGCTCACCACAAACAGCGAATTAATTTTATACGGCACGGTTGGAATTCCGAAAGTGATTTCGTTAATAAATCCGCAGAACAAATAATGGAGGTAAAATGAAAAACATATTTTATTCTTTTTCCGCAGCCATCTTATTAATCTTATTCACTATTTCACCCGGTTGCAAAGATAATCCATCCGAACCGGCACCTCCCGATACAGTTACAGCAAGAAAACCTAATATTTATTTATACCCGGAAAAGAATTGTTCATTACATATTCAACTTGAATTTCCTGAAGGAGGATTAATTACGCAATCCATTCCCGAATATGGCCGCGGATGGAATGTCGATATTGATTCAGCCGGGAAGATAAATGGAGTATATGATTTCTTATTCTATGAAAGTAAAACTCCAAATTTGTTTCAATATACTTCCGGCTGGATTGTTGAAAGAGATTCTCTCGAAATATTTTTTAGATCAAATCTTTCCGAAGCGGGATTTATCAAACATGAAATAAATGATTTCATCGAATACTGGATTCCAAGATTAACAGATTCACCTTATTACATAATATACCCGCAATTCATTGGGGAAATTGAAAAAATGATCCAACTAAAGTTTTCAATTCAGCCGGATAACATTTTACGATTATTTTATGTTGTGAAGACAACCAACAGTCTCGAAGTAAAACTAAATACTCCACGCATTCCATATTTTAATAGAAAAGGATTCGTCGTTGCCGAATGGGGTGTAGTGATTTAATGAAATTTCATCACTTTCAATTATATCGATGTTCCTGTTTTACATACCGGATTTGTTATTTTAACGATAGCCAGTTTTTAAAAAATAAGGAGAAACATCATGCACGAAAAAAGTATCATTCTATTAAACAAAGCAGTTGCCGATGAACTGGCGGCTGTTCATCAGTACATGTATTTCCATTTTCACTGCGACGACCAGGGATTAGATTTGCTTACAAATCTTTTCAAACGCACCGCCATCCAGGAGATGCTGCATATTGAACGATTGGCTGATAGAATTCTCTTTTTAAAAGGCGAAGTTGAATTGGTTGCTTCACATGAAGTACAGAAAATTCACGATGTCGCCGAGATGTTAAAAATAGCAGCCGGTATGGAAGAAGGCAGCGCAAAGGATTATAATCTTTGGGCAAATGAATGCGCCGCAAATGCCGATTCGGTAACAAAACAATTATTCGAAGGACTTGTTGTGGATGAGGAAACACATTACAACCAATATGATACTGAATTGGATAACTTGAAAAAATTCGGCGACAGGTATCTTGCGCTTCAATCGATGGAGAGAAGTAAAGCGAGAAATACTCCGGTTGCGGGAACGATGTAAGAATTATTGTAGAGTAACGAATGTAGAATGATGAATGTAGAATGTAGAGAGTAAATATATTAATCTGTAATTTGAAACTTGTAATTTATATGGGGCATCAAAATGAAAAAGATCGGGATATTTTTACTGCTGCTCTGTTTCGCTTGCGACAGCGATTCGGTTGGTCCGGCGGGCAGTTCGGACTTCGGGATTTATCTCCTTAAGGATAAATCCGCTTCACTTTATCATATGGAGAATATCGATATTAATAAACTGGAGCTCGAAGATGCTCCATGGATCGGCGCGGATGATATCGAAATGTATGATTACTCTTCTCATTGCATTTACCTGAAAAAAACCAAAGCTGATTTCTTTACACAGCAGGTTGGAATAAGTTATAACGCACAACCCTTTGTAGTATGTGCGAACAACCGGCGATGTTACATCGGAGCTTTTTATAGTATGACTTCATCTATCGCGATTTCAACTCCCAGCATTGAGGACATTGCTGATTTTATTTATCCTGATGATGTAATACCGATATTTAGCGGATTTATTGGTGATCATGACCAACGCAATAACTTCAATATCGAAATCGGCTTGGAACAATTCGGAATACTACACAAAGGATTAGTTTTTGAATTACACTCAGTTGAAATTCTCGATAATGGGGAGATAGCTACAATAAGATATTCATATGGTATAAAAAACAATGACGAAGATGATTTATACATTCTTGACCCGGCTAAAATGGGTGTCAATCTTTTTCATTATTTCACTAACGGTGTAGTATTCCGTGGTAATAATATAGAATATATAGCAGAGTATAAAACTAAAGAAACCCCCGATCCATGGGATAGCTGGAAACCGGAATGGTTTTCGAAAATTAGAAGCGGTGAAGTCATTACGAAAATAATTACTTTAAAAGGTTATCCGCATCTTCCTCCCGGTAATTATGAGTGTTTTATGTTTTTTAATAGTCCAAAAAATATTGCAAAGGAAGATAGAATTTTATCGGATGGAAGATACTGGCTCGGATATATTCAATCACCAAATTTCGAAATGACGATTCAGTAAAGGAGATTCACTCGGTGAAAATCAAAATTATCTTACTGCTTTTACTACTGGCGATGAATTGCCCCATAACTTTTACGCAGGAAAGAGTGCCGGATGTTTCTCTCATCTCCGTCGATGCATTATTTGTTACCGAAGTTATTGAGAGGTTAAGTGATATTCCTGCCGGTGATGGTAAAAACTCCTTACGTGTCGAGGGTGTACGAAGATACTTTGATTTCGATATTAAGTTACAAACAATCATTCATTTCAAAAATGATGCGATACCCTTCCCTATTCATGTTCGATTGACATCGCCGAATAACATTTCCAAGATATTTACGCTTGAAGAAGATATTTCACTTTTGGAAATGGAAAAAATTTACGATTACGATTTTGGATTTCAGACAGTTGAGTTAGGCTGGTTCACAATAGAGATTGGTATCTTTGCGGCGGATAAAAGTCCTGATGAGAGAATGGATGAAATCATTTTTGATAAAAGAACAATCTTTATGCAAATGTAATATGAGCAATATATCTAATTTAAAATGTGGCTAAAGCCATCTCATAGTTTCTCTGTTTACACCGTTCGATAAATCGAACGGTAATAAAATAGTATTTATAAAATTGCCGTCGACTTCAGTCGACGGATAAAATAGCTGGAGTAAGAACCGGCTTCAGCCACATACATAAATAAATAATGAAAAAACAAATTTCATTTGTAGTTTGAGAGTGAGGTTATAAAATGAAATCACTAAAAATTATATCTCTGTTCCTTTTAATAATAATTGCGTCTTGCGATAGCTCAAGCGAACCGCCGGTTGAAAAAACTGCATGGAAATTATTGAGCGCACAAAACGATAATAATTCATACTATTCAATTTTCTTTATTGATGAAAACAATGGGTGGATTGCAGGTGATAACGCAGTATTGAAAAAATCAGTTGACGGAGGAATAACCTGGCAACTCATTCAAAGCGGAGTGACTTCCAATCTCCATGATATTCAGTTCATCGATAGTCAAAACGGTTGGGCTTGCGGCTCCGAAAATACAATTATAAAAACCACTGACAGCGGCTCAAGCTGGCAAAACATTTCTGTCCCATCAGAAAAGAACAAGATTTTCCTTTTAATAAAATTCATTGACAAAAATTCAGGCTGGACAATTTCCAATCATGGCGACTTATACAAAACAACCGATGGGGGGAATTCATGGTTGTTAAAAAAGGAATTCAGAGAGATGGGAGCTCAGCTATCCGTTGTTGATGAAAATAATGTTTTTGTCTGCCAGGGTAAATTTTACAAAACAAGCGACTCAGGTGCAAACTGGGATTCGTCGGAAGTTTCTATGCTTCAGGATTTTACGCCGTGTGATATGCACTTCGTTAGTAAAAATAACGGTATTCTAACTACGATGTACATTGGCGGAGCTTATATTCAATCATGCCCGGTATTATTTACCAAAGACGGCGGAGTAACATGGAGTCAGTCCGGGTATATTGAAAAACCCTGCTTCAGAGGGTGTGCAATGATTAGTGAAACAACCGGCTGGGTTGCTGCTTACAATCATATTTATAAAACAACAGACGGTGGTTACAGTTGGCTTTCAGATTTTACACTTGAAAACGAGGATATGCATACATGGGATATGTATTTTCTTCGAGATAAAATCTGCGGATGGATAATTACGCACGATGGCGCTATTTATAAATGCGAAACAGTAGAAAATTAGATTCATAATATCATACATATCTTATACGTACAATAAATCCTGGAATGCGGCTGAAGCCATATAACAATTTAGTGTTTTCACCTTTCGATAATTCACCGGGCGAAGAATGGTTATTTAAATTCTTTGTAAATTGCCGTCGACTTCAGAGGCTGTGTGATAACTCGTTTTTTTGAAAAAAATTATTTCGTTTTTATTCGAATTTCAAAGCCAAAATTAGCTTGAAAGCCTGTTTTCACACAGCCTCTTCAGTCGACGGACTTAGAAATCAGAAAGATAATCCGGCTTTAGCCGCATGCTTGAGAGGTTATTGAATGTTCAATTTTATTTCCGACTAATCTAATACATTTCCTTAAAAATATATTCCCGGAATTTCTACCTTTATTACTTGTAGCTTATCTTTGCAACCATTAATAAATTTAATTGGAAAATGATGAACGAATCCGCACAACAACACAAACAAAACATCGCTTCGATTTTCAGCAACGCCTCGGATATTTATGGGAAAATCGGACCGGCATTCTTCGAATACTTTGGTAGAAAGTTAGTTGATTATGCAGATATTAATGAAGGTTTTAATGTTCTCGATATTGCCTGCGGCAGAGGTTCGAGTTTGTTCCCGGCTCACAAAAAAATAGGAATAACCGGGCACATAACCGGTATCGATATCTCTCCGGAAATGGTAAAGCTTTCCCGATCTGACGCAGAATCACGTGGACTAAAAAACATTTCGATAGTTCAAATGGACGCGGAAGAATTGAATTTCCCGGATGAAAGTTTTGATACCGTGCTGAGCGGATTCAGTTTGTTTTTTCTTCCCGATCTTCAAAAATGCCTGGGTGAAATTAAACGGGTTCTTAAAATAAGAGGAATGTTTGCAACCACTACATGGGCGCGACGTGATGAAAAATTGCAGTATATACGGGATTTGATTTCTTCCCTGCTGCCCGGGCCATACAAGAACACACAGAACAAGATAATATCTCTCCACTCAAGTGAGGAAATAATCGGACAGTTTTCAATTGCCGGATTTAATAATGTAGAAATTCAATATGAGGCAAAAGAATTTTATTATAAAAACGAGGATGAATGGTTTCAAAGTCTTTATTCCCACGGAATGCGGAGTGTGATGGAAAAAATGAATGAGCTTACTCTCGAAATATTTAAGAGAGATGCCTTCAATTTTCTATCGTCAATAAAAAACGGGAACGGCATTCCGGAAATTTTCAGCGTTTACTACACAAAGGTTTTTAAAGATTAAACAGCATGTTTTATTATATTCACACATAAAATTTTATCTTTGTTTGTTAGAGTTCTGCCGGCACCAAAGATAAATTCGGATATTATTGGAAGATTTTTTCATATTCATATAAAAGCAATTTATCTCGTACTGTTCAATCTGAAGGAGAACCATCCTTATGTCACAAAAAGCAACTCTTCCATTATCTCAAAAACTTTCATGGGGAGTCGGCGGTTTCGCTGAGAACCTCGCTAACAATGCACTGCTTTCTCTTGCCTATCCTATATTCGGAGTCGGGATGGGTATAAGTCCATTTTACATCGGATTGGCTTTGTCCGTCTCAAGAATTCTTGATGCAATAACCGATCCTATTATGGGTAACATTACCGATAATACAAAATCACGCTGGGGACGGAGAAAGCCTTTTATATTTATCGGCGCTATTCTAATGGCATTAATCTTTGCTTCAATCTGGTTTACTCCCCGCACAGGAAGCGAAACATTCCAGGCAATATATTTAATTGTTGCTTGTTCATTGTTTTATACTGCATTTACTATCTGGGTAATCCCATTCAGCGGTCTCGGTTTGGAATTAGTGGAAGATTATGAGGAAAGAACCCGGTTGATGACTTTCCGCGTAGCTCCTTCATTTATTATTGGAATTGCAATTGGTTCGCTTTATAAATTTACGCTTATGAAGGACGTTTGGGGCGGGGATGAAGTTGTTGGAGCGAGATACATCGGAATAATTGTTGCAGCTGTTATGCTCGTTACCGGAATAATACCTGCATTATTTTGCAAAGAACGGTTCGCTACAAGAAAACAAGAAAAAATTCATATATGGAAAGCGCTTGCCTTAACATTCAACGACAAACCGTTTCGATTACTTATCGGCTCGGCGTTTTTTGTATTTGTCGGACTATTCTTTATGATTCCGTTATTGACGTATATTTCGTTGTATTACGTGTGCCAGGGCAGTAAAGATTTGATGGGAACGATTGGAGTTTATACCGGATTTGTACAAGCGGGGACACAGTTACTTAGTATGTTTGCGATTGGTTACTTCGCAAAATTTTTTGATAAGAAAAAGATATTAATTACTGGACTAACAATTGGTATTCTTGGATATTTGTCAAGCTGGTTTTTATTTACGCCAGATATGCCGTATCTAACAATAATTCCTCCAATCATTATCAATATCGGGCTATGCGCATGCTGGGTATTGAACGGATCTTTCAGCGCCGACATTTGCGATTATGATGAATTGAAATCCGGCTGCCGACGCGAAGGTATGTACAGTGCAGTATTCGGTTTCCTCAGTAAATTAGCTATCGCTTTGGTATCGACTGTCAGTTCATGGGTTCTTGTCCGCCTTGGTTTTGAAGGAGAGAATATACTGCCGACCGCCGATCAATTATTTACCTTAAGGTGGTTCTATATCGTTGTTCCGGTTGCAGCAATGATTGGCGCTATTTTGTGTATGTGGAAATACCCGTTAACAAAACAAAAAGTGAACGATATTCAAGCTCAGTTAAAAGAAAGAAGAGGTGAAACACAACTTCTTTAGTTTTTTCTTAGTGTAACTTAGTGCCATCAGTGTCTAAGTGGTCGTCCATTACCGCTTAGGCACACGGGAAATACAAATAAAATAGTAGGAATATTTTGAGATTTATTTTAATCATATTTTTACTCGCCGCTCAATTAAACTTTTCTCAAACGTTTATTGATGAAAATGGAATTCCCCGCGATACATCTTTTACAGTTTATAGCGCATATCAAAAAATCCGTAACGAATTCCCCGAAGCAACAATTGCCGAACCGATATTACCGGATGGTGTTGTTGAAGGAAAAAATATTGCCTATTCCTCAATTGGTAACCGTGAACTGCATCTTGATATATTTTATCCCGAATCAAATAAAAGCAAACTTTTACCGATAGTAATTTTAATTCACGGCGGCGGATGGCGCTCAGGCGATAAATCAATGAATGTCCCGATGGCACAACGAATAGCTTTGAACGAGTTTGTCACTGCAACAATAGAATACAGATTATCACCCGAAGCAAAATATCCGGCTTCAGTTTACGATATAAAATCTGCAATCCGGTGGATAAGGGCAAACGCTATAAGATATAATATCGATACAAATAAAATCGCAATTCTTGGATGTTCATCCGGCGCACAGCTTGCAACTCTTGTCGGCATGACAAACGGATTAGAAAAATTTGAAGGCGAAGGTATAAATAAAATTTTCGGCAGCAATATCCAGGCAATAATTAATATCGATGGAATAGTTGAATTTACTTCCGAGGAAGCCCTGAAATATGAAGACGATCCGAAGAAGAACCCATCGGCAGCCGGACAATGGTTTGGCGGAACTTACAACGAGAAATTGGAATTGTGGAAAGAAGCCTCTCCCCTTTTTTATGTTAATCAATACTCTCCGCCAATCATATTTATCAATAGCTCGCTTCTCCGCTTCCACTGCGGGCGCGATGAAATGATTGCAAAGCTGAACGAGTATGAAATTTATTCCGAAGTACACACTGTGCCGGATACACCTCATCCCTTCTGGCTTTTCCATCCGTGGTTTGATTGCACAAATAATTTAATCGTGAATTTCCTTAATAAGATTTGGAAATGATATTAGGAAAAAAGTTACTATTTTTATAATGAATCGTAAAACATTAATAATATGATAATCCAATCACAGAAAGTTATTTTAAAAATGAATGACCACTTGAAAAGAGATCGATTATGATGAATAAAATACTTGAATATTTTAGACTTCTTGATGAAAGAGAAGAACCGGATGTTGTTATTGACAAAATTAAAAGAGAATCAGTATTTAAAGGATCAAACGTATGGATTCTTGTTTTTGCAATTTTTATTGCTTCCTTAGGGCTCAATATTAATTCAACTGCTGTTATTATTGGTGCAATGCTAATATCACCGTTAATGGGTCCTATAATGGGTATAGGACTTGGCGTAGCAATAAATGATTTACTTTTAGTAAAAGAAGCATTTAAAAATTTTTCATTCGCGGTTATCGCCGGATTAATTACATCATTCATTTACTTCGCTGTCACTCCGCTCAATGATGCATATTCGGAATTATTAGCAAGAACTTCTCCCACAATTTATGATGTTCTGATTGCACTATTCGGTGGATTAGCGGGGATTGTTGCAAGCTCAAGCAAACAAAAAGGAAATGTAATTCCCGGTGTTGCAATTGCTACCGCTTTAATGCCCCCGCTTTGTACAGCCGGATATGGTTTAGCTACAATGCAATTTAAATTCTTCTTCGGTGCAATATATTTATTTACAATAAACGCCGTCTTTATTGCCCTCGCAACAATTATTACCGTAAAATTGTTAAAATACCCAATAAAACATTTGAAAGATCCAAAAGCAGATAGACGTTCACTAAGGATGATATATTCTGTAACAATTTTAACAATAATCCCGAGCATATACTTTGGATACGTTATGATTGAGCAGAATAAATTTATTAGGAATGCCAATTTATTCATAAACAGCAATGCCTCGATAGAGGGAGCTTATCTATTAAATAAAACGATAGAACCCCAGCAAAGAAATATTACACTTATATACGGAGGAAAAGATTTAACCGACTTTCAGATTAGAAAGATGAAGGAGCAATTGGAATTCTTTGGATTGGAAAATACTCTCCTCAACATCAAACAAGGCTTCTCGTTTTTGTCCGATAAAAAAGAAATTGACAGAGTAGCTCAACTCTCCAATTTGCTTAATGCTAAAGACAGGGAAATTGAAAATCAAAATAAAATTATTGACAGTATCACCACAAAGAAAATCCAAACTCGACGAATTTTGAATGAGCTGAGAATTCATTATCCCGAAATAATATCGATTTCCATTATGCCTTATGTCGCAACTTCCGATACTCTAAAACGAGACGATACGATTGTATTGATTCAAACTCCAAAACCTTTACCAGCCGATACTAATACTAAAATTGAACAATGGCTAAGAATTAGGTTGAGCAATCCAGAGTTACGCATCAGTTACTTCCGTTGATAAATTCGTCTTGTTCATTATGGTAATAGCCATTTTTAGGATTGATAGTCCCACAGCCGCCGCAAGAGTTGAGGCTAAAATAATACTTAATTTAGAAGCTACAACTATTCCTGTTTCGCTAAATGCTAAATTTGTTATGAAGATAGACATTGTAAACCCGATGCCTGCCAAACACGCTGCCCCGAATAATAAACGCCAGTTTAGTTCACCGGGAAGCAGTCCAATACCAGCTTTTACCGCGATGTAAGAAAAGACAATAATTCCTAAGGGTTTCCCTATCACCAATCCAGCAATAATTCCAATTGAATTCGTCATTGTTACACTAGCAAAAAAATCATCCGGAATAACTATTGCCGTATTTGCTAGTGCAAAAAGTGGGAGAATTAAAAACGCGACTGGTTTGTGCAGTCTTTTTTGCAATATGTAGGAAATATTATTATCGCCTTTTTTTCTAAAAGGAATAGCAAATGCTAATAGTACACCCGCTATCGTTGCGTGTACTCCAGATTTCAGCATGAGATACCACATTACCAGTCCCAGCAGTAAATATGGAGAAAGATGATTTACTTTTGCTTTATTCATTAGCAACAGAATCACAAAAACCGATAGTGAACCGAGCAAGTAAGCCATCGAAAGATCGCTTGTGTAAAAAACTGCGATAATTATTATAGCTCCCAGATCATCAATTATAGCAAGAGCCGTAAGGAATATTTTTAGTGAAAGAGGAATTCTATTTCCGAGCAGTGATAGAACTCCTAAAGCAAAAGCGATATCGGTTGCCATGGGAATACCGAATCCTTTTTGGGTTGGAGTACCTGCATTAAATATAAAATGGATTGCTGCAGGGATTATCATTCCTCCTATTGCCGCAATTACCGGCAAACTTGCTTTTTTAAACGATGATAATTCGCCAATGTATATTTCTCTTTCTATCTCCAAACCGACAAGAAGGAAAAAGATTACCATTAATCCATCATTAATCCAATGCTCGATACTATATTTCAATTCAACCGCACCAAAGGAAAAATCAATATAAGATCGCCATAAATTGATATAGTCCGTACCCATTAAGCTATTGGCAATAAAAACTGAAATCAATGTTAAAGTAATAAGTATATAACCGGAAGATTTTTCACTATCAATAAAATCTCTGAATAGATCTAATCTCACATTTTTAATTTTTCGAATATTTTCTTTTAGTCTTTTTTTCATACACAAATCTCATATAAATTATAATACCATTGTCTGGATAAATTATTTAATATGGAACTAATATGCCATTAGTGTCTTTACAATTCAATCAAAATATCTGTCGGATTACTCAACGGTGGATTGAGACAAATAAATCTCCTTATAATTTTTACAAAACTAGAAACAGCCTTTAATTCACCAAGGCTAATGTGTTAAAAAAATACAGTATTTTGTAAAGAATCGCAAGGTATTTTAAATATTATAATCCAATCATATCAGATAAAGAATTTTGTCGGAAAATCAAGGAATAGAATTGCTTATAATTTCAAGAAATTCAATATTTGTATGTATTTATTTTCAATCTATTCAAAAACCAGATGGAGTAATAATGGCTGGTGCAAAGGTTCGAGATCAATGGGGCAGTCGAGTCGGTTTAATCTTAGCTGTTGCCGGAAATGCTGTTGGGCTGGGTAATTTTCTACGCTTTCCTGTACAAGCTGCTTCTAACGGCGGCGGTGCTTTTATGATTCCTTATTTTATTGCTTTTATAATTATTGGAATACCTTTAATGTGGATTGAATGGGGCATCGGTAGGTATGGAGGTAAATTTGGTCATGGCAGCGCTCCGGGAATGTTTGATGTTTTATGGAAGAATAAAATTGCAAAATACTTTGGCGCGTTTGGAATGTTTTCATCCGTTATCATTCTTATTTATTATACTTATGTCGAATCTTGGACGCTGGGCTATTCATTCTTTTCTATAACTAAATCATACTTTGGAACAGAAACTTTTGAATCTTTGAAAACATTTTTATACAGCTATCAAGGTAGAGTTTCATCGGAATACTTCGATGGGATTACAATTGCTTACATTTTTCTGATTATCACATTCACAATTAATTTTTGGGTACTATACAGAGGAATTTCAAAAGGAATCGAAAAGCTTGCAAAGATAGCTATGCCTTTGCTTTTTTTATTTGCTATTATTATTGCTATTCGTGTTATTACACTTGGCGCACCGGATCCATCCCATCCTGAAAATTCTGTTGGCGCTGGATTTGCTTTTGTGTGGAATCCTGATTTTGCATACTTGTCTGACCCGAAGGTTTGGCTTGCCGCTGCCGGTCAAATTTTCTTCACATTATCTGTTGGAATGGGTACTATTCAAGCCTACGCAAGTTATTTGAAACCAAAAGATGATATTGCTCTAAATGGAATTACAACCGCAGCAACTAACGAATTTGCCGAAGTCTGTCTGGGCGGTTCAATTGCAATACCGTTGGCAGTTGCATTTTTTGGTGTCTCAACTACAATTGCAATGGCTAAAGGTGGAGCTTTCGATTTAGGTTTTGCTTCGATGCCTTTAATTTTTGAACAAATTCCATTGGGACAATTTTTCGGTTTTATGTGGTTCGCTCTTTTATTCTTTGCGGGGATAACATCTTCAGTAGCGATGGGTCAACAATTAATAGCTTTTTTGGAAGATGAATTTGGCTGGAATAGAAAACGAACAATAGCAGTCTTTGGAACATTCGTTTTCCTTTCAATCAATCTTGTTGTGTTCTTCCTAAAATTTGGTTTTATGAATGAGATGGATTATTGGGCTGGTACTTTTATGCTGGTTGTATTTGCATTATCCGAAATAATTATTTTTATGTGGATTTTTGGTGCCGACAAAGCATGGGAAGAAATGAATCTTGGCGGTGATATTAAAATTCCGCGAGTGTTCTATTATATCATGAAATATATTACTCCCTCTGCTCTCATAATTATAATGTTATGGTGGTTTATTAATGACGCTATCCCGATTCTTTTACTAAAAGGAGCCGATCCAAACAACATTCCTTATATCTGGGCTTCAAGAATATTCATGCTGGCGGTATTGTTTTTATTATTCTACTTAATTCATCTTTCATGGAAAAGGAAAGGAGTTAAATCATGAAATTGACTACTGAAGGAATAATATTTCTCGTTCTGGCAAATGCAACTATTATAATCCTTGTCTGTGTTTCTTTCTATAAATTACTCCGAAAAGAGAATAAGAAAGAATAGTGATTGAGTATTGAGTTTCTTTTTAACGAATTGTTCGCCAATTTTCGGCAGGTAAATATGCTTTGAAGAAATTGGTTTTCGGATTTTTGTTTTTTGAACTCACCTAAATCCTCTCTTGCAAAGAGAGGATTTACAGTAAAATCCGAAAACCAATTTATTGTAAGTTATATCGGAATGAATTCTTGCAATAGAGCAGTTGAAGCAATGAATTATAATTCTTTTCAAATCTGATCATATCAATTCATCTAGTTCCGTTTTCATAAATTTCACTAAAATTCTTATTGCACTTTCTCATTCATCCATGATTCGTGGGAATGTAAAATCTTCCAGCCGTCTTTTCCTTTTTTCCAAAGCATAGTAAAAACATGTTTGGATTTTATATTTTCACCGCTTTTCAATACCATCTCAGTCTTTTCCTCGCTTGTCATTAAAGCTAATTCCGGAGATAGTGCAGTTACTCTTACTTCTATTGGCTCAACTTTTTGAGTTTCCCGTGTTGAGAAATAATTTGTTATCAAATCCACCCATTCACCGCGCTCGCCATAATAATCTGTGCCAACAATAGCCGATACAAATTCCTCCTTGCTGTAAAGCTCGGACCAGGCAGCAGAATCTATTTTATTCAACGCACCGACAAGTTGATTGAATTGATCTTTTACTTCTTTCTGTATCGTTTCTTTTTCGGTATCTGTGAATGCCGGTTTTTGTTCTTGTTGCGGCTGACATCCATTAACAAGAATTAAAAAAGCAACAAAGATATATGCTAAAATTGTTTTCATGATTAACTCCTTTTATTTTGGATTTATAAATATTTGTTTACCGGATCAATATCACATTGTATTCTGTAGATAAAATATTTTTTTTATAGTATAAAGATAGAGTTTTAAGAATCTTTCCGGTATATGGTAATATTTTTTTTAATTATATTCCACCGCTTTTGATACATGCGACAAATGCACGTAAATATTTATTATCGAACACGAAGTTGTACCGGAACATTAATATTCACGTAATAATTGGCAGGATATTTATATGGTTCTGAAAACCTCGAAGGTTTCAAAACTGGCTACTATTTGGTTCCGACTCGTCCAAGTTAGTAAAGTAAATATCACTTACATATAATTTATGAAGCACTCATCTCTTCACATGTTCATCTAAAAGTGTTTTGGCGCGGGGTTTGAATAATGTATGAAAGATCAAATCGAGATAAGCCTCCATATCACCCTTATCCAATTCTGATGAGAATTTCCAGAAACCATAAAGTTTTGCAAGTGATATTAACCTATCTGCATATATTTTCCATGTATAACTTTCGGTTACCCGCTTAATTGCATTCTGTGAAATTGAGTTCCAAATATTTTTATCAGTTTTCATTTTACCAACAAATTTTACCAACATCTCCGTCGTTTCTATTTCATTCACCGTATCGATGTGAAATCCATTAATTCCGTTATTGATTATTTCGAGGGGTCCGCCGTATTTAGTTGCAAAAACCGGCAGCCCGGAAATCATCGCTTCGAGCACTGTTAATCCGAACCCTTCAAACAATCCCGGTTGAACAAATATCCCTTTCCTATCTGCAACTACACGGTATACCTCGCCCGATTCATCTTTGGGTAATAGCTTTCCTATCCACCGAATTTTATCAGTCAATTTATATTTATTTATCAAGTCGTGCATTTGCTTTATCTGTTCTTTCTCTTCCGAATCTCTCGTATGCGACTCGTCAATTTTCCCCGCAATAATTATCAAGTTTGTATCGTTTTGTAATTCCGGACTTTCACCGAAACATTTTACCAAAAAAGTAATGTTTTTAATTCTATCAAGCCGGGCCATTGTGAAGATCGGAATTTTCCCGGGATCTTCCAGCTCGCCAACCGTATCGTTGTCGCAAACATTTTCGAACAAAAGTTTATTCAAACTTTCGATATTATCTTTCATGCGCTTTTCGTATTTGGTATACGGAAAAAATATTTTCTCGTTAACGCCGGGGGATACTATATTAAAATTGATATTAAACGGATTCACTCCGTTCAATACCCTGTATAATCCGGGCATTGTAAAATGTTTATAGGATTCATACTGCCCGATAGAATCTTCCGTCCCTGCTATCTCCTGGTATGTTGATGTCAACAGAAAATCAGCAGAATTGATTGCGATTAAATCCGCAGTGAACTGCATTGAAAAGTGATAAGACATTTCAAGTTCATGCCAATATAAAGCGCTAAATAAGTATTTACTTTTCTCGAGAGCATGAGCAATGCAGCACTGTGTTACCCGGAATTTTTTTGCTAGTAAATACGACACAAGGTTACCATCGGAATAATTGCCGATTATTAGATCCGGTTTTCCTTCGAACTCGGCAGTTAATGCTGTATATGAATCTTCCGCAAATTCCTCAAGGTACGGCCATACTTCGAACCTCGATATCCATCTATCGGTTACACTCTTATTATGTTCCTTAAATGGCACGCGAAGTATCCATGAATTTTTTGTTCCGTATATTTTCTCGAGCCGTTGGTTGCATGTTGTTCCCCCGGCTTCAGGTATCAACCGCGTAAGAATTACAATCTTCGGCAAAACTTCAAGACCGGCGGCTTTCAACGATTCAAGCATAGATTTTTCCAATGCTTTAACCTGGTCCAATATATAGACGATCTGTCCGCCAGTATCAGGCAAACCGAGAACTCCCTCCTGTGCAAAATATCCGTGCGGCGAAATAATAGCGATCCTGGTAATCATCGAGATGCTCGTAATGAACTTTACCAACGCATTGTAATCCGGTGAATTGATTAGTTGATCCAATAAATTCAGGTTTTTTATTACCGAAACTGCATCTTTTCCTAATCCCTTCTCGAATCCCAAATTCTGCAATTTATGACGGAATTCTTCGAACGGAACCGCCGGCGGCAATTGTTTCAACAGTTTAACGGCTTCATCAATTTTTGAATTCAATTGCACGGTATCTTTTATTCTTTCGTTTAAAAGCAATTGCTCATCTTTGATGTGATGTTTCCGGAGAAATTCAAATAAAATATTTTTCCACTTATCAATGTCGGTAAACATTTTACTTGATAAATATCGGTTAAGATATTCAAACCCGGCGCCGATATATTTTGTATCTCGAACCGCTGGCGATTTATCGTAAAATGGTTTGAAATTAAGTGTGAGAATATTGTTCGACACTTCTGGTTTTATAGCTGTTGCTTTTATCGAAAGATATTCGCCGGGTTCAATTTTTTGGATGTAATATTCTTCGTAATTAATTTTATAAAACAAAGCGGAAGCGATTTTTTCGCGCACATCCATAAAAATTGAATGATCGAGCGATATGGTCTCTTTTATCTTTTCGATGAATTGCTGCAATTCATTGTTTGTATATTTTTCGGTATGAATTTCGCGGCATATCGATTTAAGATCGCCGGTAATTAGTATTTTTTTATCGGAAGAACCGACGTGTTTTAAAAATGAGTAAAACTCGTTCGGGTATTTTTCCGAAAGGTAAATGATGCGATCAGACATAATTAATCCTCCCAAAAATTATAATAATTACTTCCTTCTATTATTCCGCCTGCATAAGAATTCTTTGCAAAATAAATTTTTCTTTTACCTTTTAGCTTTTCCAATTCCGACGAATAATTCCCAACCACAACGCCGAGCATTTCACCGGTTAACATATCCTCATCGTTCCCCGAATCACCTGCAACTAAAATTGATTCATATGGAATATTCCAACGATAACTTAAATAGCGTACTGCTCTTCCCTTACTTGCGCGGAAAGGTAGTATATCTAGAAACATATCGTGACTAATAATTACGTTAGCTTTTATTTTATTTTCAATTAACCGATTTTTTACTAATTGAATTTTTTCTATATCGTCTTCAACGTAATAAGCAATCTTGAATTTTCGCTGATTAGTTAGTTCCTGTAATTTTAAGAAAGGGAAATCTTTCAGTAATTTCATTATTAACTGTGGTTTCCATTGATATGATATATGAGCATCCCATCCTGTACCGTAAATATATTCATAATCGCTCTTATAATAAATCTCCGAACCTACAGCTGAAATGATTATGTCCGGCAGAATGAAGTTTTTCTCCTTAAATATTTCCTTTGCCGAATCGATATGCCTTCCGGTAGCAACACAAAATCCGATTTTTTGATTCATTGATTTTAATAATTTTTGTATCTCAGTTTCCGAATCCGAATCACCGAACAATGTGTCATCGATATCCGCCACTAACAGTTTTTTATAATTAAAAAATCTCTTTCCCGTATCGGTTAATATTTTCTTATAATCTTCTTTGGAAACCAATTCATTCATAATTTTAATATATTTTAATGTGTGCGCTTCCCACGAATAAAAATGTTTGATCTTATTGATTCCGTCTAATGAGTACCGATCCCAGAGACTTTCGTTATTTAATATATTCAAGATGCTTCTCGAAATTTCATCGGTGTTATTAACATCGATCATCTCACCATTTTCAAGATTGGTAATAATATCTCTCGGACCACCGTGATTTGTAGCCACTACAGGCAGCCCGCTTGAAGCGGCCTCGAGTATTGTTAGTCCGAAATTCTCAACAAACGCCGCATTCACAAGAATCCCCCGAGTCTCGGCTGCAATACGATATAATTCGGGAACTTCATATTCAAAATCATGGCTCTTCGGGATTGCCATTTTTCCATAAAGATTGTACTTGTCCATCAGCAATAAAATTTCGGTCAATGCTTCCTTTTCCACATCCGGCATCTGCGATATGTCTTTTCTTAAACCGGCAAAAATTGCGAGGTTTGCTTTTTTTTGAAGTTCACAGCTTTCACCGTAGGCCTTTATTAAACCGCTTATATTTTTCCTTTTATCCGGACGGCTGATTGCGAGTATAATTGGCTTGTACATATTTGTAAAAAACTTCCATAGTTCATCTCTAATTCCGTCACGTATTTTTTGAGATTCTTCATCCCATTCTCTCTTTTCATTAAACGGGTGAAATTTCTCGAGATTGATACCCGGCGGGATTAATACAAATTTGTTTCTTGAGAAATTTTGATATGCCGAATATTGTTCATCAATTTCATGATTTGTACTTGCAATAATTTGATCTGCATAAAAGAGAACTGACTCCTCTGCTTCAATTCTTTTCGACATTTTAAATCGTTTTTCTATCTCCTCATTAGATAATCCTTGTATAAATAAATTATTTCGCTTATTTACACCAAGAGAATGCGAAGTATGAATTAGAGGGATACCGAAAAACTTTGTTAATTCGGTGCAAACATAACCGGCATCGGCATAATGACTGTGAATAATATCGGGCAGCCTTCCTTTTGATTTAATATATTTTATAGATTTGTCAACGAATTCTTCGAGATGATTCCACAACATTTCTTTTTTAATGTACTTGCCACCCCCGCAACCTATTCGAATTATTTTTAGTTTTTCATTTACAATTTCTACCAACATGGAATAATCGGGTGAGATTTCTTTATCGTTGATGTAGCGGGTTACGATTTCGACTTCTTCAATCTCATCGCAACGGCTTAATTGATTTGCGAGTTCGTAAACATATTTTGTCTGTCCGCCTGTATCCGAATCCCTACCGAGTTCGAGATTCGTTCCTCTAATTAGTCCGTGAATATTGTAGAGCTGAATATATATTCCTTTTTTAACTGTCATTTTCAAATTCTCTTTTAAATTTATTGTACAAAGAGTCATCCAATGGTATTGCCCCTTCCGTTTGGCAAATACCGGCAGCAAACTCGTTTGCGAGCTTGTTTATTTTTTCCAATTCCATACTTCCAAGATAACCAAGACATAAAACCGCAGCGAAGGCATCGCCCGCTCCAACCGTGTCGATTACTGATGTGGATTTGGATTTATAATGGTTTTCCTCATTACCTAAATGGAGGTAAGCGCCTTCTTCACCTAACGTTACCGCTATAAGTTTGATGTTGTATTTGTTCATTAATTGATTCACGGCAATCTTTCTATCCGGAGACAAAATAAGAATTTTTATCAATTTATCAAGTTCTTCGGCATTTAATTTAATTACATCGCAAACATGCAGCGCTTCTTCAATCATCTCTTTCGAAAAGAAATCATGACGCAAATTCACATCGCAAAAATATTTTATGTTTTTGTCCTTCAATGATTTCATTGTATTCCGGGAAATTTCACTTCGCTGCGCAAGTGTTCCGAAATAAAGTAAGTCCGTTTTGTTTTCGACAAGATCAATCGTCTTTTCATCAGCTCTCAAATAATCGTAACAACATTCCGAAGATATTTTGAATGAGGGAGTTTTGTCTTCCTTTATTTTTACCTGAACTGTTCCGGTTGGATGTTCAATATCGACGGATATATATTCAGTTGGGAATCCTTTTGAATTTAGGAAATCAAGAATCTCTTTCCCGTATTCATCACTGCCGATACTCGAAATAAAATTCCCCGCACCGGAAAGTTTCCAAATATGATAAATAAAATTGAACGGCGCTCCGCCCAATCTTTTTCTATCGGGATAAACATCCCATAATATTTCGCCGATGGCTGTGATTCTTGGTGTTGACATAGTTATAATATTTGTTGTGAAATCGTAACACTAAAATAACAAAATATTAATTTGACTGCGATTCTTGTTACTAGTTTCTGGATGCTTGATAAACGCATCGCAAGAATTAAAAATTATTTGTTATTTGATATTTGATATTTAATCCGGGGTGGTATAATTAAATGACTTTAAACCGGACTGATTATTTTCGTATTTTTTGCGGCGGTTTATTAATTATTTTCCAAACACTTATTACAATTTTTCGGATTTACAATGAGCGATAAATCAAATGCTGCTGCCCTTAAAAGGACTTCATTAATCGAGAATTTAAAAACCTACGGCGATAAATTGGAGGGATTTTTGAGTAAAACGAAACTTCCCCCATTCTTCCGTAACAAATTTGTTTTGGTAGGAATCGTCCTCCTAATTTTAATTTTGATATTTGTTGTGATTGGAAATTTGGGCAGCGATGATTTGAAAATCCCAACCTACGAGGTGAAAAAAGAAAATTTCATTGTTTCAATCACAGAGAGCGGAGAAATCCGCGCCAAGCAGTCAATAACAGTTTCAGCTCCGAGAATCAGGGGGAACCTTAAAATCGTATATCTAATTCCCGAAGGCACTTATGTAAAAGCCGGCGATGTGGTTGTGAAATTCGATCCATCGGAGGCCTTAACTAAATTGAAGGATGCCGAAGCGCAACTTGAAATGTCGCAATCCGAAAAAGAAAAATTACTCGCGAATCATAAATCATCAATCGCGCAAATGGAATCGCAGTTAAAGAGTGCAGAATTGAGTTATGAATTATCAAAACTCAACCTCGAACAAATGAAATTCGAAGCCGAAATTAAACAACACGAGGCAAAACTCCAGCATCAGAAAAACGAATTAAGTTTTGCACAAACGAAACAAGAATACGAATCGCGGAAAATTATTCAGCAGTCCGAATTGAATAAAATGGATATTGAGATTAAACAGAAACGGAATGAACTCGACCGGGCACAGGCCGAACTTGAATCGTTAACTTTGAGTGCACCGGCAGAGGGACTTGCAGTTTATGAAATGAATTGGTCTAATAACGGGAGAAAATATACTGTCGGCGATACACCCTGGGGAGGTGCGCCGATTATATCATTGCCCGACCTTTCGAAGATGGAAAGTTTAACAAATGTAAATGAGGTTGACGTAAGCAAAATAAAAACCGGTCAAAAAGTTTTGGTAAAACTTGACGCTTTCCAGGACAGCACTTTTCACGGAACAATTTCCAGTGTAGGAACCCTTGGACGGAAGAAGAATGATCAGAGCAATATCAATGTATTTGATATTACTGTGGACATCTCGGAAAAATCTGCAATATTAAAACCGGGCATGACGACAAGCAACAAAATGGTAATTGACGAAATCCCCAATACTCTTTTTATTCCGCAGGAATCTATCTTTGAAAAGAACGGGAAAAATGTTGTCTATATTCAAAACGGATCGTCGTTTGAAGAAATAGAAGTGAATACCGGAAGCAAAGGAGAGGATTACATTGTTATTACGAAGGGAATCAAGGACGGCGATGTTGTAGCATTGATCGATCCTACAATTGAGAGAAAGGATAAACAAACAGACACAGATAAGGTAGAACTGCCGGGCAGGAATTAGTATGCTGAACAAAGAAAATTTGATTATCGGTTTTGTTGAACTGCGCGCAAATAAAATGCGCACATTTTTAACGATGCTCGGAATTGTGTTCGGAGTAGGCGCTGTTATCGGGATGCTCTCAATCGGGGAAGGCGCACGGCAAGAAACCCTCGAGCAAATTGAACTTCTCGGCACCAATAATATTATTATAAACAAAGTTGAACTCCCCAAAACAGGAGAAACCGAGAAAGTAAATTTCTCACCCGGGCTTAATATCAAGGATGCAAATTCCATCTCGGTGATAAATCCTTATGTAGAATATGTAACGCCTCAGCGGTCTTATTCATTGAATGTCTCGTACAAATCCAAACTTTCGATCATGAACATTATTGGTACAACCGAGAACTACCCGCAGACATTTAATTCAACAATAACGGAGGGAATGTTCTTCCAAAAAAAACATATGGACGGTTATGCGAATGTCTGCGTAATCGGTTACGGTGTAAAAGAAGAATTTTTTCGATTCGAAGACCCTGTTAACAAACAAATAAAGATTAACGATATGTGGTTCAAAGTAATTGGAGTGCTTTCACCCAAAAATGTTACTAACACGGGCATTGAGAAATTGGGGCTTCGCGATTTCAACAATGATATCTACATTCCATTTACAACGATGTCGTATAAACTTACTCCCCCGCTTGCAGAACAGAGCCAGTTTAGCGGCATGGTGATTTTCATAGGAAGCTTCGGATCGGGGGCAACAACCTACGACCGCTCGTCGGTTGATCAATTAACAGTAAAAATAAAAGACAATGAATTAATAAAAGAAGCGGCTGAGTTGACCGAACGTATAATGAAGAGAAAACATTTTAATACTAAGGATTATGAAGTTGTGATTCCCGAAGCACTGCTTGAGCAGAAACAAAAAACACAAAAGATTTTTAACGTGGTGATGGGAGCTATTGCCGGCATTTCACTGCTCGTCGGCGGAATCGGGATTATGAATATAATGCTCGCCAATATTCTTGAGCGAACTCGCGAAATCGGAATACGACGCGCGGTGGGTGCAACAAGAAAAGATATCCTCAATCAATTCATGTATGAAGCAATGATTATAAGCATCGCCGGCGGAATTACCGGTATCGCTATCGGATTTTTAATTACATCTTTGATTACTTCATATGCTGAGTGGCGGACAATTATTACACCGTTTTCAATTTTACTTGCTTTCATAGTATCAGTGTGTGTGGGATTAATTTTTGGAATATATCCGGCAAAAAAAGCTGCGGATAAAGATCCGATTGAATCGCTTCGTTATGAATAATTTTTTTTATATAACTTTATACACACTAAATACTTTGCATGGCAGTCATGGTCCACACCATGACTGGAATAATATTTTTTATAAATCTCAATTATTCTCTGTCACGGAATGGTCCGTGACAGCCAAGTCAAATAAAAAAAACGATTGCTATAGAACACTATCCGAAAAATATTTTCGTCAAAGGAACGGATTATGAGACAAATAGTTTTTTCCCTCTTGTTAATTTTATCATTCGGAACAACGTCCGCGCAAAATATTTTAACTCTCGAAGAATCTATTAAAATCGCTATGGGAGAAAGCTACAGCATCAAGGCTGCACAATTCTCTCTCGAAGGTTCGAAGAAAAATCTCGAAGCGGTTAAATTGGGACTGCGCTCTTCAGTCGATCTTGAATTCGATCTGCCAAATTATTCCCGTTCACTTACGAGCGAATTTAATACAGCTACCGGCAGCGAGCAATTTTTTAAATTCGGTTCCACCAAATACGAGAGCCGGCTCTCAATCAATCAGCCGATAATTTATACGAATGGAACCATTTCAATTTTCGGTTCACTTTTCAAACGGGATCAATTCAGTGAGATCACCGGCGACTCGCGTGACTTTTATTCTAATCTTGGAATTCGTCTTCGGCAGCCGTTGTTTGTATTTAATTCACAAATGGCAAACCTTGAGAGAGCCGAAATTAATCTTGAAAAATCAGAACGTAACTACACACAAGCCGAAAGAGAAATAATTTACAACGTTACCGTCGGATTTTTCTCATTATACCAGGCAAAAAAGAACGTAGAGATTGCTGAGGAAAAAGTTAAGCAAAATGAAATCTCATATGAGACAGCCTCGAACAAATTCAAAGCGGGATTAATAGCAGAAGTGGAAGCTCTGCAATTGGAAGTTGATTTAGCTTCGAGCAGAAATGAATTGTTGAATGCGCAATCTTCTTACCAGGAAACGAACAATAATTTCAAATTATTGATTGGTATTAACCTCGACGAAAGTATTGATGTTGTTGCTCAGCTTGATTATAAACCGGTTGAGATTAATTTGAATAAAGCAATTGAAAATGCGCTGCAAATCCGTTCCGAATTGTTGAACGCACAGTCGGATATTTACCTTGCTGAACTGAATGTAGATGAAGTAGATTCGCGGACAGCTATCAAGGCGGAACTGAATGCAAACTATGGAATTAATAAAAATGACGATGAATTCAACAAAGTCTTTAACGAGTTCGCCGATACAAGAAGCGTAACATTTACAGTATCAGTACCGGTTTTCGATTGGGGAAAAAATGCCCGGGAGGTTGAGGCGGCAGAAGCAGATTACAGTTTACGATTGCTCGACGTCGAGAATTTAAAGGAGACGATCAAAAACGAAATAATAACCTCAGTAAATCGAGTCAATTCTGCAAAGGCAAGAGTAGATGTTCTCAGTAAAACTGTTGAGGTTGCAGAAAAAAGTTATTCAATCACTCTCGAAAGATTTAAAGCCGGTACCATCACCAGTTTCGATTTGAGTCAAATGCAGCTCCGGTTAACTGATGCAAGACAATCAAGTTTGAATGCGTTAGTGGATTATAAAGTTGCGCTTGCCGATCTCGAAAAGAAATCGTTTTTGAAATTTGAGTAGATATTATCCAAATTCCTGTAATTTCAAGAAGCTGATTAAGCAGCTCGAAGATAACGGGCATTTCAGAAGCACGGGGATGCTGCCGCCGATCTTAAAAAAATCATTTTTAAAGTTTGTGTAAAAATTCCGATTATATTTACATAGATTTATTAGGTTACGAATAGATACTTTTTTTAGTGATTTATTTCAGAATGATTTTATTTTGTGACCAACAATCTGTCGCATATGGGCAATCTTTTTTTTGAAGATGTTTTGATGTTAGAATAGTCTAGAAGTATTCAATTTCCGATAAAGTATTTTGAAGATAAGAATAAAAAATAAATTAGTGCTTTTTCTTAATCATAACGGAGACTTTTATGGAAAAGGGATTACTGTACTTGAAATATTTTTGTTTATTCATATTATTGTTCCTTCCGGAAATCATTGCCCAATCCCAACACGTAAGTGAAGAATGGAGTGAGATATCAACAGGCGTCGATGCAGATTTAACTCAATTATTTTGGACAACTGATGTTTGCGGCTGGGCAGTTGGCACTAGCGGTACTATAATAAAGACTACAGATGCAGGTAACTCATGGCATCAAGTTCCAAGCGGTGTTACAACCAAACTAACGGGAATTGCATTCAATAAAAGCCAGGATGGAAGTTATACATTCGGGGCTATCAGCGGAGAGTACGGTACAATTTTAACCACTTCCGACGGCGGCGCTACATGGGTAAAAGCCTCAAGTCCAACAAGCTATTCCTTTTATAGTATCGCCGCAGGAGATCCGGTTTCTGCAAAAGGGAATATTTTATCGATCGTTGGCGAAC
Organism: bacterium; assembly: GCA_043808235.1. Taxonomy (GTDB): domain Bacteria; phylum Bacteroidota; class Ignavibacteria; order Ignavibacteriales; family Melioribacteraceae; genus JAZDFC01. Next base: position 87,224 of record JAZDFC010000035.1, read on the forward strand.
TATCCAAAGTGTATATAAGCTATGATCATGGCCAGAGTTGGGTGCCGCAAATGACTTCCTCTCCTATGGATCATCTATATAAAATATTTTATCTCGATCACCAGTTCGCCTGTATCGTTGGTTCGAATGGAATAATATATATCACATCCAATGGCGGCGCAAGTTGGACTTACAAAGCAGGCGATCCTGCAAATCCATATCTATACGGAGTTTACTTCCACGATTACAATTTTGGTTATATCACCGGGCAGAACGGAACAATCCTTAATACAACTAATGGCGGCGATAATTGGACGAAGCAGAATACAGGCTCATCACAACAGCTCAATGATATTATTTTTGCCGATCAGAATAACGGATACGTCGTTGGAAATAACAGCACGCTTCTTCAAACTACAAATGGTGAAACATGGAGCGGCGTTAATATCGGCTATGAAAATACTTTTAACGATGTTGCTGTGGACAAAAAGAAAAATATTTGGATTGCCGGTGATGGAGGTTTCCTCTATACAAATTACTACTGGGGCAACGTTTATATATCTCATTACTATATGGGATTTGCGGCTGTTATTGGTCAGGCATGGGTTAATCCCCAAACAGTTTACATAAATTTTTTGAATGAAGAATTTAATTGGAGTTTAAATTCAAACCAGGATTGGCTGAATGTAACCGGAAACTCAGGATATGGCACAGGATATTTTGATGTAAGTGTAAATCCGGGACAATTACCCGCCGGGAATTACCAGGGCACCATAACCGTAAATACACCTAATGAACCACCATTTGACATAGATGTGAATTTTAATATTTTACCTCCGGAATCAACAGATCCGCCATTCGGTAACTTTGATCAGCCGATGGATGGCTCTACAGTTTCCAGCTCGGTTCCAATTACCGGCTGGGCTCTGGATGATAACGGTGTTTCATCGGTAAAAATATATCGAGATGGGAGTAACGGCGACTTGATATTCGTGGGAGACGCCCAATTGATCGAGGGAGCCAGACCGGATATTGCAGCTTTATATCCGCAATATCCAAATAATCAATCTGCAGGATGGGGATACGTGTTATTGACAAATTTCCTCCCCAATGGTGGAAATGGTGGTTATGTAATCACTGTAATTGTCACCGATGCGGGAGGTCAGGAATTTAATCTCGGTTCAAGAACAATTATTTGCGATAATGCAAATGCTGTCAAGCCATTCGGCGCTATCGATACTCCCGAACAGGGAGGAATAGTGTATGGATCAGCATACTCTAATACCGGATGGGCACTTACCCCGCCGCCAAATAACATACCGACAAACGGATCAACGATCAATGTATGGATTGATGGTGTTAATGTTGGTAATCCAAATTACAATCAATATAGATCGGATATTGCAATACTATTCCCTGAATATGAAAATAGCAGAGGCGCAGCTGGATCTTATGATTTTAATACAAGCGCTTACACGAATGGTGTGCATACAATTGAGTGGACTGCAACGGATAATGCAGGTAATACGGATGGAATAGGAAGTAGATATTTTTGTATTCAGAATTGCAGCGGGGGTTCACCTGAAACAGATAAATCGGACATCGTCTATGGCGCTCCAACCGGCAGATTACATACTCCTGATTTTAATAATAGCAAAGAAAATTCCATGGGAATATCAGCATCGATCAATCCGTTTACACAGGCATTTAAAATTGAAAACAAAGGAGCGGGCGCATTAAGTTGGGAAGTATCGGCAAGCGAAGATTGGGTTACGCTCGAACCTACTTCCGGTAATGAAACCGGCTGGGTATATGTTACAGTTAATCCGGCGGGGCTGCCGGCAGGTGAACACAGTGCAAGAATTAAAGTTGCGGTTTCGGATAATTCCAATCCGCCGGAATATGTAAATGTTAATCTGAATATTCTTCACGAAACAGCAGCCCCAATTGGTGAATTCAATTATCCCGACGAGGGACGCGTTGTGAGCGGCAGCATAAATTTATCCGGCTGGGCGCTGGATGATGTTGCTGTTCAATCGGTGAAAATTTATAGAATATTATCGGAAAATGTTTTTGTGTATATGATCGACGCTAATTTAATAGAAGGTGCCCGTCCTGATATCGAAACATTCTATTCGTACTATCCGGCTAATAACCGTGCAGGTTGGACGTGCACTCTACTAACAAATGCTTTTGAAGATGGAGATTACAAATTCCGCGCTGAGGTTACAGACTACGAAGGCAATAAAACCTATTTGGATGGAAATACATTCACAATTCAAAATACCGGATCGGCACTCCCCTTCGGAAACATTGATAATCCTGAGCATGGCGGAATCGCTTCAGGAAATAATTTTCAAATAACCGGATGGGCTCTTACACCGCAGCCAAATGAAATACCGATCGATGGTTCGACGATTTCGGTTTTCATCGATGGTGTAAATCTTGGCAATCCTGAATATAACATCATTAGGGGAGATATTGCTGTACAGTTTCCCGGACTCGTGAATTCAAATAACGCCGGAATATCGTTCACCCTAAATACAACAGCATATGAAGATGGACTACATAATATTTACTTCTCCATAATGGATAATAATGGAAATTTTTCAGAGCAAATCGGCGCGCGTCATTTTACTATTCAAAATCATTCAACAGTTGACGTGAGCGATGGGATTACGATTCCGAAAGAAACAAATTTGCATCCGGCTTATCCGAATCCGTTCAATCCGTCAACTACAATTAATTTTGATTTATCCGAGCAAGCGAATATTACAGTAATTGTCTACGATATCCTTGGCAGAAAAATCAGAACATTAATCGACAATGAATTCAAAACCGCCGGGAAATACAATTTATTTTGGAACGGCAGAAATAATTATGGAAGTGAGCTTGCTACCGGTATATATTTTATTGTAATGAAAACCGGCAGCTTTATTAAAACGCAAAAGTGTGTGTTGATGAGATAATTCATCCAAACCTCCGAGGTTTGCTGAACCTTGGAGGTTTCGTCTGTAATTTAAAACCACTTCAAATTATCAATGCAAATTAAAACCCACCCCTAAATCCCCTCCGTGGGAGGGGACTTTTAAAACGCGTTATCCCCTCTTGAGAGAGCTTGTCCCGATTTCTTTTATCGGGAGGTGTCGAACGAAGTCGACAGCTTGCCCGGCGCTTTTTGACGGGGGGTGTGTTTGTTTAAAAGTGAGTAGTCCCCTCTAAAAAGAGGGGCGAGGGGTGTGTAAAGAATGATGTTTATCAATCCAATCTTCTATCGTTCTAATAACTTTATCCAAGTTATATCTTACTTCCATATCATCAAATCTTAAAAAGATATGCCAAACGATTCAATTCGTTTTTGTCTTGCTTCATCTTTATTTTCATTTCCGTAATGACTCTCCCCATCGACCTCTATTGCAAGTTGAAGTTTCGGGCAGTAAAAATCTACAATATATTTATCAATTGGTTTTTGTCGATGAAAATCATAACCACGAACTTGTTTACGTTTAAGTTCATTCCATAACATTATTTCGGTTAGCGTACTATCCTTGCGAAGTTCTCTCGCTTTTTCAACTAATGAGTGATTATATGGAATGATTTTGTTTTTCATCTAATCAAATATAGTGAACCCACCCCTAAATCCCCTCCAAGGAGGGGACTTTTAAAGACGTTATCCCCTCTTGAGAGCTTGTCCCGATGTTTTTAATCGGGAGGCGAGGGATGTGCCTGTTTTTTAATTTCTATTACCTCAAATGTTTTTAATAAGTCCCTTTTTGATAACATACATCCCTAATTGGACTGCTTAATAATTAATATAATTGGCTGTTTCGGGGGAGCCAAAATCTGCTTAATTTTATACCGCCATTAATAAGAAATTGTAAATGATTTTATTAAATCTCGATAAAAAAAGTAAGACTCCCCTTTTCCGGCAGGTGATTGATCAACTAAAGGAAAAGATCGACGGTGACATTTTAAAACCCGGGGATGTGCTTCCTCCGACACGTGTATTTTCGAATCAGCTTGGTGTTAACCGCACAACAATTTACAAAGCATACCAAGAATTGTGGGCACTCGGTTATATCGAAAGCCGTTCGGGTTCGTACTCATATGTGAGGCAGCGAAGAGATTTAAGCTTGCCCGATCAACAATCCGTTCGAAGCGAAATCAATTGGTCGCAAAAAGTAAATCCGATGGCTGAGAAAGTACACAAAATGTTCGGTGTAATTGATTACCCTTTCAAAGAAGGTAAAAAGGGATTCGAAGGAATTGATTTCGGCAGGCTTCATCCCGATACACGAATTTTCCCGGTAAAGGAATTTCAAAAATCACTCAGCCGTGTGATTACAGAACGGGGAGATAAAGTTCTTGATTACGGAGAGACGAAAGGATATTTCCCGCTAAGAGAATACATCGCGGGACGAATGCGATCGCATGCGATTTCAGTTAAGTCGGAAGAAATACTAATTACCAACGGCGCGCAGAATGCAATCGATCTGTTGATGAAACTTTTTACAAGACCGGGTTCTCGTGTGTTTGTTGAATCGCCAACATACGGAATGATTATTCCAACCCTTTCATTTTATAACTGCGAGATTGTAACGATACCTATGACTAATGACGGTGTTGATTTATCCATTATTGAAAGGGAATTTAAAAAGGGTTTACCTGCATTCTTTTACACGATGCCGAATTTTCATAATCCGACCGGGATAACCTCATCGCAAGATCACAGGGAAAAATTAATTGCTATCTTCGAAAAATATATGGTACCTATCATCGAAGATGCGTATGAAGAAGAGATGAAATATTTCGGTAAAGTACCGCTCCCAATTAAATCGATGGATATAAATAATATTGTCATTTACATAGGCAGTTTTTCGAAAATTCTTTTTCCGGGGATACGATTGGGATGGATCGCTGCTAACCAAGGATGTATCGATAGACTAACAACCTTAAAGCGATTTAGCGACCTTGGCTCCGCATTGCCAGAACAGGCTGCGCTTGCAGAGTTTTGCCAGAAGGGTTATTACGAGTTGCACATTAAGCGAATTCATAAGATTTACCGTAAACGAATGATGGTTGCGATGCAGGCGTTGAAGAACATGAGTAAGAATAAGAATATTTTTAAAAATGTTTACTGGATTGAACCGAACGGTGGATTTACAATCTGGATTTCGTTGAGCTGCACCAAATTGAGTTATGAAGATCTGAATAAAATATTTCTTTCATATAAGATACGGCTTGCATTGGGAAAAGATTTTTATCCCCAACCGGATAATAAAAGATATTTCCGACTTGCGATTGCGAGTCTTGATGAGAATGAAATTGTGGAAGGAATTAATAGACTGTCAAAAGCAATCAAATATATTTACGAAAATTAATATCATAGTGAAACTTTGTGCTCTTAGTGCCTTCGTGGTTTAAGCCTTTAACCACCAAGTCACTTTGTACACTAAGAAGTACTAAGATATGCAAACCGGAGATTTTATGAATTACGAAAAATTATTTGCTGAAAGAACATCGAACATGAGAGCGAGCGCGATAAGAGAATTATTAAAAGTAGCTGCGAATCCTGGTATGATTTCACTCGGTGGTGGATTGCCATCTCCCGACAGTTTCCCGATGGATTTGATTCCTGAGTTAACTGAGAAAGTGATTGCGAAATATGGCTCGACCGCACTTCAATATGATATGACGGAAGGATTTCTTCCACTACGTAAAGCATTGATTGAGTATTGCAAAGAAAAAGGAGTAAATGCCGAACTTAGCAATTTACAAATAACAAGCGGCTCACAAGGATTTCTTGATGCAATTGCCAAGTTGTTAATTAATCCCGGTGATTATATTGCCGTTGAAGGCCCCACCTACCTTGCTGCGCTACAATCATTCAATGCATACCAGGCAAGATATGCACAGATTGAAACTGATGATGAGGGATTGATTCCCGAATCCATGGAAGATATTTTAAAACTGTACCCTGTAAAATTTATTTATACAATTCCAACATTTCAAAATCCTTCGGGAAAAACAATCGGTATTAAGCGAAGAGAGCAAATTGCCGGAAACATCAAAAAATACGGTGCCTTGTTGATTGAGGACGATCCTTATAGCGCGCTTCGATACAAAGGAGAACCGGTTGCAACAATCAAATCACTCGCACCGGAAAATGTAATCTATGTCAGTACGATTTCGAAAATTTTTGCCCCTGGAATGAGAATTGGTTTTTATGTTGCACCGGAAATTATAGGTAGGTGGCTTGTGATTGCGAAACAAGGAATCGACTTGCATGCATGCACATACACTCAAGCTCTTGCGGCGGAATATTTATCCGGCGGGTACGTACCAAAACAAGTCGAAAAGATTAAAAAGATTTACGCACCTAAGTTACAAACCATGCTTAATTCACTCGAAGAATATTTTCCGGATGATTTTAAATGGTCAAAGCCCGAAGGTGGTATGTTTCTTTGGGTGGAAGGTCCGAAAGGAATGGATATGGAGAAAGTGTATCCCAAAGCTATTGAGAAAGGTATCGGGTACGTACCCGGTAAATTCTTCTTTCCTAATCCGGGAGATGGATTGGAAACTATGCGGTTGAATTTTACAAACGTTTCAGAAGAACAAATTAGGTATGCGATAAAAACTCTTGCAGAAGTTCTGAAAGAGGAAATGAAAAATGCTGAATAGATTGCAGTCGGCAGTCGGCAGTAAAAAACTTCGACTGCTCCGCAGTCGTAGATTGTAACTTTTTCACGATTTTACATAGATTGGACTACTTCGTAGTCCTCGCATGAACGAATAAGATAAATAGATCTGACCGCGAAGTGGTCAAATATCTGTAGTTTTAATAGAAAGCAAAATCAAAGACAACCACGACGTGGTTGAAGACGAAATATTAATTACTTGATACAAATATGAACCGTGGAATTATTTACGCACTGAGCGCATATATATTTTGGGGATTGCATCCAATCTATTGGAAAATGTTGAGCAATGTACCTTCGGAGCAAATCGTTTCGCAGAGGATATTTTGGTCCTTCATTTTTTTCGTGATCATAATTTCTTACCGGAAAGGCTGGAAAGGATTTTTTTCAAAGATGAAAACAGTTGAAAAGAAATATAAAATCTTACTTCCCGCCTTGCTCATCGGTTCAAATTGGAGCCTATACATATGGGCAGTGAACGCGGGATACATCATTGAAACGAGTCTCGGATATTTTATTAGTCCGCTGCTCAATATTTTTTTAGGCACCTTTTTCCTCAAAGAAAAATTGAGACCGTTGCAATGGGTAGCAGTAGCGATTGCTTTCATCGGAGTAATTGCGACAACAATATTATACGGACAGTTCCCGTGGATTTCAATTTACCTTGCGACAAGCTGGTTGTTATATTCATTGATGCGAAAAAAATCGCCGTTAAATTCTGCTGAAGGACTTATGCTCGAAACGGCAATGTTATCAATTCCGGCATTGGTTTACATATCATTCCTATCCTTCAATGGAACGAATTCATTTTTCTCTAATTTATCTGTTACTTCAATGTTGATCGGAAGCGGAATCATAAGCGGACTTCCGCTAATGATTTTCATCGCGGGTTCGCGGTTGATAAACCTTTCGTTGATCGGGATAATGCAGTACATTTATCCGACAATGATATTCTTGATTGGTGCCTATGTTTACAACGAGCCATTGAACGAAGCCAAGATGATCGGATTTATTTTTATCTGGATTGCATTGATAGTATATTCACTCGAAGGAAGCATCTATCTTGCGAAGAAAAAATTTGCCTAAAGAAACCTCCGAGGTTTTCGTCCTCAATAGTGGTTAAACCTCGGAGTTTTTTTTAAATCAACAACTTACCTTCTTTCATTATCATCTTGCCGTCGAAATAAACTGTCGGTTTCTTCACCACTCCGTCGAGGTGAATAGGCACATTTACATTTCCGCCCATTGAAATATTGTTCCCGAGTGCGATGTGAATTGTGCCCAGAACTTTTTCATCTTCTAAAAGTATTCCGCTTAACTTTGCTTTGTCGTTTGTACCGATTCCAAATTCGGCTATGCTTCGCGCTTCTTTACCAACTTCGTCAAGCATTTTATTCAATTTTTTCGCCTGTGCGCCGCCGGTAATTTTGATAGCATAACCATCTTTAACTTCAACTTTGATATTATTTTTTGTCATCATCCCGATTCCTGCAAATGAACCGTCAACGACGAAAACTCCATTTGAGGATCCTTCAATCGGTGCTGCGAATGTTTCGCCTGTGGGTAAGTTGCCGCTCTCCCCTTTTGCATGGAACAAACCTTTACTCGGAAGAGCTTTTCTTCCGGTGATGTCCATCGTAATATCAGTACCGAGTTTTGAAGTAACACGAACAATCTTAGTTTTTTCAAAGAGGTCCTTCAACTTGAGAGTTAACGCAGCTATTTTCTTATAATCGGCATTCAATCCCCGTATCATTACTTCTTTTGTTATTCCGGGAAAAGTTGCAATGCGTGCGCCCAATAAAGATGCGGCTCGCCGGGCATCGGTATGTGTGAGTGATTTTGAGGTTGGGATTAAAACAATGTCGAATTTCTTCATCAATTCCGATACGATAGCAGGCGGCTCCTCACCGTTAATTTTACCCGGCTTCATTTCAACATATAATGATTCGAATCCAAGTCGCTTTGCATTTTCGAACAGTGATAAACCAATCTCACGCTTAAACTCATCACTAATTATTAAAATTGATTCACCCTTTTTCGCTCCCATGCAATCTTTAATTGCAATTATGGAAGCCTTATCTAATTTTGTAAGTGCCATTAAATTTATCCCGGAAATTTTTTAGAAAGGAATTCCAACGTTTAATTGAACAGTAGCTCCGAAGCCTCCAGCCTCAATCATTTTTTTCTTATCGAGAATTGGGAAAGTTACCTTTTCTCCATTCAATTTATCGATGCTTATAATCGAATACTGGGCGGAACCTTCAATACTTATATAATTCGGAATTATGTGTAAAATAAATCCACTGCTGATATAATAAGCAATAGTCGATTCATCGCTATTATATTTTACTTCAGATAAATTAACATCGCCTTCATAAGTTGTAATCTTGAATTCCGTATTTAAGAAAGTAACACCGCCTTCAACAATTTTTAAATCCATAATACTGAACAACGGGATCCCGAAATCTATTCCGAATCCCCAATAATTCATTTGC
>JAZDFC010000036.1:0-3291 GCA_043808235.1 bacterium
AGATCGTGCAACGAATGTTGCTTCAGCGCCTATAGCGAGAGACAGTGGATTAAAAGGATGATCAATACTCCCGAACGGAGAACTCTTTGTAATCTTTCCCGCTTCTGATGTCGGTGAATATTGTCCCTTAGTTAATCCATAAATTCGATTATTGAAAAGGATCATATTGATATCAATATTTTTACGGCAAGCATGAATAAAGTGATTACCTCCGATACTCAACAAATCACCATCGCCGGTTGCAACCCAGACTGATAATTCCGGACGTGCAATTTTTAAACCTGTTGCTATGGCAGGGGCTCTTCCGTGAATGCTGTGGAATCCATAAGTATTCATATAGTAAGGAAACCTGCTTGAACAACCGATACCGGAGATCCATGCGATATCTTCTTTCTTTACACCGATTTCAGGGAATGATCTTTGAACCTGAGCAAGAATGGAATAATCACCACAACCCGGACACCATCTAACTTCCTGCCCTGATGAAAAATCTTTTGCTTTTAACTTAACTTCACCTACATCTATTTTATTTTCCATTGCTGCCTCCAAGTACTTCTGAGATTTTAGCAAGAATCTCGAATGATTTAAATGGTAATCCTTTCACTTTTGCCTGAGATATTACCGGAATTAAATATTCACTTTTAATAAGCTTAGAAAGTTGTCCCATATTCAATTCCGGTATAAGAATTTTCTTAAATCTTTTAAGAACTTCACCTGTGTTGATTGGGAGAGGGTTCAAGTATTTCAAATGTGCTTGCGACACTTTTAGTCCTTCCGCTCTTGCATGTTCAACCGCTTCGGTAATAGCGCCGTATGTTCCGCCCCAACCTAAAACCAGAAGTTCACCTTCTTTTTCAAATCTGACTTCAAGATCAGGAATATCATTCTGAATGTTTTGAATTTTTTGTGCTCTTAGTTTAATCATCTTTTCGTGATTATCGCCGTCGTAACTTACTTCACCTGTAATGTCAGCTTTTTCAAGCCCGCCGATTCTGTGCTCCAATCCCGGTGTACCGGGTTTAACCCATGGGCGCGCAAGATTTTCATTTCTTAAATAGGGATAAAATCCTTCTTTCTCTGTTCTATATTCAACATTGAATTTAGGAAGATCTGCTACGTTCGGTATTTTCCAAGGTTCAGTTCCGTTTGCAATGTAACCGTCGCTTAATAAAATTACCGGTGTCATATATTTCATCGCGATACGCGAAGCCTCAATTGCCAAATCAAAACAATCACCAGGAGTAGAAGTTGCAATCACTGCGATAGGCGCTTCCCCGTTTCTTCCGTAAATTGCTTGTAGTAAATCGGCCTGTTCAGTTTTTGTCGGGAGGCCAGTACTCGGCCCGCCACGCTGAATGTTCACTATTACTAACGGTAATTCAGTCATAACCGCCAAACCCATTGCTTCTGTTTTCAATGCCATGCCGGGACCGCTTGTAGTTGTTAATGCAAGCGAACCACCGAATGAGGCGCCAATGGCAGATGTAATAGCCGCTATTTCATCCTCAGCTTGAAAAGTTTTTACACCATAATTTTTGTACTTACTTAAAAAATGCAAAATCTCAGATGCAGGTGTGATAGGATAAGATCCTAAAAATAATGGAATACCTGACAACTGGGATGCAGCAACAAAACCCACAGCAAGAGCTTCATTACCGTTTATACTTCTGTATTTTCCTTTTGGTAAATGTGCAGGGTCAACATTATATCTGGTTGTAAAAATTTCAGTATGATCGCCAAAGTAGTAACCGGCTTTTAATACTTTTTCATTGGCTTCCGCTATGGGAGGATTTTTGCCGAATTTAGTTTTAATCCAATCGATAGTCGGTTCCAACGGTCTGCTGAATAACCAGTACATTATTCCCAAAGCGAAAAAATTCTTGGAGCGTGTGATTTCTTTTGTAGAAAGCGTACTCTCTTTCAACGCCTCGGTTGTTAATGAAGTAATTGGAACGGAGAATAGTTGATACCCATCCAGCGAATCATCTTCCAGCGGATTAGCATCGAACCCGGCTTGCTTCAGGCTCTTAGGATCAAATGCATCTTTATTAGCAATGATGGTTGCGCCCGGTTTCAAATCTTTCATGTTGATTTTCAACGCAGCAGGATTCATTGCAACCAAAACATCGGGAGTGTCCCCCGGTGTGTGAATTTCTGTTGAACTGAAATGGAGCTGGAATCCGCTGACGCCGTATAATGTCCCGGCTGGGGCGCGAATCTCAGCAGGGTAATCGGGTAGTGTACTTAGATCATTACCAACAATGGCCGTAGTATCACTGAATTGCATACCTGTTAACTGCATACCGTCACCGGAATCTCCGGCAAACCGAACGGTTACATCTTTAAGGCTTTGTACTTCTTTTGAACTAATTTTATCTTGTGACATTATTAAAGCTCATTATTTATTCAAATAATTCTTAGTTAGAATATCTATTCAAAGATATTAAATCACACACGCTATCGCAATTAAACATGTTAATTAGCTTTCTTCAGAATATCCAGAAAGTCATTTGCTGATAAGAATCCTGTTAGTCTGTCTGCTTCTTGCCCCTTCGTATCGATGACCAGTACGGTAGGCATTCCTAAAATTTTAAACTTGTCTCTTATTATCTCTGTTTCATCGGACATTGTTTGTGTCATATCAACTTTGAAACACACAAATTCCTTGGATAATTCCACAACGCGAATATCCGAAAATGTTAACGCATCTAATTCTTTACAGGGTATACACCAATCGGCATAAAAATCTACAAGAATTTTTTGATTGCTTGCCAACGCTTGCTCGTATGCGGCATCGGAGTATTTCTGCCAGTCGGGGGAATTCTTTTCAACCGGCCATAACATGAATACAGCCAGCCCGATCATCAGCAATGAAAAAACGATTTTGAAAATTCTGAATCCCTTGATATTGTTAGCAAGTTTGTCAACAAAAAGAAGATAAAGTGCGGCAAAAATCATATATACTGGAAGCAGGTAATGATTAACTTCTTTGGGGATAAGCGGCCCGAGGAAATAGATAGCCATTCCTACAAGCAAGAAACCGAAAATATGTTTAACGGCTTCCATCCAAAATCCTGCTTTAGGCAGCGCTTTTATTTTACCCGAGAACAATGCTAAAAACAAATAGGGTAGTCCCAACCCAACAGCCATAAAGAAGAACATTAAAAATCCGTAAACCGGATCCCCTTTTGCTGCAACATAAGTAACCAACCCCAAAACAAATGGACCGATGCATGGAGCTGCAACAATACCCATCGTTAATCCCATGAAGAAAGCGCCGGCTACACCGGT
>JAZDFC010000037.1:0-77733 GCA_043808235.1 bacterium
ATGACATTTTTCGAAATTTATGCAATATTTACTTCATAAACGCTGCTTTTTTTGACTTTTGAAATTTTGGCACAAGTCAGGTGAGAAGAAATAAAGTAATATATATATAGAACCGAATTAATTGGGACGATGAATTTATCGTCCCAATTAATAATTAAAGCTGATCACAAATGTTTTTGTAGAAATCCGGAAAGGTTTGAAGAGGGAACGGCTTTTATATTATTTTTTAACAAGAATTCTTCGTTTCCAGGATAAACGACTATCCCGTCTTCACATTTCATATCCGACATACCGTTAAAAAAACCCTGCGACAATTGCGGTGATAAAGATAATTTGATCTCAACACACAAAACCGGTTTTTCTGCTTTTGTTATAACTAAATCAACTTCAGCGCCGGCGCCTGTACGGTAAAAATACCCATCAAAATTTATCGGAAGATTATTCAATATCTGTTCAATGATAAATCCTTCCCACGAATAGCCTGAGATTGGATTGCCGAAAAGATCATCCATCTCTTTGATATTCAAAACGGAGTGCAGAAGTCCGCTATCGCGAATATAAACTTTTGGCGATTTAACCAATCTCTTCTTAATATTCGCAATATAAGGTTGAAGCTGCCTGACAATAAAAGTGTTCTCAAGAATATCGAGATAATTTTTAACGGTAGGTGAAGTTACTCCGAGCGATGCAGATATTTTGCTTGCGTTCCAAATACTTCCGTGCATATGAGCCAGCATACTCCAGAATCTTCTAATTTGAATTGACGGAATTTTAATTCCGAACTTCGGTAAATCTCTTTCAAGAAAAGTATCGATAAAAGCATTACGCCATATAAAACTTTTATTGGTATCATCAGCCAAATAACTTTCCGGGTAACCGCCAACCAGCCAGAGTTTTTGAATTGATGTTCCATTTTTCATTAATTCGTTAATCTGGAATGGCGGTAAATAGTGGTAAATGATTCTTCCCGCAAGACTCTCGGACGATTTTCGAATCAGATCGGGGTAGGAAGAACCCAAAATAATAAATCTCGCAGGCTGCCTATCTTTATCGATAAGCGCTCGCAATACTGCAAACAATTCGGGCCTCTGCTGAATCTCATCAATGATGATAAGCTTATTTTTATATTCGGATAAAAACAATTCGGGTTCGCGCAATTTGAAATCATCTGACGGGAGTTCAAGATCAAAATAAATGGAATCGGGTATCCCTCTCTGAATATGTTTTGCCAATGTTGTTTTTCCGCTTTGCCGCGAACCAAGAATTCCAACGACCGGGAAAATTTTTAATGACTCTTCAATATCCTTATGAATTTTTCGATTAATCATACCTTGCAAATTAAAAGTCCAGCTTTAAATTTGCAAGGTGATCTTTAAGTATTTCTTTGAATATTGCTGATTTTCTCAGAATATGCGCATATATAAATAAACCTCTCACTTTGCAGGATGTTTAGAAAAGTGAATTTATTTTGTTGTACTAAATTTCCTTCGGACCGGCAGATCGAATTGATTCGTCTTTATAAGCATCGTAATCTTTAAAATTCTCGAGAAACATCTTCACTAATTTTCTGGCGGTCTCATCGTACTTCTCTTTGTCAGCCCAGGTGTTTCGGGGATTCAATACTTCCTGCGGCACATCTTTAATTGCAACAGGTACCTGTAAACCGAAGTACGGCTCTTCGAAAGTTTCAACATTATCGAGTTCGCCGTTAAGCGCAGCATTCAGCATTGCCCTGGTATATTTGATTTTCATCCTGCTGCCAACTCCGTAAGGACCGCCTGTCCATCCGGTATTTATCAGCCAGCATTTTGCATTATGTTTTGTAATCTTTTCACCGAGAAGTTTTCCGTACACCGAGGGTTTTAGTACCATGAACGGTGCTCCGAAGCAAGCGCTGAAAGTAGCTTTCGGTTCCGTTATTCCTTTTTCGGTTCCGGCAACTTTAGCCGTATAACCGGAAATGAAATGGTACATTGCCTGTTCGGTTGTTAACTTTGCAATAGGCGGAAGTATTCCGAAAGCATCGGCAGTCAACATAACGATATCTTTAGGATGACCCGCCATTCCGCCCGGTTCGATATTGTTGATATAATTTATTGGATAAGCCGCGCGGGTATTTTCTGTGAGAGAATCATCATCCAAATCCAATCTTCTTATTTCCATATCCATAGCAACGTTTTCGAGGATGGTACCGAATTTTCTTGTTGTTTCATAAATATCCGGCTCGGCTTCCTTCGAAAGATTGATTACTTTTGCGTAACAACCGCCTTCGTAATTGAAGACGCCTTTTTCTGTCCATCCGTGTTCATCATCTCCTATTAACTTTCTTTTCGGATCAGCTGATAACGTAGTTTTACCGGTGCCTGAAAGTCCGAATAGAATAGCAACATTTCCTGCATCATCCACATTTGCCGAACAATGCATAGACATAACTCCGCGCAGCGGCATCAAATAATTCATAACTGTAAAAATAGATTTCTTAATTTCACCGGCATAACTTGTTCCGCCGATAAGCACAAGTTTTTTGGCGAAGTTTATTATAATAAACAATCCGGAGTTTGTGCCGTCGGTTTCCGGATCGGCTTGAAAATACGGAACATTAATTACTGTAAATTCGGGATGATGATGACTCAACTCGCCTTGTTTTGGAACAACAAAAAGATTTCTCGAAAATAAATTATGCCATGCCGTTTCTGTTATAATTCGTATCGGCATTCTGTAATCGGGGTCTGTCCCGGCATAAGCATCAAGGATATACAAATCCTTATTCTGAAAGTAAGAAAGAATGTGTCCATAAATTCTGTCGAAATATTTTTCTTCAATAGATTTATTTACTTTTCCCCACCAAACATGGCTTTCACTTGACGATTCTTTAACAATAAATTTATCATTCGGACTTCTGCCGGTATGCTGCCCGGTTCTAACAACAAGCGGACCCAGATGTGAAACAAGCGCTTCCCTTCTCCGGATTGCCTGTTCGTAAAGTGCAGGCGAGCTTAAATTATAGAAAATGTTGTTAACATTTTTTAGACCGATATCATGGATCTGCTGCCATACTTCCAGTTTTGTTTTCATAATTAACCTTTCCTTTTATTTTTATATTACCCATGAGCAAAACTGAGGTTGCTGCTATATTAAAATTTCGTTAATCTCTTTTACTATCGATTCGGTCGCGCCGATGTTCTTTTCGACGTAAGCCGAGCATATTCTTCCGGCTTCGTTTCTGAAATTTTCATTCGACAGCAGTTTTCGTAAAATTTTGTAAGCTTCTATTTTGTTATTTATTTTGAATCCGCCGCCTTTAGAAACGAGCACATTCGCTTCCTGGCTGTTTTCTATCCGGGGACCGAAGATAACCGGGATACCGTAGACTGCGGGTTCAAGCACATTGTGAATTCCTTGCTTAAAACTTCCGCCGATATAGGCTGCGTTTGCATACGAATACAATGTGAGTAAGATACCTATAGAATCGATGACAATGATTCTTTCGTCATTGTAATTATTCAAAAACGAGAAACGGATTGAAGAAAATTTTTTATATAAAATATTTTCCAATTTTTCGAGATGAATTATTGTGGGTTCGTGTGGAACAATTATAAGAATTAGATCTTTATCATACTTCATTAACTTTAGTAAAGCAGGCAGCATTACATCTTCATCGTTCTCCCATGAACTGCCGAGCACAAAAACTTTTTTATCGCCGAAAAATCCTTCCTTAAATAAACTTCTTTCTTTCGCTATTCTGCTCTTTTGATAGACTCTGTCAAATCGCGTATCGCCTACTGCTTTAATTTTATCGGCCGCCACATTAAAATGTTTGAAGTTGGCTACGTCATCGTCCGAGACGCATAGTATTCTGGTAAAACTTTTGAAAAGTGAATTGTGAAAATCTCTCGCCACAAACCATTTCCGCTTTGAATTTTTCCTCATTGTTGCATCAACGAGAAAGATTGGGATGGAACGAGAATGCAATTTCCAAATATAATTCGGCCAGATATCATAACGCATAAAGACTGCGAGGTTGGGTTTAACCAAATTTAAAAATCTATTTACAAGCATTGGCGTATCAAGCGGAAGATATGAAACAATATCCGCCTGGCGGTAGTTACGAGAATTTTCATACCCCGATGGCGAGAAAAATGTTACGACAATATTGATATCGTTATCAACTTGCAGTTGTTCAATTATCGGTTTGGCCTGTTCAAATTCACCCATTGAAGCGGAGTGAAACCAAACCATTTTCTTAGACCTATCCAATCCGGTCAGTCCGATGATTAAATTTTCAAAAAGTTTTTTCCTATCCTTAATCCCTTTTCGCACTTTGGAATTGAACAGACCCAAAACTCTGAAATAAATGTAGATCAGCGGAATAATCAAATAATTATAAAAAATATACCAGTAACTTTTCATAAGGTGTTTATAAAACCCTTGAATTGATCGAATACCTGCGCAGGCGTAATATCTTGCATGCACCTGAAATGTTTTTGCGGGCAGTCTTCCTTGCCAGTGTGACTACACGGTCTGCAAGATACTAAATTATTTTCTAAAATTAAATTTGTTACTTTGTAGGGAGTGAATCCAAATTCTTTTACAGTCGAACCAAAAATAGCAATGACAGGCACACTCACAGCCGCGGCTGCGTGCATCATTCCCGAATCGTTGCAGATTACAACTTTACACTTTTTCATATCAGATACTGTTTGCAGAATTTCATCGTTATTCGAAAAATTTGCTGCACCGGAAACTTCATTCACTATTCTCTTGCATTGTTCGACATCGTCTGCCCCGCCGAATAGAAGCGGTTTGTAATTTTCCGAGATCAGCTTTCTGCACAACTTAATAAAATATTCTTCCGGCCATTTTTTTGTGAAGTGACGCGAGCCAGGACATATTCCGATATAATTTTCATTGCCCGAAAGTTCGAGCTGATCTTGCTTGTGATAAAATATTTCTGCACCGGCGTCATCCAATTGAAGTCCGGGAAATGAATCGGCATATCTTTGAGTTATCGAAACCGGCGGAATAAGTTTATTAATCTTGAAGTTCACCAAAAGAAATTTTTTGAACGAAGGTTTTTTGAATCTGTAAATATCGCCTTTGAATCCGGCGGTTACTCTCCGGCTACGCAAATTATTCTGCAAGTCCAAAATCAAATCATAGTTTTTCTGTCTGATAATTTCACGGAATTCTTTCTCAATACTATTCCGTTGAAAAACGTGCAGCGAATTGATATTGGGATTATGTTTTACAACATCACTGTACTCAACCCGTATTAAAAAATCTATTGCGGCGGCAGGATATCTCTTTTTCAAACTGCGGATAACCGGTGTGGTGAGAATAATATCTCCGAGCGAGCTGAGGCGGATTACAAGAATCCTGTTGATTTGATTATCCAATAAATATCGATCCGATTTTGAGTGGCAAATTTAGTTAATAAGAGACAGCGATACAAAATTATGGGTTGTGTAAAACCCAATATTAAATTAAGTTTTCTGTGGGTAAAATTGTAGGAACAGTTCGTCTATGACTTTCACAAATATTTTTCATCAATTTTTCTTGCACAATAAATTTAAGGGCTAAGCCGATGAAAAAAATTATTTTGATTTCAGAATCATCTCTTTTTCTTGTTACTTTCAACTTTTTACTTTTAACTTGCGACGCCACCGAGCCGCCGCCAACTAAACCGCCCGGCTACCAGGAAGATATAGCATGGCCGAGTTTGGATGAAGTTTGGCCGATGCACAGGGGAAATCCACAGTGCAATGGAAGAAGCAAATTCGCTGGACCAACCAACTATCCAATTCGCTGTTGGATTATTGAATTCCCAACATATCCTGATAATAATCAATCATTTTTATCACATGTAATTTCAAGGGATTCAATTATTTATACTATTTCATATAGCGATACTTCTGGCACTGGTAGCGCTTTGTATGCTATTGATTTTAGTGGCAATTTAAAATGGAAATATCCACTGTCTCATTATAAGAACACATCACCGCCCATACTAAATTCCGAAGGCAATATTTATGTTGGAGAAAAAAACGGGAATATTCTTTGCCTTACAAACAAAGGGGAAATTATCTGGCAATTAAAATTGCCTACTAATATAAACAATGCTATGAATGTAGGATTGGATGGAACAATTTATTGCTTTGCTTCCGATGGAAATTTATATGCTGTTTCAAAAAATGGTAATATTATATGGACACAAAATCTAAATGAAGGAGGTTCACGCTATACAACTATAATGTTGTCTCCAGACGGGAACAGTATTTATATAGCATCCAATACTTTCTTTGCTTTAAATCTAACTGGAGAAATAAAATGGCAGTTTAATAAAAACGGAGCCACATTCTATATCACTCCGATGATCGACTCACAAGGGAATATTTATATATACTCCGAGACATCAGAAACGGATTATAATGGAATAATATGCTTCTATCCTTCCGGGGAAATAAAATATATTTATAAACCTAATTCGGAAATAGGAAGTGATCTTACAATCGACAAAGATGGAAATATATATTTTGGAGTAGTGGACCATCTTATCTCATTGAACTATGAAGGTAAGTTGAGATGGGAAATAGGAATAAATGCTTATACAGCTTCTCTTGTGAGTGATTTAAATGGTGTTATTTATTTTGTTAGTTTCGATAAAATATTGTATGCAATTGATTCCAACGGTTTCGTATTATGGTCAAAAACGGTTGAGGGATTATGTCCTCAATCGCCGGCAATTTCAAAGAATGGACATCTTGTTATTGGAACTGTTAGAGGTGTTGGTAAATATTTATATTGTTATAAATAGTAGGAGGCAATATGCAATATATAATTTTAATACTATTATTATTATTCACTGATGTTTATACACAAAAGAAAGGTGAAGAGCAGTTGGTAAATGATGAATTAAATATTCGAATTATTTGGCCGGATAATTCAATCTATGCCTCTGTTACAATTAACAAATCTAATGATTTAGGAACGATTTGGTTTCCACAAGACCACTTGAATGCTTATGACATTGTCCCTATAAGTAATCAGAGTTATAATTATTTTATTGACTCAAAATATGGCACTGCCGGTTCTTTGAGTTTTTATTTTGATATTGAGGGCGATGCTGTTAATGAAAATAATAAGCTGGGCTTGACATTATATAGAGTTGAAATTGGTGCTATCGGAAATAGCGGATCATTAAAAAAGCAGATTTTTTATTATTATCCCGTTCATCGTTCCACCAATACTATTATGGGAAGAGATGTATATATATCAATGGTATGTCGCCATGGTGAAAATGGTACTCTTTATTTTGGTGATTTTCTTAACGAAGATATTCCAATCGGTACAGTTATAATTAATAGAAATGATATAATAAATGGCTTCCTTCAATTCAATTCATATGGATTACAGTACTACTGGCCGAATGCATTATTTTCAACATATGAGCAGGATTATCCACCTCATTTAATTTATGGCATCTATTCGGATGATCAAAACCGCACGGCTAATAGATATGATATATACCGTGGTTATGATTTGGGAGCGCCTCCTACTGAGAACCAATATTTAAAATTTGCTTCGACTTCATCGTCAGTTTTCGAATTTATTGACAATACTACACTTTGCGGCCCGTATTTTTCACCGTTTACGGTTTATTATTTTGTGAAAGCCTATGATGCAAATAACAATTACCTGGGGACTACAAACGCGATAAATTACCAGGCAAAAACAAATTGGAATAACAGTTTATCTTTAATAGTTGAAAATAATCACCCCAAATTGGTTTGGGCATACGATGAGAAATTTACAAGTCAGTCTGTTTCCAAAGTATATGTGGTAGAAAGTAATTCATCAGTACCACCGCCATTAAATCAATTTACTGAAATTAGTCAACCTCAAAGTACGGCACTATATTATTTAGATAATTCCCGGAATTACGATCCTAATTCTTTTTACTACGCTCATTTTTATATTAAACCAACTAATGCAGGCAACATTTCCGATGTACCTACCAACATTGTATCGGTAAAAGTATATCATCAATTATCGCAGCCTACGCCTCCAACCAGCGTAGCAGTTATCCGTGATTCCGACGGGCGACCAAAGGTTACATGGAATGTGAATCCAACTGTTGAAGAAGTCACAAAATATTATATAGATAAAAAGCGAAATTGGGAAAACTGGGTGGATCTTTTTGGTTATAGTTATTCAACTTCCTGGCGGGATGTTCTCGAGTATATTCCGCCACTGCCCGAAGCTAATATGGATGATATTTATTATCGTGTTAGAGCCGAGAATTCAGTTGGTATTTCCGAGCCTTCTGCGAGTGTTTCCATTTCTGTTGAGGGTGATCCTGAATCGAAAAGTTATACTGGCTCCAACAAAAAATCGAATTCAGCTTTCGAATTACTTCAGAATTCTCCCAATCCTTTCAATCCGACAACACAAATCATATTTCAAATTCCGGAAAAAAGTTTTGTAACACTGATTGTATTCGATATACTGGGGAAAGAAGTTTCAACTCTCCTCTCGGAATACAAAGATGCCGGTTTATATGAAATTGAATTTAACACAGGCAACGAATTACCAAGCGGCATATATTTTTATGTGCTCACCGCGAATGATTTTAAGGAAGTGAAAAAGATGGTGCTGCTACGTTAATAATTTTCGCCCAGTTGGTTACCGAATTATTCCCGAAGCCCAGTATCTCACTCCATGCTAAAGCCGAGAATGTTGAGCTTCTTTAGATTTCTTCATCTAAGAATTATTCTGATTTTAATTTTGTGAATTCCATTTACCATACAACATCATCCATTTACCATCATAAAAGTTGTTCCATTTTATTTTCTTGCTTATTTTCACAGTGAAAGTTTTCCAATTTAAAGGTAAAAAAAATGACATCACTTCCTCCCCCGGCAGTAAACGAGTTTCCGGCTGATTCTTTGGAAAGGCAAGTTTATAATATCGTAGATAAATTCATTGATAACATCCCGGTAACAAACGACAGATACCGTCTCGGTTTCGGATTAGTAAAATATCTTACCGGCGAAGGCGACGCACCGGAAATATTGGTGAAATCAACAAAGATAAAGATTGCCGGAATAACAGCCTCCGAATTGGCAAAGAAACTAAGCGAAGAGATTAACGCGATAAAGAAATAGTTACCGGTATGTCACATGTAAAATGGTAAATGGAAGATGGTAAATGAACACAGATATCCACAAAATTCCATTTTACATCTTACATTACATTGTCGAGTTTATATTCAATGCAATTTGATATCGTTAAATCAGCTCTTCCAAATCTTCTTTTGATAACCCGGCGTCTTTCAAAATTTTCGAAATAATGCCCGGACCTAATGTTTCGTTCGAATGAACAGGCACTATAGTAATTCTACCGTCCGGATGTTTTAGAAAGTGATGGCTTCCCTTTATTCTTTGTACAATAAAACCAATTTTTCAAGAGTGGAGATTAGTTCCTTGCCCGATATTTTAGGAAGCTTTGTCATACTCAATTACTAATTTTTGAATGCCGACAAAATCATTTTGACTGACATCTTCATCAATTTCCAATTTAACAAAATAGCACACTGATAAACGCAGATTAAACAGATTTCCGCTGATTATTTTTGCGTTATTAGAACTACCCTAAATATATTCGGTAAAATCAATTCGTATAATATTACTCTTTACACTCATTGAGTCTCCAAAATTCCAACTGATGATTTCGTTTTCTGTATTTTAAACAACTTGTAGTTGATGCTGTCGCAGAATGCCTGCCAGCTTGCTTCGATAATGTTTGTCGAAACGCCAACCGTTGACCAGGTTTCCTTGCCATCGCTTGATTGAATTAGTACCCGTACCTTTGCTGCCGTTCCTTCTTTCTCATCGAGCACACGTACTTTATAATCCACTAACTTCATCATTGATACTTCCGGATAAAAACGAAGCAGGGCTTTACGCAAAGCATTGTCCAATGCGTTTACCGGACCATCGCCGTCAGCCGCAGTATGTTCAATTTCGCCGTTGACTTCAATTTTTAAAACCGCTTCTGCACGGTTGTGCTGCTGGTTATCGAAGAAAACATTAATGCGGGAATCTATTGTTTTGAAGAACGGAGAAAATTCATTTTTCTCTGCTCGAAGAATTAATTCGAATGATGCCTCGGCTCCGTCAAATTGATAGCCGTTAAATTCAAGCTCCTTTATATGCGAGACAAGTTTTTTACTGAACTCGCTTTTATCGTCAACTTCAATCCCTAACTCTTTTGCTTTATAACGTATGTTGCTTTGTCCGGCTAAGTCGGATACGAGAACGCGCTGCGAATTACCAACCAATCCGGGATCAATATGTTCGTACATCTTACTGTCCTTCAAAACTGCGCTTACATGTATGCCGCCTTTATGAGCAAATGCGGATTTACCAACGAAGGCTGAACGCGTGTTAGGTGTTAAATTCATTATCTCGTAAACCGAATTTGAAAGCGAGGTAAGCTGTTCGAGTTGAATTTCTTTTCGTGTGCTGCAATTCATTTTTAAAAGCAGGTTTGGAATGATGCTTACCAGGTTTGCATTACCGCATCTTTCGCCAACTCCGTTTATTGTTCCCTGCACATGAACAGCGCCTGCTTCAATTGCAACCAGCGAATTTGCAACGGCAAGTTCACCGTCGTTATGCGT
This sequence comes from bacterium, assembly GCA_043808235.1. GTDB lineage: Bacteria > Bacteroidota > Ignavibacteria > Ignavibacteriales > Melioribacteraceae > JAZDFC01. The sequence continues at coordinate 10,682 of JAZDFC010000037.1, forward strand.
ATGAATGCCGATAGGTCTTTGAATTTTTTTTACAACATCACTTACAATTTCCTTTACTTCCTGCGGAAGAGTCCCGCCGTTTGTATCGCATAATGCAAGAACATCGGCTCCGCCTTCGGCTGCAGCTTTCAACATTAGTAATGCAAACGATAATTCATTTTTATAACCATCGAAGAAATGTTCCGCATCAAAAATAACTTTTCTACCGTGATCTTTTAAAAATTTCACAGATTTATAAATCAGCATTTCATTTTCTGATTCGGTTAAGCCCAATCCTTTTTCAGCATGGAATTTCCATGTCTTTCCGAAAATTGAAACTACCGGAGTTTCGGCAGTAAGAAGAGCCTGAAGGTTTGCATCGCTCTCAATTTTATCCGGGAATCTTGCAGTAGAGCCAAACGCACACATCTGCGAATGTTTGAGTTGAACTTCTTTAATTTTTTTGAAGAACTCGGCATCGCGCGGATTACTGCCCGGCCATCCGCCTTCGATAATATCGATTCCAAATTCATCCAATTTCTGTGCGATTAATAATTTGTCAAGGACAGTAAGACTAACCATTTCACCCTGGGTGCCATCCCGCAGAGTTGTATCGAATAATTCGATGTAAGATTGTTTCATTTTATTTACTCACAATTTTCATGTACTGAAAAATCTTTTAAATCATTGAGTTTTCGCGGGCGTAGTTGAATAGTCCGCCGCTGTTGACGATATCGTAAACGCTGCCAAGCGGTTTCAGCTCGTATGTTTCACCGCTGCCGTGATTGGTTATTGAATTTGCTTCGAGATTCACTTCAACTTCATCGCCGGTTTTAATTTTTGTATTCAACTTTTCCTTTCCTTCAAACGGAATTAGGAATCCGCCGTCAACAGAATTTCTAAAAAATATTCTCGCATATGATTCTGCGATGATAATTTTTACTCCCGCCACCTGAAGTGCAAGCGGCGCATGCTCGCGCGACGAACCACAGCCGAAATTCGAACCGCCGATTATTATAGTATAATCGGATTGGAAGTTATCGCCGATGATGAATGGTTTACTGCCATCCGGCAATCCGGCTTTTTCAATCGGTACACTCGATAGTGCAAAGTGCCCGTATTTTTTTAATTCTTCGGGATCGCTTGTGCTATACACCAAATGTTCCGCCGGGATTATCTGGTCGGTATCGATGTTATCGCCGAGAACGTATGCTTTTCCTTTGATTATGTTTTCCATGATTTACCTTTTTATAATATTTGTTTTATTGCCGTTCGATTCATCGAACGGATTTAAACTGAAGAAGCCAATCCGGCTTCAGCCGCATTCGAAAATTCGTAATGGGACTAAAGTCCAAACTTTTATCTATTCATTCTCCCGTCCGCTAAAGCGGACGGCAATTCATCCTAAAATTCTTTTATATTATATACTAAAGAACAATATTCTTTGCGACTGATTCCGCGAGGAATCAATTATCAGCAAATAAAATTTCTCGGATCGGTTATTACTCCGTTTACTGCCGATGCCGCAACCGTTAACGGCGAAGCGAGATATACCTGCGATGATTTGCTTCCCATTCTACCGGGGAAATTTCTATTCGTTGTTGAGATAACAACATCACCGTCGGCGCTTCTTCCTATAGTATCCGAAGGTCCGCCGAGACATGCTGCACATGAAGATTCCGCAATAAAACATCCGGCATTTGTAAAAATATCTTTCAAAGAAATTCCGTTTATACTTTCCTCTTCCAATTGTTTTGCAACTTGTGTACTCGCCGGAACTACAAACGTCGGGACTTTCACTTCTTTGCCAAGCAAGATATTCGCGGCAAAAATAAAATCAGTAAGTTTACCGCCGGTGCACGAACCGATGTAACATTTCGTCAGTTTCGTTCCTTCAACATTTTTAACTGTATCTCGGTTATCGGGACTATGAGGTTTTGCAACCACCGGTTCAAGTTCGGTTACATTATAATTATAAACCGAATGATATACAGCATCTTCATCGCTTGTAAATTCATCGTATCCTGTTACACCGATTTCTTTTAAATATTCGCGCGTTACTTCATCAACAGCAATTACACCGTTCATTCCGCCGCCTTCAATTGCCATGTTCGTCAACGTCATTCTTTCGAGCATATTCATTCCGGAAATAGCTTCACCGGTAAATTCCATCGCGCGGTATGTTGCGCCGTCGGTTGTGATGTCGCCGAGAATTTGAAGTATCAAATCTTTAGCTGTAAGATACGCCGGCATCTTTCCATTAAAAATAAATTTCATCGATTCGGGAATCTTCTCCCAAATTTTTCCGGTGCCGAGAATAAATGCCGCATCTGTATTGCCAACTCCGGTAGCAAACATACCAAACGCGCCGGATGTGCATGTGTGCGAGTCGGTGCCAAATAAAACGGTGCCGGGTACATTGTATCCTTCTTCGGCTAACGCGAGATGGCAAACACCTTTATAACGCTCTGTGCCGACATCGTAATAATTCGGCAGATCATATTCATTAGCGAACTGACGCAGCACATCAACGTTTCTATTTGCATGAACATTTTTAGTGAAGATATAATGATCGGGAAAGATTACTAATTTCTGCTTGTCCCAAATCTTCGCGAGTTCGCCGAATTCCTTTTTCCAGATTGCGATTGTTGGCGGACCGCATACATCGTGCGTCATCAAAACATCAACATTGAGCCAGACACTTTCGCCGGGAATTACCTTTTCCCGTTTCGCCGACTTTGCTAAAATTTTTTCTGTGATTGTCATTCCCATAAAATTTTCCTTTACGATTTATTTCATTTCAATTTTTTCTTCATTTAAATCAATATGTGATTTTGTGTACAAATAATATTCATTGATTGCCTGCAAGTATGCTTTCGCGCTCGCCTCGATGATGTCGGTAGAAATTCCTCTTCCATTGAAAGAAACCTCATCTTCGCGCAAGCGAACAATGGCTTCCCCCATTGCCTGTCTGCCGGATGTTACCGAACGCACATTGTACGATTCGAGAATCGGTTTTAATTCAAGCGCTCTTTCAATCGCTTTGAAGCATGCATCCACAGGTCCATCGCCAACCGATGATTCCTGGTAAGTTTTTTCTCCGGATTTAATTGAAACAGTTGCGGTAGGAATCGCGTCGGTTCCGGAGTTAACATGCAAATATTTCAACTCAAGCAATTCTTCGCGTTTCTTGATTTCATCGCCCATCAGCATTCGCAAATCATCATCGAAGACTTCTTTCTTTTTATCCGCAAGAGCAACAAATGCATCGTATAATTCATTCAGTTCATTTTCAGTCGGATGATATCCAAGCTCATTCAATCTTGCTTTCAATCCATGGCGTCCTGAATGTCTTCCCAAAACAATTTTTGTTTTGTTCACACCTACGGACTCTGGAGTCATTATTTCGTATGTCTGTTTGTTCTTCAACATACCGTCCTGGTGGATTCCGCTTTCATGAGCGAATGCGTTCTCTCCAACAATTGCTTTGTTCGGCTGTACAACAATTCCTGTGAATCCCGAAACCATTCTGCTCGTGTTATAAATCTCTGTGAAATTAATGTCGGTGTGATAATTGCAAATATCTTTACGAACCTTCAGCGCCATAACAATTTCTTCCATCGATGCATTGCCTGCTCGTTCTCCAATTCCGTTGATTGTTGTTTCAACCTGCCGGGCTCCGCTTTGAATAGCTGCAATTGAATTTGCAACTGCAAGTCCGAGGTCATTGTGGCAATGAACGCTGATAATTGCTTTATCGATATTCTTCACGCGCTTCTTCAATTCTGCAATCTTGGCGCCGAATTCAAACGGAAAAGTATAACCGGTTGTATCGGGAATATTCACTGTAGTCGCGCCGGCTTCAATTGCAGCCTCAATAATATCCGCCAAATAACCGATGTCCGTTCGCCCCGCATCTTCAGCAGAAAACTCAACATCATTTGTAAATGTTTTTGCATAAGCGACTGCATCATAGGACATTTTCAAAACTGTCTTTCTTTTCTCTTCGAGAGTTGCGCCGTATTTGCTGTCGCCGAACTTGCCGAGAATGTGAATATCGGAAGTGCTGGAGAAAGTGTGAATGCGCGGACGTTTTGCATTTCGAAGCGCATCGTATGCAGATTTAATATCAATCTCTTTTGCGCGAGCCAATCCCGCAATAATTACCTCCGATTCATCCGCTATTCTTTTTACAGCTTCAAATTGAGTTGGCGATGAAACGGGGAAACCGGCTTCGATAACATCAACATTCAGTCGCGCAAGCTGCCGTGCTATTTCAAGCTTCTCATAAACATTCAAGGATGCGCCGGGCGATTGCTCGCCGTCTCTCAACGTTGTGTCGAATACAAATATCTTGTCGCTCATTGTTTTCTCCATTTTTTTAATTCTGAGCCCGGCAGTAGCCGGGTGAAGAATCTCCTAACATTTATAGTTAGAGATACTTCATCCGCCAAAAGCGCGGATTCAGTATTATAACGTGAACACGCCAATTGCCTGCGTGTGATAGATTTCTTTAAAATTGTTAATTACTGCTTCGGTCATTTTATTTGTTGAAACCAATTGGCAGCCTTCACTGAAAATATCTTGAGTGCGATAACCGTCATTCAACGTTTTAGTTACAGCTTCTTCAATCAAGTCGCCGGCTTTCTTCATTCCAAATGAATAGGTAAACATCATCGCAACGGAAGAGATTGCAGCAAGCGGATTTGCTTTGTTCTGACCGGCAATATCCGGCGCGCTGCCGTGTACCGGTTCATACAACGCATACTTGCTTCCGAGCGATGCCGACGGCAGCATTCCCAAACTTCCGGTTATCATTCCGGCGATGTCGCTAAGAATATCGCCGAATAAATTGGAAGTGAGAATCACATCAAATTGTTTTGGATTGCGGACAATCTGCATGGCAGCATTATCAACATACATATCGTTCAACTCAACATCCTGAAACTCTTTATGCACTTCGTGAACAACATTTCGCCAGAATTGCGAAACATCAAGCACATTCGCTTTATCGACTGAAGTAACTTTGTTATTTCTTTCACGTGCAATCTTAAAAGCCATTCTCGCAATACGTTCAACTTCTTCGCGGGAATAAACCATCGTATTAAATCCGCGCTCCGCATCAAATCCGCGCGGCTCGCCAAAATAAATTCCGCCGGTTAATTCGCGAAGCACAACGAAATCAACTCCATCGAGTACTTCCTGTTTTAATGAAGAAGAATTTATAAGCGGTTTATAAATTTTTGCCGGACGAATATTTGTATATAATCCAAGCGACTTCCTAAGTTTCAGCAAAGCCGCCTCCGGTTTCAAATGATGGGGCAGACTTTCCCATTTGTATCCGCCGACAGCGCCAAGAAAAACTGCCTGTGAGTCGTAACAGGTTTGCAGCGTTTCATCCGTTAATGGATTTTCATAAGCATCGTATGAACAGCCGCCAATTAATCGTTCCTTAAATTCAACCTCGATATTAAATTGCTCTGCAACAACCTTTATCACTTTCACTGCAGAAGCTGTAACTTCCGTTCCAATTCCATCTCCGGGGAGTAATGCTATTTTGTACATTCATTTCTCCAGTTAAAATAAATTTATATTCATTCGAATAATGAACACCGAATGTTGAATACTGAATTTCGAAGTATTTCATCACTCGAAATTCCGTGTTCAATATTCATTATTCTATTTCTTTACAAGCCAGCTCATCATGCTGCGCAATTTTGCCCCGACAACTTCAATCGGGTGCTCTTTATTTTCTTTCCTCAATTGATTCATCTTCGGCATACCGGCATGATATTCATCTAACCATTCTTTTGCAAACGAACCATCCTGAACTTCCGTTAGAATTTTCTTCATTTCTTTTTTTGTCTCTGCCGTAATCAATCTTGAACCACGGCTCATTCCGCCATACTCGGCAGTATCGCTTACTGAAAAATTCATTCTCGATAATCCGCCTTCGTAGTATAAGTCAACAATCAATTTCATTTCGTGCATACATTCGAAGTAAGCAAGTTCCGGTGGATAACCGGCTTCAACTAAAGTTTCGAATCCGGCTTTTATAAGTTCTGCCGAACCGCCGCAAAGAACCGCCTGCTCGCCGAATAAATCTGTTTCGGTTTCGTTTTTAAAATTGGTTTCAATCACTCCTGCGCGTGTACCGCCGATTCCTTTTGCCCATGCAAGAGCAAGTTCTTTTGTAATGCCGGAAGGATCCTGATTAACTGCGATCAAACACGGCACGCCGCTACCCTGCTCGTATGTCCTTCGAACCAAATGTCCCGGACCTTTGGGAGCTATCATCATCACATTCACATCTGCCGGCGGCACAATTTGTTGGTAATGAATATTAAATCCGTGCCCGAACGCAAGTGTATCGCCCGATTTCAAATTCGGCGCAACTTCAGCATCATAAACTTCTTTTTGATTTTGGTCTGGAAGCAGAATCATAATAACATTAGCTTCTTTAACCGCTTCTGCAACAGTCTTCACTTCCAATCCGGCAGATTTCGCTTTTTCCCATGAAGCGGATTCCTTGCGTAGTCCGACAGAAACATTCATTCCGCTCTCTTTTAAATTAAGTGCATGCGCGTGCCCCTGGCTTCCGTAGCCGAGTACAGCGATTTTTTTATTTTTCAGTAAATCCAAATTCGCATCTTGATCATAATAAACTTTCATTTAGTACCTCTATTAAGTTGTTATATTTTCTTTTTTCTGAATTTTCATTTGCTCACCGCGCTTTAGTGCTACGATGCCGCTTCGCGCAATTTCTTTAATTCCCGATGGCGCAAGAACATTTATCGCCGCATCAATTTTATCCGGCGGGCCTGTTATTTCAACCGTAATCAATTTATTTGTGATATCAACAATATTCCCGCGGAAGATATCGCAGATATTTTTGATCTGCTCCATGGACGATTTGTGCAGACTTACTTTTATCAAAGCAAGTTCGCGTTCGATGCGAGGCGAATCGGTTAAATCCACAACTTTAATTGTATCAATCAGTCTATTAAGCTGCTTTACAACCTGGTCGATTATTTGGTCATCACCCTGCGTGACAATTGTCATGCGGGAAATTTCTTCAATCTCCGTTTCACCAATGGAGATGCTGCGGATGTTGAATCCCTTTCCACTAAACATAGTAGCAACTCGGTCGAAAGCGCCGAAATGATTTTCAACCAATACTGAAATTGTATGTTTCATTTATATCATCCTCTTTGGGTTTAGTCTTTTTACCATCATGTCCGAAACCGATTTACCGGAAGGAATCATCGGGAACACCATATCTTCCTTCACAACTTTGAACTCGATGAGTACCGGACGATCCTTTACTGCAAAGGCTTTGTCAAGCAAATCATCAACTTCCTTCGGATTATTTGTTGAATAAGATTCAATACCGAACGCAGTTCCAACCTTTACAAAATCCGGATTACTCGGTCCAAGTTCGGTGAAGCTGTATTTCTCCTGATGAAACAGTTCCTGCCATTGCCGAACCATTCCAAGAAATGAATTGTTGATGATGAAAATTTTTATCGGCAGTTTGTTGTACACCGCAGTTGTTAACTCCTGTATATTCATCTGGAATCCGCCGTCGCCGCTGATCGAAATGACCTGTCTATCTTTAACTGCGAAGGATGCGCCTATCGAAGCAGGTAGAGAAAATCCCATCGTTCCCAATCCGCCGCTGGTAATATTGGATCGAGGATTATTATACTTGTAATGCTGCGCAGTCCACATCTGATGTTGACCGACATCTGTAACTACAACTGCATCGCCTTTTGTTTTCTCGCATATTTTTTCTATTACATATTCTGTTCTCAATCTTCCGTCGCTATCTTCGTAAACAAGAGGACATTCATCGCGCCATTCATTAATTTGTGCGAGCCATTCATCAATATCGGGCGGTGATGTCATTTCAGCTGCAAGTTCCGCGAGTACATGTTTAACATCACCAACAATCGGCAAATCAACAACAACATTTTTATCGATGCATGTCGGGTCGATATCAACATGAATTTTATAAGCGCCGGTGGCAAATGTTTCAGTATTTCCGGTCACGCGGTCATCAAACCGCGCGCCGAGCGATACAAGCACATCGCAATTATCAACCGCGCGGTTCGCCCAATATGTACCGTGCATTCCAAGCATACCGAGTGAAAGTTCATCTGTGCCGGGGAATGCACCAAGCCCTTGCAATGTCATTGCAACAGGCAATTTATTTTCACGTGCAAAAATTTTAAGTTCTTCCGAACTCCCGGACATTATCACACCACCGCCGACATACAGCAAAGGTCTCTTCGCTTTCGAAATCATCTCGGCAGCTTTTTTAATCTGATTGCCGTGACCGCGGTAAGTCGGTTTATATCCGCGAATTTCAACTTCTTCATCATAAACAAATTCGCATTTCGAAGCAATTACATCTTTCGGTAAATCTACAACTACGGGCCCGGGTCTGCCGGTAGCTGCAATATAAAATGCTTTGCGAATCGTCGGCGCAAGTTCTTTTACATCGCGGACGAGAAAATTATGTTTGGTTACGGGTCGTGTAATTCCAACAATGTCTGCTTCCTGGAAAGCATCGTTGCCGATTAAGTGCGAAGCCACTTGCCCTGTAAATACTACAATTGGAACAGAGTCCATATATGCATCTGCAATTCCGGTAACTGTATTTGTAGCTCCGGGTCCCGATGTTACGAGCACTACGCCAACTTTTCCCGATGCTTTTGCGTATCCTTCGGCAGCATGCACAGCGCCTTGTTCATGGCGCACGAGGATATGTTTCAGAAAATCTACATCGTAAAGATGTTCATATAATTTGAGTACAGCGCCGCCTGGATAGCCAAAAATGTATTCTACTTTTTCGCGCTTGAGACTTTCGAAAAATATATCCGCGCCGCTGAGAAGTTGAGTATTGGTTTTCATTACACACCTATTGAATATTTGTTGATAAAACTGCACCTTTATTTGCCGAAGTAACCATGCGGGAATAACGCGCAAGGTAACCGCGATTTATTTTTGGTTCGAAACGCGGAAGCGAATCGATTCTTCTTTTGATTTCTTCCGGAGTCAATTGTACTTCAAGTTTTCTATTTGGGATATCAAGTTTTATAATATCACCACTTTGCAATGCTGCGATTGGTCCGCGATCAGCAGCTTCAGGTGATACATGCCCGATACAAGCGCCGCGAGTTCCGCCTGAAAATCTTCCATCGGTTATTAACGCAACTTTATCGCCTAATCCCATTCCCATTATTGCGCTTGTGGGAGTAAGCATTTCCGGCATGCCGGGTCCGCCTTTCGGGCCTTCGTAACGAATTACAACTACATCGCCGGCTTTAACATCGCCCGCAAGAATTTTTTCAACAGCTTCATCCTGCGATTCATAAATTTTTGCCGGTCCGGAGAACACAAGCATCTTTTCATCTACAGCGCCGGCTTTTATTATTGCACCATCCGGGGCAAGATTGCCGAAGAGGACCGCGAGTCCGCCGGTTTTTGAATATGCGTTTTCAATTGTACGTATTACTTTTTCATCTTTAATTTCTGATGACGAAATATTTTCACCGAGTGTTTTACCGGTCACGGTTAATGAATCCATCTCAAGCAAATTTAACCTGGATAATTCTTTCAAGATGGCGGAGATGCCGCCGGCTTTGTCAACATCTTCGATATGAACTTCTTTTGTTGCAGGACTTACTTTACAGATATACGGAGTTCGCGATGAGAGTTCGTTCAACATATTTAGGTCAAGTTCAATTCCTGCTTCCTGCGCAACAGCGAGCGCGTGAAGAATTGTATTCGTGCTTCCACCCATTGCAAGGTCGAGTGTGAAAGCATTTTGAAAAGATTTTAAATTGAGAATTTTACTCGGTCGTAAATCATCTTTTACAAGCTGCAATATTTGTTTTGCTGCGGACACTGCAAGTTCTTTTCTAAGTGGTGAAACCGCGAGGATTGTTCCATTGCCGGGAAGAGCCATGCCCAACGCTTCGCACAAACAATTCATTGAGTTTGCCGTGAACATTCCCGCACATGAACCGCAAGTCGGGCATCCGAAATCTTCAAGCTCTTTTAGTTGATTTTCGTTGATTGAACCGGAAGCAAACTTACCAACACCTTCAAACACAGAAATCAAATCGATTTTTTCTCCTGCGGCGGTTCTACCCGCCTTCATAGGTCCGCCGGAAACAAATATTGTTGGAATATCAACACGCACGGCAGCCATCAACATTCCCGGTACAATTTTATCACAGTTCGGAATGCAAATCATTCCATCAAGCCGGTGAGCTTCGATAACGGTTTCAACACAATCTGCAATCAACTCGCGGCTTGCAAGCGAATACCGCATTCCGATATGACCCATTGCAATTCCATCATCAACACCTATTGTGTTGAATTCAAAAGGAACACCGCCGGCTTCGCGAACAGCTTCCTTAACAATCCTTCCGAATTCCTGGAGATGAACATGACCGGGAATTAAATCTATGTATGAGTTACAAATTCCGATGAAAGGTTTTTTAAAATCCTCATCGCTTTTTATAACTCCTGTTGCTCTTAAAAGACTCCGGTGCGGAGCTTTTTCGAATCCTGATTTGATTAAATCCGAGCGCATAATTTTTTCCAAAAAGATTTTAAAAATCTTCTTTCAGATAAAATGCAACGGGTTCCGGTCAATCCCGGTTTCAATTATGTAATATGTTATTTTGGAGTTTCGGGATTGACCATCTATGTCAGCCTAGTAGGGTAACGATAATACCCGGTAGGCTAAGAATTATGATAATCCCGTTAATGACGATGATATCTAAAGAAGGGTCAACTAATACGGACACGGCACCGAATTGAACAACTGAGTTCCTTTTGAGAGTTGCGCTATTTGATGTCGTATAATTCATTTTCTTTAAGTTGTTAAAAAAATTTTCAGCAAAGGTATATTTTGAATATCAGTTTGTCAAGCCAAAAATTATTTTTTATTTGTGAATACCTTAGAAACTATTGAATTCACACCCCAATCATCGAACAAATTAAAGGAAAATTGAGGATATGGGAGATGTTATTGCCTTAAAATCATTTTCTACCTTCAACTCAGTTTTCATGATGCCGGAATAAATATTCAGGATTGTCAATTTTTATTCAATATTAGTAATCCGATTTACATTCAATTTTCATGACAATAGAAAAATTATTTATAGACATCCTTACGATGCGCGACTTTCACGACCGTAACAAGTAATTGCTCATCACTAATGTGGTATAATATTCTATAACGTCCAACCCTTATTCGGTATTTTTCTTCATCAGATAATTTTAATGAATTATAAGGTCGGGGATTTTCACTGAGCTGTTCAATTTTCGAGAGAATTGTTTTAATCTCTGTTGAAGGTAGGTTTTGAATCTCTTTTGCCGCGGATTTTTTAATTTCAATACTATAATTTGCCATTTTGTTTAAGCTCGGAAACAAGTTTTTCGTAGCTTATTGTTGGCTCGGCGACTCTATCGGCAAAAGCTTTCAAATCCTCAAAATCTTCAACTAATTCATTTCGCACAATTTTATCGATTACTGCCGAAATTGAGGTTGACATTTCACCCGCTTTTTTCTTTAACCTATTGTGTATCCCCGGATCGAAATAGACTGTCGATTTTTTAGTTAAGTTCATTTTTTTTAATTATTCCGTTACTATTTACCGTTTTGAATATAGTGAAATGCAAGCCAACAAACAATTGTGCAATGAAATTAACAAATGCAATTGAGATAGAAGTGTATCAAAAAACTCATTCCTCAATGGCTGCTTGGATTTTTCTACGATTTAGCAGGGGGCATATAATTTCATCAATGAGATAACTTTATTCAATTTGAATCAAATTGATTATCAATAAATTCACTCCAACTTGATAACATGCTCTCAATATGTTATCGTTGCAACTCAATAATTAAAATTTTGTTGGAACAATGAGAATATTAAAATTCGGCGGCTCGTCCGTTGGTTCACCCGAAAGAATATTGCAAGTGATAGATATACTGAAAGGATATATCGAAAAGAAAATTCTTTCGGCAGTCGTCTTTTCAGCATTTCAAGGAGTTACAGACGGATTGATTTTATTGGGGAAGAAAGCTGTAACCGGCGACAAATCATATCCCGAAGATATCGACAAATTGTATCAAAGACACATTGCGGCTGTAAATACTTTGATTCCTTCAAAGAATAATAAACCTCTGATTAATAAAATATTGGAGATGTTTGAAAATCTGAAAGAGTTGACACAGGGTGTTTTCCTTTTAAAAGAATTAACCCCCCGAACTATGGATAATATTCTCAGCTTCGGCGAAAGATTATCAAACATCATTATCACCGAGGCAATGTTAAGCCGTGGATTTGCGGTTGAGTACCTTGATGCAAGAAGTATTATTAAAACCGATAACAGCTTCGGAAATGCAAAAGTTGATTTTAAAATATCGAATAAACGAATTGAAAATTATTTTAAATCTCACAGTAAGGTGCAGATTGTCACCGGATTTATCGGCTCGAACGTTGATAACGAAACTACAACTTTGGGAAGAGGCGGCTCGGATTACACAGCTTCGATACTTGGCGCTGCGCTTGATTCGGATTTGATTGAAATATGGACCGACGTTGACGGAATTTTAACAGCCGACCCGCGTAAAGTCGAAAACGCTTTCCCAATTAAAGCAGTTACGTACGAAGAAGCGATGGAGTTATCGCACTTCGGCGCAAAAGTAATTTATCCGCCAACCATGCAGCCTGCACTTGAGAAAAAAATCAAGCTGGTTATCAAGAATACTTTTAATCCAAAATTCAAAGGGACACTCATTCTTGAACGACAGCCGAATATTGCATTCAGCGTAAAAGGTACATCGTCTATTGACGACATAACGCTATTAACAATTACCGGCAGTGGTATGATTGGCGTGCCCGGTATAGCATCACGATTGTTCGGCTCGCTTGCAAAACGCGACATCAGTGTAATCATGATTACACAGGGTTCATCGGAACACACAATTTGCATTGCAGTTCTTCCGCAATACGGCATGCCTGCAAAGAAAGCCATCGAAGAAGAATTTGCTTACGAACTCCGCGATAGAATTATCAGCGAGGTTGTTCTTGAAGAAGGTCATTCAATAATCGCAGTTGTTGCAGAAGATTTTCGGCAGACACCGCGAATCGCCGGCAAAGTTGTACAGGCGCTCGGCAGCAATGGAATAAATATTCTCTGCATCGCCCAGGGTTCATCGGAGTTGAATATTTCTCTCGTCATTCAAAAAGTATTTTTGAAAAAAGCTCTCAACGTTCTTCATGATACTTTATTCACGCAGGTGCCGAAGACTACAAATTTATTTTTAATCGGAACGGGATTAGTCGGTGGTGAACTTCTCAATCTTATTCAATCCGAAAAATCAAATCTCGAAAAGCAGCTTGGCAACAGAATAAAGTTGGTCGGGATAGCAAACAGCAAAAAAATGTCTTTCAATGAAAAAGGAATCGAACCGGATAATTGGCGTGAAGAATTAAATACATCCGCTACAAAATCGTCGGTAACATCATTCATTGAAAAAATGGTTAAGCTAAATCTGCCGAACACAATCCTTGTTGATTGCACTGCAAATGATTCGGTGGTGCCCTACTACGAAAAAATTCTTAACGATAGTGTATCGATTGTTACACCGAATAAAATTGCGAACTCATCTTCAATAACACATTACAATAAAATTCGGGCTGCAGCAAAAAGAAATAACGTGCAATTTTTATACGGCACAAATGTATGTTCCGCTATGCCGGTGATAAGTACTATCAATGACATGGTTACTTCCGGCGACGAAGTAAAAAAGATTGAAGGAATTTTATCAGGCACGCTCAGTTACATTTTCAATGAGATGAAGAAAGAAATAAAATTCAGCGCGATAGTTTCCGATGCAAGAGAAAAAGGATTTACCGAACCGGACCCGCGCGACGATTTGAACGGGTTGGACGTTGCGAGAAAAATATTAATCCTGGCAAGAGAAACCGGGGCTCAAATTGAATTGGCAAATGTTGAAATTGAAAGTTTGATTCCGGCGAAATTGAATAAAATAAAATCTGCAAGCCAATTTATGTTGAAATTGAACGAATTCGATAAGCTGTTTGAGGAAAGAAGATCAAAGGCAGCAAAGAAAGGAAAAGTTTTAAGCTACATTGCAAGTTACGAAAACGGGAAAGCGAAGGTCGGGATTCAGGAAATAAGCGAGGAACATCCTTTCTTTAATTTATGCGGAATAGACAACATCGTTTCGATCACAACAAAATATTTTGATGTGAAGCCGCTTGTAATTAAAGGAAGAGGGGCAGGAGCCAGATTTACAGCCTCGGGCGTGCTTTCGGATATTTTAAGAGTTTCGAACCAATTAGGGAAATTATAAATGAGTAAGATTAATGTTGCGATACTCGGCGCTACGGGAAGCGTGGGACAAAAATTTTTGGAACTGCTTTCCAATCATCCATTATTTGAAGTTGCAGAACTTGCGGCTTCGGAAAGATCAGCCGGGAAAAAATATAAAGATGCTACCAACTGGATAATGCAAACTTTATTACGCCCCGATTTTGCAGAAATGATTGTGAAAGATTGTAAGCCAAACCTTGATTCGAAAATTGTTTTCTCCGCACTTGATGCTTCTGTCGCGGGAGAAATTGAAGAAGATTTTGCAAAAGCAGGCTACATTGTTATTTCGAATGCGCGTAACCATCGCTACGATGCAAATGTTCCGCTAATGATTCCGGAGGTTAATCCCGAACATCTTGAGATGATTAAATTTCAGAATTACGGAAGCGGTGCAATAATCACAAATCCGAACTGTTCAACAATCGGGATGGTGATGGCGTTGAAACCTCTTAATGATAAATTTGGAATCGAAAGTTTGAATGTCGTTACCATGCAAGCCATATCCGGCGCGGGTTATCCGGGTCTGCCGGGAATGGATATACTCGACAATGCAATTCCATTCATCGGCGGCGAAGAACCTAAAATGGAAAAAGAACCTCTGAAAATTTTAGGAAAGTTAAACTCAAGCGGAGAGGTTGATTTCGCCGATTTTAAAATCAGCGCTCAATGCAACCGGGTTGCCGTGAATGATGGTCATCTCGAATGTGTTCAAGTAAAATTGAAAAATAAAACTTCGGTTGACGAAATTATCGAAACATGGAACTCGTTTTCAGCCGAACCGCAAAAATTAAATTTGCCATCCGCTCCGAAGCAACCGATTTATTATTTCAACGAGGATAAATTCCCGCAGCCGAAGATTCATCGCAATCTTGAAAACGGGATGGCAGTTTCAGTTGGGCGATTGAGAGAGTGTCCGTTGTTCGATTATAAATTTGTCGTGCTTTCACATAATACCGTGCGCGGTGCTGCCGGCGGAACAATATTAATTGCAGAATTGCTTCATGCAAAAGGATATATTTCATAAATAACATCTTAGTGAAGCTATGTGCTCTTAGTGTCTCAGTGGTTTTTCTTTTACCACTAAAGTCACTTAGCACACTAAGAAACACTGAGAATTACAAAAACATTTTAAAGATAATATGGCTCAATCAAATAGTATTAAGGTTACCGCTCCGGCCACTGTCTCCAACGTTGGCTGCGGATTTGATGTGATGGGTTTCGCTACCGACATCACAAGCGATGAAGTGATTTTAAAATTCACTGATAAAAAAGGAATTACTATTTCTAAAATCTCCGGCGACGGCGGCAGACTTCCCTTTGATGCGGCAACTAATACTTGCACGAAAGCGATGCTCTCGATGTTGGAAGCGCTACAGCTTGAGATTGGACTTGATGTAAAGATTTCAAAAAAGATTGGTTTCGGAAGCGGACTCGGTTCGAGTGCAGCAAGCGCGGTGGCAGGTGCATTCGCGTTGAATGAAATACTCGGCAAACCATTCACAAAATATGAATTGCTGAATTATGCAATCGAAGGCGAGAAGATTGCGAGCCAGGCAACACACGCCGATAATGTTGCACCGTGCTTGTTCGGCGGATTCGTTCTAATTCGCGCTTACAACCCAATCGATTTGATTCCTCTCAAACCCGGGAAGAATTTATTCTGCACAATCATTCATCCGCAGATAGAAATAAAAACAAGTGAAGCACGAAAAATTCTCGGCGATACTATTTCCCTAAAAACGGGAATTACTCAATGGGGAAATGTCGGCGCGCTTGTAGCTGGAATCATCAACAACGATATTAATTTGATTGGGAGATCTGTTTATGACGGAATTGCCGAACCGAAGAGAGCGTCACTCATTCCCGGGTATTACGATATCAAAAACGCTGCGTTGAATGCCGGCGCAAAGGGATGCAACATCAGCGGTTCGGGTCCGGCTATTTTTGCTTTCAGTGATAACGAATCAACCGGATGGGAAATCGGGAAAGCGATGAAGAAAGTTGTCAATGCTCAAAAATTAAAAAGCAAAATTTATGTTTCTCGAATTAACCGGAATGGTCCAAAAGTTATCGGATAGAAATGCATTATTACAGCACAAATAAAAAATCTAAATCTGTTACATTTCGCGAAGCAGTGATGAAAGGTCTTGCCGATGACGGCGGATTATTCATGCCGGAATATATTCCAACTTTTGACCATGATATTTTTAAAGACATAAAAAAATATTCATTTCAAGAAATCGGATTTGAAATCGCCTCCCGGTTTATTGAAGATGAGATTTCCGACAATGATTTGCATGTCATCATTAATGATGCGATTAACTTCCCCGCCCCGCTTGTTAAATTAAATGATTCGCTTTCGGTGTTGGAATTATTTCACGGACCGACTCTCGCATTCAAAGATTTCGGCGCACGGTTTATGGCGCGGGTGATGTCGCAGTTCATTAAAGATTCACATGAACAAATGAATATTCTTGTTGCCACTTCGGGCGATACCGGCAGCGCGGTCGCAAATGGATTTTTTGATGCAGAAGGAATTAATGTTTTTCTCCTTTATCCCAAAAACAAAGTGAGCGAAATACAGGAAAAGCAATTAACCACTCTCGATAAAAATATTACCGCGCTTGAGATTGACGGAACATTCGACGACTGCCAGCGAATGGTTAAGTCAGCGTTTATGGATGACGAGTTGAAATCGAAGATGAATCTTTCTTCCGCGAATTCGATAAGCATCGCTCGATTGCTGCCTCAGATTTTTTATTACTTCGAAGCGTACAAGCAATTACCTTCATTCGATAAAGATGTTCTTATTTCAGTGCCATCGGGAAATCTCGGCAATCTTACCGGCGGGCTGATTGCGAAGAAGATGGGACTGCCAATCTCAAAATTTATTGCCGCGACAAACGCGAACAATGTTTTCACCGAGTATATCGAATCGGGACAATTTGTACCGCGTCCTTCTGTAAAAACTTTTTCGAACGCAATGGATGTCGGCAACCCCAGCAATCTCGCACGAATAAACCATTTGTTCAACAATGATGTTTCGTTGATACGGGATGTAATTTTTTCTTCGAGCTATTCCGATGATGAAACAATACTCGCGATAAAAGAAGTGAATGTAAATTTTGGTTACACCATCGACCCGCACGGCGCAGTTGGATATCTCGCGTTGAAAGATTACTTCAAAAATATTTCTCCCGAAACTTATTCTGCAATTGTTGTCGAGACCGCACATCCCGCCAAATTTAAAGACATTGTTGAATCCGCAACGGGAAACGAAATTGACATGCCGGAAATTCTTGCCGAGTGTTTGATGAAAGAAAAACGAGCAGTTGAATTATCGGCAGATTATTCTTCGTTGAAAGAATTTTTGATTTCGAAAAACTGATTTAGTTGCACGCCTAATAGAACACGGATTTCGCGGATAGAACGGATTTTCACGGATTTTATTAATTTTAAATAGACAATAAAAATTAGATCTCTTCGCGAAAATCATAAATCAGCAATCGTTAATCAATATTCTTAAATCAGATAAAGGAGTTATGATTGATGATTAACGATTTTTGATTTTAGAATTTATGTAAAAATTCTCCTATTATTTTTTCCAGCTGCTCAAACTCAATCAAAAATGCATCATGTCCGTGACGGGAATTAATTTCGGCGTATTTTGCGCTGGGAATATTTTTAGCAATAAATTTTTGTTCTTCAGTGGGATATAAAATGTCGGATGAGATTCCAATCGCAAGAGTTTTAGCTTTTATTGCACCGAGGACATTTTCAATTTTATCCCGGTTATATCCGAGATCATGTCGATCCATTACATCCGCTAATAACAAATATGTGTTTGCATCAAAACGCTCGACGAGTTTTTTACCCTGGTAATCGAGGTAACTGTTTACCTGGAATACTTCCTTTTCATCGACAATTTCTCTTCCGAATTTTTCTTCAAACGATGGCTGACTCCGATATGTAATCATAGCAATCTGCCGGGCGAGAGATAATCCTTTTATTGGCTGCTTCGCATAAAATCCATTATTCCAATCCGGGTCATTTTTTATTGCAAGCCGTTCAACTTCACCAAGTCCGATTGCCCACGCGGAGTGCTTTGCCGATGTTCCGATTGGAATTATTGATTCAACCATTTCGGGATACATTACAACCCATTCGAGCGCCTGCATCCCGCCAAGCGAACCCCCGACTACTGTTTTAATTTTATTCACACCGAGATAAGTCATCAATTCTTTTTGAACACGAACCATATCCCTAACAGTGACTGCAGGGAAATACGCTTGATATGGTTTGCCCGATTTTAAATCAACACTGACCGGTCCCGTTGTGCCGTAACAACTTCCAAGAATGTTCGAGCAAATAACAAAATACTTATTTGTATCGAAAACTTTTCCCGGACCAATCACGGAGTCCCACCAGCCGGGTTTGCCGAGAAACATTTTCGAATATTTTTTTAATAAATCCGGATTGCTGCTGGAATCGCTTTCCTCATTAGTTAAGGTACCCGCAGCGTGTGCGTTGCCGGTTAACGCGTGGCAAACCACAATTGCGTTTGTGCCTTCGTTGTTGAGTTGCCCGTAAGTCTGGTGAGCAACTTGAATGCTTGTGAGTTCGTCACCATTATCAAGTTTCAATGATGCTGCTTCATCAAATAACTCAACAAAAAATGTTTTACTCTGAATTATATTGGAGTTATTGTTCTTCATTTGATTCTCAAATTTTACAAAAAATCCTTACTGTTAATAGCGAGGTCTTTGTCATGCTCGCAAAAGCGGGCATCTTTTTTTTTA
Source organism: bacterium (assembly GCA_043808235.1). Lineage (GTDB taxonomy): Bacteria > Bacteroidota > Ignavibacteria > Ignavibacteriales > Melioribacteraceae > JAZDFC01. The sequence continues at coordinate 29,884 of JAZDFC010000037.1, forward strand.
GATTCCCGCTGGAAACATGCGGGAATGACATCGTAATGGATGTCGTATTATTTACAATTTAGAAAAAAATGATGCCGCCGGTTTCAGACGGCATCCTTCCGTTATTAAAATATAATTATTATTTAGCTGCAATATTAAGCGCCCGGTCGAAATCTTCAATGATATCATCAATATGTTCGAGCCCGACGGAAACACGAAGCATCTCCGGCAGAACTCCCGATTTTTTTTGTTCTTCTTCAGAGAGTTGTTGATGAGTTGTTGAAGACGGATGAATCACCAATGTTTTCGCATCGCCAACATTCGCAAGCAGACTTGCCAATTTAACATTATTAATGAACTTCTTCCCGGCTTCCAATCCGCCGTTAATTCCGAATGCAAGCATCGAACCGAATAAATTTCTGTTTAAATATTTTTTTGCATTCTCGTGATACGGATGACTTTCGAGTCCGGGATACCAAACCCAATCCACACGATTATCATTCTCAAGCCACTTCGCGAGTTTCAATGCATTCTCACAATGTCTTTCAACACGGAGCGATAATGTTTCCAATCCTTGAATAAAGAGAAATGAGTTGAACGGACTTAGCGCCGGACCGAGGTCGCGCAAGCCTTCAACACGGGCGCGGATAATGAAAGCGATATTTCCAAACGGGGAATCTTTTCCGAATACTTCCCAAAATTTCAAATCGTGATAGCCCGGGCTTGGTTCAGTGAATATCGGGAAGTTACCATTAGCCCAATCAAATTTACCCGAATCGATAATAACTCCGCCGATTGACGTCCCGTGCCCGCCAATCCATTTCGTTGCGGATTCTACAACGATATCTGCACCGTGCGCTATCGGATTAGCGAGATAACCTCCGGCTCCAAAAGTATTATCAACAATTAACGGGATCCCATAACGATGAGCAATATCCGACAATGCTTTGAAATCAGGAATATTCAATCGCGGATTACCTATTGTTTCGATATAAATCGCTTTCGTCTTTCCATCAATCAATTTTTCAAATTCGAGCGGGTCATCGCCATCAACAAATTTCACATTGATACCGAGACGCGGCAGAGTGACTTTGAACAAATTATATGTTCCGCCGTAAAGAAGACTTGTCGAGACAATGTTTTCACCAGCTTGCGCAATGGTCGCTACAGTTAGAGTTTCAGCAGCTTGACCTGATGAAACAGCAAGCGCGCCAACACCGCCTTCGAGCGCAGCAATGCGTTTTTCAAAAACATCTGTCGTTGGGTTCATTATCCGAGTGTAAATATTTCCAAACTGCTTCAGCGCAAACAAATCCGCTGCATGTTCCGCATCTTTAAAAACGTAGGATGAAGTTTGATATATCGGCACCGCTCGGGAATGCGTAACCGCATCGGGCGAATGACCGGCGTGCAACTGAAGCGTTTCAAATCGATAGTTACTTGTTCGATTGGTACTCATGTTTTCTCCTTTCGTATTTATATGAGTATTTGTTAATTCTTCTCTATGTAATTCGAAGCGAAGCTTCGAAAAATTTCAATTTAGAAAATTACTCCTCGAAGCTTTCGCTTCGAGTTACAGGAAGAGCAAAAAAAAACTCTTCAGAAAAGATTTCCGAAGAGTTATAAAATTTCTTCTACTCATCTTTCCCGGAATAAAATATTCGGGCAGGATGTAGCACCTCTCTCAAAACAATCCACCTTTGGTGAACATGAATGAGCGGTTGCTAAGGTTTCGCAGGGCCTGTTCCCTCAACCTTTCTTGATAAGTTATTTATTCTAAAGAACATATAAAAAAGCCCTTCGCTTTTAGGAAGGGCTTTAGTAAACTTTATAGCTATAGTCTACCGCCGCCCAAGTGAATGGCAACGAATCATGCACATCTGCATCATAAATTTTGCGGCGATATTTTTTATTTCTTGTTTCATTCCAATAATTTCAAATCTTGGTTGTAAAGGTAAAAAATTTTTCATCAGTTCAAATAAAAAAATCTATTCACCGTAAATTTATTTCATTTCCTCCAATTCATCCATCATTTGTTCGAACTGGTTAAATGTCAGAGATTGATCGCCGTCGCTCATTGCTTTATCCGGGTCAGGATGAAATTCAATCATTATCCCGTGAGCGCCAACAGCCTTTGCTGCTTTCGCCAAAGGGATTACTTTATTTCTATCTCCAACGGCATGCGACGGATCCACAATTACAGGTAAATGCGTTCGTTCTTTCAACACTACAACGGCGCTTAAATCAAGAGTGTTACGTGTAGCGGTTTCAAATGTTCGAATTCCTCTTTCACAAAGTATCACTTGTCGATTTCCCTGTGCAAGAATGTATTCCGCGGCATTCAGTAATTCATCGATTGATGACATCATTCCGCGTTTGAGTAAAATTGGTTTCGTGGTTTTACCAGCTTCCTTCAGTAGTGCGAAGTTCTGCATATTGCGGGCGCCGATTTGAATAATATCAACATGCTTTGCAACTTCGAACATGTGTTCCGGCGAAAGAACCTCCGTAATCACCGGCATTTGATTCTTCTTGCCTGCAGTAACAAGATAATCAATTCCTTCAAACTCTAATCCCTGAAAACTGTACGGCGATGTGCGCGGTTTGAAACAACCGCCACGTAATATTTGGGAACCATGCTTTTTCGCAAAAGTTGCGCAAGTAATTATCTGCTCTTTGGATTCAACAGAACACGGACCCGAAATAACAACAAAGTTGTCGCCGCCGATTTTTATTCCTTTCACAGAAATAATTGTATCGGTTTTTTTGTATTGCCTGCTTGCTAATTTATATGCGACTTTTCCTTTTGGAGCTTCGGGAATTTTTTCGCTTTCTTTTTTGCCGGATTCTTTTTTCGATTTGGCTGAACCTTCCGTTAGTTTTGGCAATGTCTGCGGAATATCCCGTGAAGGGTAGCATCCGAGAATTTTGAAAAACCGTGTATGTTTTCCAAGTTCATCGAGTAGTGATTTTATTTTCTCATCCTCTATGCTGCCCTCGAAATCGAGATAAAATATTTCTTCCCAGGGATTACCAAGCACCGGGCGGGATTCAAGTTTAGTTAGGTTCACATTAAAATTTCTAAATATTAATAATGACTCTACCAATGAACCCGGTACATGCGAGGTTGACATCACCAACGATGTTTTTGACGGAAGACTCGGATCAACTTTGATAGGTGTGCGGGCTGCGATTAAAAATCTTGTGAAGTTTTCTGTTTGATTCGCAATTTCTCTTTTTAAGATGTTCACGTTGAACAACTTTGCCGCCTCTTCGCTAGCAATGGCAGCGAATGTTTTATTGTTTTCTTCGATAATTTTTTTAACCGACATCGCTGTGTCGTCAAAATATTCAATACGAACTTCGGGCAGGCTTGCAAGGTACTTGCTGCATTGGGCTGCTGCCTGGTAATGAGCGTAGATTTTCTCTATCCGGTTTGGTGAAATATCCGCAATGCCAACAAGACAGTGCTTCACTTTGAATTTTTCTTCGCCAATAATTGAAAGTGTAGTATGCAAAAGCAAATCGTACACTTCGTTTATACTGCCGGAGGTTGTATTTTCAATAGGAAGCATTGCAAAATCAGCTTCGCCTTTTTCTACTGAATGAACCACATCTTCAAATCGTTTATGACTAATGAAAACGAGGTTACTTTCATTCTGAATAAAAAACTGCTTCGCCGCGAGGTAACTGTATGAACCTTCGATTCCCTGTATAGAAATTTTTAAATGTTTCTTTTCACCATTATCTTCCGACGCAATTCCATGAAGATAGCTTTGCTGTATCCGCAATGAGTCGTCAATAATTTCATAAAATAACTTCATTACATACGATGATTCCAAACCAAACTTTTTTCCGGTTTCAATTAATCGGTTTAATAATTCCGCTTCCCGTTCCTGGTCTCGTATCGGTATATGAATTTCATTTTTGGCTTCAACAATTTTAAAACTGAGCTGGCGTCTTTCCGATAGCAGTTTAATAATCCCGCCGTCAATCTCGTTTACTTTTTTGCGATAAACAACAAGCTTTTGTTCGTCTTTGTCTTTCATTGAATTTCCACTTTTCAATTTTGGATGGCAAAGGTACAAAAAAAAATAGTGAAACTACATAGAGTAGGATTAGAAGGAATTTAATGTTTCATTCACGATAATGAATAAAACAAAACCCGGCCACTAATTTCACGAATTTGCACGAATTATTTAGAAGCGCTTAGTGACAATTTGTGAAATTAGTGGCTAAATGTTTTTATTCATGACTCTCGTTGTAGTTTTCAATTTTTCTTTTTTGGTTGCTTCAGCATCGGTAAACAGTTCCAAGATTGTGATGTTCATTGTAGAATCAAAAACTTAGCAATTGATAAATAAGAATCGTGACGTCAAAATGAGAAGCTTAAAAATAGACTGATAGCCATTCTGAAATTCATTTGACATTATTAGAGAATATAAATATTTTGTGACAAGATATAAATATCCTATTCTAACATAGATTTTGATTTTATGATTATTTCTGTATTTATATATATATCATTTCGATACCCCAAAAGAGGAATTGAATATCTGATTTTGATTAATTAACAGAATTCACTAATTCAATCCGTCATCTTATTAATGAGGTTGAAATGAAAAATCAAAGCAGGAGGGATTTTTTCAAAACAACCGGCTTACTAACAGCCGGACTCGTTGGTCTTTCATCCGAATCCAAAGCGGGTTCCGAAATGGCATTGTCTAAAGACCGGATGGGTGTGCTTGTTGATACTACTGTTTGTATCGGCTGCCGTAAATGTGAGTGGGCATGTAAAAATGCTCACCAACTGCCTGCAGGTGATATTAGTGATTACGAAAACAGAGCAGTATTCGAAAAGAGAAGAAGACCCGACCACACTGCGTTAACAGTTGTTAACGAGTATCCGAATCCTGAAAAACCACAACTTCCAATAAATGTGAAAGTTCAATGCATGCACTGCGATAGACCTGCATGTGTTTCGGCATGTATAGTCGGCGCCTTTTCAAAAATGGAAAACGGCTCGGTTGTATGGGATACGGATAAATGCATCGGCTGCAGATACTGCATGGTTGCATGTCCGTTTCAGGTGCCGGCGTTCGATTACGACAAAGCATTAAAACCTGATATTTCAAAATGTGATTTTTGCTTTGATCGGACAAAGCAAGGTTTGCTTCCAGCTTGCGTTCAGATTTGTCCTGTTGAAGCGCTGACTTATGGAAAACGTTCCGACCTGATACAAATTGCATATAAAAGAATTGAAAATTATCCTGACCGATATATAAATCATTTATTCGGTGAAACCGAAGTTGGCGGCACAAGCTGGATGTACATGGCTAATAAGGATTTTGCAAAACTCGATTTTCCAAAACTTGGTGAAAGTCCCGCACCCGGTGTTTCCGAATCTATCCAGCATGGAATATTTGCTTACTTCGTCCCACCACTTGCTTTTTATGCACTGATCGGTGGTATAATGTGGTTGACAAAAAAGAAAGATAATTCCGGGGAGGAAAACTAATGGAAGAATTAATGAAACCCATCCCGGTTCAAAAAAAATTTTTTACTCCCGGCGTCATTTTTTTATGTCTTCTTGCATTAAACGGACTAGCATTTTTAGGCGGAAGATTTCTATTTGGTATCGGGACAGTCACAAATCTAAGTAACCAGTTCCCGTGGGGAATTTGGATTGGACTCGATGTTGCAGCAGGTGTTGCTCTTGCAGCAGGTGGATTTACTTCGGCTGCACTCGGGCATGTTATGCATAAGCACGAATATGAAGTAATCATTCGACCTGCTTTATTGACAGCATTACTCGGATACACTTTCGTAGCATTAAGTGTAGTTAGCGATATCGGCAGATGGTATTATATCTGGCATCCGTTGATTATGTGGAATGGCAATTCGGCGCTGTTCGAAGTTGGCATTTGTGTTATGTTTTATCTTACCGTTTTATATATCGAGTTTCTTCCCATTGTTACCGAACGTTTTATAGGAAATGTAAAATTACCCGGATTACTCTCGAAATTAAATAAACCCGTTGACGGGATGCTGCGGATACTTGGCAAGGGACTGAACAAAACGATTTTCATTTTTATAATTATGGGTGTTGTACTTTCATGTTTGCATCAATCTTCGCTTGGCACGCTCATGATTATCGCTGGACCGAAGATGCATCCACTCTGGCAAACGCCGGTGCTGCCGTTATTATTTCTTTTATCTGCAATCTCAGTCGGTTTCCCGATGGTGATAATGGAATCTCTTGCTGCATCGCGTTCATTCGGAATGAAACCGGAGATGGAGGTTCTTTCGAAACTTTCGAGATATGTTGGACCGCTGCTAGGGATTTACCTCGCATTCAAAATCGGTGATATGTTCATCCGCGAAACATTTGTTTATCTAACTCATTTCACAAAAGATAGTGTAATGTTCACAATTGAATTAGTGATTGGAGTGATTGTTCCGCTCCGTATGTTTCTTTCCGAAGCAGTAAGAAAATCTCCACTCGGGTTATTTATCGCATCGATGCTGGTAATATTTGGCGTTCTATTAAATAGATTTAACAATTTTGTTACCGCCTACAATCCGCCTTACGCAGATCAATCATATTTCCCGTCAATCGGGGAGATATCGGTTACAGTTGGATTCATAGCATTGGAAATCTTAATCTATCGCGTTATGGTGATGATTTTCCCCGTAATCAGCGTGCCTGCTAAAAAATTGTTTCTCAAAACGAAATATGCAATTAGAGGAACTGCGGAATGAAAAAGACATTATTCTTAGTTATTATCTTTGGATTATACGGACTCACATTTGCTCAGAGCCATTCAAAATTAAACTTAGATTGCAAAACCTGTCATGAATGCGATACTCCGACGAAAACAAATCCGTGTCTTATAGCATGCCCAAGAACCGATATGGTAACAATTCATAACAAACCCGAAGAAGGACCGGCAAAAATTGTAATGAATTATTTTCTCGGCGTTGAAAACATTTATGAGCCTGTGACTTTTTCACATTTCCTTCATGCCGAGATGGCAGGTATTTCCGGCGGATGTAAAACTTGTCATCATTTCAATAATACAGGTAATATTTTAAAATGTGTTGATTGCCATGAAGTTACAAGAGCACGCAACGACATTTCGAAACCGGATTTGAAGGGCGCTCTTCACAGACAATGTATTGACTGCCATAGAGAATGGAGCGGGAACGCAGAGTGCGGTTCGTGCCATGCAACAAATTCCGATAAAAAGACCAAAGTGAAATCCGGAACTGATAAAACGGCAAAAGTACATCCGGAAATTGTTGAACCCAATCGTTTAGTGTTCGAAACAAATTACAAGGAAGGAAAAATCGTAACCTTCTATCATAACGAACATACAGATGTTTACGGAATAGAATGCGGCAGCTGCCACAAAAATGAAAGTTGCGCCAAATGCCACGACAAAACCGGTCATTTTACAAAAACAAAAAAAGATGCTAATCAGAAACATAAGCCGTGCGCTTCATGCCATAATGTTCAAAAGAATTGCAATTTCTGCCACAGTTCGGAAATTAAAGCTCCGTTTAACCATTATTCAAATACCGGCTTTGATATAGGCGAATACCATGGAAGGTTGAGCTGTAATAAATGCCACAAGCAAGCAAATAATTTTAAGGGACTTAGCAGTAACTGCAATGTTTGTCACTCCGCATGGAATAGTACGAATTTTAAACATGAGAAGACCGGAATTATACTGGATGAAATTCACATCGAAAATGATTGTGAAGACTGCCACATTGATAGAAATTTTAAGGCTAAGCCATCTTGCGAAAATTGCCACGGTGATGATATTAAATACCCGGCTTCGGTGCCCGGCAAAAAGATTCGAAAATAAGTTGAGATAAGCGACAACATTATGTTTCGAAAAATCAGCGTAAAATTATTTCTTGCACTTGGTTTTACATTCGTGTTGATTATTGGAGTTTACGCTTACTACTCCATCTCGTCGCAATACGATATGCAAATTACTTCGCTTGAAAAGCATGTAAACCAATTAAGTGAGACGGTAAAAAACAGCACGCGTTATGATATGCTTCACAACGAGAGAGAACGGATTTTAAATATAATCTCTACTATCGGTAAAGCTAAATCCTTTCAGAATGTCAGAATAATTAATAAAGAAGGCGAGATTAATTATTCATCAAACCCTGACGATATCGGGCATCTTGTTGATAAAGCTGCTGAAAGCTGTTACGCATGCCATGCTGCAAATCAACCCCTCACAAGATTGAATATTAAGGAGAGAACAAGAATATTCTCCCCTCACCCGGATTCTTCACGTGTGCTCGGAATAATTACTCCAATTTATAATGAAAAATCTTGCTGGGAAGCTGAATGCCATGCACATGAGCAGAGCAAAGTAATACTGGGTGTATTGGATATTACGGTTTGCTTAAAAGAATACGATGAAAATCTTAAAAAAAGCGAAATTGGAATTTTATTAGTAGCGATTATCTCGATATTTTCCATCGGTACAATCGTTTGGTTATTCTTAAGGAAATGGGTTGACGGACCCGTAAAAGAACTTGTGAAAGCAACCAACAATATTGCTGCAGGTAATTTGAATTACCACATCGAAAAGACAGGGAAAGATGAATTGGGATTTCTCGCAAAGTCGTTTAACAACATGACGGATAAATTAGCACAAGCTCGCCTGCAGTTATTTCAGTCCGATAAAATGGCTTCGCTTGGTAAATTAGCTGCCGGAGTCGCACACGAAATCAATAATCCGCTCACCGGGGTTTTAACCTACAGCAGTTTTCTTCTCAAACGTATGAATGAACATCCCGAATGGAAAGAAGACCTCGAAGTGATTGTGCGCGAAACTAAACGAAGCAGGGAAATCGTAAAAGGACTTCTCGATTTTGCGCGTCAATCCACACCTAAGAAACAGGAAGTAAATATTAACGAGGTGATTGAGCGGGCTATTACAGTTATTGCAAATCAACTGACGTTGAGTAATATACAAATAGTAAGAAATTTCGAGAAAGAACTTCCGCTCATAACTGCAGATTCAAACCAGATTCAACAAGTGGTTTTAAATTTAGTAGTTAATGCGATGGATGCAATAGAGCAGCACAAGGGACAGATTACTTTATCCACCGAGCTGCTTAAGCTGAAGCCATTCGGAATAACGCAAATTAAAAAGGCCGTTTGTCCGAAGGGACATAACTTGATTGACCAGGATCATCGCATCGGTGGACTTCCGGCAATCCGGGTAAAAATAAATTCAAATGGAAACGAAGGTTACTTGCATCTTAACGCAATTTACGGCAAGAACAATCATCATCTCGGAATTGAATTTCAGCAAAAAAAAATTTCTAAAATGTCATGCCCCGAATGTAATATATCGCTTGTAAACGAATCTAAAAAATGCCCTGAATGCGATGCGCCGGTTTACGAGATACAAATTCCGGATAAGGGCATGCTCGAAGGATGCACACGGTTTGGATGTGGCTGGCAGATATGGCAGCAGGTTGATTTAGTTGGCGAAAAACAATACGTCCAAATTAGAGTTGCCGATAACGGATGCGGCATCCCGCAGGAAAATCTCGATAAAATTTTTGATCCGTTCTTTTCTACAAAAGGACAAAAAGGAACCGGGTTGGGACTCTCAGTAATCTGGGGAATAATTGATAACCACAACGGGAAAATTTCCGTGGAAAGCGTCATGAACAAAGGAACCGCTTTTACAATTCAACTGCCGGTAAAAGGATAATTAATTTTGAAGATAAATGAATAACCAATACGACATATTAATAATTGACGATGAGAAAGTAATCATCGATTCAATTCAAAAGATTACCGGGTTTAGTGATTTTACTTCGGACACGGCATTCGATGCATTGACAGCGATACAAAAAATCCTTGAGAATAATTACAGACTTATTATTTGCGATATAATGATGCCGGGCATGGACGGTTTTCAATTTTTGAAAGAAACTTTCAGATTAGGAATTACGGCTCCCGTTATCATGACTACCGGCTATTCTACTCTCGACAATGCTGTAAAGGCACTGATAGAAGGCGCATTCGCATATATCCCTAAACCGTTTTCAATCGACGAGATGACAAGCGCCATAAAGCGCGGAATAAAATTCTCCGGGATACAGAATAAACTGCGCGTCGAGACCGGGGAGGTGGATTCGACAATCCATTTCGTTCCCTGCCCTGCAACATATTGCAGGCTTGGTTATTCAAGCTGGGTTTTTTTGGATAAAGAAGGAATGGCAGTTCTTGGAGTTCATGACTTCTTCATTAGAACAATTGATATTCCGGATCAAATCGAATTTATGGAAATTGGCGACAACATCGAACAGGGGAACATCTGCGCTAAAATTATTTCGGTCGATTCGTCGGTTCATAATCTGTTATCCCCGGTTAGCGGTAAAATTATAGAACGGAACGAAAAACTTTTAAAAGATATTTCACTTCTTGAAAAAGACCCGTATTTTGAAGGGTGGATTTACAGGGTTGTGCCGACAAACTCAACCCACGAAATTAAAAATCTAATTCCGTGCAGTTCGGATAGATTATGATTAATGAATATAAAAATTCCACAGGAGATAAATCATGTCACTTTTGATTTTCATTATCGGCATAATGATATTTATTGCCGCCGACGTAATAATCAGATTTATCATAAAAAAGATACAGAACAAAAAACTCAAAGCGGAACGCTCTGCGGTTCTTGACGAAAGTTTAAAAATAGATTTCAGCAAAGAAGCCACAACATTAAAACGTGTTGAAGTCGATAATCCTAAAGCAAGAATTTTGTGCGTGGACGATGAAGAAGTAATCCTCGGCAGCTTCAGAAAAATTCTTGTACTGGAGGGATACTCGGTTGATACTGTTGAGAAAGGCGCCGAAGCGCTGCGGCTCGTTCAGATGCACCATTACGATTTTGTATTTACCGATTTAAAGATGCCGGAAATGGATGGAGTTGAAGTTTGCAAGGCAGTAAAACATCTGCGACCGGATATTGATGTTATAATTATTACGGGTTACGCAAGCGTGCAGACCGCTGTGGAGACAATGAAATTCGGTGCGATGGATTATGTCGAAAAACCATTCACCGAAGATGAATTATTGGATTTCGCGAAGAAGATATTAATTAAACGTCAGGATAGAATTCAGAAACAACTTAAACCAAAAGTACACATTACTCACCTCAGCGAACTTGGTTTAACAAAATCTCACGAGTTTGCCATACCCGGTGGAGTATTCATTTCGTCAGGTCACTGCTGGGCAAGCCTTGAATCCGACGGTACAACAAAAGTCGGCCTCGACGATTTCGCCAATAAACTCATCGGCAAAATCGATAATATAAATTTCCCCAATCTCGGCATGCACATCAAAAAGGGCGACTCTTTATTCAGCATCAAACAAGGGCACCGCACTATACAATTCAATTCCCCTATTACAGGAAAAGTAAATGCCATCAATCACGAGTTAACCGAAAAACTCGAATCGATTGAGATTACTTCCTACGAAAAGAATTGGATTTGTGCAATCGATGTGGACAACATTGATGATGAAATACGCGAATTAAAAATCGGAAAAAGCGCAGTAAGTTTTTATCACGAAGAAATTGAAAAATTCAGCGAGTTGATGAAAAAAATTTCCCCGGCAAAAACCGGCGAGGAAATCACGGATGGAATGCACCTTGGCGCCATGGAAAGCATGGATGATTTCAATTGGGATAAAATGGCAAAAGAGTTTTTCAGCAAGTAAAAACTTAGAAGCTTCAAAAGGAATTCGTCGTTTTATCTATGATTAAGAATTACTATCTTTTAGCGGATAAAATATTCCGAAATAATTTTTATTTGGGTTATTTCAGGTTTTATCCAGTGAAAATCGCGTGACCAAAGAAAGGAAGTTGAATACGTTCCTAATATCGAATATAAAACTGAGAATCTGGTTTTTCTTTACATTGATTGCTGCTGCAATTTTACCCGGTAGTATATCTGCGCAGAACGATGATTGTTTGGTTTGTCATGAAGACAAAGATTTGAGTCTTGTACGAAACGGAAGAATCGTTCCCCTTTTCCTCAACGCGAAACAATTCAACCAGTCGATTCACAAAGATTTGGCGTGTACCGATTGTCATCAAGATTTTGATGCTGAAGAACTGCCCCATAAGGAAGGTAGTAATATTTCGCGGGTCGATTGCTCAACATGCCATGACGAAGCAGTTGAAAAATTCGAAAGGAGCTTGCACGGGCAAGCTCAAAAGAAAAAATTAGCCTTAGCTCCAAAATGTGAATCGTGCCATACTAAACATTTTATCCTTCCTTCCACCGACCCGAGGTCGCAGACTTATGTGATGAATATACCGGCTTCGTGCGGACAATGCCATAAGGAAGGGACCAAGGTTTCAAGTCTTCAAACAATCAGCCAGCAGCACATTCTTGAGAACTATTCATTTTCAATTCACGGTGAAGCATTATTAAAGAAAGGGCTAATTGTTACAGCAGTATGCACAAGCTGCCATACTGCTCACGATATCTTGCCGCATGAAAATCCGGAATCATCAATCAATCGGAAAAATATTGCAAAGACTTGCATGCAGTGCCACAGCCAAATTGAATCGGTTCATCAAAAAGTAATAAACGGGGAATTGTGGGAGAAAAAATCTCATGTAATACCGGCTTGTATCGATTGCCATCAGCCGCATAAAGTAAGAAAAGTTTTTTATGCCGATAGTCTGCCGGATGAAAGTTGCATGAAATGCCATACGGATAAAAACATTCACAAAGTGATTGATGGACAGAAAATTTCCCTTTATGTGGATGCTGAAAAAGTTAAAAATTCGGTTCACAAAGAAAACTCTTGTGTAAAGTGCCATACAAATGTGGATCCGCGAAACAAACCGGTATGTGTGAACAGCGGCAAAGTCGATTGCTCTATTTGCCATGCCGAAGAAGTAAACGATTATAATATTAGCAGTCACGGAAGAGCCTTTGCAAATATGGACACAAAAGCTCCGTACTGCACAAGTTGTCACGGTGATCATGACATTATTAAAAACAATGACCCTAAAGCAAAGACATACCTGACCAAGATTCCCAACTTGTGCGGAGAGTGCCACAAGACAGGAGTATTTAAAACCAAAAATGGAGAAACAACCGAAGAGATTGTTAAAAGCTACAAGGAGAGTATCCACGGGAAAGGAATGATGGAATCGGGATTGACGGTTTCCGCGACTTGCACAAGTTGTCATTCAACTCATAAAGAGCTGCCGCCAAGCGACCCATCAGCAACAATCAATAAACACAATATTTCAAAAACCTGCGGCGAATGCCATCTCGGAATTTATGAACAATTTAATAACAGTATTCACAGTCCAAGGCTGAGCAAAAGCGACGAACCGCTTCCGGTTTGCGTTGATTGTCATTTCCCTCATGCGGTAAGTAGTGTGGATATGGATAATTTCAGACAGAGCATTTTAGCTCAATGCGGTAATTGTCATGAATCATTAACGGAATCTTACTTTGAAACCTTTCACGGGAAAGTATCGAATTTGGGATTAGCCAAATCGGCAAAGTGCCATGACTGCCATGGCGCACATAATATCCTTCCGGTTTCAAATCCTACATCAACTCTAAATCGTATAAATATTATCGGCACTTGTAAGAAATGTCATCCGAACTCAAACAGAAAATTTGTTGGATATTTGAGTCATGCAACACACCACGATAAAGATAAATACCCGATACTTTATTATACATATTGGTTTATGTCATCGCTGCTAATTGGTACATTTACTTTCTTCGGAATTCACACATTATTATGGCTGCCACGCTCGCTTGCAGAACGGAGAAAAAAGAAAAATTTGGAAATGAATATCGGAACAGAAAAGCCGGAAGCGGAAAAATCAATTGAAGAAACAAAATCCGGAGAAATTGAAAACAACACAGACGAACCGGAAGAAAAGATGGATTCAGATGAATAGCGAAAACAGTGAAATAAAAAATAATCCCGAAAAAGTCTCCCCGAATGATGTGGGAAAACTCGATCATAAAAATTTGTACATACAAAGGTTCGACCCGTTTTTGCGATTCCTACATCTTTTGGTGATAATAAGTTTTATTTCACTTGCTATAACCGGGATGACAATAAAGTTTTCCGACGTAGGTATTTTTCAATTCATTTCTCAATTCCTCGGCGGATATGAGGTGACAGGATTTATTCACCGTTTCGCGGCGATAATAACATTCTATTATTTCTTTGCGCAATTATACTACTTAGCAAAAAAGAAAAAAAGGAAAGAAGCGAGTTTAAAGGAATTGCTTTCGGGTGAAAATTCTCTCGTGCCGAACAAAAATGATGTTGTCGAATTCTGGCAGACTATGAAATGGTTTTTGGGCTTTGGCAAAAGGCCAAATTACGGCAGATGGACTTATTGGGAAAAGTTCGATTACTTCGCAGTTTTTTGGGGAGTAGCGGTAATAGGCAGTAGTGGATTAATGCTATGGTTCCCCGAGTTTTTTACATTCATTGGACTACCGGGCTGGTTTATAAATGTTGCAGGAATAATTCACAGTGACGAAGCGCTGCTTGCTACCGGATTTATTTTCTCGGTTCATTTTTTTAATAGTCATTTCCGCCCGGAAAAATTCCCGATGGACCCGGTTATATTCACCGGCAAAATTACAATTGAAGAATTAAAAAATGACCGGCCCCGGCAATACAAATTGTTGGTCGAAAGCGGAGAACTAGAAAAAATGATTGTTCCACCTCCGACGGAGAATTTGAAAAGAGCTGCTCACATATTCGGGATAACAGCTTTCCTATTCGGTTTCATAACTTTGCTTTTAATTTTGTACACAGTAATATTCGTTTATAATTAGTTACTAAACAACGGTTACATTATGCAATTAAACATAAAAATATCTCAACTCACCTTTTTTATTTCATTCATGCTTGGCGGATATTTATTCGCCCAGGAAGAATGCTTGAACTGTCATACCGATGACGGACTTTCATATAAGCGAAAAGGCCGGGAGATTTCGTTATTCGTTGATGAAAAGAAATTCGGGGAATCCGTTCATGCCGGGCTTGAGTGTATCGATTGCCATTCGGATTTTAATGCTGAGGAACTTCCGCATAAAGAAGGTAAAGATATTTATAAAGTTGACTGCGGCACTTGTCACGAAGATTATTCCAAATTAGTCAAGTCCGACATTCATCATCGTTTAAAAAATTTGGTGGGCGACAAGGGACCCGACTGTAAAACCTGCCATGATTATCATTACGTCAAATCTCCGTCAGAAGTAAAAAATAAAGTTGGGTTTTACTGCGCCAAATGTCACGATGGGAATGTCGTCCTCGCAAATCCATATCATTCAAAAGTTGTTGCTAAAGAAAAATGCTACGAGTGCCATGATGCAACTAAATATCAACCGATGCTAACTCAATCCGTTCATAGTAATTTGGGGTGCGCTGATTGCCATAATTTTATTTCGCATAATTTGAAGGACCATCCTGGAAACGTAAAGAATACACAAAAAGCCGATTGCTATTTATGCCACAGTTCAATTGCTGCGGAACATCGTGAAAGTATTCACGGCATTTCATTAAATGAGGGCGTTGACGAAGCTGCGATGTGCTGGAACTGTCACGGCTCGCATAAAATTCTCAAAGTATCAGATCCGCAAAGTCAGGTCGCAACAAAAAATATTGCCGCTACTTGCGGTGAATGCCACGATAAAGCTGAGATGAATGAAAAGTACGGAATAGCGCCGACATGTCCAACTGATTCATATTCAAAATCCGTTCACGGAAAAGTTGTTTCCGAAGGCGGTAATGCTGCGACTTGTATTTCGTGCCATGGTGTTCATAACATTAAAAACCGCATACAGGAAAAATCAATGATTTCCACTTACAACATTCCCGATAATTGCGGGAAGTGTCATCAGGAAATCACAGAAGATTATAAAGAATCTATCCACTGGATAAAAGCCAAGAAAGGTGTGCGGCTCTCTCCTATCTGTACAGACTGCCATTGTGAGCATGGTATCAATGCAATCAACAACACCGCTCAACCGAGAAAAGAAATTCGAAAAATGCAGGAACAAACATGCTTGCAATGCCATCAGAATCCGATGATAAATGCAAAGTACGGTGAAACAAGCGAGGTTAACTTATACCAGGATAGTTATCATGGATTAGCCGGAATGCGCGGCGATGACGATGCGGCAACGTGCGTTGACTGCCATAGTGTTCATAAAATTCTTCCGGCGAATCATCCCGGATCAACCGTAAATGAAGCAAACGTTACGGAAACTTGCAAGAAGTGTCATCCCGAAGCGAATGCGGTTTTTGCGAAAAGTTATTCGCATGTTACTCAATCTGCCGAAGGCAGGGAAATTGAAAATTTTGTAAGCACAACATACTTTTGGCTGATTGTATTTGTAATCGGCGGAATGATACTCCATAACCTGTTGATATTCGTTTTTGAGATGCACAAGAAAAGAAAGAAACTAAAAAATTCTATTACAATCCCCAGATTCACAAGAAACGAAGTAATCCAGCATATACTGTTACTTACTTCGTTTTTACTTCTTGCAATAACGGGATTTGCGTTGAAATTTCCTAAAAGTTTTTGGGCTGATGGTTTGTATCAAATTGGATTAACCGAGACTATCAGACAAAACATACATAGAGTATGCGCGGTTGTGATGATGACCCTCGGAGTTTATCACATCATCTATTTGTTTGCAACAAAACGCGGAAGAGATGTATTAAGGAATTTGATTCCGAATATCAATGATATTAAAGACGCCGTACAAAATATTCTTTATTATCTGCGAATTAAACAACATCCGCCTGAATTTGATAAATATGATTATGCCGAGAAAGCCGAATACTGGGCGCTTATTTGGGGAACGATTGTTATGGGTATTACAGGATTAATTTTATGGTTCCCAACTTTTATTGGCGACTGGGCTCCAATATGGTTAATTAAAGTAAGCGAAACAATTCACTATTACGAAGCAATTCTCGCAACACTTGCAATAATAGTATGGCACTGGTTCTTCGTGATATTTCACCCTGCCGAATACCCGATGAGTTTTACCTGGGTTGACGGTAAAATGTCGCTTGCCCATTATAGGCATCATCATGAAAAACACTTTAAAAAGATTGTAAAAGAATGGTTCGAAGTAAAGCACGGAAAGAAAGCAAGAAAGGATATTAAACATTCGTCTGAATTATTTATTTCGACTCTTGAAAAGAACGGACTGAACGCCGATGATGTATTCGCGAACGAAATAAGAAATGATATCGAATTGAGAAATTGGCTTGATAAGGAAGTTGGCGGAATCGAAGAAAACACCGAGAGCGAATAAGAAGTTTTATGAAAATATTTATTCGCTAACGTGAATGTCAATTGAAACCGGTTAGATAAACCGGATTAAAATTCAAAGCGATAATCAACAAAAATTGATTATTGCCTATTAATGATTATTAACATATTTTAAAAAACAGAAAGAGTAATTGATATTTCTAACTTATTAATTCACCAATATTTATCGGAGGTTTTATGCTCAAAAAAACCAAAATTATTTTCTTATTTGTAACATTGATTTCTTTCCTTGGAATAAATTCTATAATTCAAGCAGACGATCCGCCAAAATTTGGTTTTGAAGGCGCTGAAAAATGCGGCATGTGCCACAAAAAGGATGCTGATGGCGCTCAGCTTATCAAATGGCAGAAAAGCAAACATGCCAACGCTTATAAAACACTCTTATCTGAAGAAGCTAATAAAATATCGATGGAAAAATATGGAAAGAAAGCTGTCGAAGCCGAAGAGTGTTTGAAGTGCCATGCATCCGGTTATGATGTTGACAAAGCATTGTTAGGAAAGAAATTCAAAGTCGAAGATGGTGTTCAATGCGAAACTTGTCATGGCCCGGGCAGCGAATACCAGGCAATGAAGGTTATGAAAGTCCGTGAAGACGCGGTTAAAAACGGATTGCATGTTTGGAAGGATGAAGCCGAAATCGAAAAAATGTGCTTGACATGCCATAACTCCGAAAGCCCGACTTTCAAAGAATTTAAATTCAAGGAACAATACGCTCAGATAGTCCATAACAATCCAACGAAAGTTAAAACAGAGGCCAAATGAAAAAGTCCTTTTTACTGGTTATAATTTTGTGCCTTCCGCTTTTAATAAATGCACAGAATATAAACGGAAATTTTTCATCTTCTATTTACGGCTTTGAAAGGTTTGATACTGTTGATGTTTCGGATATGAATATTCGCTCCTTTCAAATGCTGAATCTGAATATCAACAAGGACAATATATCTCTCCGTTCGCGATTAAATTTCGAAACCAACATTTCGAATTCTCTTGATAACGATCCAAGATTGAGAATTTACAATCTCTATCTTGAAGCTCGAAATCTTTTCGATATAGCAACAATCAAATTAGGAAGACAATCATTATTCAATTCAGTTGCTGGCGGAGTTTACGACGGCGCCAATCTTAAACTGGCTGTCGACGGAATTTCGCTATCAGGTTTTTACGGCGGTAACGTACCTCCGTATCAAAAACTTGAAATTACGGATGACTTCGCAAAGGATTATGTCCTCGGCGGAAAACTTACCGTTACTGAGCTGGAGAATTTCAGATTTGCCGCTTCCTATATCGACAAAAATTTCAAATCGTATGATTACACCGCAACCAGGCTGGATGCAAATTACAATCCGATTGAAGTGTTGATTCAAAGTAAATCGAATCAGTACAAATATTTGTCGGGTGAAATTTCTTATGGCTTGCCGGACATGTTCGAAGTTAATACCAGGTATGATTACGACTTGAATTTCAATACAACTTCGAAGTTCGAAATTGACGGAAGATATACTCAAATTGAAAAACTCGGTATCAGTTTATATTATAATTACAGGGAGCCGCGTGTCAGATACAACTCGATATTCTCGGTGTTCAATTACGGCAACACCCAGGAGATTGAAGGCGGCTTCGATTATAAAGTAAACGAAATGTTTACCGTTATCGGTAAATTTGGAAATGTTACTTACGAAGATGAAAATTCCCAGAGACTTACACTTGGCGTAAATACTTGCTGCGGAAGTTTGAATTACCGGAAGACATTCGGTTATGCCGGCGAACTTGATGCAGTTTCGTTTTATTGCGCACGATCATTTCTCGATGGATTTCTTACTCCGTCTGTCGGCCTCGGATTTACATCATACAAACTCAGCAAAGATTCCGAAAAGAATAGTTTAGTTTCGGTTCTTGCCGGTGTTAATGTTCGTCCGTGGCAGCTTGTATCGTTTGATTTGCAAGGACAGTACATGAGCAACAAGATTTATAAGAATGACGTCAGGATACTCTTCAAATTTAATTACTGGTTCAACACTAACTTGGGGATATTCTGATATGAAAACAAAATACTTTTATTTGATAATAACTTTTATTGTCTCTTCGTTTGTTGCATTCAGCGCTTTCAATGTGCCTGATGATGAACAGCCGAAGACGAATAAAGATATAATAAAATTTTCTCACGCACTTCATGCGGAAGCTACCGATTGTGCATCATGCCATTCAAATGTTGCCGGCAGTACAAACCTTGACGACAGGCTTCTCCCGACAAAAGAAGACTGCGCCGGATGCCATGATGTAAACGACGAAAGCGCTTGCGGCACTTGTCATTACGAAGGAGTAAACGAACCGCTTATCATTAAAAAATCATCATTATATTTCAACCACCAATTGCACATGAAAGATAATTCTGCGACTTGCACGGATTGTCATTCGGGAATTGACCAGGTTGATTACAGCTTTGAATCGGTTAGTCCAAACCCGGCAATGGCAAAATGTTCTTCGTGCCATAACTCCTCCGCGGTTGCATCGAATGCATGTCAGCTTTGCCATGTTTCAACAAATAATTTACGACCGGCAGATCACAAAACAGTTTCATTCATGGATACGCACAAATTCGCATCGGAGAAAGCCGGCGCTAATTGTGCAATGTGCCATGACAATGAATTCTGCGAAAGCTGCCATATTGCAACAACAGGAATTGATGCCGCGAATACAGCTAAAGACTTCTACACTCCATATGCCCCGCATAAATACATCGACAATTCAAAGATACAGCAAATCACCCGCGTGCATGATTTGAATTACAGATTCTCACACGGTATTGATGCAAAAGGCAAATCAACCGAATGCCAAACATGCCATCAAACCGAAACTTTCTGCGCCGAATGCCATTCTTCAACAGGCGGTGATTATGCTTACGAAGGAATTGTTCCAACTTCGCATATCACGCAGGGATTTATGGTTCTTGGTGTTGGAAGCGGCGGAGGCGAACATGCTGTGCTTGCTAAACGTGATATCGAGAGATGCGCTTCTTGCCACGATACTCAAGGCGCCGATCCGAATTGCGTTATGTGTCATACTGATGCTGATGGAATAAAAGGCTCCAATCCAAAAACTCACGATAAAAGTTTTATGAGTGATTCGGAAGGAGACTGGCATGATACACAAGCCTCTGTTTGTTACAACTGCCATACCGATGTGAATGCAAGACCTGGAGGAACTCCCGGAATTGGTTTCTGCGGTTATTGCCACGGAGGTGTACAATGAAAAAGTTATATACAACCGTACTAATTATAGTTGTGTCTTTTTTTGTACTTTATTCTTGCAGCGATCCACAGGATGAATTGACAGCAGTACCGAAAATCAGTATTCACTCTGCCGGATTTGGAAATCCTTCATCACCGGATTTCCATTCAAAGTATTTCGTGGAAAATGGATGGCAATTGAAAAACTGTATTAAATGCCATGGAAGTAATTATACGGGCGGAACAACAGGTTCAAGCTGCGTTACATGTCACACTCAATCGGATGGACCGGAAGCTTGTAATACTTGTCACGGAGATTTTTCCGACCCGACAAACATTGCACCGCCCCGTGATGTAATGGGTAATATTGCAACAACTGCAAAAGGCGTCGGCGCTCATCAAACCCACACTATTGGTAATACACGAACGGCGGCAATGGGTTGTTACGATTGCCATACTGCCGATGTAACTGAAGGTGAGAAATATGTTTTTTCTCACATAGGTCAATTACCGGCAGAGATTTTATTTAGCGGACTCGGTAATAAAACCGGCAATGCCAATTATGATTTTACATCACTTCAATGTTCTAATACATATTGCCACGGTAATTTCGAATTTTTGAAATCCGAATCATCCCATACAATCGGTTATGTAGCTGATAAGATGGAAGGAAATAAATTCAATCCGGTTTGGAATGTTGTGGATGGAACCCAGGCGAAATGCGGTACATGTCACGGCGAACTTGACGCAAGTGGAAATTTGGTTACAGCAGTACCTAAGGGACACTTACCTTCTGATTTGATTAACTGTGTAAACTGCCACTTTGGAATTGTTGATGCACAGGGTAATGTCACCGACAAAAACAAACACATCAACGGTGAAAGAAACGTTTTTGGTGAGTAATATTTTTACAAATTAGTTTCGAAACCTTGAAGGCTGATGTTGGGTCTTCAAGGTTTTTTTATCGAAAGGATTTTTGTTTTAATGGATATAGACGATAAATTAAAGGACCACATACTCGAATCAATTGGCGAAGGAGTATTTACCGTCGATAAAAATTTCCGTATCAACTTTTTTAATAAAGCAGCCGAAAAGATTACCGGATTCAAGCGGGAAGAGGTGATAGGTAAATTCTGCAAACATGTTTTCCGTTCGGAACTTTGTTTTACAGATTGCCCGATAGCTCTCGCTTTAAAATCAAAAAAAACTATATACGATTTTGAATCGAAGATCGTATGCAATTTTGGTTCACATATCCCAATAAAATTAAACTCTGCGGTTCTATACAACGAGAATGAAGAGCCAACCGGTGGTATTATTTCTTTCCGTGATATTTCCGAACTGGCAGACTTAAAAAAGAATCTCGAAAAGGAGACACAATTTCACGGTATCATCGGTCAAAGCAAAGCGATGAACGAAGTATTCGAATTGATAAAAGAAATCTCCGAGTCGGATGCGCCTGTATTTATCCACGGTGAATCCGGCACCGGGAAAGAGATGATTGCAAATGCCATTCAGGCAACAAGTCTTCGAAGTGATCAGCCATATACAAAAATTAATTGCTCGGTATTCCCCGCCAACTTACTGGCAAGCGAATTATTCGGTCACGTGAAGGGAGCTTTTACCGATGCAATTAAAGACCGCCCCGGTAGATTTGAAATTGCCGACAAAGGAACAATCTTCCTCGATGAGGTTGCGGAGATGCCTTTGCAGATGCAGTTGCAACTACTCCGTGTTTTACAAGAAGGAAGTTTCGAGCGAGTCGGAGAAAACCTGACCCGCAAGGTAAATGTACGGGTAATCGCAGCAACGAATATCAATATTAAAGAAGCGCTGGCTAAAGGCACATTCCGAGAAGATTTGTATTATCGTTTAAATGTTATTCCAATTGAAATTTATCCACTTAAAAACCGCAAGGAAGATATTATTCCGCTCATATATCATTTCTTAAATAAATTTTCACTACTGTACAAAAAAGACATTCACAATATTGATGACAAGGCGCTGGACATTTTACTAAAATACGATTGGCCCGGAAACGTACGTGAATTAGAAAACGTACTTGAATACACTTTTGTTAGGACCAACAATTCGAGCACACTTGAAGCTTCAAAAATTCCCACCAACATAAAAGAAAAATCTCAAAAGCCATTCGCGCTTGCAGATAAACATTCATTTTCCGAAGGTGGAACCGAAACCACCAAACTTTTAGCAGTACTAGAAAAACATCGTTGGAATAAGTCGAATGTTGCCAAAGAACTTGGAATTGGAAGAACAACTCTCTGGCGAAAATTAAAGGAATTGGGATTAGTGGAGTAATTGTTTCAAACGTTCCATTGAAGAACGTTTCGTTCCATTCGTTAATTCAATCTTAAAACCATTCTATATCAATTTCCCTAAAATCATTAGAAATTGCGAAACACATCGTTTCATAACAATAATCTTATTGTTCACATTTTATCACAAAAATCGCGTGGCACTTTAGTTGCTTTGATAAGTCATCTAAAATTGACAGGTATATTATGACAAAAAAACTAACTGCAATTTCAATCCTAATTATTATAATCGTTGTCGGCTGCGCTGAAGAGAAACGAACCGACTCTCCGGTTACCCCGGAAGTAGCGGCAAAAGTAAATTCATGCGAAGGCTGCCACACAAATTATGAACATCTTAAAAAAGTTTACACCCCCGACCCACCATCAACCGGCGGTGGCGGATGCGGTGGAGACGCACCCCATATTGAACCTTATGACCGCGTTTATATGGGAGGTGAAGGCTACACAGCTTTTAAAGGTGGGATTCACGGGAAGTTGGGCTGTGTTACATGCCATAATGGAGTTGACGCGACTTCGGATAAAGCTGAAGCGCATTCCAGAGATTTCATTAAGCACCCTTCCACAAAAGCTAAAGAAAAATGCGCTACATGTCATCCCAATATCGTGAACAGAACAACGAATAGTCTTCACGAGCAAGGTTGGGGTCAGAAAAACATGGTTGTTAAAAGATCTGGAGTCGGAACACATCCAACAGACTTCGGAAATTTATCGGATGAAATGAAAGAGGGATACAATACTAATTGCGGTAAATGTCACGGCACTTGCGGTGAATGCCATATCACTAGACCCAATGCCGGAGGCGGCGGTTTGTATAAAGGACATCAATTCAATAAAACTCCCAACATGCTCGATAACTGTGTGACTTGCCATGTAAGCCGCGGCGGTCATGCTTTCTTAGGGCAGGCAAGCGGAACTGTACCGGATGTTCATCTGACCGAAGCAAGATTTACTTGCATTAGTTGTCATACTGCGAATGAAGTTCATGGCGACGGGCAAATCCATGAGACACGTTTTGCGATGCCGCTCGCGCCGAAATGTAAAACTTGCCATCCCGGAATAGAAAATTCTAATGATTACCACGCACAGCACATAAATTCATTCAATTGCAATGTCTGCCATTCGCAGGATTATAACAATTGCGGAAGCTGCCACATTCACGGCGAAGGTGCTAGAATTGTTTCTCATCAAAAGTTTAAAATCGGAATGAATCCGATTCCTGAACTCCGCTCATATAGAATGGCAACCTTACGCCAATCTCTTTCAGCTCCCGATAGCTGGCAAGAATTCGGAATTCCGACGCTTGCTAATTTTGACGTAGCCCCAACTTACAAATACACAACACCGCATAATATTATCAGGTGGACAAAACGGACTACAATAAACGGAGTAATTGATAGTAATCATCCCGAATGTGCCCAAGCTTGTCATATAATTAAAAACGCACAGGGGGAATTCCTAAATAAAGAATTTTATCTCTTCGAATCCGACTTATTAGATTGGGAGAAGAATGCAGATAAAAATATTGTAGTTGACGGAAAATTACCGTCAAGCTGGGGACTTTAATAAACATAAAAACAAATAATCAATAAAGGAGCAACAACATGAACTTAAGAAAATTATTTTATCTCTTTTTAATAATTCCTATCCTTTTTATTAATCAGGCTTGCAGCGAGGATGAAACAACCGAACCGCCAACAATAAATGAAACCGAAGTTTTGGCGCAATACCTCGAAGGAACTGTTAACTTCGTTAATAGTGATAAAACACCTGCAATGATTGCTGCCTCCGCAGTATATGCAACACTTGTTGCCGATCCTACCCAACAGGTTATTCTGGATATCAGAAGTGCAACAGATTATGCAGCCGGTCATATCGAAGGTGCTGTTAATGTTGCTCTTAAAGATATTGTTACTTATTACGAAACAAATAGTCTTGCATCAAAAACTACTGTTGTTGTTGCATGTTACTCCGGTCAAACAGCCGGGTTTGCTGTGGGATTATTAAGATTATTGGGATACACAAATGTTTATGACTTGAAATTTGGTATGTGCAGCTGGAACGATGCAACAGCATCGGGTTGGAAAAATGCTATTGCAAATGGTAATGCTTATGCATCACAATTTGTTACAACAGCTACAGATAAAAATGCTGCGGGGACTCTTCCTACTTTAAGCACCGGGAAAACAACAGGCGCTGAAATTTTAAAAGCAAGAGTGACAGCTCTATTAGCTACTGCCGACCCATTCGGTGATGCAAAGATTTCGGCTTCATCAGTTTTTTCGGGACTATCAAGCTATTATATCGTTAACTATTGGTCGGCAACAGATTATGCCACCGGTCATATCCCGGGCGCAGTTCAGTACACTCCAAAAGCAGATTTGAACTTCAGCACATTATTAAAAACTTTACCGATAAATAAACCATCTGTTGTTTATTGTTACACCGGTCAAACTTCGGCGCACATTGCCGCTTATTTACGTGTTCTTGGTTACGATGCAAAATCACTATTATACGGCGTTAATGGAATGAGCTATGACGCAATGCCCGGCACAAAATTTAGTACTGCCGATATTAACTCTTATCCGTTAGTTCAATAAAATGCTTTTAAGGAGCTCCTCTTTTGGAGCTCCTCTTTTTCTTATTTTAACATACTGAATATCGTAGGTTTCGTAATGAGTGAAATGTTAGGCAATCAATATTTTATGGCTAGAAATTACTCTGCTGCGGCAGTTGAGCTCGAAGAATGTCTTAAATTGCACCCGGCGAATAAGTCAATTCGAAAAAAACTTATTGTATGTTACACCCAAATTGGAAAAGTCCAGCATGCACTAAATGAGTTCTATTCGCTTGTGCAAGAGGATATTAAATTCATTGCGGAAACCGATCCAATTAGAGATGACTGCCCATGCCCGGAATTGGTTGCAAAGATTGAAAAATTAAATCCGGCAAATTCAGGATCGATGGAATACAACATTATGACGGGAATAATGTGGCTCTATTGCGATGCTTCCAAATCTTTACC
Organism: bacterium; assembly: GCA_043808235.1. Lineage (GTDB taxonomy): Bacteria > Bacteroidota > Ignavibacteria > Ignavibacteriales > Melioribacteraceae > JAZDFC01. The sequence goes on from JAZDFC010000037.1 coordinate 55,856, forward strand.
TTACTTTGAAAATGCTGCTAAAATGGAACCGGGTAATCCGATCTTTTCGAATATTGCATCTCTCATTAAATACTATATTCAAAGTGAAACCAAGATTGTGACTTCATAATTTTTAGTCGCTTCGTTTTTTCACATCCCGTCCATATCTTATACTTTTTATTTCACCACGCATTTAGATAACTTTGCGAAACTATTTTTGCCGTAAAGGAGTTATTTAATTACAATTTACAGGGTCAAATGCACGAACTTATTTATGCACTCAACATAATATTGCCGCTGCTATATACCGGCGCGTTTGTATTGTATTATTTTGATTTCACGACTGAAAAAAAAATTTTTTACAACTCGAAGAGGATTGTTCTATTCGTAACGCTCACTTTGCATGCAATTTATCTCTTTGCCCGTACAATTGAATTCAACCATACGCCGATAACAAACAAGTTTGAAATTTTTACTGTGCTCGCATTCGCAATCGGATTCTCTTATTTTCTACTTGAGTTGATCAGCGAAGTAAGGGGTACCGGATTATTCATTATTGCATTCTCGCTTCTGTTCCAGATAATCTCATCGTTATTTATTGAAGACCTTATCGAAGTAAAAGAAGTTTTAAGAAACAGAATGCTTGGGTTGCATGTAATCTCCGCGTTGTTGGGTTATGCAGGAATTACAATTTCGGCTGTGCATGGTTTATTGTTTCTTCTTTTATACAAATCCATCAAACTTGATAAGTTCGGACTATTCTTCAAACGACTCCCGAGTTTGGAATCACTGGAAGCACTTAGTTTCAACTCCGTATTAATTGGTTTTGTATTATTGACGTTTGCAATTGCAATCGGCATGTTCTGGCTACCGTCCGCTTTTCCAAATTTCAGTTATACCGACCCCAAATTGGTAGGAACATTTTTAGTGTGGATTATATATGGTGCGGGAATATTAACAAAATTAATTGTCGGATGGTACGGCAAGAAAGTAGTCATTTTTTCTATTGCCGGATTTACTGTTGCAATGCTCTCGCTGGTACTTTCGAATATTATCGCTTCAAGTTTTCACACATTTTATTGAGATTTTAGAAGCGCACTATGAATATAGTTGGAATAAGTATAAATCATAATACCGCCGCCATTGAGTTGAGAGAAATGGTTCACCTTAACAAGGATGAAATCGTTGGGCTTATACAACAATTGAAAAAGGATTTTTTTACCGAGGGATTCGTACTATCAACTTGCAATAGAACTGAAATATTTGGCCTGCCAAAGTCGAATATCAGCTATCAGGATATTGAGAACAAACTTTTAAATTTCAAACCAGTAACAGGAATTGAAACCCATAATTTTAATAAATTTTTTTCGTGCGGAGCTGTAAAACATATTTTTTCAGTCACAACCGGAATTGATTCTCTCGTTATCGGCGACAGTCAAATTTTGGGACAAGTTAAAGAAGCTTTCCAACTTGCAGAGGATGTTCATTTTGTAGGTCCCATTCTTCGTAGACTTTTTGATACCGCAGTAAAAGTCGGCAAGCGCGCCGTAAGGGAAACAAGAATCGGCGAAGGTGCAGTAACAATAAGTTTTGCGGCTGTGCAGGTAATCGAAAAAATATTTGCAAACCTTTTCAAGAAATCCGCCCTTGTTATCGGCGCCGGAGATACCGGTCAACTTGCCGCAATTCATTTGAAAAATAAAGGCGTCGGGAAAATTACAATCACCAACCGCACATACTCCCGTGCTGAAATACTTGCTGAAAAAGTTAGCGGTTCTGTTCTTCCTTTCAACAAAATAGAAGAACACCTACATGAATTTGACATTATCGTCAGCGCAACCAGTTCCGAAAATTTAATAGTCACGAAAGAAGAAGTAAAGAAGATGATGAAGCGTAGAAAAGGAGCGCCGGTTATTTTAATGGATATTGCCCTGCCTCGAGACATCGACCCGGCGGTGAAAGAATTGGACAACGTATTTTACCACGACATCGATTCGTTGCAGATTATTGTTAAAGAAAATCTCGACCACAGAAAGAGCGAGATACCCGCCGTTACTAAAATAATTATGGATGAGATGGTTGCGTTTTTCGCTTGGTATAATACACTCGAAGTAGTGCCAACGATAATTTCACTGCGCGAATTCTTCGAAGAAATTAAGAACGATGAACTCAATAAAATAAAGCACAAGGTTTCGAAAGAGGATTTCGAAAAACTCGAAGATATGTCGCGCAGACTAATCGGAAGGCTGCTTCATAATCCGACTATAAAATTAAAAAGAATTGCCGAGGGCGGAATCAATTCGCAGGAATCCATAACCAATGCGCTATTAATAAAAGAACTTTTCGGACTCGATGAATCCCGTGATGATGGGTCCGATAATCCGGGGACAAATTAAATTGAAAAAACAAAAAATTATCATCGGCTCACGTTCAAGCGAACTTGCTTTGTGGCAGGCTAATTTTGTTAAAAACGAAATCGAGAAAAAGAACAAAAGCGTTTCAGTTGAAATAATATTAATCAAAACAAAGGGCGATAAAATTCTCGATGTGGCTTTGTCAAAAATCGGCGACAAAGGTTTATTCACAAAGGAATTGGAATTGCTGCTGCTTGAAAATAAAATTGATATCGCTGTTCACAGTTTAAAAGATTTGCAAACAGATATTCCCGATGGATTAATTGTCTCTGCCGTTACCAAACGGCATGCTGTTGAAGATGCTTTGATTGCGCGTAAAAAAGGTATGACAATATTCAATCTGTGTGAAGGCGCAGTGATCGCAACCGGTTCACTTAGGCGGACTTCCCAGTTGAAACATTTGCGTCCCGATATAAAAATTGTGGACTTGCGAGGAAATGTGCCGACAAGAGTTCAGAAATTTCTTGATTCGGATTGGGATGGAATTATTCTTGCGCGCGCTGGCATTGAGAGATTGAAACTGCAAAAATATATTTCATCGATAATCAGTACGAAATATATTCTTCCCGCTGTTGGGCAGGGCGCTCTCGGAATCGAAACGCGAGCAGATAATTACGCGGTGAACGAATATGTTCAATCAATTAACGACGATGATACATTCAAAGCGATTACGGCAGAGCGTACATTTTTGAAAGTTCTTAAAGGCGGATGCCAGGTGCCAATCGGTGCATACGGAATTGTAAATTCAAACGGGTTGTATCTTGACGGAATTGTTGGCTCGGTTGACGGAACGATTACTTTCCGTAAAAAAATCCGGGGAAGTTCAAAAACGCCTGCAAAAGTTGGTGCATCGCTCGCCAAGGACTTATTGAATGCTGGAGCTAAGCAAGTGCTCGATGAAATTTATTCAGCTTCGCGAAAAAAGTAAATTTGATTTTATGAGAAATATATTTTGAAACCGATTTTAGCAAATAAGAACATTGTTGTAACCCGAAGCGAAGAGCAGTCATCGGGATTAATTGAGATGCTTTCTTCCGCCGGGGCGAATGTTATCTCGATACCAACTATTAAAATTGTACCCGTAAATGATCACAGTGAGTTCGACAGATTGATTTCGGATTTGTTGGAAATTGATTTTATCATTTTCACTTCGGCAAATACCGTTAAATATTTTTTTCAAAGAATTGAGAAGTTGAACATTTTATTGAATCTCACCGGCAAACAAATTGCCGTAGTTGGTGAATCAACCTTGAAATCTTGTGGCGAAAAAAAAATTTGTGTAAATATTACCCCGGATCATTTTAGTGCAAAAGGATTGCTCGCGAAATTCGAATCGATGAATATCAAAAACAAAAACGTGCTAATCCCCTGTTCAACGATAGCGCGAACCGAATTGAAAGATGGATTGACTAAACTCAGTGCGAATGTTTTCTCGGTTCCAGTTTACGATGTTGTGTTACCGGACGAAACTGAAGTAATTGCTTATCAGAGAAAATTAAAAAATTTCTTTCCGGATGTGTTTGTTTTTACGAGTCCTTCTACGTTTAATAATTTCTTGAAGATGTTTAAGGTTAATAATCCCGTGGAGTATTTCTCACATTCGGAGATTGCTGCTATCGGTCCAACAACCGCTGATGCAATAGAATCAACAGGCGCTGTGGTAACGATTAAACCAGAGAAGTACACAGTCGAGAATTTATTTAAAAAAATAATTGAGCGATTTTCAATAAAAGTCTAGGATAAAGATTTGCCGAAATTTGAGAACGACCTTTTTTTAAGAGCATGCAAAAAACTTCCAGTTGAACGAACTCCGGTTTGGATGATGCGACAGGCAGGCAGATATCTGCCGGAGTATCGCGCAGTTAGAGAGAAATATGATTTTTTAACAATGTGTAAAACACCGGAACTTGCCGCGGAAGTTACAATTCAACCAATTGATTTGATTGGCGTTGATGCTGCAATTATTTTTTCGGATATTCTCGTGATTCCCGAAACAATGGGGATGACACTCGAAATGGTTGAGAGCAAAGGTCCAAAACTATTTGAACCAATCCGGAATGAAAATGATGTTCGCAAATTAAAGGATGTTGACCCGGCAATTGAATTGAAATATGTCCTTGATGCGGTATCACTGACAAAGAAAGAATTAAAAGGACGCGTTCCGTTAATTGGCTTTTCAGGTTCACCGTGGACATTGATGACATATATGGTTGAAGGCGGTGGATCAAAGAATTTCTCCGAAGTTAAAAAATTTATATACAACCAACCGAAAGCTGCTCATTTGCTACTGGATAAAATTTCGAATATTACTGCGGATTATTTGTCTGCAAAAATTGAAGCAGGTGCCGATGCAGTGCAGATATTCGATACATGGGGAGGGATTTTATCTCCCGATGATTTCAATGAATTTTCTCTGCTTTATATTGAAAAAGTTATTTCTCAAATTAAACGGAAAGATGAACCAGTAATTGTTTTTGCCAAAGGTGTTCATCATAATTTGGAAAGACTTGCATCAATTGGTGCAACAGTTATCGGGCTTGACTGGACAATGAATCTTGGCGAGGTAAGAAATAGAATTGGTGATAAAGTTGCATTGCAAGGAAATCTTGACCCGACTGTTCTTTATGGAAGCAAAGAAAAAATAAGAACTGAAGTCGTAAAGATTTTGGAATCGTTCGGCGAAGGAAACGGACACATATTTAATCTCGGTCACGGTATTCTGCCCGATGTTCCTCCGGAGAATGCGAAGTATTTGGTTGAAGTGGTGAGAGAAGAAAGTAAAAGATTTCACAAAGAATAGTTGAGAAAATATGTTTGAAATAAATTTAGAGCTAATAAAAAAATACGACAGACCCGGACCGCGATACACAAGTTACCCAACGGCTCCGCAGTTTAATGAATCCTTTACACCGGATGATTATCGAAAGGAAATTGTCCGCACGAACAGTGGAGATAATCCACCCGATTTATCACTTTACTTTCACATCCCGTTTTGCGATACGCTCTGTTATTTTTGCGGCTGTAACATGATTGTAACGCGAAACAGAAATCGTATTGCTGAATATGTCAGCTACTTGAAAAAAGAAATTGAGCTATTCCATCCACTAATAAAAAGTGACAGGAAAGTCGTTCAGCTACACTGGGGCGGCGGTACGCCTACGCACTTAAATCCAAATGAAATTACCGATTTGATTTCTTTTATCAACAAAAATTTTCAATTCCATCCCGGAGCAGAAGAAGGATGCGAAATTGACCCGCGCGGATTGACCAAAGAACATTTGGAAGCTTTACGATCTTGTGGTTTCAACCGCATCAGTATGGGTGTGCAGGACTTCAACGAGAAAGTGCAGGCAGCAGTAAACAGAATTCAACCGGAAGAAATGACAATTCAAGTTGTCGATTGGATCCGCGAACTCGGATTTCAAAGTATCAATCTTGATTTGATTTACGGACTGCCATTCCAATCAGCCAAAAGTTTTGAAAAGACAGTTGATAAAATTATTGATATCTCTCCCAATAGAATTGCTGTCTTTAATTATGCTTATGTGCCGTGGATGAAAAAACATATGGAATTAATCAAGCCGGAAGATTTGCCAACACCCGAAGAAAAGCTTGAGATATTAAAAATGACAACTCAAAAACTTACTGATGCCGGTTATGTTTTTATCGGGATGGACCATTTCGCAAAACCGGACGACGAGTTAGCTATCGCGTTGCGTGAGAAAAAATTGTATCGTAATTTCCAGGGTTACAGCACGCATGCCGGCGCTGACTTGTACGGATTCGGAATAACAAGCATCAGTCAAATCGGTCGTATATATTCGCAGAATCACAAAAAGGAACAACAATATTTCGATTCGCTTAACAAAGGAATTATACCGATTGAACGCGGATATTACCTCAGTGACAACGATTTACTCCGACGGTTTGTAATTACAAAAATCATGTGTGACTTTGAACTTGATTTCGCGATAGTTGAGAATAAATACGGAATTGAATTCGAAAAATATTTCGCCCAATCGCTTGAAGGTTTAAAAGAATTTATCGATGACGGATTATTAGAAATTCGGAACAGAAAAATCGCAGTAACATCGATGGGTAGATTTTTAATTCGAAACATCGCAATGAATTTTGATTGGTATATTCAAGAGAAAGCTGATAAAGCTAAGTATTCGAGAACAGTGTAAGAAGGAGAGCGCTGACAGCATAAAATGCAGAATAATAAATTCTGTTGGCGGCAAAAGATAATGAACCGGCGCTATATTCACGTCTTGCCGATTCGAGACTTTCGTTGGACTTTTCCAACCAATATTTCATCACTTCAATTTTGTTTTCAGCTTCGGTCAAATTAATACAACTTCTTTTAGAATTTCATTTTTTATTGGTAGAACAGAGTACGGACCTTCTTCCCATGATTTTTCATAAACAACAATGGCACTGAAATTAGTGCCATACTTAAGATTTATTTCAAATATTTCATCGGTGATATGATGCCGTTCATTGCGCGTTAATTGTATGGAAGTAATTACTAATAAATCTATATCCGATTCCGAATCATTGGTACCCCGAGAGTAGGAGCCGAAGAGAATTATCTTTGAGATTTTGTTTTCTGAGAGCAAGCTATTACTCAAAATTTTCAAGGCTTCTTTTTCTTTGATTGACAAATTTATTTCATCCAGATTTTTCATAAAATAATCATCATTTTTGTTTCTAATGATAAATTAAACTCTTCAACTATCTTTGTCAATAGATTCGCATATATTGAAGCACTGCAATGAACAAATTAACTTGCTTATGGATTTTGATTATTTACTTTCCGTATCAATCCGCAATGTTGGTGGCGTAGCGTTTACTACAACTACTGTGTAGTTATTATCATTCGCTGCTCTGAATGTTATCGAAGGCGATTCCGTTTCATTCTGAATTACAGCATTGGCTGTAAATGTACCTTCGGCTATATCTTGATAACCGGAAACAGTGCCGCCTTCAACATTATTTATATTGATTGTATTGTCGTTGTATTGTTTTACCTGCACATTTACTTTTGTAGTCCGCTCATTTTTTACGCGAACACTCGGCGGTTCTTCCGAACATGCAATATTCAAAAAAATTATTGCTGATAAAGCCAAAATTGATAATATCCTTTTCGTATGAACTCCCAAATTTTACAAATAGAATATACTAATTAAGGACTTAAGCTGATTGATCCTAAATATGGCATTCCTCTGCTATCTATCCATTCTTTTTCAGCACAAAACCATGAATTTTGTATCGGGAAGAGACACTTTAATCCCCTCAAAACTGGCGCTAAATTTAGTAAATTTACGCTTCAAGATAGCCCATTTTTGAAAGGATTGTTAGTTGCCCAAAATTGCTGTAGTACTTTTTAATCTTGGCGGACCCGATAGTCTTTCTGCCATTGAGCCGTTTTTATTTAATTTGTTTTGCGATCCCGACATATTTAAAATACCCGTCGGACAAAAATTATTTGCCGGTTACATTTCCAGAAAACGAGCGCCCAAAGTTGCCGGAGAATACAAACTCATTGGTGGCAAATCCCCGATAAGTGAATGGACGGAAAAGCAACGCTTAATGCTCGAAGCGGAATTGAGAGACGAATTTGAGAATATTTCTGTCTTTACTGCGATGAGATACTGGCATCCGCTGACTGCCGAAACTGTTCATAAAGTCGAAGAACTGAATTTCGATAAAATAATTTTGCTTCCGCTTTATCCTCACTATTCGATTACAACCACCGGTTCATCATACAATGAATGGAACCGGCATTACAAAGGCGACGTGACAAAAATATCTTTAGTTGAGAGTTATCAAACGAACGACAAATATGTTGCTGCACTCAACCAAAGAATTGATGAAACCATTCTCCGATTCCCCGAAGAAGTACGAAATGAAATTCAATTGGTCTTCAGCGCACACGGAACTCCTGTGAGTCTTGTAAAAAGAGGCGACCCTTACAGCGGGCATATCAAACAGACTGTTGAAGAAGTGATGAAGGCAAGGAACTTCAGCCATGACCATCACATGTGTTATCAAAGTAAAGTCGGACCAATGAAATGGCTTGAGCCGGCAACCGATTCTATGATTGAGGAACTTGTCGCTAAAGATAAAAAACATCTTTTGATTATCCCCATCAGCTTTGTCTCGGACCATGTTGAAACACTGTATGAACTTGACATTGAATACCGGCATGTCGCCGACAAATTTGGAATTAAAAATTACATCGTGATGAAAGGATTGAACGATTCGCAATTGTTCATCGACGCGTTGAAAGAAATTGTTTTAAAGAAAATAAGCATTACACAACAAAGCAATTTTGACACTTAAATCGAATATAAACTTGCTGATTAGAAAAACAATATTCCCAATTTGTCTTGTAATTGCAATCTTGTTTACTGGTTGCACTGCTGAGAACAATGAATGCGAGTTGCCATATGATGAAATTATTTTATCCACATATAATGTAAATATACTACACTCTTTTACACAAAAAGAATTTATTGAAGAATTAAAAAATTATACACCTCCATACGAAACAATTAAGTATGATTATTATTTTTTATATACTCCACAAACAATTTTAGATGTAAATAAAGAAGGCAAGATACACTATTTTCAACATCGGATTAAAGATAGTCTAAAGTATGGATACTATGAATCTGCCCTTAAAACAAGCACAATAAAATATTTCAATAAGTTGTTGCACAATATTAATCCAGGTGCAATAGATTCAATATATAATATTTACAAAAACAAACCTGGATGTGAATATGATGTTCCTTTTAATTTTACTCGATTCTATCTTTCTTTGAGAAAGGGAAATAATTTAGTTTTTGCACACATCTATTCTCTTGATGAAACACCACCGGAATTAAAAAGAATAGTTGAATATTTACAGTATTTGTCAAAACAAATAGATTTCGAGCCTTCTTCTGATAGCACAGCGATTGTAAAAACAAGTAGGAATATTTTCAATTCTGAGTTGAGAATTGATTCAATAAATTATGTTCATAGAAAACACATAAAATTTTCAGAACCTAAATAAAATATTACCGTTATTTTCTTTTAACTTTCCATGGGGGAAAAATGAAACACTTTTTACTGTTGGTCTTAATTACACTAATTTCTTTATCAACAAATCGTGCACAGGAGAAGGTTGTGGATAATCCTTTCTTCAAGGAATGGAAAACTCCGTTCAAAACAATTCCGTTCAACGATATCAAGCCGGAACATTATCTGCCGGCTTACGAGGAAGGCATTAAGCAGCAGAATGCTGAAATCAAAGCTATCGTTGATAATTCTGAAAAGCCTACTTTTAAAAACACAATCGAGGCTTTGGAGAAAAGCGGTCAATTACTTACTACCGTCAAAAAAGTTTTCAACCAGATGAATGCCGTAAACACAAACGATGAGATTCAAAAGATAGCTGAAAAAACGACAGCGCTTGCATCGAAGCAAACAGACGACATTTTTCTAAACGATAAATTATTCGAGCGCATCAAATCTGTTTACAACGAAAAAGACAAGTTAAATCTAACCGCCGAACAGCAAAGGCTTCTAAATTTTTATTACCTCGATTTTGTAAGAGGCGGAGCTAACCTTAACGAGAAAGATAAAACAGAATTACGAAGAATCAACTCCGAACTTGCACAGCTTGTTCTTAAATTCGGCGACAATGTTCGGTTTGAAAATAATAAATTCGAGTTAGTTGTTGACAAAAAAGAAGATCTCGCCGGACTGCCCGATGCATCAATTCAAGCGGCGGCTGACAAAGCGAAAGCAAAGGGTTTAACCGGCAAATGGATTTTTACAATTGACAAACCAACGCTTATTCCTTTTCTCCAGTATTCCGCGAACCGCGGGCTTAGAGAAAAAATGTACAAAGCCTACATGAATCGCGGCAACAACAACGATGAATTTGATAACAAAGAAATTTTCTCGAAGATTATTTCTTTGCGGGTACAAAAAGCAAATCTATTGGGATACAAGACCTATGCAGATTTCGTACTCGAAAAAAAGATGGCAAAAACTGCCGATGCGGTTTATAATTTTCTGAATGACATTTGGAAACCTACACTTGAAAAATCGAAATCCGAAGTTGCGGATATGCAGAAGATTATTGATAAAGAAAACGGCAATTTTAAATTAGCTCCGTGGGATTGGTGGTACTACGCTGAGAAAGTTAAAAAAGAAAAGTACGACCTTGACGAAGAAATGATTCGTCCCTATTTTAAATTGGAAAATGTTCTTCAAGGAGCTTTTGATGTTGCGGGCAAATTATTTGGAATAAAATTCGTAGAACGTAATGACATTCAAATTTATAATACGAATGTAAAAGTATTCGAAGTATTCGAATCGGATGGCAAACATGTTGGAATTCTTTACACCGATTATTTCCCGCGCTCCAATAAAACTAACGGCGCGTGGTGCGGCGGATTCCGGGACCAGTCAAATGTTGATGGAAACTTCATCACGCCATTAATTTATAACTGCGGCAATTTTACAATGCCGACCGCTGATAAACCTGCTCTGATTAGCCTTGACGAAGTACTAACATTATTCCATGAGTTTGGACATGGATTACATGCATTATTCCAGAATGTAAATTATCCGGGTTCGGGAAATGTTTTTAGCGACTTTGTGGAACTGCCCTCCCAAATAATGGAAAATTGGGCAACACAGCCTGAAGTATTGAAGATGTATGCGAAGCATTATAAAACAGACGAGCCTATCCCGCAGGAATTGATTGATAAAATCAGCAAGTCATCCAAATTCAATCAAGGATTTGAAACGCTGGAATACATTGCAGCCTCGCTACTTGATATGGATTGGCATACCGTTAATCAAACGACTCCAATTGATGTTCCTACTTTCGAAAAAGAATCAATTAAGAAGATGGGAATAATCCCGGAGATTTTACCGAGATATTTGACAACAAATTTTATACACATTGCAACATGGGAATACGAAGCGGCATATTACAGCTATCTTTGGTCGGCTGTACTTGATTCCGACGCTTTCGAATTTTTTATGGAGAAAGGTTTGTTCAACAAAGGGCTTGCCGATTCCTATAGAAAAAATATTTTAGAAAAAGCCGGGAGCGAAGACCCGATGGAATTATATAAACGGTTCAGAGGAAGAGAACCGAAAGTTGATGCGCTGTTAGAGAAACGCGGATTAAAATAAGATGTATTCAAAAACAAATTCTTAATTGAACTTATTAACAATAATTTTGAGATATAACATGAAATCGAAAATTTTATTTATCGTATTAGCAGTAATTTCTATTTCCTTCAGCTATCAAGCGCAGGAAAACAAATCCGATAATCCGTTTTTCAAAGAGTGGAAGACACCTTTCCAGACTGCGCCATTCAATGAAATAAAAGAAGAACATTACATGCCCGCTTTCGAAGAGGGAATGAAAATTCAGAAACAAGAAGTGGATGTAATTATCAACAATCCTGAAGCGCCAACATTCGAAAACACAATCACTGCATTTGAAAAGAGCGGTGAACTTCTTAATAAAGTAAGCAATATTTTCTATGGATTGCTTGGCGTGGCAACTACTGAAGGCATTCAAAAAATAGCCGAAGAAATTGCCCCGGTTTTTGCCAAACACTCCGACGATATTAATTTGAATGAGAAATTATTTGCAAGAGTGAAAGCGCTTTATGATAAAAAGGAATCACTCAACCTCAACCAGGAGCAGAAATATCTTCTCGAAAAATATTATAAAGATTTTGTAAAAAGCGGCGCTAATTTAAGTGAGGCCGATAAAGAAAAATTCCGCAAAATTAACGAAGAACTTTCAACACTCTCACTGCAGTTCGGACAAAATGTATTGAAAGAAACTAACGCATTCGAACTTGTAATAGATAATGAGAAAGATTTGTCAGGATTACCCGAAAGCGCTGTGGCGGCGGCTAAAGAAACTGCAACAAAAAAGGGGTACGAAAACAAATGGGTGTTTACGCTTCATGCTCCAAGTCGGGCGCCATTTATGACTTATTGCGACAATCGAGCCTTGCGAGAAAAATTGTCGAAGGCATCACTTAACAGAGCAAATCACGACAACGAGAATGATAATAAAAATGTTATTCAGAAGATTGTTTCGCTTCGTATTCAAAGGGCGAATTTGCTTGGTTATAAGAGTCATGCTGATTTTACTTTGGATGAATATATGGCTCAAAATCCGCAAAGAGTTTTTGATTTCTTGTTAAATTTATGGAAACCTGCGCTTGAAAAGACAAAGTCTGAAATAGCGGAACTTCAACAGTTATCGGACAGTGAAGGAAATAATTTCAAGTTAGAGCAATGGGACATCTCTTATTACTCCGAAAAACTGAAAATGGCCAAGTACAGTTTTGACGATGAAACTCTCAGACCATATTTTCAATTTGATACTGTACTTAAGGGATTGCTAAATGTGATTAATAATCTGTTTGGATTGCAGCTTGTTGAGAGAACTGACATCCCGGTTTATGAAAAAGACGTAAAAGCATTTGAAGTGACTGAAGCCGATGGGAAGCATCTCGGAGTAATTTATATGGATTATTTCCCGCGCGATAACAAACGTGCAGGTGCATGGTGCGGCGCATTCAGAGAGCAAAGCAACATGGATGGGAAATTTATTACTCCTATAATTCTAAATGCCGGCAACATGACAAAACCGACAGCTGATAAACCTGCATTGCTTACACTCGACGAAGTCAAAACTCTATTCCATGAGTTCGGGCATGCGCTCCATAATATACTTTCAAATATTACTTATCCAAGTTTCGCCGGCACAAATGTCGCATGGGATTTTGTTGAACTGCCTTCGCAGTTATTGGAAAACTGGGTAACTCAACCGGAAGTTTTAAAAACATTTGCCATACATTACCAAACCGGCGAAGTAATCCCGGAAGAATTAGTTGAGAAATTAAATAGAGCCGAACTTTTTGGTAAAGGACGCGAAACCGTTGTTACATATATTTACCCATCGCTGCTGGATATGGAACTCCATACTTTATCGCAGGATGTTACAATCGATGTACCGGCATTCGAGAAAAACATAAAAAATAAATACGGATTACTGCCCGAACTTGGATGTCCCTATCCCACGACAATTAACAGTCATTGTTTTAACGGCGGATATTCTTCCGGATATTACAGCTACATCTGGGCTGAAGTTCTCGATGCCGATGCTTTCGAAGCATTCAAGGAAAATGGAATTTTCGATAAAGAAACTGCAGCATCGTTCAGAAAGAATGTTTTAGAGAAAGGCGGCAGTGATGTTCCGTTGGAACTTTATAAAAAATTCAGAGGCAGAGAGCCAAAAGTTGATGCACTGCTTCTGCGCCGTGGATTAAAATAATGCAAAGATGAGGAAACTTTTAATTAGATTTTCATTGCATGATTTAGTCGAATAATAATGATAACAAAATTATGGGATTACATAATGAAAATAAAAATTCTGTTTACAATATTATTAGCGCTGGTACTTGCCAGCGCTAACAATGCTCAGGAGAAAGACATGAACAATCCTTTCTTTAAAGAATGGACGACACCATTCCAAACTCCTCCTTTCGGTGAAATTAAAAACGAACATTTCGTTCCTGCTTTCGAAGAAGGAATGAAGCAGCAGAAAACCGAAGTTGATGCGATAATCAACAATAGTGAAAAACCGACTTTTAAAAACACTATCGAGGAAATGGAAAAAAGCGGTAAGCTTTTAAGTAAGGTGAGCGGTGTATTTTATAATCTGAATTCTTCCAACACAAATGACGAGATGCAGGAAATCGCCCGAACAATTGCACCGGCATTGTCTAAGCATGGCGACGACATCAGTTTGAATGAAAAACTATTCGAAAGAATAAAAATTATCTTTGCTGAAAAAGACAAATCGGGGTTGACTGCTGAACAAAGCAAAGTGCTTGAAAATTATTATTTGGGATTTATCCGCAGCGGCGCTAATTTGAACGAGACGGACAAAGATAAACTCAGAAAAATAAATGAGGAACTTTCACTTTCATCTCTCAAGTTCGGCGAGAACCTTCTAAAAGAAACCAACGCAATCGCACTCATAATCGAAAACAAAGAAGACTTAGCAGGGTTATCGGAGGATGCAATCCAACAAGCAGCCGAAACCGGAAAAGTCAAAGGTTTTGATGGCAAGTGGGTATTCACACTTCAAAAACCGAGCTTCATTCCGTTCCTTCAATTTTCGCAAAAGAGAGAGTTGAGAGAAAAGGTTTTCAAATCATACATCGTTCGCGGCAATAATAACAACGAGTATGATACAAAAAATATTCTTTCGCATATCGCATCTTTAAGAGTTCAACGTGCAAATTTACTTGGTTATAAAACTCACGCCGATTTTGTGCTTGAGAAAAACATGGCAAAGAATCCCGAAACTGTTTATAAGTTTTTGAATGACTTATGGACGCCTGCTTTGAAGCGCGCTCAATCCGAATTAGATGAAATGCAAAAGATTATTGATAGAGAAGGTGGAAATTTCAAACTTGCAGCATGGGACTGGTGGTACTATGCCGAGAAATTGAAGAAAGAAAAATACGATCTTGACGAAGAAATGCTTCGTCCGTATTTCAAATTAGAAAATGTTATTAAAGGTGTGTTTGATGTCGCTACCAATCTTTGGGGAGTTCAATTTGTTGAAGGAACCGATGTCCCTGTTTATCATCCCGATGTAAGAGCATTCGAAGTAACGGAAGCTAACGGAAAACATATCGGTATATTATATACTGATTACTTCCCGCGCGACAGTAAACGAAGCGGCGCATGGATGAACAATTATCGCGAACAGTCGAATATCGACGGAAATTTTATAAGTCCGATTATTTCTAACAATGGAAATTTCTCGAAACCTACCGGCGATAAACCGTCGCTGTTAAGTTTGGAAGAAGTTAGCACGTTATTTCATGAATTCGGGCATGCACTGCATGGATTGTTTGCAAACTCTACTTACCCGAGTGTTTCGGGTACAAACGTTTCCCGTGATTTCGTTGAACTGCCATCGCAAATTATGGAGAATTGGGCGACATGCCCGCAGGTGTTGAAAATGTATGCTAAACATTATCAAACCGGCGAGCCAATGCCCGATGAATTAATTAAGAAAATCGAGAACGCATCTTTGTTCAATCAAGGATTTGAAACTGTTGAATATCTTGCCGCTTCATTCCTTGATATGAATTGGCACTCTCTCACCGATGCATCGGAAAAAGATGTGCTTGAATTTGAGAAAGCATCTTTGTCAAAAATCGGTTTGATCCCGGAAATTGAATCACGTTACCAGAGCACCAATTTCAATCATATTTTTTCCGGCGGATATTCTTCGGGATATTACAGTTACATTTGGGCTGCCGTTCTTGATTCGGATGCATTTGAAGCATTCAAAGAAAACGGATTGTTCGATCAGGGAACTGCAAATTCATTCAGAAAAAATATTTTGGAAAAAGGCGACAGTGAAGAACCGATGGAACTGTATAAAAAATTCCGTGGCAGAGAACCAAAAGTTGATGCTCTGTTAGCAAAACGCGGATTGAATTAACTTCTTAATTTTATTGTTTTGAATTTGGATACATAATAACCAAGGATAGTTTTATCCTTGGTTTATTTTTAGTCTTTTTTTGCTTAGATTTTATATAGTTACCAATTAGGAGACTAATATTATGCAAAGTGAACTAACGATTGATAATATGCTCAAACTGATATCCGCATTTCCGTTGGATGACCAGCTTATGATTTCGGAAATAATACAAAAGAGAGCTACCGAACAACAACGAAATATTTTAGCTGAAAATATTAAGTTAAGCCGTTCGGAATACGAGAAAGGATTAACCGGCAGCGGTTCGATTAATGATTTCTTGAAGGATATCGAAGCTGAAAGATGAAACTCAATTGGTCCACCAGTTATAAAAGGTCCTATATAAAAATCATCATTAAAAATCCTGCTTTAGGATCAAAAATAATTTCGACTATGAGTAAGATTGAAATCGACCCATTAATGCCTGAGCTGAAGACTCACAAACTAAAGGGAGTTTTGGATGGTTCATGGGCTTGCGCTGTTGACTATGATATACGAATCATCTTTGATTTTGTAAGAAATAAAACTTCCGGTGAGTCTGAGATATTATTGCTTGACATTGGTACGCACGAACAAGTTTATTAGTCAACTAACTAATATTTTACTCCATTACTTTTTCGAAAATGTGAATTATGTCTAAAAAGATTACAATACTTGGCACCGGTATTTCGGGATTAGCAACTGCGTATTGGTTGTTCAAAGATGGATACGACGTTGAAATCCTCGAACAAAAATCAGTCCCCGGCGGTTCGATGGAAACTTTTTCCGAAGAAGGTTTTTTACTTGACCTCGGACCGAACAGCGGATTGGAAACCACTCCGCTAATAAGTAAACTTGCCGGGGAAGTCGGTATCAGATATCAAATGTTATATGCCAGCGATGTTTCGAATAAAAGATATATTTTAAGAAACGGAACACTCCACGCACTTCCAACTACTCCACTAGCATTTTTTATAACGAAGCTTTTCTCCGCATCCGCGAAATTCAGATTGATGAAAGAACCTTTCATCGGGAAATCCGAGGATGGATACTATCAAAGCATTGCCGATTTTGTACGACGCCGACTTGGCAATGAATTTTACGATTACGCAATCGATCCTTTTGTATCCGGTGTGTTTGCCGGCGACCCGGAAAAATTAAGTGTGAAATCTGCATTCCCCAAATTATACCGACTGGAAGAAATATACGGCGGATTGATAAAAGGGATGATAAAAGGTGCAAGGGAAAGAAAGAAAAGAGCCGAACAGTCAAAGCAGTCGGCAAAGATGTTTTCATTCATTGGAGGTATGCAGTCATTTCCGCAGGCAATTGCGAATAAACTTTCGGGTAAAATTATTTATAATGCATCCGTCGAAAATGTTTTAAAGAAGCCTAATGGTTATCACGTGTTTTATAAAAAAAACGGAGAGTTAAAAGTAACGATAACCGATGCGGTTCTCTCCACGTTACCCGCATACACAACGGCAAAAATACTCTCCGCATTCGGGAACGAATTACCCGTTCATCTTAATTCGATTTATTATCCGCCGGTAAAAGTACTATATCTTGGATACGAGAAAAGCAAAATCGGCAGACCTCTTGACGGATTCGGATTTCTGATTCCTTCGAAGGAAAGGAAAAAATTTCTGGGCGCTATCTGGAGCTCAACAATCTTCCCTCGCAGAGCACCTAATCATTTTGCCGCGTTTACATTATTTATTGGCGGCGCCCGTTCACCGCAGATATTTGAAGGCGACCAAAAGATTTTAATAAGAGAAGTGCTTTCGGAATTCGCCGGGATAATGAGAATCACTGCAAATCCAATTTTCATGAAAGAGAGGATGTGGGAGAATGCAATTCCGCAGTACAATCTTGGTTACATCGAGCATGAAAATTATTTTGATAAATTCGAACAAGAAAATCCCGGAATATTTTTAAGCGGCAATTACCGCGGCGGTATATCCGTGGGAGATTGTGTTAAAAATTCCGAATTGGTTTTCAATAAAATTAAAACAGCTATAGAACACAGATGACGCAGATGCGACAGATTTTCACAGATTATCTGTGGTAATCATAAGAATCCGTGCCATCCGCGTTCCATTTAAAAAGGAGAAATAAAATGGCAAGCTATCCAACAAAAAGATTACGCAGATTAAGATATAATCCATTAGTACGCGACATGGTTCGCGAAACATCACTTTCAAAAAACGATTTGATTTATCCGTTGTTTGTTGTACCGGGCGAAAAAGTCAAAAATGAAGTCCGCTCGATGCCGGGAGTTTTCCAAATGTCGATTGATGTTGTGGTTGAGGAATGCAAAGATTTGGAGAAGCTCGGAATTCCTGCAATAATTTTATTCGGCATTCCCGAACATAAGGATGAAGTTGGTTCCGGCGCTTACGATCCCGAAGGAATTATCCAGAATGCGGTTAGAGCGATTAAAAAGGAAGTGAAAAAACTTCTCGTCATTACCGATGTGTGTCTATGTGAATATACTTCCCACGGACACTGTGGTGTGCTTGACGGAGAAAATATTTTAAATGACCCGACAGTTGAGTTGTTGGTAAAAGAATCAGTAAGTCATGCAAAAGCAGGTGCAGATATAATTGCCCCATCGGATATGATGGATGGAAGAATCGCTGCAATAAGAAAGGGATTGGATGAAAACGGATTCGAGCGAATTCCGATTTTAAGTTACGCTGTAAAATACGCTTCGGGTTATTACGGACCTTTCCGTGATGCCGCCGAATCGGCTCCGGCGTTTGGCGATAGAAGGTCGCATCAAATGGATGTAGCAAATTCCGACGAAGCATTGCGTGAAGCTGAAAGCGATATTGAAGAAGGCGCCGACATAATAATGGTAAAACCGGCAGGCCCATATCTTGATATTATAAAAAGAGTAAAGGATAAATTTGCAATGCCAACCGCTGCTTACCAGGTAAGCGGTGAATACGCAATGATTAAAGCTGCCGGCAAACTTGGCTGGATTGACGAAGAGAGAGTAATGGTTGAATCACTCATCGCAATTAAACGAGCAGGCGCTGACATGATTTTAACTTATTTTGCAAAAGACATTGCCGACTATTTGGATAAAACGAAATCATAGTTCTTGCCCATAATCCGTTGAGTGAAAAGGAATAAGAGAATGACGAACAAGACACGATAAATTTTTTATGAAAGACGACGATATTGAGAATCCGGTAATATTGCCCCCGGAGGACGGAAGTTTAAAAAGATTTATGCCTGAAATTAGAGGCAAGTTCAGCATGAAAAATACTTTTGCCGCATTAAAATATTCGAATTATAGATTATGGTTTTGGGGACAAATGATTTCGCTGTTCGGTTCGTGGATGCAGACAACAGCGCTGGCGTTTTTTATTTTCGAACTCACAAAATCTCCCGCATACCTTGGTTATGTTGGTTTTGCAAGCGGAGTTCCGGCGTGGTTTTTTTCTTTTTACGGTGGAGTGGCTGCCGACCGGATGTCGCGTAAGAAAATATTACTTTATACTCAATCCGCAATGATGCTACTCGCGATATTTTTAGCTGTTCTTACTTTCACAAATCTTATTCTACCGTGGCATTTATTGGTACTCGCATTTTTACAAGGAATTGCAGTTGCCTTCGATGCGCCAACCCGTCATGCCCTGGTAAACGAATTAGTCGATAAGGAAGAACTTGGCAATGCCATTGCGCTTAACTCAACAATGTTCAACACAGCAACAGCAATTGGTCCCGCGCTTGGTGGAATAACTTACGCAATATTTGGTCCGGCATGGTGTTTTACAATAAACGGGATTTCATTTATCGCGGTTATCGTAAATTTGATGAGGATGAGATTAAAACCGCTTGTCATCCCGCAGAATACTCATTCAACGCTTCATCAATTTGTAGAAGGAATTACATATTTAAAATCGCGTAAAGAAATACTTGCCATCCTTTCGATTACTACATTAGTAAGTGTATTCGGGATGGGATTGGTAACGCTTTTCCCTGCATGGGCTGTTGACATACTTCACGGCAATTCCACGACGAATGGATTCCTTCAATCTGCGCGGGGATTAGGAGCGGTGATTTTCGCTTTAATCATCGCAACAATTTATAAGTATATTAAAAGAGGAAAATATTTACTGATGAGCGCTTTAACGCTTCCCGTTTTAATTTTCATATTCTCTTTCAACAGATCGCTGATAATTTCAATTTTACTGCTGGTGTTAATCGGCGGGATTATAATCATGCACTTTAATCTTGCAAACGGAATGATACAAACAATCGTTGATGAACAATTCCGCGGTAGGATAATGAGTTTTTATACATTCACTTTTTTTGCACTCTTCCCTATCGGCTCATTATGGATAGGCAGCATTGCAGAACACTTCGGCTCACCCGCAGCAATAATGATTAACTCAATAATTCTATTTATATGCGTGGTTGGAATTAGGTTGTTGTATCCCAAACTGTTAAAAATCAAATAGACTTGAATTTACAACTGAATTGAATCCCGACTTCTTTGATAAATTTAAAATCGTCAATACATCTTACTCTCATATTTTCACAAACATTGGGTATCCTAATTCTGGATGAGGTTGGGTCGGCATTTTTTCCTTCTTTTGTAACAACAGTTGCCATTTCATCAATGGCATGTGCAATTACCCAAGGATCGGCGATTGATCGACCTTTTATATCATCTACAAGTCTCCGATGCCTTTCATCAAAATTAAATATTTCTTTAAGACATTTTTGTACTTTCTCTGTAATATCACGAATAGGAATCGAGGATGCTTTTAGCCATTGAGATAATTGATCATCTGTTTTCTCAATTTCTTCTTTTACCATTCGTGAAATAAAAATTCTATTACTCTTTCCAAGTTCGTCAATTATATCCCAATACTCATAACAAAAATCAGGGCAATAATATTTATTCCATGCCTCTATGAAAAAATTTGTATCAAGGCAATAAAGTTTAGTTTCGGTGTCTTTCATTAATAAACATACTGTTCGAATTTTGGGAAATGATTTATTTTAGTATTCAACAAAGTACTAGCTTCAGAACCTGAGATCCTTCCTCCTTTATAAAAATTAAAAATGATTTGGGCAAACATTTTCCCGTTACGTTTCAATTTTAATAAGTAGGGATTTGGAAAACCAGTTTTTATTTTCTCTGCATCTAACTCTAGGTACTGAAAGTATTTGCTTGATGCCTCTTTTTTAAAAATTTCAAATTGCTGAATGGATATTTTCCCTAATTTTAGAAATCTCATTATTGCAGCATAATTACTTACTCCAAACCTTAGGGACACCTCTTCAATTATTGAATAGGTGATATCTTCAGAAGCATTAACAATTTCATACATTTCATTTTCCGGCATTAACGCACACGCAGCAATATCATTACAAAATATCTCAATAGGATCATAAGTAGAAACATCTCGGAAATCAATTCCAATATCCGAGGAAATTCCAGAGGCTTTTATCCATAAATGCGCTAATTCATGCACAAGTGTAAATAGACGAGAGGATTTATAATCCGAGCTGTTAATAAAAATAAATGGAACAAGGGAATCAGCAATAGCAAATCCTTTTACTTCCTCAACATCTAATTTCAATCGAGTATGATAAAAACTGCTTTGAGATATAAAAATTCTATTATTTTCGGATTTCTCAATCCAATACTTCAGTGGATCTTTTTGAGCTTCTTTTGAATTAATTCTTAATGTCTTCCGAATGTCTTCGGCAATTATTTTTGATGACACTGTTTGATTAAATTTCCCAATAAATTTTAATGACTGTTCATTTTCTGTTTGGTATAACTCTTTAAGCCATGCTTGCTTCTCTTGAACCTCTCTCATCATAAAAACTAATGCGGTACTATAAATATTTTTATTCCTACTCCTAAAATCCCT
>JAZDFC010000038.1:0-2252 GCA_043808235.1 bacterium
AAGGTTCGAAGGCTCCTTTTGGTAATCTAACAATTGTATGCAAATTAAATTGCTGTAATAATTCTTTTTTTGTATTTACATAACTCTGATCATCGGTTGTAAATAATACGCTTTCGGGAAAAATAATCGCGCACTTCCCGCCATCTTTTAGCGATCGCATGCAATGCTGTAAAAATAAAATTTCTGTCTGTGCGGAAGGATGGGGAAAATTTGATTCAATACCCCGTACTGTGCCTGAAAATGGCGGATTGGTCATAACAATGTCGTATTTTTCAGTAAGGTTGAAAAGATTAATGGAGAGCGTATTCATTTTGCGAATATTAGGCGTAGCTATACCGTTTAAAATCATATTCATTGTGCCGAGAATAAAAGGCAAAGATTTTAATTCCTTACCAAAAAAAGTTTCTTTTTGCAATTTTTCATTGTCAGAAATATTTTTTGCTTTCGGTCGCATAAAATGATACGCCTCGGTCAAAAATCCTGACGGCCCATTGCAGGGGTCATATATTGTCTGGCCAATTTTAGGAGCAACCATCTCCGTCATAAATCGCGCGATAACTCGCGGTGTGTGAAATTCTGCAAGCGGTTTTATTTCGGCTGATTTCATCCGACTAAATAATCCCTCGTAAATACTGGAAACGGCAAACGAATCCTCATCAGAGAAAAAATCTGCGCCAGCCATTACATCAACTACCTCTCGCAAAAGATATCCATCCTCCATGCGGTTTTGAGTATTGCTAAAAATCTCGGAAATAATTTCTTTAGTGCGATTACCGGAAAGTGAGCGCAAATGCGGAATTAATTTATCTTGCACGAAATTGAGAAGATCCGGCCCGGTAAGATAAGTATCTTTCCCGGTCCAAACGCTCCAGCGATATTCACCATCAATGTTCCTCTGATATGACTTTTTTTCAAAAGCTGCCTTCGCTTCATTTTTATTCTCTGTCTCTTCATACACTTTCAAAAAAAGAAGCCATGAAAACTGCTCCACATATTGTAAGGCTCCGGTCGTACCCGGGTCTTGGCGCATTTTATTGCATGCGCTCCATAGTTTATTTGAAATTGAATCGTTTGCCATAATTAATTATTTATGTAAATCTTTTCCTGCAATTTATCAACGCTTTGCCGCAATGCGCGCGGCGAGCCGAAAGCATTTTGAGAATAAGTGAAGCCGGGCATTGGATAAACGTCAAACACATCAGCTTTGGTAATTTCTGTAATGCCGTTTTCCTGATACTTTAAAAGTAATCCTTTAATAATACGAAGTTGATCGGGAGTAAAAAGTTTAAGAAATTCCTGCTCTTTATTCATTACTGCGTCAGCTCGCTCTTGGCGAGAATGAATTTGCTCGCCGAAGCCTAAAAACGCAAGCAGATCATAATCATCAGCTTCGCCGTTGTTGGTAATTTTAGAAAGCATTTTTATATTAATACCATTTTGCTCAAGCTCAGCGATAAAAGCATCGCGAGTTTCTTGTTTTATCCATTTTGTTTTTAGATCTTCAATATTAGCAGCAATTTTCCCAATTTCTTCTTTGGAATATGCGACATATTCTTTAAGGCTAAGCCGTTTACCTAGCACCTCCACTTCAAACATCATTTCATCTTCAATAAACACAGTGAGTCCGGTAACCTTTATTGGGGGAATTGGTTTTCTCTGCGCGATAAGCTCAATTTGAATTTGTTCTTTGTCGCTGGCTTGCGTTTCAACGGTAATCTCTCTATGTTTGAAGCCGCTTGCCGATACATATAGTTTTATTTTCCCTTCCGGAATGTTGGAAAAGGTAAATTCACCGTTTGCGTTTGTTCTTTTCTGTATTTGTTCATTTGGTGATAATTGAATTGTCAGTAAAACATTCTCAATAGGAGCAAGCGAATCTTCTTCAACAACAATTCCATTAAGGAAATTTATTCTGGGTGTTTCCGGTTTGACTTCCGGCGTTCCCTCAATCCATTCATCAATTAATCTCGTTGCGTTTGTATAGTCAATAACCCGATACCACAGCTTTCCTTTCTCTTTTGAAATACGACTCCCTCGCCCCATAATTTGCTTGAAAACTATCGGTGAACTTATTGGCTTCATGAGAACAATATTATGGACTGTTGGGGCGTCAAAACCAGTTGAAAGCAAATCAACAGTAGTAGCTACGACAGGAACATTCTGCGCCTGATCTTGGAAAGTTTTTAATAAAGCCATCGCGTCAGACTCCTCTGACACTATACGGACAGCATAATTAGGATAGCCCAAATAAG
>JAZDFC010000039.1:0-240977 GCA_043808235.1 bacterium
ATCGATGATAAATATACAATCATAATTTTATCCAATTACGATTACGGCGCGGAATCAATTTATTCACGAATTGAGGCAATTGTTTTCGGTAAGGAGTATACTCTCCCCGGCATAACAGCCGATGCGTTTCTTTATTCGCTCATCAAAAAGGATGGATTCGATTCCGTGGAAAAAGATTTTAGCAAGATACTCGATAACAACAATTACAAAATATCGGGTCCCGGCTCATTAAATACAGTGGGCTACAAGCTGATTGAAGAAGGAGACATTCAAATGGCAATTAATTTCTTCCGCTTGAATGTCAAATTGTTTCCCGATGATGCTAATGCATACGACAGTCTTGGCGAGGCATATATGATTTCGGGAAAGAAAGAATCAGCTATTGAGAATTATAAAAAATCACTCGAAATGGATCCATCGAATACTAATGCAATTAAAAAAATAAAATTATTGGAGGAAACAAGTAAGTGAAAATCACAATAAATCAATCGAGAATCATACTCGCTTTTATGTTATTGAATTTCAGTCTCATAACAAACAGCGAAACAGTCGGCGCAATGATTCAAACACAAAAGTTGGGAAATGACATAATATCAACTGAAGAGAGCAATACCGGCAACAAAGCAATAATGATAATTAATACTAATGAAGATATTACAATCGACGGAATTCTTGACGAAGAAATTTGGCAAGAACAACCAATTAGTAGTTTTATTCAACGGGATCCTAATGAAGGTCTACCATCAACTGAGAAAACAAATGTATGGATAGCATACGATAACAATTATATTTATGTGGCAGGAATGATGTATGATTCAAAGCCAGACAGTATCAACCGGATTTTATTGCGTAGAGATGATTGGCAGCCATCCGATTGGATAGAAATTTATTTTGATACTTTTAAAGACAGTAAGACCGCTTACTACTTTGGTATAAACGCAGCCGGCTCTAAAGAGGACGGCACTTTCTATAATGACAGTTGGGATGATCCGTCATGGGATGGCATTTGGGAAGCGAAGTCGCAAATTTGCAGTGACGGATGGCGCTTCGAGATGAGAATACCTTTTTCGCAGCTCAGGTTCGCAAATTCCGAAAGTATGACATGGGGAGTAAATTTAAAACGTACTATAAACAGGCTGAATGAGCTAAGTTATTACGCAATGGTTCCAAAGACCGAGAGCGGTTTCGTAAGCCGCTTTGCAGAACTAAAAGGGATAAACGGAATTGAACCGAAGCAAAGAATCGAAGCCCTCCCTCATATCGCACAGAAGGCTCAATATTTAATTCACGATGAGAATGATCCTTTCTATAAAAGCAATCAGTATCAAACAAGCTTCGGTGGCGATCTTAAAATTGGTTTGGGCAGTAATCTCAATCTCGATGTTACGGTTAATCCCGACTTCGGTCAGGTCGAGGTGGATCCCGCAATTGTAAATCTAACCGCGTTCGAAACAATCTACCAGGAAAAACGGCCATTCTTTATTGAAGGGGCAAATACTTTTGGCTTTGGTCGAGGCGGCGCTACAAGCAACTGGAATATCGCTTTTAGTCCGCCTCAATTATTTTACTCAAGAAGAATCGGACGCTCTCCGCAAGGCTGGAGCCAGCATGATGGTTATACCGATCAGCCGGGTGAAACACGAATCTTAGGCGCAGCGAAATTAACAGGTAAAATCGGGGATGCGAACATTGGATTTATAAGCGCATTAACAGATAAAATGTTCGCTCAAACCGATTCATCCGGTACAAGATTTAAAGATGAAATTGAGCCCTTAACTCATTACGGCGTACTAAGGGCGCAGCAACAATTTAACGATGGGCGGCAGGCTCTCGGCATGATCTTCACATCCGTGAACAGAGATTTGCCGGATAATTATTTGAAAGACAGATTGAGTAATCAAGCATATACTTTTGGAATTGACGGCTGGACTTTTTTGGATGAAGATCAAACTTATGTAATAACCGGTGCGGCGGTTGGTTCATATACCTCCGGCACAAAAAAATATATGCAGAGGCTGCAAAGAATGCCTCACAGATATTTCCAAAGTCCGGACGCTTCTTCCGAATACAGCTTTAACGAAAATTTGGAATCGATGTCGGGTTGGTATTCACGTATAAGTTTGAATAAACAAAAAGGAAACGTTTTTATTAACTCCGCTTTTGCTGTATGTTCTCCAACATTTGAATCGAATGATTTGGGGGTACAAAGAGATGGTAATAAAATTTATTCTCACTTAGTATTGGGATATAGATGGTATGAGCCGGATGGATTGTTCAGAAGAAAAAGTATTTATGCTGCTTATAACAGACATTATGATTTCGAAGGCAACCTTTTGCAGAACGGTTTCTATATGACGGGGATACTGCAATTCAATGATTATAGTACGATAACTTTTGAAGCGGATAGGATGTTCGACTATAATTCAAGAGAATTTACGCGGGGAGGACCGATTGTAAAATTACCCGGCGATGTTTACGGTAGCATCTCTTATGTATCCGATAATAGGAATGTTGTGTCATACTCGGCCACCGGATATATTTACAAAGAGACAAAAGATTTATATAACTATGAATTAAGCGCCTCAATTGATTGGAAACCCTCGCCGAGTTTATTAATTTCTATTGGACCAGCTTATAATTACCTAAATGCCGGTCACGAGTGGGTAACAGCCAAAGGCGATGTCCTTGCTGAAGATACCTATGGTAAAAGATATATTTATGCCAACATGATTCAGAAAACCATTTCGGCAGAATTGAGAATCAATTGGACTTTCACTCCTGAGTTGAGTTTGCAGGCATATCTCCAGCCTTATTTCTCTGTCGGCACATATAATGACTTCAATCAACTATTAAAATCACGCACTTATGATTTTATGTATTACGGAAAGGATAATAACAGCAGAATAGTTTATGACACAGATAATAGCATTTACACAGTCGATCCCGACGGAGACGGATCGTCGCAAGAGTTTTCTTTCGGTAATCCCGATTTTAATTTTAAATCCTTCCGGGCCAATCTTGTTTTAAGATGGGAAGTTCAAGCCGGTTCCGTGCTTTATCTTGTTTGGACAAGGGATCAAATTGATGAAGACTATCCGGGAGATTTAAGGTTTGGGAGAGATTTTAAAAATTTATTCAGCCGTCAGGCAAACAATGTGTTCATGGCAAAGTTCAGTTACTGGCTGGATATTTAATTATGGCTTGATTTACTTGTTGTGTTTAACACTCTAAATCCTAAAGAAGGATAAATTCTTTTAAATAAATGAAAAGGGAAAAATGAAAACTAATTTTAACTATTACTTATTTGTAATAATCTTTTTACTAACATCTACATTGTTCGGTCAACCTTTTTCTGAATTCGAATCCGAATTTAGTTCCGATTTCGAGATACTTATTAAAGAGTCTAACATTATCCGCAAAAATGCGGGAGCTGTACTTTGGAAAGGATGGGATGATTTACAGGTACCGGTTATTATTGTAAACGATAAATATGAATTCTTATTCCATGATTCAAACCTTACAGTCGAATTCAAGTTCTATAAAAGTCGGAATATCTTGGGACCAATATATATTACAGAAACAGGCAGTTGAATAAATCTGCCGCAGCATGCAGGGATATTATCGGTACAAAGTTTGCCGTAGTAATGGGTACTCCTTCTAATTTGGAAATTACTAATGAAGAATGGGTCATTATTTTGTTGCATGAATCATTTCATTACCTTCAGGATATTAATACCATTGAAAATCAGATTAAACTAAAAAACGAATTGTTTGGCATGGATAAACCGTGGAATTTGAAATATCCGTTCCCCTATGAAAATGAAAATGTTACCGGGATTATTACAAATCTCGGTGAGCTATTACACAAATCATTTATTGATGGATTGGATGAAGAAGATAAATTAGAACTCGCTGGAAAATTTAATGAATTAAAATCAATTTTAGATAAAATCGATCCCAAGCATTACAAATATATGATTCATGAAATTGAGAAGGAAGGATTGGCTAAGTACACTGAATATCAGCTAATAAAATTCGCAAAGAGCGGATATAAATCACTCCTCGAATTTTCGGAGCTTCCCAACTCAGAAGGATACGATGCGTTATTTGATGATGAGGAATTGTTATCTCATTATATAAATCGAATTAAGTTCTGCGGCAAGGGAGTTAAGGGAAGAATGATTTTTTATTTTTTAGGAGAAGGCTTTGCATTGTTTCTGGATAAAGTTACGCCAGATTGGAAGGTTAATTATTTGCACGGTAAACTGTTCGAGCTTTTTGATAAAATCTGCAATGCGAATAAATAAAACCAATTACAAAATATCATTTACTTAAAATGATGGGGAACCGTGAAATGAAAAATGCCGGCAAAATATGGCTGATAATCCTGATAACACAATTTTCAGTTACATCTCAAACTCAGAATATCGGCTCTGAACAAGATTTACTTTCCTACAAAGGAGATTACTTCGGGCAGAAGCCTCCCGGCAATACTCCGGAAATATTTTTACCGGAAGTTTTTAATCAATTTGGATACCTGCACGGCAAACTCACTTTTTCTCCCGATGGGAAGGAAGCATGCTGGGTAATCACAACTTCCGATAAGGGAGTTGATATCGATAAGAGATTTTTCATCAAGCAAAATAATGATGGTACATGGAATAAGCCTGTCCAATCATTTTTAAATATTGAACGAAGAGAGAACGGTCCGTCATATTCGGCGGACGGACAACGATTATATTATCAATCAAGGGCGACTTTAACCGGCAATGGCGAAAATAAAGATATCGATATTTGGTTCCGCGAAAGAAAAGGCGATGGATGGAGCGAGCCGATAAACATTGGTACACCGGTTAATACAAGCAAAGATGAATCGCAGCCGTGGATTGCAAATGATGGATCAATTTTCTTTTGCCGGGAAAATGAAAAATCCGGAAGAACCGATTTGGGCGGATCGGATATTTATTATTCACAATTCAGCAATGGGAAATACTCGGAGCCGGTGTGCTTGGGCAAAGAAGTAAATTCAGAATATCACGAAACCGAACTTTGTGTTTCGCCCGACGGTAGTTACCTTCTTTTCATCTCAAACCGACCCGGCGGGTATTCAAGAATGATGAATCTTTATATTTGTTTCAAAACGCCGCCAAGCGGATGGAAGGAAGCCATCTGCTTAAGTCACGAATTAAAAATTGATAACATCTGGTTTCCGACTATCACTTATGATGGCAAATATCTTTTCTTCTGCGGAGGATATCCGGAACCAAATGGCGGAGGTTATTCACAAAGCAATTATTATTGGGTAAGTACGGGATTGATTGACGAAATGAATCCTTTCAAAAATAATTTCAAAACCCAAATAGAAAAAGACAATTAAATACAAAAGGCACAAAATGAAATCACACAAAGTTATAACCGGAATTTCTGTCTTCATCATTATGATGTTTGTCTATTCAATTCAATTTGCTCAAAATCTATTGAATGGTCCCGAAGCCGTTGTAAAAGATCCTTTCAACGGTGACTATATGGTGGTTAATGCTACCGATGGTAAAGTAATTCGAGTTGCGCAGGATTGGACGCAATCGGAATTTATAACAGGATTAAACACACCAATAGGCGCTGTTGTTGTAGACAGCACTTTATTCGTTACTAACAACAGTCCGAATATGATAAAGGGATTTAATTTATTTACCGGTGAAAAAACTTTTGAGATTACTTTACCTGCGGTTACTTTGGCGAATTTAACTTTCGATGGCAATTTGTATTTATATGTTGTTGATCAATCAGGCAAAGTTTTCAAAGTGAATTCTAAAACCGGTGCATTCAATGTTTTTGTTTCTTCGGGATTAACAAACAGTTTGCAGGGAATTGTTTACGATGCTGCTAATAATCGTTTGATCGCGGTGGCTTTTCCAAACAATTCATCCATTTATTCAATAAGTATTTTGGATAGTACGGTTTCCGTAATGCAAACAACCACCATAGGAAAATTTACTTCTGCGGCAATTGACTCTTCGGGAAATATTTATGCAAGTTCAGGGAGGACGAACTCGGTTTATAAGTTCGATGCAACCTTTTCAATTCCACCAATTGTTATTTCAAACGGGCATAATAGTCCAACCGGCATTTGTTTGGATTATCAAAATAGCAGGTTGATTATTTCAAATTACGGATCGAATATAATTGATACTATCCCAATTTCATTAACCAATGTTGATGAAACAGAAACATTAGCGCCGGCAGTATTTGAGTTATCACAAAACTACCCGAATCCGTTTAATCCCTCCACAGTCATAAGTTTTAAGCTATCAGTAAAAAGTATGATCCAATTAAAAATTTATGATTTGTTGGGACGGGAAGTTGCAACATTAGTGAATGAAGAAAAACCGGCAGGCACTCACAGTTTAAAATTCTCTGCCGGGGATGGTGATAATTCAAGTATTACCAGCGGAATATATTTTTATAAAATAACAAGCGGCAGCTTTACACAAACGAAAAAGATGGTTCTGCTCCGATGATATTTCCCGGTTACTATTTCAATAATCGGAAAATGCGTGAGAGTAATTTGTCGCTAAGTATATTATTTACTTCTTAAAAATTTTTGTTATCAGGATTTTTTGATGAAAAATATTATCTGTTGCTTATATATCAGGGTACTTTTTTTTACGAATCCATTTTCGGATTTATCTACAGAGGCCCAGCAAATCGGGAATACACGCAAATTTGTGTTTGACAAAGATACGGCTGCTGTTAAACTCATTTTAGATAACATCATTGAACAATTTATCTCAGCGAATAAAAATATACCATCGATTATTCTATTAGTTGAAACTCCCAATTTCAAATGGAAAGGTGCTGTTGGTTATTCCAATCCGGCAAAAGGAATTAAAGCAGCACCCGATGATTTGTTTTATATTGCAAGCACTGCAAAACCAATGACCGCCGCGATAATTTTAAAACTGTTCGAAGAAAACAAACTTGATTTGGACGATAAGATTTCGGTTCATCTGCCTGATGAAATTATGTCGCGTCTTCACATTTTAAACAACCATGATTACTCGGATTCAATTACAATCCGACAGTTGCTAAACCACACAAGCGGGATCGGTGATAACTGGTCGAATAGTAATTTTTTAATTAGCGTTCTTACGGATACATCAAAATTTTGGAAGCCCGAAGAGACAATTGAATTTGTAAAAAATAATGTTCCGCCGCTTTCAATCCCCGGGAAAGAATTTCATTACTCCGATATTAACTATAATCTCCTTGGATTAATAATTGAAAAAGTTGAAGAAGAAAAACTAACCGCCGTATTCAGAAAATATTTGTTCGATCCGTTGGCAATGCAAAATACTTATCGACCGTTTTATGAGAATCCGGATTTGCTAAAAATATCCAACACTAAATCCGTTTCGTTGTTGGGTGATATTGATTATTCTTCATTCCGGTCAATGACCGCAGACTGGGCAGGCGGCGGACTTGTTTCTAATATGGAAGACATGAATAAATTCATCCGCGCTTTATTTAACGGCAAAATCTTTAATAACAAAAACACGCTGAACGAAATGCAGCGCTGGCTCAATATAAATAAAACGATGAATTACGGACTCGGTCTTGCAATGGATAATCTTGATAACGAAGAAGAGAATGGAATAACCGGAGAACTTATTGGACATACAGGCGCATCCGGCGCATTTATGTTTTATTGGAAGGAGAAAGAAATCAGCATCTGCGGCACAATCAATCAAGTCGCAGATGAAACTAAGATTGGCGATTTGATCTCGAAAATTTTGATGGCATTGAAATAAAACATCTTACCGGAAACGTCTGTTTAAAAACTGAGCATTCCGCTCCGTTACAAACCTATGCCTATTTAAAACGTTAACGAATCTTAAAAATACTTAAAAAACGTTAATACGTTTTGTTTTCGCGGTTTTTTAAACAACTTTTGTGATAGATGAAATTCTAATTACCAGGTTGTTAAAAAACAAAGGAGAATTAACCATGCTAAAAAAAACCGTACTATTAATGATCATTCTATCTGTATCGTTCAATGTTATTCCGGCGCAGGAAAAAAAGGTACTAACATATTCATCCGGTGAAGTTCAAATGCTGCTGGAAGTAAACGGAATCGTAAAAGTAGATAAGGATAAATTCGTTCTGGATTTGTTCATGCCCGCAGATAAAAGAAAAGATGAATATAAAAAAGTCGATTTGCAAAGCGGAGATGAAATAGTATTCTTTAACGGAAAGAAAATAAAATCGCTTGGCGACTTTACAAATTATTACGAGGAGTTAAAAACAGGCGAGGAAATAAAGCTCGGAGTAAAACGAAATGGAAATTCCGTAATTACTGCGTTCAAAAAAATGAAACAAGAAGAAGGCGCAGGTGGAATGAAAATTATCAAAATGGAAAACGGTAAAATAACAGAAGGCGACGGTAAGAATTTGAATATCGATTCGCTGAAAAAATCGGGCGTGATTATTAAAAGAGAAAAAAAATAATTCACCGGAGACTATTGATGAAAAAATCATTATTCCTATTACTGCTTTTTTTTATTTCGGAATTATGCGCTCAATCTCCCGGCTCGTATTACAATCCGAAAGACGATGAGTACCGCTTGCTTGGCTTGAAACGGGCAAAAGAACAGTTCGAAGTTGCGAAAGCCGAGTACGATAGAAACGCGGCGTTGTTTCAAAAAAATCTTATCTCGATGGGAGAATATGAAAGAGCCAAAAGCGTTTTCTCGGATGCGGAAGTAAATTACCAGCAAGCGCTTCTCGCGGTTTTGTTTGAACAGCAGTATGTAACAGTTGTCGAGGCGATAAAATATCAAACTGCTGACGGGAAGAAGCGCGTAAAATTGAAACTCGCCAACTCATCGGGTGGCGGCGAGGAATTTAAAAAACTTATTAACATAGATGATGAGCTATTCAAATCTCTTCAGCCCGAGATTGTAAACGATGTATATGTTTCTTTGCTGAACGACAATAACGCAATCATCAGTCAACCTTACGAGGCAAAGATTGAAGAACTTCATTACGGCAAACCGAAAATAATGGACTTCGCGTTACTGCAGGATGTAGATGCGATAACGGTAAATATCATTTACGGTTCGGGCACACAGCGCGCGCCGAAAATATTTTTGCAGAAAGACCAGTCCGCCGACAAAGTTATTTTCCAATCCGAACAATTCTCGCAGGAAGTTGAACTCGGCGAGTCGGCGTCGTTTCAAATGACTCTCGAACTTTTCTCCGCGTCGACAAATACATACAAACTTGAAGTCGTCAACCTACCGAAGCAAATTAATAAATATTTCATCGACCAGGCAACACAGGCGCGGTTGAGTCAATTCAAATTTACGGAGAGCAGCCAGACGCGAAAGTCGAGTCTACAAATATTTATGCCGGACAGACCGACGGGCGAGGTGGATATGGACAAACCGATTTTGTTTTATGTGCTTGCGATTCCATATGACAAATTCGACAAAGTTAATTTTAGCGAAGACAAAATTTGGTCGAAGGATGAATTGGAAAGTTTGCAGGTCGGTTATTTGAAATTGGAGATTATCCCGCGCGGTAAAGGGGAATTAAAAATAAATTCAACGCAATTGTACTTTGCCGCTTTCCCCGGTCAGCAGATTGATGTTCCGATTGATGTGGTCAGCGAAGGAACACGCCGGCT
The DNA here is from genome assembly GCA_043808235.1 of bacterium. GTDB lineage: Bacteria > Bacteroidota > Ignavibacteria > Ignavibacteriales > Melioribacteraceae > JAZDFC01. Next base: position 9,686 of record JAZDFC010000039.1, read on the forward strand.
CGATAACATTGAATTCGAAGTTGACCTTCCGCTCAATTGGACAAAAGAAATCAGTCCGCAAATAATAGAATCGCTTGACATCCGGCAGGAAAAAAGAGTTATACTTAAAATTCATCCGCCGGAAGATGTTGCCGCGGGAAAATATGATATCCGGCTGCGCACAACATGTATCGCCGATGAAAAGCTCGTGAAAGCCGAAGACAAAACAATCTCGATTGAAATCAAACAGGAAGAAAGCATCGTCGGAACATTACTGCTCGTTATACTGATTGTCGGTTTGGTCGGCGGGATAATTGTATTCGGAATAAAACTTACAAGAAAATAGAGGTCACTATGGAATTACAGAACACTACGCAACAAACAACGCTGCTTGAGGCAGTGAACTTAACAAAGAAATATGAAGACGGATTAATGGCTTTGGACAAATTAAATATCGCAGTAAAGTCCGGTGAAATTTATGCGATGCTTGGCGGCAACGGCGCAGGCAAAACTACGACGATTAATTTATTTCTCAACTTGATTGAACCAACCGAAGGCGAGGCAAAGATTAATGGGATAACGACTCACAAAAATCCGATTGAAGCAAAGAAGCACGTCGCGTTCGTATCTGAGAATGTAATGCTCTATCCCGAATTCACGGCGATGCAAAATCTTGATTTTTTTGTGAAGCTCGGCGGCAGAACTAATCGAACAAAAGATGAATTCCGGCAGGTGCTTTTTCGTGTCGGCTTGCAGGAAGACGCTCATAATAAAAAGCTGAAAGGATTTTCAAAAGGGATGCGGCAAAAGTGCGGCATCGCGATTGCGATTTTAAAAGACGCGCCCGCAATTTTATTGGATGAACCGACATCAGGACTCGACCCAAAAGCAGGACTTGAATTTCTTCTTCTGCTTGAAGAGTTAAGAACGGAAGGCAAGGCAATATTAATGTCCACACACGATATCTTCCGTGCAAAAGAAATCGCCGACACAATCGGAATAATGAACAACGGCAAACTTGTAATGCAGCGCAGTAAAGAGGAATTGAAAAACGAGGACCTCGAAAAATTGTACGTCGAGTACGTGGAAGGTTTTACCGATGGAGCTACTGCGTAAGGAAATTTAATTTGTGATGCTGCAATGGTAAAACAATTTTGTTCTTTGAATAAATGCACATTTTTAAAAAGCAAATGAGATTTATTTGAAAGTATCTTTTCTTTGTGTTTCTAAGTGAACTAAGTGTCTCAGTGGTTTTTCTTTTTTACCACTAAGGCACTAAGAACACTAAGGTTCACAAAGACTTCTTGAACAACTCTCGTTCCAGTTCAATTCAATCAACAGATTTTGTCACATTTGTAAATGCACATTCTCCCGAAAGCTCTCTCATAATTTGGGAAGAAAAATATAATCCAAAATAACTTAGGTGAAAGAATGTTGAAATTAATTATTATGAAGGAACTGAAAGAAATTATCGGTTCCCCTAAATTTGTCTATAGCTTTGCCGTTTGTTCGATTCTTATTATACTTACATTTTATGCCGGCGCAAAAAATTACCAGGTAAACAAACAGCAATACGACGCATCCGTTGCGGCAAATATCCGCTCAATGTCGGGTGTAACCGATTGGCGGATGGTCAATCACAAAATATTTTTACCGCCGCAGCCGCTGGCTTCGCTGGTATCCGGAGTCTCGAACGACATCGGCAGAAACATTGAAATGTACGGACGCGGCGAGCTTATCCCTACCGACAGTAAATTCAACGAAGACCCGATATATGCTGTGTTTCGCTTTCTCGATTTGAATTTTCTTTTTCAAATAATCTTATCGTTGTTTGCAATTCTCTTTTGCTACAACGCCGTTAACGGCGAAAAGGAACGTGGGACTCTGCGGTTGATTTTCTCGAATGCAATTCCCCGCGATAAATTTATTCTCGGAAAAATTATCGGTTCATCGCTGGGATTGAGTCTGCCATTACTGATTCCGTTTTTAATCGGCTCATTATTATTGATGATAATGAATATCCCGGTATCCGGTCAGGATTGGATTAAATTAATGCTGATAGTGTTAACCGGAATTTTGTTGTTCACGGTTTTCATAAACCTTTCTGTCTTCGTTTCAACAATTACAAAAATTCCGTCGAACTCATTTTTACTGCTTCTTGTTGCGTGGATATTCTTTGTGCTCGTAATCCCCAAAGCATCGGTATTGATTGCGGGTCGAGCGGTGGATGTTCCCTCCGTTGATGAAATTAATACAAAGAAAAACAAGTATTCCCAGCAATTGAGCAAAGAACATTTCGGCAAGTTGAATGGATTTAAGGCTCCCCAGGGCGGAGATATGATGGCAGAGTTCACCAAGTATATGGAAAAAATTAATAAGGAAAGAGATGAAAAGATGCGAAGCTTTGCCGGTAAATTAAATACCGAAAGAAGGAACAGACAGGATATTCAGAAAAATCTTGCGTTCGCACTGTCACGAATTTCTCCATCCGCAAGTTATTCTTTCATCGCGTCAAGTATGGCGGGCTCGTCTTTGCTTCTTGAAAAAGACTACAGAGACCAGGCGGATAATTACCAAAAATCGTTCGCGAAATTTCAGGAAGAAAAAACCGGCATGGCAACGGGAGGTGGAATGATGATTTATATTTCAAATGGCGATGAGAAACCACCGGAAATCAATCCGAACGAAATTCCAAAATTTGATTTTAAACCTGCACCGGCAATTCAATCGTTAGGCGCTTCGCTTTTCGATATCGGTCTTCTATTGGTATTTAATTTATTGTTTTTCGCAGGAAGTTATCTGCGGTTTCTAAAATTCGATTTACGTTAAGGGGGAGATATGTTCAAATCATTAATTGAGAAAGAACTGAAAAATATAATTCAAAGCCCGAAGTTTGTTGCTGTCTTTATCACTTGTTCCATCCTAATTTTACTCAGCATCGGAATAGGAATTAACGAATATTTAAACTCGGCAAATCAGCACAACACCGCTCAAGACCTAAATATAAGCGAGATGAAAAATGCAAGGTCGTGGATGGTAATGCGTTCAAAGGCTTTCCGCCAGCCGGACCCGATGCAAATATTTTCCGCCGGGGTTAATTATGATGTGGGTCGTTATTCGGTAGTCGATAAGCGTGAAGAAGTAAAACTTCAGCACAGCATATATTCCGACGATCCGATATTTGCTGTTTTCAGATTTATGGATTTTACATTTATCGTTACGGTTGTATTCTCGCTGTTTGCAATTCTATTTACTTACAATTCCATCAGCGGGGAGAAAGAAGGGGGAACGCTGCGGCTTGTATTTTCGAATTCTATTCCCCGCGCAAAATTCATCGCAGCTAAATTCATCGGCTCGTGGCTTGGATTGGTGGTTCCGCTATTGATACCGATATTAATCGGTTTGCTGCTGGTTGTGATTTTAAAAGTGCCGCTCACATCCGCACACTGGTTAAAAATTGTGATACTGCTTGTTACATCAATTTTATATACGACATTCTTCATTTCGCTCGGAATTTTTATTTCAGCTCTTACAAAGTATTCGAACGTTTCTTTCCTTGTTCTATTGGTCCTTTGGATTACATTCATATTTATTATTCCCCGAATCGGGGTAATGACTGCAAGTCAATTTGTGAATGTTCCAACCATTGCGGAGTTGGAAAGTAAGAAAGACGCATACTCAAAAGCACAATGGGATAAACACTATTCCGAATATTCGAAAGTGTGGGAAAAGCGAAACAATGAAATGGAAAATCTTTCCGAAGCAGAAAAGGAATCGCTTGCGGAAGAGAAGGAATATCAATGGTTCGAAGAAGATAATAAAGCGCGGACTGAAGTCGAGAATAACATTGCCGATTATTCTTTGAGAATAAAAGAGGAAGCGGTTAATAAAAAATCCATTCTCGAAAATCTTGCATTGAACTTATCGAGAATTTCTCCATCATCCTCATACCAATTGGCGGCAATGAATATAAGCGGAACAAACATCGATTTGAAAAATCGTTCCGAAAATAGTATCCAGGATTACAAAACAGGATTCACGGAATTCACCGATAAGAAACAAGCCGAGAGCGACCCGAATTCCGGTATGTTCCAGATAGCATTCGACAGCGAAAAAGGTGTAACAATGAAGACGGGAAGACAGGAAAGTTCACTCGATATCAGCGAACTGCCAAAGTATGTTGACACGGCACATTCAATGTCTGCATCGCTTGGCGCGATAATTACCGATATTGGATTGCTGCTTTTATATATTTTGATTTCTTACGCGGGAGCGTTCGTTGCATTTTTGAGATATGATTTGAGATGATTTTGTTGGAACCCAATTTCAAATAGAAGTTGGGTTCGACTTTTACAGAACAACTTGAGAATTTCGTTACTCATATTTTTACCCTACTCTCCACTTGATTTTTTGACGAAATAAAATCATATATTTGTACATGCCAACGATACTTAGAATAAAAGGATACAGATTTTTCTTTTTCAGTAGAGAAGGTAAAGAACCGATGCATATTCACATCGAACAAGCAGAGCGATATGCAAAATTTTGGCTAACTCCGATTCAAATGGCTGAATCGGATGGATTTAGAAGTAGTGAAATAGCCGAGTTGCGAAATATTATTGTTGAATACAAAAAATTATTCGAGGAAAAATGGGATGAATACTTTAGCGGTTAAAATAGAACCCAAAATTTTGGATTTAACTTTTTCGAAGGATTCGTTTTGCGTTGTGCTTGCCGATGGGCGGGAAGTTACAGTTCCTTTAGAATGGTTCCCAAGACTAAGAGATGCAACCAGCGAGCAAAGAAATAATTGGCGGTTAATCGGAAGAGGAATTGGAATTCATTGGGAAGATATAGATGAAGATATTTCCGTGAAAAGTCTATTGAGTTATGAATAGGAAGAGGGTTTATACCTATTTCAACCTGCGGTGTAAATATTCGTAAAATCTTTCTCGCTTTTTAAACATCAGAAAAACAACAGTATCTTCAATAACGGTAAAAGCAAGCCTATATTCGACTCCCATATGTTTAATTTCAGTTTTGCTTATCTCATTAAGTTCGCCATGAAGTTTAACGAAGGCAAATGGATTTTGAAGCACATTGTCTATTTTCTTTTGCAGTTTTAAGATAACTTCGACAGGAATATTTTTCAAATCTTTTTTAAAGGCAGGATGGTACTTTGATAAATACATGACTTTTATTTAGAAAAGACGTCTTCTCTCGAGAGGAGTTTTATCCGTTTCAATTTAACATCATCGAGACGTTTTTTCAGCTTTTTATCCTCAGCATTCAAACTTGATTCAAGCAACTTTAGCTCGTCTTCTGAAAGATTCTTAATTACTCTTGCAAGTTCAGCGATACTCATATTTATATTCGTTCTAATTTCCATCTTTCACCAGATATTCTTTGTCAAAAAATAGCAAATTGGATATGCTAATCAAACGAGGAATGTATGTTGGAAGGTTTTTTCGCGAATAAAATTCACACTAATCAGTTTTTCGGATTCATTCATATTACAATTCCGTCAAGCATAGCATTCTGTACAAATGGTTGTTTACCCCGAACCGTTTCGAGATCATTCTCAGAAAGTAAACTTACATCAATCCAAACGTCATATTTTGAATTCAAGTCGTAGCATATTCCATAAATCAAATCTCTTAGTTCGGGTTCTACCTCATCTTTTACAATAAGGAGAATATCGATATCAGAATCGCCATTTTGAGTATTTCTTGCGTAAGATCCGTAAAGGACGATTTTTCTAATCCTACGGGGTATCTGTTCGTTTAGATTTTCTTTCAATTCTTCGATTAACTTTTTTACTTCCATAATATTCCTTGCGCTTTATTCTTAGCCAAAGATAACAAATTGAATTTGTTATTCAAAAATAGCTTTGGTGTAATTTTCAAACAGTAGTTTTCATATTGAAAATTCTCTTTCTTTATGAATAGACTGCCGGTGTATATTTCGATTTTGAATATTTATCCACAATAAGAGCAAATCTTCTCTTTATTTGCTGTATTTCTGATAATTTTTGTAATCTTAACTTGCATAAAGCCAAACTCGCGTTTACATTTGAGCCATGAAATTAAGAAAACTACATATTAATTCTTTCGCAGTATCCCCAATAGCTTCACCGCGCCCGTTGCCGCGTCGTCTGTACCGTAGACGATAAACCTTAACCAGACATATTACAACCTTTTTTTTAAACACAATTTTGGAAAACAAAATGATATCTATTGGAATTATTGGCGGCAGCGGTTATACGGGAAAAAAGTTAATCGAATTTTGCAATGCACATGAGTATGTAAGCAGCTTTGATATTTATGCAAAGACCACTGCATGCAAAAGTCTCTATTCGGTTTTCCCCGAATTAGAAAATGTTGTCGAAAACAAAATTATAAATGATACCGAATCAATCTCATTCGAACATGATTTATATTTTCTCGCTCTTCCCCACGGTGAAGCAATAAAATATGTTACTGCAATAATCGCAGCAGGCAAAAAAGTAATTGACCTCGGCGGTGATTTCAGACTGAATTCGAATGAAGATTATAAAAAGTGGTATCACTTCGAACATGAAAATGAAAATCTTCTTGAAGAAAAAATCTACGGACTCGCGGATTATTACAACAATTACGAAGATGCGCAATTAGTTTCAAATCCCGGATGCTATCCCACGGCGGCTTTGCTTTCTTTATTACCATTAGCAGAAAATTTCGGAAGCGAAATTCTTTCGACGAGTGTTGTTTCGTACTCGGGAACAAGCGGCGCCGGCAAATCAGCTAATCCCGATTTGCTGATGTCCGAAATGTTCGGCAATGCGAGAGCATATAATGTGAATGTTCACAGGCACGAGCCGGAAATTTTTCAGCAGTTAAACAAAGTCGGATTCGATTCGCCGTTTTCATTCACAACACATCTTCTTCCAATAGCGGTTGGAATTTACTCAACAGCTTCCGTTCATTTGAAATTGGAAATTTCCGCGGAAGAAATTAAAAATGCATACTCCTCAGCTTACGCAAATTCTTCTTTCGTAAGATTGAGAAATGTTTCCCCCGAATTGAAATGGGTGGTCGGAACAAACTTTTGCGACATCAATATTTCTGTAAAAAATAAATTGGTAATCATCACGGCAGCAATTGATAATTTGATTAAAGGCGCCTCCGGGCAAGCAATACAAAATATGAACAAGCTTTTCGGCTGGAACGAAACTGAAGGAATAATAAACAAAGGAGTTAAAAATGTACCGGTATATTGATAACGGGTCGGTGACAACACCACAAGGATTCAAAGCCGCGGGTATATTCTGCGGGATTAAGAAAAAAAGAAAAGACCTTGCGTTAATTACTTCAGATGTGCCGTGTACCCCAGCCGGAGTTTTTACAACGAACATGGTACAAGCCGCACCGGTACTGCTCTCTAAGGATGTTGTTGGAAACAATAATTCAGTGTCCGCTCTCATCTGCAATTCCGGTAATGCGAATGCATGTACAGGCGAGCAAGGTTATAAAGATGCACTTCAGATGCAAATGTACACTGCGGGATTGCTCGGCGTATCCAAAGATTCGGTGATTGTCAGTTCTACCGGAGTTATCGGGCAGACTCTGCCGATGAAAAACGTGATGGACGGAATTGAAAAAGTAATTCCCGAATTATCATACGATGGCGGACTCGACGCAGCCGCGGCAATCATGACAACAGATACAAAATTGAAATCATTCGCGGTCGAAATCCCGATGGGTAAAGCAAATGTAAAAATCGGATGTATCGCAAAAGGAAGCGGAATGATTATGCCGAACATGGCAACAATGCTCGCGTTCCTTACGACCGATGCGAAGGTTGAAAAATCATTACTGCAGGAAATGCTAACTGCGGCAATCAATAAATCGTTCAACAAAATTTCCGTTGATGGTGAAACAAGCACAAATGATATGGCGATTCTTCTTGCAAACGGAAAGAGCGAAGTAGAAATTTTCGCCGGTTCGGAAAAACAAAAAGCATTTCAGGAAGCGTTGAACGACATCTGTATCAAAGCTGCAAAATCAATTGTATCCGACGGCGAAGGCGCGACAAAACTTATAACGATTAACGTAACCGGCGCAGACACAAACGAAGATGCAAATCTTGTTGGAAAAACAATTGCAAACTCACCACTGGTTAAAACCGCAATCTACGGTGAAGACGCAAATTGGGGAAGAATACTTTCTTCAGCGGGAATGAGCGGTGCGCGAATTAACGCATCGAAGACGAGTGTGTTCTTTAACGACTTGCCGGTACTGTTGCCCAATTACCAAATTGTACTTGATGAAGAAAAAGCAGCGAAGGTACTGGCTAACAAGGAATTCTCGATTAATATAAATTTGAACGGTGGCGCAGGTTCATCAACATGGTGGACATGCGACTTCACCGAAGATTATGTAAAAATTAATTCAAGATATAGAACTTGAGTGATGATAAATGGAAGATGTTAAATGGAAAATGGAATCCCAAATGTTTGGAAGTCTAAGTGAAACTGAGTGCCCCAAGTGCCTTAGTGGTCAATCTTCAATTCCTTTTTTAACCACTAAGTCACTAAGCGCACTAAGGTACACTAAGAAAAACAATTAAAATTTTGTTCGCAATGCGAAAGGTGATAAAATGAAAATAGCAGTTCTTAAAATTAGCGGAAAAGCTCTCGATGATTTTTTATCGAACAAGAGCCGAATCAATGCGATTCATAAAATTAAAAAAGACTTCGATGGAATCGTGATTGTCCACGGAGCCGGAACAACAATTTCCGATTGGTCGAAAGCGCTCGGACTCGAAATTAAATTTCACGAAGGACAAAGAGTAACCACACGCGAAGTAATGGATGTTGTTGCGGCGGTTCAAGCCGGAATGTTGAATACAAAAGTCGTCAGTATGCTGAATTCCGAAAATATTCCCGCAACCGGATTGTCGGGCGTTGATAGAAACACATTCGTTGCAGAATATCTCGAAAAAAATCTCGGCTTCGTTGGATACCCGAAAGAAAACGCATCTGTTGAATGGATAAAAGAATTGATGCACAAAAATATTCTGCCCGTATTTTCAAGCGTTTGCAGGGATGCAGACGGAAACTTGATGAACGTAAACGCGGACTTGTTCACCGAAGTGATGGCAAGCGCGCTCAAAGCGGACAGCGTGTTTTTCCTTTCGGACGTAAACGGCGTAATCCTCGACGGCAGTATTCAATCAAAGTTGAGCACCCTGCAAATTAACGAAGGAATTGTCAACGGTGAAATTACCGGCGGCATGATTCCGAAACTTCAAAGCTGCGTTGAATTGATGAACAACGGAATAAATAAAATTTGGATCGGTTCAAAAATTTGGGAAGACCTTTTAAATGACAAATCACATGAAAACTTCAGCGGCACATGGATTGTCCAATCCGTTTGTTAAAGACGATTGGAATCCGTTATTAAAAAATTATAGCCGGTACCTGGTTGAGTTCGTCAAAGGCGAAGGCGCGTATCTCTACGATTCGAACGGGAGAGAATATCTCGACTTCCTCAGCGGAATTGCCGTAACGGGATTCGGACATAATCACGCTGCAATAAAATCAGCAGTTGAAAAACAGTTGAACGAACTGTGGCATGTATCCAATCTTTTTGAATCAACCGGACAAATTAATCTTGCGCAGAAAATTGCATCCGCATCGGGATTGGATTCCGTGTTCTTCTGCAACTCCGGAACCGAAGCAAACGAAGCCGCAATCAAATTTGCACGGAAATGGGGAAACGGAAAATCGCAAATCATTACAGCACTCGGAAGTTTTCACGGAAGAACTTTGGGAAGCATGTCCGCGACCGGTCAATATAAAATTTGGGAAGGATTCTTTCCGCTCACTCCGGGTTTCTGCTACGTTCCTTTCGGCGATATCGAAGCGATTGAAAATTCATTCAACTCGAACACTGTCGCAATTATGCTCGAACCGATTCAAGGTGAAAGCGGAATAGTTATTCCTCCCGAAGGATATTTAAAACAAGTCCGGGAGTTCTGCGATAAGCACAGCTTGTTATTAATTCTTGACGAAGTTCAAACAGGAGCCGGAAGAACAGGAAAGACATTCGCATATCAGCACGATGATATTTTACCCGATATTGTTACTCTTGCTAAGGGAATTGCAAACGGAATTCCACTCGGCGCCGTAGCATGTACAAAGGAAGTCGGCGATACGATGGTTCCCGGCACACACGGTTCAACATTCGGCGGAAATCCTCTCGCTGTTGCAGCCGCTAATTCAGTTTTCGATTTGCTTGATGATGAAACTCTTCAGCATATAAATAAAACCGGCGAAGAACTTTCGAATTCAATAAAGTTCATCGGCAGCAATAAAATAAAAGAAGTGCGCGGCAAAGGGTTACTAATTGGAGTTGAATTTTCCGAAGGAATCGATGCAAAAAAAATAGCCGGAAAGTTACTGAATCAATGCGTTGTAACCGGCACATCCGGCAATTCGGTTATCAGACTTCTTCCACCGTATATCATAAATCAAAAAGAAATTAATAAATTCATTGAAATATTTGTTGATGTAATAGAGACGATGTGATTATATTAACGACCAGAATGAACAACTTGGAGATTCTACTATGGCATCAAAGCTAAAAAGACAAATGAAAATCAAAGAAATGCTTTCCACAAAATTTATATCGAGCCACGAAGTGCTCTTGAAACTTCTACGCGCGGAAAATTTTATGGTAACGCAGGCTACGCTCAGCCGCGACTTTGCGGACATGGGCGTAATCAGAATTTCTACGGAACTGGGACCGCGCTATTTGATTAACCCGGACGAAGCGGGAAGGCAAATTGCACGATTGGTCGGTTCCGAAATTATAAGCATCCAGCATAATGAATCGTTGATTGTTATACGGACATTAGCCGGAAGGGCGCAAGGCGTCGCACACTATGTCGACCGGTTGAACAAACCGGAAATTCTCGGCACAGTGGGCGGCGATGATACACTGCTTATAATTCCCGACAACCCCAGGAACCTTGACAAAGTAATTGATTTAATAAAACAAATAATGGCTGATAAGTAACAATCTATTAAGGAGTAACCTTGGGAAAGAAAATCGTTGTAGCATACTCAGGCGGACTTGATACATCCGTTATGGTAAAATGGCTTCATACAAAATATGACGCCGAAATAATAACTGTAACCGGCAACCTCGGACAGAAAAGCGAACTCGAAGGGCTTGAAGAGAAAGCGAAAAAAACCGGAGCGTCGAAATCCTACATCGTGGATTTGCGCGAAGAATTTGTTACAGAGTATGTTTGGAAAGCGCTTAAAGCAGGTGCCGTTTACGAAGGCGCATATCCAATGGCGACCGCAATCGGCAGACCTTTGCTTGCAAAGCTGATGGTTGATGTGGCAGTGAAAGAAGGCGCGGATATTATCGCACACGGATGCACCGGAAAAGGAAACGATCAGGTCCGGTTCGAAGTTGCAATTCAAACTCTCGCTCCGCACGTCGAGATTTTGGCTCCCCTGAGAACGTGGGAATTCAAAACCCGCGAAGAAGAAATTGACTACGCGATTGAAAATAAAATCCCGGTTAAAATCACGAAGAAGTCGCCGTACTCCATTGATGAAAATCTTTGGGGAATAGCAGTTGAATGCGGCGTGCTCGAAGACCCGACAGCGGCTCCTCCTGAAGAAGCATATCAAATTACGAGCAGTCCGTTCAATGCACCGAATACTCCCGACGAAATTTTAATTAATTTTGTGGAAGGAATTCCGGTTGGAATTAATAATGAAGTTTTCAACCCGGTAGAGATTGTCGAATACTTAAACACAATCGGCGGCAAACACAGCGTTGGCAGGATTGATATGATTGAAAATAGAGTTGTTGGAATTAAATCCCGTGAAATTTACGAAGCCCCTGGCGCAACGATTTTACATTACGCTCATAAGGAATTGGAAAGACTTGTTATGGACAAAGAAACATTCCGCTTCAAGCAGGATGTATCCAATAAAATAGCAAACTTGATTTACGACGGTTTGTGGTTCACACCGCTGTTCAAATCGCTCGGCGCTTTTGTTGATGAAACGCAGAAGAACATCACCGGCGATGTGAAAGTGCAGTTGTACAAAGGAAACGTTACCGTGCTTTCGAGAAGTTCGAAGTACAGTTTGTACAACATCAACCTTGCAACATACGCCGAAGGCGATACCTTTGACCATAAAGCAAGCGAAGGCTTCTTAAAAATTTACGGTCTTCCGTACAAAACGATGTCGCAAATACAAATTGAAAACGACAAAGTAGGTGTTGCATAATGCTGTGGGGAGGAAGGTTCAACAAAAAACTCGACGACAAAGCTTTACAGTTTACTTCCTCCCTTAGCTTCGATATAAATTTATTTCATGAAGATATCGAAGGCAGCCTCGCTCATGCGGAAATGCTTTCGAAAGTCGGGCTGCTCACTCCCGCTGAATTGAAAAATATTTCGGATGGATTAAATTCGATAAAAGATTCTTTCGATAACGGCGGTTGGATTCCTTCCGCCGATTTGTTCGAAGATATTCACTCCGCAATCGAAGCAAGATTGTTCGAAGTTATCGGAACAACCGCAGGCAAACTCCACACCGGCAGAAGCCGCAACGACCAGGTTGCAACGGATGTTCATTTATGGATTAAGAAAGCCGCCGCGGAAATTCAAAAACAAATACGCGCATTTCAAAAAGCATTTCTCAATGTTGCATCCAAACATGTTGAAACGATAATGCCGGGCTACACACATCTGCAAAGGGCGCAGCCGATTTCGTTCGCGTTTCATTTGCTTGCTTATGTTGAAATGCTCGAACGCGATTACGAAAGATTTTCTTTTGTGATGAACGAAGCGGATGTTTCGCCGCTCGGTTCCGGTGCGCTTGCGGGTTCGACTCTTCCGCTCGATAATTTTTTTACTACTGAAAAATTGGGATTCAAAAAACCTTACGGCAACGCTCTCGATGCGGTATCCGATAGAGATTACCTTCTCGATTTTCTTAATTCCGTTTCAATCGGGATGATGCACTTAAGCCGTCTCGCGGAAGAAGTGATTTTATGGTCGTCGGCTGAATGGAAATTTATCGCGCTTGCGGATGAATACTCAACCGGCTCGTCGTTGATGCCGCAGAAAAAGAATCCCGATATCGCTGAACTTGTACGCGGTAAAACAGGAAGAGTGTACGGAAATTATTTATCACTCGCATCCACTATGAAATCGCTGCCGTTAAGTTACAACCGCGATATGCAGGAAGACAAAGAACCGGTATTCGATTCGTTCAATACATACTCCGCAAGTTTGTCGCTGTTCGAAAAAGTTATAGCTTCGATGAAAGTAAACACAAATAGATTTGTTGATGAATTGAAAAACGATTTTACACTTGCAACGGATTTAGCCGACTGGCTTGTATTAAAAGGAATCCCATTCCGGCAGGCGCATGAGATTGTAGGTAAAGTAGTTTCCTTCTGTGAAACAAAGCAAATTACCTTTGCCCAATTAACCCTCGAAGATTTGCAAAACATAAACCCAACCTTCGATGAATCCACCATTGAATGTTTCAACATTGAAACAGCACTGCAAAGAAAGCAAACACATGGCTCTCCAAATCCGAAGTTTGTTGTTGAACAGATTGAAGTATGGCGAAAGAATTTATAACTCGTCGTTGTTTCGCCACTCCGTAGCTATGAAAACAAAGTATGGGAAACCTCCGAGGTTTTCTTCCGAATTCACTTCACAAACCTCGGAGGTTTTCACACAGAAGCGGCATATCAAATCACCTTTAAAAATCCAGCGACAGTCCGGTGCCGATACTCGGATAAATTTGCAATGCTTTATGTTCGGTCGAATATGCGAGTAAAACACCTATTCGAAAAATTAGATTTGCCCCTACTACATAGTTCTTATTTACGCCCCAGTCAGCACCGATTAAAATATGAGTTACTTCATCTTTGGATGGCTCTCTCCAAATTGCAATGGCAGGAGAGAGTGCGCATTCTCTTGATAATATTTTATGAAAATTTACCCCTACTCTTGTGCATTCATATCCCCCGGCATTCGTACCAGGGAATACATGTCCGCCATAAGAAAATTCTACTGAAGTCAATTCGGATAAATTAATTCTTCCGCCCAAACATAGTCCGCCAATCACTCCCCATTCAAATCGAACTCCCCAACTTGATTTCTTATACATTGTTTTCGATGAATCGGTATATTCTTGACAGAGTATATTATTCCCGTTGCAGAAGAAAAGGAATATTACAAATAAAAATTTTACTGCATTCATTTTTACTCGAAATTAATCTACACCAGTTTCTAGTAACTATTTCTAAAAATCAATTGATACACCCAAATCAAAATTGAGGAAAATTTGAAATTGCCGGTATTCAGATGAATATTCACAATAAGCGCCTAATTTACAAATAGGATTTATGCCTTTCCGTGCATTTGTATAAAATCCATATTCAACACCGCTCAGGATATATTCGATTCCTTTTTTATATGTGCCAGCCCTAGTATGAATAGCGACACACGAACTTATTGAGAAACTCTCAATTAAGAAATTATGAAAATTTAGTGCCAATTTATAACTGTTATAATTTGGAAAATACCAGAACTTATAATCTGTACCATATGAAAACTCAACAGACGTCAATGGAGATAGATTTATTCTTCCTCCCAAACTGAGTCCACCAGTATATCCCCAATCGACTTTTATTCCCCAAATTGAGCTCTCTACCATTGTTTTTGATGAATCAGTATAATCTTGACAAAAAACGCTATTCATGCAAAACAACAAGCAGCATATTACTAAAAGTAATTTCTGTAAGTTCATTTATCCCTCTTCGTTATAATGATTAAATAAAATTCCCGATTGATATTTCCAGCATTCCACCGGTGAATGATTTCTTACCGTTCAAATTGCCGAACCATGTTCCGCCAATACCGATTGTTTGTCCAAACTCATATCTGAATTTTACTTCGAACGGAAAACCGATAGTGGAAATGGAAACTTTTTCATATTTATTTCCTTCAATTTTTTGTCCGCGGTCAGTTGCATTAACAAATGCAATTCCACCTGCAGCGCTCAGCGTTAAAAATTCTTTTCGATAAGATTTGCCGTATAGTAATGCTGTTTCTTTATAACTTAATGGTGGATCATAAAAATCATAAGAACCTTCTACACTAAGCTGAATCTCGTCTGCTTTTAAAAAGTGAATTGATAAAATATTATTTTCGAAAGCATAATTAATATTCCAGCCAATCGTGGGACCGAAATAATTTTTCCCGAAACAGAAACTCGCCCAGTATGCAGATGAGTAAAATTTTTTATCGCTGAAGTCCAGGCGGTTTGTGCTGTCAGTCTGGGCTGTTGCAACATCGATAGAAGAAAGAATAAGGATAAGTATAAGACAAATTTTTCTGTTCATAACAATTTCCAATATTCTTAATCATAATCATACTCTTAATCCTACTCTCTTATCCATTAAGATTATGAGCCAGAGTAAGATTAAGAAAAAATATTTATTTAAATGATTTTATCTATTTATCAAATCTGCTGAATTGGGGAATGCTCTCCCCGACAAATGGAAATCAAAATTTATCTGCGTTAAGTTTAGTTAGAGCGGGATTTAAATTCAAGGTCAAATTTGCAGCTCCCGATTCATATGAAGCAGTTTCAGTTTTTCGCTGCCCCGCAACTTGATAAACAAAGTATGAGAAACCTCCGAGGTTTTCTTCCGAATTCACTTCCTAAACCCCGGAGGTTTTTAGTTATCCAAATCACATTAACATAATACCGCTTTTCGGATTCGTCGCCTGTTCGATAAAGGCTTCAGCAAATTCGCATTTGGATTCCATACCCCGGAATATTTCCATCCTTCCGTGATACAACGGATACTCTTCTTCAATCATCTGACTTTTATGAACAAAGCACGCTTCGTGTTTTTGCCTAATTACCGATGTGATATTAACATAATGCGTCGGGTGAAAATTCTGCGATTGTGTTCCGGTCATTGCTTCGCAATAAAAGAGAGAAAACTTTTTATTCATATGCAGCCACGCATCATAAACCAAAATCGAACAGATGCGATGGTCGCGGTGTGTATCAATCGGCCAATGAGTAAAAACCAAATCTGGATTTTCTTTAATAAAGAAATCGCGCATCTCCGTGTACCGGTTCTGCGTTATCTCGCAACTGCCGTCAATCTGTCCAAGGAATTCCGCCCGCGCTTTTAATATGCTGCATGCTTTTAATGCTTCTGCGGTCCTTATTGCCGCGGCTTCATCATACGATTTACCTTCGATGCCCGCTTCTCCTTTTGTTAGATATGCCGAAACAACTTCGTGTCCCGCGGCGGAATACAAAGCCATTGTTCCACCGCAAATTGTTTCGGGGTCGTCGGGATGTGCGCCAACGACGATTATTTTCATTTTCTTTTTATTATCATCATCGGATCTGTTTAAGCCCGACAAAGGTGAAACACCAACGAGAGAAGCGCCGGCTGTTAATAATGTAGTCTTCAATACATCGCGTCTTGAAATTTTCTTCATGCGGGAATGCTCCATATTTGTTACATCAAATATAATTAGGTTAACGCCTCAACGAAATACCGGCATATATAAAACTGCAAATGTATTATGCATTCCAACAATGATACGATGATTCAAATTAACTTTGGAATCTAAACTCAAACCTGTTATTTTTGCACCGCACCTTTAGCTCAGTTGGTAGAGCATCTGACTCTTAATCAGCAGGCCGGGGGTTCGAGTCCCCCAAGGTGCACAATTAACCCCGAAAATGAACTTTTTCCGGGGTTTTTGATTTGAATAAGTGGGATTGAAAATTCAAATATTCTATTCATCAAATTGCCTTTTCCGTATCGCATTCGAAAAAGTGAAGTTTGGCGAGTTCAAAGCATACCGGCAGGTTATCACCGATGACGGGCAGTGTTGAAGAATGAAATCTTGCAATTACTTTATTGCTTCCGTTCGATAAATAAACATATGCTTCGTTGCCGAGCGGTTCAACCAGATCAACCGAAAAATTCAATTCATTTTGTTCTGCAACTTGATTTGCCTGCGATAGTTCGAAAATACTTTCGGGTCGAATGCCCAGGTAAATTTCGCGGTTAACATATCCGGCTAATTCGTATTTATAGTTTTGCGGGACCTGGATTTTCAGATTCTCTTCTGCTTTAAAAACTAATCCGTTTCCGTTCTCAATTATTCCTTTTATAAAATTCATCGAAGGATTCCCGATGAACCCCGCAACAAATTTATTTACCGGTTTGTGGTATAAATTAATCGGCGTATCGATCTGTTGAATAAATCCGTCTTTCATCACAACAATTCTGTCACCCATCGTCATCGCTTCTACTTGATCATGAGTAACGTAAATTGCAGTTGTTTTAAGCTGACGCTGGATTCTTGAAATTTCACCGCGCATTTGAACCCGTAGCTTAGCGTCAAGATTACTGAGAGGCTCATCAAAAAGAAATACTTTGGGATTGCGGACAATTGCGCGTCCGAGCGCAACCCGTTGACGTTGTCCGCCGGAAAGTTGTTTCGGTTTTCTATTCAGCAGTTCTTCCAATCCGAGAATTTTTGCCGAATTGTTTACGCGTGTTTTTATTTCGCATTTGTCGATTTTTCTCAGCTTCAATCCGAACGCCATGTTTTCATAAACCGTCATGTGCGGATACAATGCATAATTTTGGAATACCATTGCAATGTCTCTATCCTTCGGCGGGATGTTATTCACCAATTTTCCATCGATATAAATTTCACCTTCGGAAATTTCTTCCAGCCCGGCAATCATTCGCAGTGTTGTTGACTTACCGCAACCGGACGGGCCAACAAGCACAACAAATTCCCGATCATTTATTTCAAGATCAACATTATGAACAACCTTGTTTTTTCCGTCGTATATTTTTGAAACATTCGTGAGTTTAACATCCGCCATACCGACTCCAATAAATATTTACTTTAACAAAAGCATTTTGTTTTTTGAAATTCCTTCAATTGTTTTCATCAGGCAAAAATAAATACCGGAACTCACCTCGATTCCCAAATCATTCTTGCCGTCCCAAACGGTTTTGTAATTGCCGGGCAAATTTTCTTGATCAATTAATTTTTTGATTCTTCTTCCCAACACATCGTAAACATATATTTCAACCCGCGATTGCTTCGCCAATTCATATTGAATTTCTGTCTGCCCGTTAAACGGATTCGGGTAATTGGGATATAGTTTTGCTTGAATCGGAATTAATTCGTTCACTTGTTCAACCGGTAAAATAAAATCGTAAAGAACATTCAATTCATCGATGGACAAAGCATAATCGTGAATTCGAATATCATCCAGCGTTCCCTTAAAATTATAATTCGAATCGCCGGGTTTCATCTGACTTATTGTGACATCATAATTGGCGGTTAATAATTTTCCGCTCCAGCTTCCAAAAGCGTCAAGCTCATTATTAATCCATAATTCCATATCGCTTCCGTCATACATCGCCGCACAGAAATACTGTGTGTTTGATTTCAAATTAGTTTCGCTGTCAAGATCAACTACTCCGTTATTTACGTTTTTATCCGTCTTGATTGTCCATCTTAATTTATTGTTCGAGATGGATATTTTATAGCGATTCTCCCAGCTTCCGTGAGAAATGATATACTCTTCCTTCGTTGACAAATTATTAGTCTTCATCCAGAAACAAATTGCGATGCCGTCTTGAAAATTCAACGACGCTGCATTAGGGATTGTCACGTTATCCGAACCGCCGTCGAAGTATACCGCTTTGTTCTGATTTTGAAAACGGTCACTCACATATGTTACTCCGTTTGAAATCCCGTTATGTGAATTGCCGCTTTCGTCATTTGCATTGCCGTTGAAAGGATAAAATGCAATCAGGTTTCCAGACACATGCTGACTGAAATCCCGAACCATCAGCCAAAGACTGTCCGTATCCATCCCGCCATTCCCATCGTCGACAATACATTTAATATAATAATCACCTTCCTGCTCAGGCGCCGTCCAACCAACAGAATCGTTCATACCGGCTGCTGGCACGTCATCAAATAGCCATTGATAAAATAAAGCATCGGCATCTTCATCTGAAGCATAACATTTGATTTGTGTATTTGATCCGAGATCAATTTTTCGCGGTGTAGCTTTTATTTTATTAATCTGCGGTGCATGATTTATCGATTCGACGATGTTCAAATTAATTCGCGATGTATCTGCCGCACCGTTTCCGTCATTCACAATTACTTGAATTATGGCTTCGCCTGCGGTACCCGGCGCTTCAAAATCAATTACGGAATCAGTACCGGAAATATTCCCCGCATTCGCCGACCAACCGTAACTCAAAGCATTGTTATCTCTATCAACCGCAGTACAGTAAATTTTTGTCGTGGTACCGATTCGCATACTGTCCTTTTCGGCTGATAAACTTTTTATTCTCGGCGGATAATTTGTCACCTGTGAATTGAGCTCGTAATCAACAGCAATCCCGTTAACAAACAATCGATTCAACTTCTGTTCAACGGTTCCACCCGAAGGAACAAGCACTAAAACAGCAGAAGATTTTGCAGCTAATTGTAAATTATAAATATGGGAAACATTGTTTGCAAGAAAACTGTTCGAAATGGAATTATAAATATCAAACACGCCGGAAGGCAAATTTATTTCAACTGTTTGTTCGTTTTCATATGGATTGTAAATCAAATATGATTGATAAGAATTGTGCTGAAAGAAATCCGTTTTGTTTAAATCCAACTTTAATATCGTCGGGATGTTTGTTGTGTCAACAATTGCTGCAAGGTATCCGACAGAAGATGAAGAATACAACGAGAGATTTGTTGCTGCCCATCCGCCTTCTTTTGCATCGCCGGTTGCAAACGGCCAGCCCGAACCACCCTGCAATAAAGCTTCGTAACCAATATATGATTCGGGATCATAAATCTGCGACCATGTTTCGCTGTCTTGACGAAGATCTTCGAGATACTTTGAATAAAATAACCTGCATGAGTTGGCTGCATTCAATACCCACTTACCAATCGCATTTGCAAAACGTTCGTTGTATCTAACTAACGGAACAAGCGCGCCGATTTGTTGAAATGTGTTCATTAAAAAAGCATATTTCCTGTCGCTGTCTTCGCCAATTATTCCATTCACATCGTAAATTCCCCATCTGCCGGTAATTACATTCCATTGTCGAAGCGGCGCCATACTAAAACACCAATTAACAATTTTTTCTATGTCATATTCTGTACCAAGTTCGGCATTCATCCGCGCTGCAATGTATGCACCGTAAGGAAGCTGAACTTCGTATGCAGGATTCGTTGAGAGCGAATTTAAAAACTCGATACACCATTCGGCTCCTGTTCTGTAATTTTCATCCCCGGTTTCAAGATATGCATTGTAGAAAATCCAGCCGAGCGCACCGGCAGCTTCGGGTTCGATTACCCCGCCTTGATACGGTTCCATTGTTGAAAGATACCAACCACGATAATTCATCTCCGGTACATTCCAAGGTGTAGTTGATCCTCCCATCAGTTCAACGGCTTCGAGCCATCGATCAGCAACCATGTTAAACTGATAATCAAAATCATTTGTCTCCGGATACAAATCATAAAGCTGGTAGAAAAATATATTCGGCATCGTTGCGTACCACCAATCATCGCCGCTTGTTGCTGACGGATTATTCAAATAAACATTTTCTTCGGGACGATTATTAAAATATTCGCGGCACATCTTCACCCAGTCGTAACCGTTTTGATTGCTCTTATCAATTCCGTTCAGCGAAGCGCCAACAACTGCGGGCAGAACATTTATTGCTTCACCGTTATCGGGAGAGGTCGTTCCCACAAACGAATGCAATCCGAAACTTTGATCGGGATAATTTACCGTGTTGTTATCAAAAAAATTTAATGGAAGATATTCGCCAGTCGCATTGTAATTAAACACGAGCGAATCGTAACCGGCAGCAACTTTCTTCCAATCGCGCATGCTGTAAGGTGATAGTGCATCCGGCATTACATCAATTAGCGGAATTGAAACTTGCTGTCCGCGCGTGTCGATGCTGAATACTGCAAACAGTAAAATTGTGCAGCCAAATATTTTTCGGAAGATATTCACTTCCATCACCGCCGTTTATTTATGAATTGATTTAAACAGCGAACTTGAATTTGATCTTTATTCAAAGTCATTTTCGCATTCAATATTTTCACGAACACTTTTTCGCCCGGCAGAATGATCATCGCTCTATTCGAGAATTCACACTCGGGTGAATCGAGATCAACAAAGACTGCCGGTTTGGTCACGGATAACTCAACTTCAAATTTCTTGATGTTGAGTTTAATTTTAGTTTCGGGAAGTGTGAGATATTTCCATGGTTTGAAAACGAGAAATTCTCTCGCAACATAATTTCCTTCCGCATCAAACAACGTCGCGATTACTATTTGATCCTCTCGCACTTTATTTCGAGCAATAGCAAACGCAGTTTGAATAGAACTACCGTTCAATGCAATATTTATTTTCCTGCGAAACACATCTTTTCCGGAATCAGATTCCAGGATAATGATGTCGGCGATTCCTTTGAATGCGAAATCATTCTGGTTTAATCCGAGTAATTCAATTTTATCCGCGTCATAATTAAACTTAACCGAAACAGGCGCAAATGATTTTTTTACAAAGTAGTACGACTGCTTTGGTTTCAGCTCGCTGTCAACCAGCGACCAGCTTGTAACGGGCCATGTATCGTTAATCTGCCATATGATTGAACCGTTTGTCTGCGGTTGATTAAACCGCCAATGATCGAGACATGTCTTTAACGCAAAGCCTTGATTCAACTGTGCGAGATAAATATAATCCTCCCAATTTTCAGTGAGCGGCAAATGTGCGCTGAGAAACCGCGCAACTCTTTCCGGTCCTTCGATTTGCTTGTTGTGGAATTCAAAAACTTCACCGTGAATTTTTCTTTCATCCTTCGAAAGATATTTTTCGAATGTCGAGACGTTTGCCGGTCCCTGAAATCCAAATTCCGTAATGAACAAACTTTTATCTTCGTTGACTTTCGAATAATCAATCCACATGCTCCAGATATTCCATTGATGCCGGTTACCGCTTGTTTGCGAGTTCGGGTCTTCGTCAAATCCAAACGGCGACGACTGCCAGTATGGACGGGAAGAATCAAGTGAATTTAAAATCGTAGGAATTATATCATGATAGATTTTGTAACCGGGCATATTTTTATAAGATGTTTTTTGCTCCTGAGTCCAGATCCATTCATTCTCATTGTTGCCGCACCATAATGCAATCGACGGATGATATTGAAGCCGCCGGGCATTGTAGTCTACTTCTTTTTTTACATTCTCAATAAACTCTTCGTGTTCGGGATATGCACCGCACGCAAACATGAAATCCTGCCAAACAAGAAAACCAAGCTCGTCGCACAATTCATAGAAGAAATCACTTTCGTAAATACCGCCGCCCCAAACGCGGACAATATTCATACTCGCATCTTTAGCATATTGTAACAGTTTTGCATACTTTTCTATTGATACACGCGGAAGAAACGCATCGCCGGGAATCCAGTTTACTCCTTTCGCGTAAATCTTCTTCCCGTTTACTATAAATCGAAATGTATGCTTGCCGTTTTCTTCTGTTTGTAATCGAACAGTTCTTATCCCCACCTTTCGTTCAATCTTGTCAATAATATTTTTCGATTCATCGAAAAGTACAATCTCAAGTTCGTACAAATTTTGTTCACCGTATCCATTGGGAAACCATAGCAGCGGATTATCAATTTTTATTTCGACTGAATTTTTTATCCGAACTTCATCAATCTCTTTTGAAATAGCCGTCGAACCGTTCTTCACAGAAATCTTCGCTGTGATTTTTTCATCCGTGCTTTTCTGAACCGAATAATTTATCTGCACCGTTGCGGATTGTTCACAAGTTTCTTTTGTATTAAATGTGAAGTTTGTTATAGCACATTTATCTTCTTCAATCAAATAAACATCGCACCAGATTCCCATAGTGGGAAATGACGGACCCCAGTCCCAGCCAAATGAATATTGGGCTTTCCGAATATATACCCGATGCGATTCCAAAGCCGCCGGGAGCTTTCCGTGTTTGTTCTCATGTTCAATGCAGTATTTAACCGGGGATTGGAATCGGACTTCAATTTTATTTTGTCCATCCCGGATTTCGGGTGTTACATCAAATTCGTATTTCAAGAACATGTTATCGGTCAAACCGATTTTTTCACCATTTAAAAATATTTGTGCGATGGTGTCGATACCTTCAAATACTAATTTGACCGGAGAACTTTTCTTTTGTTTATACGAAAACGCTTTTGAATATATCCAATCGCAATTTGAAATCCATCCCAACTTTTTTTCATTATCCGATGCGAAAGGTTCTTCAATGAGTTTGTAGGTTAACAGATCGGTGTGAACCGTTCCCGGTACAATTCCTTTTATGTTTTTGATTTTTTTAGAAATTTCTTTCGGCAAATATTTAACAGAGTCTTTTTCAACGTTGAGTATCCATTCACCGTTCAAAAAATATTTATCATGCATATTCTATCTTCTTCCTGTCAGAATTTAATTTTTATATAAACGAGTTTGTCTTTGTGTTCACTGTCTATTTGAATTTTATAATGTCCGTCTTCTTCAATGATTTTGCAATCAATAATTTTATCGCCATCGATTTGAATCTCTTTTGGTTTATCCGGTGATACAATTATTGTTGTGTTGTGATGTCCTTGAAACGCATTCAGCTTAATTTCCATCTCATTTGATTCGCTGTTGAAATCACAGCTTTCGAGAATTGAGTTTGTCCCGGTTAAAAACGGCTGCGTAATTTTCCCAATCGCAAATGAAATCGATTTTTCAAATGATGTTTTATGAGGAACAACAAATGAATTCGATTCTATATTATCAAACACGACTTGTGCTGTTGCATTTTTCTGCAACACAACTTCTACATTATTTCCAATTGTCAAGTTGAAGATGCATTCCTTTTGTCCCATCGATAAATAAGGATTGAAGGTTACATTCCAATCGTTCTCTTTTATCCCGTATAAATTGTAAAGCGAATAAAGATACCACCCGGCAGCCCACATAAATTGCGGCTTATCGATGGTTCCATATTCTGCCGGACTGTTTTTATTTCCGTTGCGGACTTCATACATAGCTGGTTGTCCATTTGGACCATTCAATATACCATCGAGTGTTGATACGTTTTTTATGAACTCCAATGCTTCAACTTTTTTATCTGCCGCAATCAATGCAAGTGCATACCACGCATTCGATTGTGACCAGATGCCGCCATTCAAATAATAATATTTATCGCCTGCTTCATTATTAACGAAATGCCAAAACTCCTGCAATTCATCAAAGTCCATCGGGTAAGCCGTATAAGCACCTACCGCCGGATCAACAATTTTTTCATTCGCCGTTTCAATCATCTTTGAAATCTTTTCCGGCGTAAGCAAATTATAATGCGCGGCAAGCAGCGAACCACTGTAATAATGCGGATCTATTTTATCGGGATCGGTGTAATTCATCAGGTAACCGAATTGATCCATCCATAATTTGTTATTCAATTGTTCCGTCATTCGCGATGCGAGTTTTTCGTATTCAATGAGATTTTTATTTGCGATATCAAGCGCCGACGATAAATATAAATACGAATGAATCGCTTTGATTGCTAATATTGTCATGTAACAGCGCTGACCGTAGCGTCTACCGATATCCCACCAATCCGGGCGAAACGACCACATCAAATCATCTTCGCCTTTTGTTAGCATTGCCTGTGAAAGAGATTTTTCAACATACGGAAAAATACCTTTTACAAATTCATTATCGGATGAATGCCGCAAGTACGAAGCAGAGGCAATGATAAACCAGAAATTATTCCAATTGTCGTGATCGGCAAACTCGGTTACAAATGATGAGTCCTTCCAATAATAAGCATGCGGAATTATTTTCTCCGGATTCGCATGTTTAACAATAAAGCCAAGATCATTCTTCACTCTTTCAAGATCAAAATTGACTGCGGCAAGATCG
Organism: bacterium; assembly: GCA_043808235.1. Taxonomy (GTDB): domain Bacteria; phylum Bacteroidota; class Ignavibacteria; order Ignavibacteriales; family Melioribacteraceae; genus JAZDFC01. The sequence continues at coordinate 34,748 of JAZDFC010000039.1, forward strand.
GTAAGAAGCACATCGTGAGTGAAATAAAAATTATATTCAGCAGGACAAGGCATCGGCTCAATGTCACCGTCAATGTAATGTTTGCTCACTTCGAGAATTGCTTTTGCCCAAAGCGCCGAGCGGTCGAGAATTTTATCGCCGGTTACAAATGTAGTTTTCCTCGATATATTTTGAAGAATGCTTGTTTCGAATTCCTCTACTTCTTCGTAATAATTTGATTTTAAATATGCGGCAATTTCCACACCTTCACCCGGAAAGCAGCTTCCGACTATTTGAATCACTTCTAATTTTCCACCCGGCTTCAATTCTTTTTTATAAATATAATTTACCGCAGGCGCCTTCACGAATTCACTTTGGGGAAAGATTTCGTCTGATAATCCCGATTGACTTGCTTTCTCGCCGGCATCAATTAAAAAGAGCTGCGCATTTTTTGTTTCAGCACTGAGGTTGTTTAGTAATACGATCCTATCATCATTCGACGGCATTTGCTCAACTTCATCACGCAATGTAAATGTGTGACATGTCCGCAGTGATACAGCATTTCGCATATACAATTCGACCGGTGCGGTTACGTTTGTTTTATTAGTAATTGAATACGAGACAACAAACGCCGGTTTATTTTTCGTGAACCGATACGAAATATCAATCTGCTTGTCTGACTCGGATTTACTGAAGTCAACGGAAAACGGAGTAAGCTCGAACGGAAAACTTTGTCCGTTCAACCATTCGGTTTCCTTGTCGCCGAATTTTATTCCAACTTCCGAAATATATGTTGTATCGCGTTTCCAATAGTCGGTACTCAAATCGATGCTGTTGGCAACCGGGTAATAGAAACTGATTCTTTGCGGTACAGGATAGCTGTGATGAAATTCCAACCCGACAAAGTAGCTGCCTACTTCTATCTTCGCATCACCGCTAAAATTAATTGCAAGTTCTTTTCTAATTTCATTTTCTTTGTCGGATGCGAAAAGGAGATTCCCATCCAACAATAATAGGACAAAACAACCAAATGTTATAAATTTTAATGGCACACAGATGACGCGAATTAAACGGATAAACACGGATTTAAAATCAGTGGAAATCGGTCGCATCCGTGAAATCCGTGTTCTATTATTTTTTACAGCAAACATAAATATAGTTCCATACCAATTTTTACGCAGTCAATTCTTTTAACAATTCATCAAGCTCAACAACAGCAAAACTGCTTGAGTAATCCGACATGGCATAAGGCAGCACGAGGTCGCGTCCATTAATTACTCCGCCGCATGTGTAAACAACATTGGGCACATAACCTTCCCGTTCAATTTCATTTGATGAAAGAAGCGGCTGTTTCAATCTCCCGATTAATTTTGAAGGATCATTTTTATCAAGCAGAAAAGCGCCGATTGTGTATTGCCGCATAGCGCCAACACCGTGACTAAAACACAACCAGCCTTTTTCAGTTTCAATAGGAGAACCGCAGTTGCCGATTTGAAAATATTCCCATGGAAATTCCGGTTCCATTATTAATTGTTTGGAGTTCCAATTGTAGAGATCGTCGGAGAACATTATAAAATTATTTTCATTATCCTGCCGCGACAGCATTGCATACTTGCCGTTCACTTTTCGCGGGAACAATGCCATTCCTTTATTTTGAACTTCTGCGCCATTCATCTTGCCGACGGTAAAATTTAAAAAGTCCTTTGTGAATAAAAGCCGGGTGGAAATATTTAGTCCGTCAAAAGCACAGTAAGTTGCATAATAAGTCGTTTCACCGTTGTCGTCTTCAAAGCATACGAACCTCGCGTCCTCAATCCCGTGGCTCCTGGAAGGCAATTGCGGAATGAGAGTCCATTCCGAAATATCAATATGTGAATCGAAGCTTGCCACATAGTTTTCATCTGCGGTTTCGGCGATTGCAGGCATCTCGCAGAATTTCGACACAGCATCAAGAGTTATGCTGCTATGCGCATCAATTGTTCCGCTCCTAAACACAAGCGACGACACATGTCCCTCACCAGTGGCGCGCAAACTAAGAATAAACCTTTTTGTGCCGGACGGCATGTTTGATTGATCCGGATGCCATATCATCGACGGATTAAAAAGCGCAGAACATTCCAGTGAAAACTCCATCATGAAATATGCGCCGATTAATTTTTTCCGAGTTTCCGATATACCGTTTAATTCTGTGTGATATTTTTTTACCTGCTCAAAACGGTCAATATATTTTTCAGAAAGGTTTTTATGCCTGCTCTCAAAATTTTCGAGAATGATTTTTAATTCTAATTTAACTTCATCTTCGCTTAAATTCAAAATGCGTTGAATTATTTTTGTTATTCTAATTTTGTCATAAGGTTCAAATGGTTTTAAAATTACTTTTTTTTGATCGGGCTTTAGTACGATCCCGGTTCTTCTCACATTCATTTTACTGTTCCTACTTTTTTATTTCTTTTAAAAGATATGATTTTGCACTTTGATTATTCTCGATGGCGATCAGAGTAAGCAACGCTTCGATTGTGGATTCCGCCCCGGAGTTTCGATTGACTTCCGAATCGCTGATTATCCCGTCGTAACAAACTCCACTCTCGGGGAAATACATTTGCGCAGCTGCCGGATTATTTCCAAAAAACCACGAGGATATTTTTGCAGCAAGTTCTCCATATTTTTCTTCTTTGGTAATTTGTTCTGCCTCCACGCAAGCAAATACCATCGGACTTATCCCGTAAGCGATTTGCGAAAAAACTTTTTCGTTTTCGATTTCAACAACATTGTTTTCTTTTTTGATCGAAAACTCATTCACGAATTTTCTATCGAGAAGATATTGATAAAAATAATTTATCTCGCTCAGCGATGCATTGAGATATTTTTTATTTCCCGTTATCTCATATGATTTCAACAGAGCGTTGGATTGCATATTGCCCCAGGCATGCCAGAGATTTTCCCAGCTAAGCATTGCTGCGTATGGGAAATGTTCTTTGTCGCCTTCCTGCATCAACATGATTCCATCACAAAATTTTTCCATCATCGGAAGAACAGTTGAGTCGTTCGTTGATTTATAATAATTCGAAAGTGCGACAACAATCTGTGCAGCTTGATCCGAGGCATACTTATAAGGCAGCCACGATGGTCTTCTGAAACCATTGAGATCAATAACTTCCTGCCCAGCAGAAAATTGTATTTTCATCGCTTCGATAATTTTATTTTCTGCATTCGAAATACGATTAAATAAATCACCCGAATCATCTTTGAAAAATTCATGAGCTTCCGATAATGCCCACAACGCGCGCCAGCTCCACCAGTTAGGTATCGCCAGGCTGTTGATGTGAGATTTGTTTATTGTATAATCCGGGAAAATGAAATTGTAAAAAAATCCATTCTCAGCCTGCATATAAAGAACAAATTCGATTAGCCGTTCAGCTTTTCTTCTGCTTTCAATATTTTGGCAAAGACTTGAATGTTTCATATAAAAAATCGCCGCACGCGCAACATCATCCACACAACTCATTCCCTCATCATCGTCGCCGACCCAATGATAATCGGGGTATTCGCTATAGATGTGAATGATACCGAGTGTCTTTCCGGTGATTTCTCTCTCTTCATACAGGTGATCAAGATGTTTTGTGTTTACAAATTCTTGTTTTTCATTTTGAGCGCAATGAGACCCATTCACAAATACAAACAGAAACACAAGTGCGATATAACGAATTGTTTTCATCATTGAACAACCACTCATTTACAAACAGATAAAAGATAGTCAACAGATGTTTCAGCAAGACATATATTTGTGTCGGCGCCGGAGTAATAAATTTTTATTCGTCCGTCCGGTTCGTCAATCCATCCGCAGGAAAACACAACATTCTGTACATCGCCGATTCTTTCATAATCGAGTTCGGGTGCAAGTATCGGTTCATGTGATCGCCCTTTAACAATCCACGGTTTTTCGAGATCGAGCAGTACGACACCCAATTTATAAAGAGATGAAATACCGAATCCTCGCACACCGTGATAAAGCATCAGCCAGCCGTCTTTTGTTTTTAACGGCGTACTCGACGAACCTATTTTATCGTTTTCCCAGGTGCCGGCTATCGGCTCCATTACGATTTTATAATTACCCCAATGAATTAAATCCGGACTGCTGTTAATCCAGATGTCTCTTCTATGTTCTGCCGCCGGTCGATCAATTTTCCAATAGACACCATTAATCTTTTCGGAAAATAGTGCGCAATCTTTGTTTGAGGGTTCACAAATTGGTCCGTGAATTTTGAAATCAACAAAATCTTTTGTCTCCGCTAAAATCACAAGCGGCATACGGCGTGAATAACCGGTGTAAGCCAAATAATATGTATCGCTGATTCGAGTAATTCGTGCATCCTCAACTCCCCACTCAACGTACTCAAAACAATTTTTATGATCTTCGGGAGTGAGCGTCGGTTTGTTATCCAATTTAAATTTATAACCGTCGTCGCTGATTGCTTTTATCAAAGACGATCTGCCGTTAGGCATTTCAACCCGGCACATCAAAAGATATTTGTTATTAAATTTAACTGCGCCCGGATTAAAAATGCTGTTTATTTTAAATGGAACATCTTTATTAGTAAGCACCGGATTTTGAGAATACTTCTGAATTTCCATTATGTATGTGTCCTATTTAGTTATTATTCTTTTAAACCTGATGAAGCCATACTCTGAATGAAATACTTTTGAAAAAAGAGGTAGGCTATAATTATCGGCAGTGCAAGAACTGTAGCCGAAGCAAGTTTTACTCCAAGCTGAGATTCTGCGCGCCCGCCGACAGCAAACAGTGTAACAAGCTGCGGCATAGTCATTAAATTTTCGTCACGGATAACTATCAACGGCCACAGCACTTCATTCCACGAAGCCATAAATGTGATGATGCCGATGGTTACGAGAGCCGGAACAGAGTTCGGCCATAAAATTCTAAAAATTATTTGCAGTTCGTTGCAGCCGTCAATCCGCGCGGCGTCAATCAAATCCTGCGGAAGACTTTTAAAATATTGGCGAAACATGATGATGGCGAACGCATTCATAACATACGGAATTATCAAACCGGCATAACTGTCGACCCATCCAAACTTAACAATCAAAATGTACTGCGGTATCAATGTTATTTGAAAAGGCAGCGTCATCGTAAAAATTATTATGTAGAAAATCGAATCCCTTCCTTTGAACTGAAGCCGCGACAAAGCATATCCAACCATTGAACCGAAAACAAGAACGAGCGCAGTAACCGAACATGATACAATCATGCTGTTGATAAATGCTTTACCGATAGGAATTTTTTCGAACATTTGTATGTAACTGCCGAAGGTAATCTTCGACGGGAAAAGGAACAGACCGCTGATTTCATTTTCCGGCGAAAGCGAAGCGCCGAGCATCCAGATAAACGGGTAAAGAAATGATACCGCGCCGGCTGTGAGAAGTATGTAGAATAAAATCTTTTTCATTTTCTATTTATCCCTCTCCACAAACTTTTTTTGAATCATCACAACCGAAAGAATCAGCAACGCGAAAAAGAAACCGAGTGTTGCGGCGTAACCCATGTGATAATAAAAGAATCCTTGTTTATAAATATAAAGCACTGCCGAAATTGTACTGTTCAACGGTCCGCCGCCCGTCATTACGTAAGGTTCGATGAACAACGAGAAGCCGCCGATTGTTGAAAGTACCACAACCATGAAGATAGTAGGATTAATTACTGGGAGAGTAATTTTGAAAAATTTCTGCAATCGCGTAGCGCCTTCAAGGTCGGCGGCTTCGTAGTACTGTGGAGGAACCGTCTGAAGACCAACAAGAAACAAGACGATATATAAACCTACATTTTTCCAGGTAGCCATTACGGCTATTGAGGGCATTGCCCATGCCGGATCGGTCAACCAGCCGATTTTGTCCATCCCGATTTTTACGAGCAATCGGTTGAACAAACCGCCTTCAAAACCATAGAGCTGCTGCCAAAGAATAGTAACAACAACACCGGAAACAATTACGGGGAGAAAGAATGCGCCTCTGAAAAATCCTCTGAATTTTATTTTTTGATTTAACATCTCCGCAAGAAAAAGTGCAATTACAATTTGCAGCGGTATGTGAATCAAAAGAAATACAAATGTGTTCAACAACGATCTCCAAAAAACGGGATCGAGAAAAAGTCTTTTGTAATTTGCCAGTCCTGTAAATTCCATCGGTGCGATGATGTTCCAATCGTTGAATGTGAGGTAGATTGAAAACCCGACAGGGAATGCAACGAATACAATAAAATGAATTATGTACGGAGACACAAGCAAATATGGTACAATCTTTTTCTTCATCGCACTGTCATTTTATGAATAATAAGTTCACTGCTTTCTCTGCATCATTCAGCGCTTGCTCCGGAGATTTTTTTCCGTAGATTACGCAGGCTTCGTATTCCTGCGAAATAAGATCGAACACTTCTTTCAGCACAGGCGATTGATCTGTTCCTTTCACGTATTTCGATTGCGCTGCAAATATTTTCATCTTCGGATTTTTGTAAAAATAATTTTTATAAAGAGAATCAACATCAATGTTCTTTCTTCGCGGAAGCTGATTTGATATTTCGAGCAACTTTAAATCGCCTTCGCTGCTCAAAGCGTATTTCAAAAATCTCCACGCTAATTCGGGGTATTTGCACGTTTTAAATATAACAATATTCTTCGGGTCGCCGTAAGTGTAAGCGGGACCTTTGTGATCGTCCGGCACAGGCATCCCGGTGAATGAATAATTAAATCCTTCCGGTTTGAATTTTTCCGCATGGGATATTTCCCACGGACCTGTAAATCTTGTTGCGATAACACTTGACAGAAAAACATCCTGTCTTGCGGATAATCTTTCCTTTGCAAAATAATTTTTTCTGTAAAGGCTTGAAAGAAATTCAAAAACCTGCAACGCAGCTTCGTTATTGAAAACAGCTTTGTTATTCATGACCAACGGAGCGCCGCCCGATGCGGCAAGGTACAACGGGTAGAAATCGAAAAAGCGCTGCCACCATGTTACAAGAACCTCGGAGTAACCAAACCATTGATCTATGTAACCGTCGCCGTCTTTATCTTTCATAAATTTTTCACATGCGGTAATAAATTCAGAATAAGTACGCGGCGGATTTGTAAAGCCTAATTCTCTAATAATCTTTTCATTGTAAATCAGCATTATCGGATTTATCTTCCAGGGAATTTGGTAAATATGCCCATCTATAGACCTGACCTCATCAACAACAGAGCTGTCGCATCGCGCGTAAAGAAATTCCATGAAACCTTCGAGCGAATCGAGCGGAACAAGCACGCCGGCTTGAGCATAAACTTCAACATCGCCTTCCCACATGTTGGAATAAATATCGGGCGTTGTTTTACCAACAACCGCGGCGAGAATCACTTCTTCGCTGGATTGACCTTCCGGCACCGGTTGAAACTTGATTTGATTGCCGGGATTATTTTTATTCCATCCGCCAACAATATGCTTAGCGTATTTTATCTCTTCGGTATTGTTCGATGACCAATAAATTAATCCGCTGTTTTTCTCCGTGGTTTCGGAACTGCACGAAATTATAAATGCAATAGATAGCAACATGCAATATGTACTGATGCGATTCATGTTTTATTTCCACCGCGCCCAATAATTATCGATAGTTGGGAAAGGAGTTCGCGGAATCAAGCCGCGATTTTTCACGGTGTAAAATTCAATCGCATCCGGATTGTTTTCTTCACTGACTTGAATTGAATTCAATACCTGTTCATTGATTTTAACTTCGAACTGCTTTTTCAAATTGTTGAGTTTATAGAAATATTTCTTTGTGAGTTCATTTTCAATCAGTTCGGCTTGCGTCCGTGATGTATCCGGCAAAGAAGCTATTTCTTTGTTCTCAATCAGGATTGAATTTATTGTCTCGTTTTTAACGGTTGCATACAAAATTTTATCGAGCCAAAACTGCGCCTGCTTTTTGACATTCCAGTTTTCGTAATATCCCTTTGAGCGCGCTGACTTTGCAAGCAGGTGATCGCGAACCATTTGCCAGATTGTTTGTTCGAGTGAACGCGAATATTGAGCAAAACTTCTTTTATCCAATTTGATATATTGACTTCGCAGCCGGAACCAATTTAAATACTCGCCGAGTGTTATTTTACTATCGGTCAATTCGACGATTACAATTCCCGGGTAATCGTTTTCTTTTATTCCTTCGTAATCTTTTAGTGCACTCAATAACTTTTCGTCGAACAGCCATTCTTTATATTTTTCATCCGGGAGCTCGCTTCCGGCAAGATATGATCTCAGAATCTGGAACGGTTTTCTTTTTATTACCGGGTTGTTACTCAACATCAACCCATGAACATATTTATCCGAAAGCAAATCCGACTTGGTCTTGATTACCGCCTGTTGCGCTTCTTCTGTAATTTTATTCTGTTCTGTTTCCGATGAGATCAAACGATATGAAAAATTTTTTAGTTCGATTATGTACCATCCATTATCAACACTTATTGGCAGTGAGTACGAACCAACCTTCATTGTATCGATTATTTTACCGAGCAAAGGATTTTTCATTCCCAACAGATATCGCGTTGTGTTCAGCAATCTGTCTTCCGTGTAAACCGTATCATTTATCTGTCGGTTAAATAATTTTTCAAATGAAATGCCTGCTTTGAGCGAATCATTCAACCGCGAAATTTCTTCCTTCGAATTTGAGTAAAGCCAACGAACTTCAACATCAATTAATTTTTGCTTTGCAACAGTATCAACTTCTTCGGGAGTGTAAGTAACTTGTGACAGAATTTCCTTCTTGAACATTTCTTCGGTAGCTATGTCGTCCATAAATGCTTGCAGAGTATTCCGCACATCAATTGTGGTATCGAGTCCCCGGCTGCATGCATCCTGCGCAAGCAGCTTCTCTCTTATCAAATCGTCAAGGAATACTTTTTTCGAATCCTCGCTTCGCTTGTAAAAAGCAGGACCGTATTCGTAACTGTTTACAAACTCTTCGGTTGTGATAATACGGCTGCCGACTTTAGCGACAGCAGAATCTTGCGGTAAGCCAAAATATGTTTTTGCCAGAATACTGCCGGCAAAACCGAATTCGACGCAAGCAACCAAACACAAGTAAGTCAAAATCTTTTTCGCCATGGCAGTTAATATATCATAAAGAATAAAATAAAATTAGAATTTTATATTCAGTGAAAATGTATTTACGTTTTGTAATCTTCCAAAATCACGGAATGCGTAATCAAAATTAATAAAGGCATCGCTCAGAATTAATTTCGAACTGACGCCAACGCCGAAAGATAAACCGCCTTCGGATTCTTTAATGAAGGCCGATTGATAACCTCCGCGTATAAATATCGATTCGTTGTACGAGGCTTCAAATCCAAAGTTCATGCTCTGATAATTATTGTTCGGATGAATTGCATCTGCGGCTACTGTTACGCGGTAATTGGTTGTTTGAATTGCATTGGTGGAAACGCCAATTTGAAAAATCATCGGCAAGTCCCACGAATCCGTTTCAATGTTTACCGGGATTTGATCGGTTGTACCTTGTTTTGAATCATCAACACTGATAAAATATCTTGTATCGCGTCCTTCCAATTTCATTGCCGTTCCGAAATTATAGATTGACGCACCGATAACCATTCCGCCAAGCAAATCTGTTTTAAATTTTGTGCCGGCATCAATTGCAAATGCAGTAGCGGACATGTGCCATATTTTCTGTTGAATAAATTTACCGGTAAACCCGATGCTGAAACGGTCGCTCAAATTTCGCGAGTAGGATATTCCAATCGAAATATCACTTGCTGTAAAATATTCGCCGGTGCCGTCGGGTTTTTCAACAGTGCGGACTTTCATATCGCCCATTGTAAGCGAAGTGAAGCTGAGACCAATATTACCGAGGCTGCCGAGTGGAATAACCAAGCCGGCGTAATCGAAATCAGTATCTGCAATCCAATCCGTATGAGAAAGAATCACTTCGTAATTTTCGAGAGCAGCTATCCCGGAGGGATTCCAAAAAAGAGATGAGGCATCGTCGGCAACGCTAACATAAGCGCTGCCCATCCCGATTGCATCTGCACCGACTGGGATTTCAAGGAACGATGCTGCTGTTGTTCCCGTCTTCGATACGCTTTGAGCAAATACGTTTTTGCCGCAATAAACTATTAAAAACATTACCGGCAGTAATGCGAAATATTTAGCTCGCATGATAGCTCCGTAGTTAAAATTATTTTATGATTGCAAACTTGTCAATTTTTTCGCCGATACCCGGCGCATTCACATGATAAACATAAATGCCGTAAGCAATATCCATTCCGTCTTTCGAAACAAGATTCCATGATTCCTGTCCGTCGCTGAGAGTGCTGTTATGTTCAATCGTTTTTAAGTGTTTCCCGCTTATCGTGTAAATTCTAATCGTACATTCATTTGGAAGATTGACGAAATAAATTAGTCTATCTCCTCTTCCTACCGAAGTAGTAGCAGGCTCCCATGATGCAGCGCCAACATATGGATTAGGCACTACGGCTATATCATCGAGGTCGCTCTCAGCCTGAGATTTATCAAATTGAGCGGTAACGGATTTGAATTCATAATACTCGCCTTTTCGAAACGGCTTTTTAATATTAAGTTTATAAACATCTCCGTATTCGGGTGTAATTTGTTCATCGTCGGCAATTGTGGTGTCTTTGAACATGCTTACCGACCAACTCACTTTCAAATCGCTGAATGAGGTTGCCTGTTTTCCGGCAGAATCGCCAAGTGCAATAAAGATTGCATCGCCATCGTCAAACACGGTGTTTTTGTTTTCATCGCGGAAGATGAATTGATAATTTTTATCTTCGGTTAAATTCCTGACAATGATGTTCGATTGAATCGGCTGACTGAATGTTGACGATGGAAATGAAAGCTCACCTTGGCCGGGCTCGGTTAATTCAATTTCAAAATCCGCAGGATAGTTCACACGCTTCGAAACATAAGCAGCGGAAAACCTGTCGTCAAATCCAAGCTGCATCAAATAATTACTGTTACCGGTTGTCCATTGGCTGTTATCGTAATCTATTTTCACAACATTATCGTTTTTTAATTCCATCGAAAATCCATCCATAACCGGGGTCGTCAATTCTTCGGTTTCCATTTTAGTTGCATTAATCAACGTATCGCCCGAAGTATAATCAATCAACTGAACCGCAGGGAATGACTCATTAAAAAATTTCGTCGATTCAAGAAATGAAAGCCGGTATGTGTGATTGTCTTTTAACGAATCCGGATCGAGAATTTGAACATTCAAACTTCCTGTGCCGGGACCACTCGCCCAGAAATTTTCAATTCCCGGTGCAATATATCCTGCAGCCGGCGCTCTCGGAATAACTACCGCTGTATTAATATCCGCCGTAATTTTTCCGTTGGCATCTCTTTTTATAATCGTCGTTGTTTCCGAAGGCGGTATTCCTTCGAAGTCGCCTTCGATTGTTGTTGTAGTAAATCCTTTATCGTATGCTGCAACGGCATAATAATAAGTTTGACCGTTTTGAACATCTTCATCGATATAAGAATGTTTCAATCCCGTATCCGTACCGAGATTGAATAAAGCACCGTTCACATCAATCGGGTGCAGTCCTTTAATTCCATCCACAATATCGAATTGAGCTAACGGCTTACGGAAAGTAGGCTTACCGTATGCATCGGTAATAACTTTATCTTCGAGGAAATTGGCTTCCGTCGATCTATAAATCCGGTAGCCTTCGAAATTATATCTTTGATAGAAAGCGTCAAAAGTTTTTTCAGCGCCGTCATCCCAATACAAAGTTACCCTTTCATCGCCGGGGATTACTTTAACTATCGGTTTATCAGGCGGTTTGGCAAAACGATAATTCGCATTATAAATCTGTTGCACTGTGCGCTTTCTTCTAAAAAGATCATCGGTATCGATTCCAAAAATCAGGGCCATCGAAAATCTTTCCGTCTCGCCTGTTTGCTGCAAAGTTCCTGACGTCTGCGAATATTTATTTCTTCCCCACATGTGGAAAAGATAACTTGAGAAATAATTCGCGAGATTAACGCCAACCAAAGACTGCCCATGTGGTTCAGGCAATCCGGAAAGCACAGTCCAATTCTCTTCATCATTATCCAATTCATATTTATGAACGGGATAAATTGCGAATCCGGTCAATCCAAGTTGATCGGACTCGTCTTTATCAAGAATTCCAAAATTTGGCTCGCCTTGATCGGGTCTGCCGTTTGCTTCGGTACCGTCGGAATCAGCGCCGGAATAACCATCATCAAACGGACCGATTCCATCTGTTCCAACATCACTATTTAACGCTTCACCCGCATCCCATTTACCGTTTTCATCACTATCGGTATAAGATTTCCAGTTTCCATTCTCATCCGCGTCCCAGTGTTTACGCCATTCACGACCGTAAAAGTTATGGAAGTTGGCAGTATCTCTATCAACATTAAAAATATACGGATCGGAATTAGGTGTGAAGATGAAATTCACCGGTAAGTTGTTTCTGTTCTCATCAGTTAAACCGTCTTTATCATTATCCTTGTTGTCATCTGATTTTCCAGGGCTTTCGAGGAACGCATATCCAGCATAACCAACCGGACTCCAGTTACCAGGACTGCCAGTCGGAACGGTTGACCATGCATAAGAAATATCAAGAACATCATCGTAATCGCCAGCATTGTTCGAGGAGTTGTCATGTCCCCCGATACCCCAATCGATATATTGAGCGAAGAGAGTTTTATCATAATCGTAAGTACCCATGTTTGTAATTTCATAATACCAGAAAATTACATCCTCGGCTAAAACTTGCGACCATTGAAAACCTCTTGCTTTAACCTGCATTCCCAAACCGCCGCGATCAGGATCATCGGTATCGGGTTTAAAATTATTTTCAATCAGATATTCCCTGTCTTCGTTATCATCAAAAACAAAAAACGTTTCCACATCGGCATTCTTAACTCCCTTACCGAAAAACCCATTCCACAAACCACTCCAATCCGATGGTCTGTCAGGCCATGACATGGGCCAGCTTGTTTCGTCATCGCTTCGTGCGGGGATATTTGTATAAGGCGCAGCATAACCGGGCAGAGGCCACCAGCCATATGTAACGCCGGTAGAAAGATCATAACGTGTAAATTCATAATAATTAGATTCGAGCGGATGGATGGAATTGCCTGCGGGATCTTTCGCTTCTGCCTGAACAATTATTGCGATACCATCAACGTAAGTATGGTTTGTACCTTTCGGCCAAACGCCGCTTCTGCTCGGTTCATTCTGCCAATCGGCAATTTCTCCAAAATTATAATAAACAGTTGCGGCAAGATTGCCGTCCATATAACCTTTTCTTGTTTGATTATGATCGCCTTTATTTTTATCGACAATGCTTTGTGCGTTCATCGATATTTGAACGAATAAAATTATCAACAAGATTAAAATGTTGCTTTTTTTGAATGACATTTTCATCTCCTCTAAAAACTAAAAGATGCACCGACAATAATCTGTCTCGGAGCCGAATAAAAGTCTGGACGTGTGTAATATTCCGCCAATGTATTGACGCCTCGCGGAGCTTCCTGCGCTCTTGTTAATTCAAGCGTGTAACCGGCTCTTCCGGTATCGCCGAAAACATCGAGTTCGTTTGCCGCATCGAATAGATTATACACTTTTACAAATATGGAAACCGGTTTCCCGAACAAGTCAAAATATTTTGTAAGGTAAAGATCGATATTGAAGAATGCCGGTCTGTTCTCACTGTTCTCTAATCCTGTTCTTTGATTTTGAAGTGAAGGCGTATACGGCAAACCGGATCCGAATCTTCCAACAGCGCTCCCAATCAAATCACCCGGTGTTCCTGCAGTGATTGTAAAATTGAGCGAATGCTTTCTATCCCAGTTAAGCGGGACAAGTTGTTTGTTAGCTTCAATAGGGGGATTAGCCTGTGCTTTTTCGTAAGCATCGTTCGGATCGGATGCATTTCCTTTTGCTATCTGGAAAGTGTAATCAAGGTTGGCTCCGATTCCATCGCTGAATCTTTTTTCAAATGAAATTGTAAATCCTTTTACAGAGCCGTAATCCTGGTTAATAAGTTTGCTGAATTTTTTAAATTCGTTTTTAATATGAATCTCCGCACTGAGCAGATTACGAATATCTTTATAATATCCCGTTATCGTGATTCCAAAATTTGTAACCAGTTCTTGCTGCAATCCTATTTCATACATAACGGTTTGCTGAGCTTCGAGATCGGCGTTGCCTATTGTGCTGCCAATGTTCTCAGGAAAATTTCCCGTCAATGGAATTCTGTTATTCGGATTGCGGTATAAAAATTCGAATGCCGGAATCTGGAAAAAATGTCCGTAAGAAATATGAATTGCGCCTCTATCGGTTATTGGATAAGACAATCCAACACGCGGACTAAGTTGATGTTTGGATTTTGCAGTTGCCATCAACGAATCCGGGAAAGGCGACTGAAGTTGATCGAGAACGGCAATTTGATTTGGATTTTTCAAATACGTCCCGTCCGGCTCAAATAAATCGTAGCGCAGCCCGATATTAACTACTAAATAATCAAGTTCAATTTTATCCTGCATGTACACTGATAATTGATAAGGATTAGTTGTGTACTGGTTATAATTAAACGCACCCGGTTCAGGCAACGCAGGTTTGAAATTTGTTGATGCATCAATAACAATCTGGTAATCCTTATAATCGAGATCGTAATATTTATACTCAACCCCGGTTTTAATTTGGTTGATTTTATCGACCTGCCAGGTCAAATCAATCTTGCCGGTATATGTCCTCGATTCATGGAAGAACTGCCAATTTTGAGTTCCGCCTGTTAAAAATGCGTTTCCGCTTACATCGCTCAATCGGTCGGGATTAACATAACGCAAATCTAAAGGATCTTCGAACGCGTATTGTTTGTAATCGGTATTAAAAATTGATCCGAGGAAATCAACGAATGCGGAATTACCGAGCACATGAGTGTAGCTTAAACTTGTTAAAAAACTCTTCTGGAATCTTTTATAATCTCCATCCGGGTTCAACTTAAAACTGTGATTGTAATCTCTGTACTCTTCATTTTGATACATTGTACTTAGTACAATTCCTTTCCCGCCGGTTCCTATATCAATAGAAAGTTTTCCCTGCAAAGTATAACGTTTGCTATCGTTCATCGAGACGAAGCTGCTATCTCCGGTCGAGCCAATATACCAATCTTCCTGATTGTTCGCCGAGAAGTTTGATGAATCCGGGGGATTGAAAATTCTCTTGCCGTAAAGTGAACCTGCATCATAAATATATCTTCCCGAAATAAAAAACTTCAGTAGGTTTTCTAATCCCGGAACCGGTCCGCTTAAATTTCCCTGGAAGTTGTAAAGATCGGCGGGAGTAATGTGATCGATATTTTGAAACAAACTTTTTCTTGTGGAAATGTAATCGCCGGTGTAAAACGAAACATCGCCTTCCAATTTATCGCCGGCAATTTTAGTAATTTGATTCACCACACCGGATAAAGCCTCGCCGTATTCGGCATTAAATGTCCCGGTTAAAACCTGTAATTCCTGAATGCTGTTGATCTCCGCTTCCATTGCCGAGCTGCCGGAGTATGCATCGTTAACCGCAACACCGTCAATCAAGTATTTTACTTCGTTGCTTCGTCCGCCTCTAAAATGTCCGTCAACAACTCCCGCTTGGAGATTAATCACCGATCCAACATCTTCGAGCGGCAGCATTGATATTTGATCGCCGCTGATCTTCGCTTCGGTTGATGTGAGATCTTGCTGAACGATTGGTCTTTCGGCAGTAACTATTACTTCGCTAACTTCAAGCGCTTCTGAAGTTAAATCAAAATCTAATTTGGTGGTTTGATCTACAGACACTCTGACATTTTTCACAGTGACCGGTGAGTATCCAATCGTAGTAACTTTTAGTTCGTAAACTCCCGGTGGAATATTAATTACGAAATACTCTCCATCAATATCGGATGCAGCGCCTAAGGATGTGCCAACCAAAACCACATTCGCACCGATTAGCAATTCGCCGGTGTTGGCATCTCTAACTTTCCCGGAGATCTTCCCGGTTGTTCCGGCAAAAAGATTTGAAGCGATTAAAAATGAGAGTAATAATACGGCTAAAAATTTTATTTCGATTTTGGTATCAGTGAACATAGAATTCACCTTAGTTTATTAAAAGATATAAAGGAAGGGACGCCGCAAGAACGACGTCCCCTAAATAGAATATTACTTTAAAAGAATCATTTTCTTTGATTGAACAAAATCGCCTGCTTGAATACGGTAAATATAAGTTCCGGTTGATACTTTCATTCCGTAATTGTTATTTCCATCCCATGTGATGTTATGGATACCGGCTTTCAAATCACTGCTTACAAGTGATTTTACTTCGCGACCAAGAATATCATAAATCTTCAAAGTCACAAATCCTTCTTTCGGTAATGCAAAGCTCAGCACAGTACTTGGATTGAATGGATTCGGATAGTTCTGGAATAAAGCATAAGTTGCCGGAGTTATTTCATCAGTAGGCACTCCTACCAAATCAAGTTTTTTAACTTCAAGCAAATCACAATAAACCGTTCCCATAAATCTACCGAGCGGATGCATTCTAACGGAAAGTGATTTTGCATCTGCAACAACAACAACATCAACATAGAATTGCATCCAGTCGAATGCAGTCGTTGCAGGGAATGTTAATGGTATATCGCTTGACCATATTTCTCCCCAGCCTTCGTTATTGGTTAGTGTGTTATGGAATATCGGAGTGATTCCAAATTTAGCTTGATCGCCTACTTCAGTTACGTTGGCAGGATTTAAATCTTTTCCTTTCAACCAAACACTTACTCGAATCATATCGCCGGCAACAACATCGGTTAATTCGCTAATATCGTAAGTTGATAAATTAATATTGTCATTCGTTTGATCTCGTCCGGCAACAGCAGCTAACGGATATCTGACTGTTCCAACAAATCCATCATGCGTTCCGGGTAAGTTATCGAACTTCAATGAGTAAGTTCCATGATACGCTTCTTCGTTTGTTATTGTTGTGTTCTCATATCCACTGTCTAATCTTCCGTCATTTCCACCTAACGGCGGCAGCCAATAGAACCATCCTGTCGGTACACCTACCTGTGTGTTCCAGTCTTGACCTGCCCAGGCTCCGTTCCTTCCGTAAAACATGAAATCGTCCGCCCATACTGTTCCGGTTGCATTAGCTCCGGCTACAAATTTTATTATCGTTGTGTATGAATCTTCCGGTAGTATCGTACTTCCAATTGCATTCGTATCGGCTACAAAAGCTGCTATTGTTGCCCCTGCTTGATCAATCGGTAATTTTATCTCGCCGATTAAATTTCCGGTTTGACCATAGAAAGTATATGATATCCACCATCTTTCTGCATCGGTTGCCGGGTTGATGTTTACTCCCTGTGTTCTTACATACGCACCCAGGAATATATCCACATCCTTACTATGGGTGGGTGACCATAAATCGCACATGTTTTCGCTTTCCCAATAGGCTTCTTCGCCTGTGGCGGTTTTCTCTATCTTCAAACTTCTTCCCATCGAGCGGGATTGGTCGGTTGCCCAGCTTAATGTAGCTCCGGTTGGCTCGGCTCCTTTCTTCCAATATGACGGAAGTGTTTGTTCGAAACTACCGATTGCGCTTAGCGGAGGTACATCTAATTTTTCTACTGTTAGATTATCGCAATAAACGGTACCCATGAATCTTCCAAGAGGATGCATCCTAACGGAAAGTGATTTTGCATTTTCTACTACTGTAACATCCACATAATATTGTTTCCAATCAAAGGCCGTTGTTGCGGGGAATGTTAATGGAATATCACTCGACCAGATTTCTCCCCAGCCTTCGTTGTTTGTAAGTGTATTGTGGAATATCGGCGTGATTGCGAATTTTGCCTGATCGCCTACTGCTGCAACGTTTGCCGGATCAAGGTCTTTACCCTTAAGCCAAACGCTGATTCTTAAAACATCACCTACTGCTACATCAGTGATATTAAATTCGGATGTATTATCGCTACGGCCTGCTACGGTTGTTAAAGGATATCTCACTGTTCCAACAAATCCATCGTGTGTTCCGGGTAAGTTATCAAACTTCAACGAATAGACTCCGTGATATGCTTCTTCATCTGTTATCGTTGTATTCTCATATCCCGAATTCAGATTTCCATCATTGCCGCCTACCGGCGGTAACCAGTAAAACCATCCGGTTGGAACGCCTACTTGTGTATTCCAATCTTGACCTGCCCAGGCTCCGTTTCTTCCGTAGAACATAAAGTCATCTGCCCATACAGTTCCGGTTGCGTTAGCTCCGGCTACAAATTTTACTATCGTTGTGAATGCATCTTCCGGTAATATTACACTTGCTATTGCATTCGTGTCTGCTACCCATGCTGCGTTGCTTGGCGCACTCTGATCTATTGGTAACTTTACCTCGCCAATCAAGTTGCCGGTAGTTCCGTAAAATGTATACGATATCCACCACTTATCCGCATCGGTTGCCGGATTTGTATTTACTCCTTCGGTTCTTACGTATGCGCCTAAGAATATATCTACGTCTTTGCTATGGGTTGGCGACCATAAATCGCACATGTTTTCACTTTCCCAATAGGCTTCTTCTCCTGATGTGGTTTTCTCTATTTTCAAACTTCTGCCCATCGAGCGAGATTGATCGGTTGCCCAGCTTAATGTCGCTCCGCTTGGCTCAGCGCCTTTCTTCCAATATGACGGAAGTGTTTGTTCGAAACTGCCGATTTCACTTAGCAGAGGTACATCTAATTTTTCTACAGTTAGATAATCGCAATATACCGTTCCTTTAAATTGTCCGAGCGGATGCATTCTTATTGATAAAGAGACTGCGTTCTCTACAACTGTTACATCCACATAATATGGTTTCCAATCAAACTGAGTTGCTGCAGGAAAAGTTAAAGGTACATCGCTCGACCATATTTCTCCCCAGCCTCCATTATTTGTTGATTGATCATGGAATATCGGTGTGATTCCAAATTTTGCTTGATCGCCTACTGCAATTACATTTGCAGGATCTAAATCTTTCCCTTTCAACCAAACTGTTATTCTAAGTTTATCGCCTACCTGTACGTCCGGTCCTAACGGATATCTGATTGTTCCAACAAAGCCGTCGTGCGTACCAGGTAAGTTATCAAACTTCAACGAGAATTGTCCGTGATATGCTTCTTCGTTTGTTATTGTTGTATTCTCATATCCGCTGTCTAAGCGTCCATCGTTTCCACCTACCGGAGGCAGCCAATAGAACCAGCCTGTTGGTACGCCAACTTGTGTATTCCAATCTTGTCCAGCCCAGGCTCCGTTCCTTCCCAAAAACATGAAGTCATCTGCCCATACGGTTCCCGTTGCGTTGGCTCCGGCTACAAATTTTACTATCGTTGTATATGAATCTTCAGGCAGTATTGTGCTTCCTATTGCATTTGTATCAGCTACAAATGAACCACTGCTTGCAGTACTCTGATCTATTGGTAATTTTATTTCGCCAATGAAGTTGCCGGTCATTCCATAGAAGGTATATGATATCCACCATCTATCTGCATCTGTCGCCGGGTTTGTATTTACTCCTTCGGTTCTTACATAAGCGCCTAAGAATATATCTACATCTTTGCTATGGGTTGGCGACCATAAATCGCACATGTTTTCACTTTCCCAATAGGCTTCTTCTCCTGTTCCCGTTTTTTCAATCTTCAAACATCTTCCCATCGAACGGAATTGGTCGGTTGTCCAACTTAATGTCGCTCCGGTTGGCTCGGCGCCTTTCTTCCAATACGATGGAAGTGTTTGTTCAAAGCTGCCGATCAAATTAATTCCCTGCTGCGGGAAAATATTTGTAGCGACAAATACAAACAGAACAAACAACCACGACCATGGTTTTTGTTTAAGTAATCTCTTAATCATAGTGCTACCCCTGTTAAATTATTGAATTGATACTTAATTGAATTATGAATATGTTTTTCCGTAAAAAACTTTACTAACTCATAGAGAGTCATTTTTGTTGTATCGAACAATTCTACATTTATTTTTTTTGAAATAAGAAATTCGATTGCGCGGGAGAATGTGAATGGATTCAGCAGAGAGGTTTTTATTGATAATTCTTTTTTGAATATTTCTTGAAGATTAACTCCCATTGAAGAACCAGCCGGATGCAAACCAAAGAAAATAATTCTGCTTCCTTTCCCGGCTAATTTTAATGCTAATGAAGCCGCATCTGGATTACCGGCGCATTCAATTATGCAGTCGATGTGTCCTCTTGTTACATCATTAATATTGGCTTCTAAGTTTTCATCATTGGGAGAAAACGCTAAATCAATGCCAAGAGTTTTTGCTAAATTTCGTTTTTCCTCAACGGGTTCAATGAGCACGCATTTTGCAGCGCCATTTAGTAAAGAAAGTTGAAGCATCATCAATCCAATAGCTCCGCCGCCGATGATTATTATATTTTCCCCGACTTTAATTTCTGCTTTATCTATTCCATGAATACAACACGAAAGTGGTTCGGCAAATGCTGCTGTACTTAGCGAAAAATCTATCGGCAGCTTATAAGTATTCGATACAGGTGCAATCACATATTCCGCAAAACCACCATCTTCGGTTACACCGAGCGCTGTGTGATTTGAACAGAATTGTATTTTCCCTACTTTACAATAAGAACAATAACCGCAATAAATATTTGGATCAACTGCGACTTTATCACCAATGTTAAAATCAAATGATTTGTTTGCGACATCAACGAGTAATCCGCTAAATTCATGTCCAATAATTGTGTTGTTTTTAGCGGCTGCTTCACCACGAAAGATATGAACATCTGTACCGCAAACTCCGCAGGCGCCGACTTCGATTAACAATTCGTCATCAGCTAATGCTCGAATATTTCTATCTTCAATTACGAGGTTGCCTGGCGCTTTGAAAACAACAGCTTTCATTTTTATATTTTTCTTGTTGATGATCTTATAATCAGCTCAACCGGGACAAGTATTTTTTTTGTTGAGTGCCTGGATTTATCAGAGAGCATGTTTACCATTAAGTTCATTGCCTCTATTCCCATTTCAATCTTTGGTACTTTCACAGTAGTTAAAGGAGGATTTAACAAAAGGTCCGCGTCGACATCGTCAAATCCAACAAGAGAGATATCGCTTGGGATATTAATTTTATTATCAGCGCAGTACTGCATCACGCCAAAAGCAACAGCATCGTTACATGTAAATATTGCTGTTATGTTTTTGTTTTTTGTCAATAATTTTTTTGCAGCATTGTATCCATTTGCACGGGCCGGATAATCTTCATCAAGTATAACATTTCCATGAATGATCGGGATTTTATTTGACTCGAGTGCTTTACGATAACCCAGATACCTGTCGTTTATACTCGGATGTGAAAGATCAGCTCCAATGAAAGCAATGTTTTTATGACCCAAGTCAATTAAATGCTGGGTTGCTATTAATCCACCTTTGATATTGTCTATTAAAATTACGTTATGATCTCCATTCGCAGGAAAAAAATCTACGAACACAGTCGGGACAGTATAGTGTGCTAATTTCGAAATGAATGTATTGTTAACCTTTCCGGCTATAATAATGCCATCAACGCTTTTCTCGAGTATGAATCTCGGCAAGTGATCATGCGTAACGAAGTCTCTACTAATTGTTGCGAGTAAAACATAGTAATCATTGCCGCGTGTAACAAACTCGGTTCCGAGAAAAATACTTGTATAAAAAGGTTCTGTTTTTAGGAAGTGGTCGTCGGTTAAAACAAACCCGATATTTCCAGTTGTTTTTGTTACAAGTCCTTTGGCTGAACGCGACGGATGATAGTTAAGTTCTTTGATTGCTTTTTGAACTTTATTTTTTGTAACGGTTGGAATGCGTTTATGATCGTGAAGGACAAGTGACACCGTAGCAATTGATACTCCGGCTTTTTTTGCGACATCTTTTATTGTTGGCATTTTAGTTAAACGTTTTACTTGGTTCAAATATAATGTCTATTTATTTCTATGTCAATACCGTTAAATAAATTTATACTTTCTTAAAAACTGCGATTTAAGTCTAATTTTCAGATATATCGCATTCCGTGGCGAAGTCGTGGAGAAAGTAATTTAGTTAAACGATTAACATTTTTCTAATCTTTTATGATTTGGGGAAATTAATTAATGGAGGTAATTTTGATTCACTACTATGAGAGGGATTAAATTGCGAATGAATTAGCGTATCTGAGTAGACAAAAAAGAAGTGACGTTTTATTATTAATATACGCCTGATTTACTACCCAACTTTATCAAATTATTGACCGATCCTGCCCATCAAATCAGTCACATAATTACTATAATATTCCGACTACTGAATTCGTTACAATAAAATTCTTTTCCTTTTATCCGAAGATTCGAAAGAAGAGAACATTACTTTTACATCTTTCAACCCTTCTTCGAATGTACCGATTACTTTTTCTCCTTTGATAATCGCATTATAGAAATTTTCAAACTCGGCTGTAAATCCGCCGTCGGTTGTAACAACAAATTTCTTTTCAGATTGATTTTCTTTTTTAACGAGAATTGTATTGTTGATGATTTGTATTGTCCCCTTCGAGCCGAAAATTAATAGATTACTTTTCTGGTGACCTTTGACGCTAAAAAATAAATTCATCAAACATGATTTGCCATTCTTTGTTTCGAACATCATCGACATTGTATCATCGCTTCCAATCAATGGATTTACGGATTGTTTCAATGCAGTCACAGCTTTCATTTCTCCGAGCAGCAATCGCAACGCTGCGATATTGTGAATACCACCATCGAAGATAAAACCGCCGGCATATTTATTATTCTTGCGCCAAACTGTTTGTGCGTATTCATTTGTCGGGGTAACATTTTGATTCATATTCCACAATAGTGAGTAAACTTCGCCGATTGCCCCGATTTTAAGCATTCCTTTTGTATCGAGATATAGCTTATCGTAACGGTAATTTTCCGCCAATAGACAAACCACATTTTTGTTTCTCGCGGCATCAACTAATTTCTTTGCATCCGTAGGAGTTGCTGCAAGTGGTTTTTCAACAAACATATGCTTACCTGCTTTTATCGAAGCGAGCGTAACTTCATAATTCAAATCAATCGGCAGAACGATGTCAACAGCATCAACATCTTTGTTGGCAAGAAGTTCTTTATAATCAAGAACGTATGGAACTCCACCAACAAGTTTTGAAAATGACTTCGCTTTCTTTTCAGTATGATTGCACACAGCCACAATTTCAATTTTGTTTTTTAATTTTAATAATGCAGGAAAATGCAGCCTCCTTGCGGCAATTCCACAGCCTATAATTCCGAGTTTTATTTTTTTCATTTTGGTCCGATACGTTTTGTTTTTAGACTTACATTTTGATAGTCAATTTAGCCACGAATTCCACTAATTTTCACGAAATCTAATCGAATAATAATTCGTGCAAATCCGTGTAATTAGTGGCAATGTTTTTTGAATTAATAATCTGTCACACCAAACTAAATTAAGATTTCATCTTTCCAGTCAAGTTTAATCAGATCGATTTTATTTACATCCGCCGTGCCGAGATGGTAACGGGTATCTGCAAGCTCAATATGTTTGGCAGGCGGACTAAGCGGTCTTTCTTCTTTAAAATAATTTTTTCTTTTAGCCTGAATAATTTTTAGTCCGATTGAATCGCATGCAACCGGGTCAACGCCTACAATTATTCCTTTATAATTCCAGACATAATCGGAACTGTAACCATGAGCGCCAACACAGTTAAATAAAGGTGTGAGCATCACAAGAACATTTAACCGTGTCTTTCCACTCACTATCGGCAGTTTCCAAATTGCAGCTAGGTCAGCACACGAATCGGGATGATAATATGCAGGCGATTCTGTAAACATAATATAATTCTTGAGCAACGTTCCAACACCCGACCAATAGTGTGTACGCATCGGTCGTGAATTAATAAGCGCAGTAGCTTTTTGAAATATTGGATCACTCAATACACCACGGTCGTTGATACTTATATTATCTGCAGCAACTCCAACTTCAATTACACGTTTTTTTATTGACTCCTCCAACTCGAAGGGAGTACGAAAATATTGCCAAACATTTGTTTTAATCCCAACGATATCTTCCGGTTTAATTATTTTCTTCCAAGCTGATTGTACATCGTTTGTTTCAAATAATGTTTGAACCGCTTCATCAAGCATTTGCTGCAGTATCTCGACTTTAATAGTTCCATTTTTATCAAGCACATTTTTATTTCGAATAAGCACTACTCGTGTCTTTGAATCTGCTTGTCCAAACAAATCCATTGGTGCATTCATCAATAACGTACTTGCGGCAACTGCCATAGTTCCTGTTTTGAGGAACTCTCTTCGAGTTAGATTTTTGTCAATCATTATTACTCCGCATGTTTTATTTTGAATTATTGATTATGTCTTTGGTTTGGGCAATAAGATTTTGAACATCCGTTTCTTTCAATCCGTTAAAAACTCCAATAAAGAAATTTTTCACCAATTCTATTCCGCACCATTTATCATCTTTGGATTTTATTTTCCCTTCTCTAAGTATTCCGTTTTCATAATTCACCATAAACTTCTCATATGCCCCGGATGCAGACTGCTCATCCGGATATTTTATTATCATCAAAATCGATTTTTCATTTTCACCATACTTTGCCAGCACACCTTGTGTGTTTTGATTTATGTTAAGTATGTTATCATAGGAAATAAAATAATGAGAATTCATCCAAATATAATTACGGAAGTAGCGGATGCTCTGTTTGTTGAGATTTTCTTGCGGAAGAAAATTTAATATTTCCGGCAATTCACCTTTCGCAGCAATTGAACCATCCAACAATTCAGCAATTCTCCGCATTACTTTCGAAGACTCCTTGGTCTCAGGATTACAAAATATCGACACATAAAAATTATCTTTCCAAAATATTATCGTTCCGGGCGCTATCTGTGATTGATTGCCGAAATCGATTCCGATATTACCGACGGAAAACGAGAACGCGCCGAATGCATCATACGAACTATTCATGTAAAAAATATCAACAAGAATTTCTTGCCCTTCAACCTTCGAATAAATTCTATTGAACACTTTGGAAAATCCAAAACTCAAATACAACTCGGCGCTGCCGTCGATGTAATCATAAAGATTTGTCGTATCGAATATCCGGTCCCCGTTTAATTTCGTCCAACCATCAATGGATTCGGGCAATGTAGATGCAGGATTAGTTTGTGCTTTTAATGATGGATGTGCTAAAGAAAGTAATAATGTTATGAAAATAATATCAAAATAAATATTCATTTCATCCTTCTAAGTTATTCCGAGAAACGGATTAAAATTCTCTCTGTTAATTATTTGTTGTTTGCTTCCGGGATAAGTAGTCATAAATGTTTGCGGAATTTTTTTCTTTGCTCCTGGATTCCATGCAAACTCAAAAGCGTTTATATGTTCATCCTCTATTTCGAGTAAATCTATTTCCTGCTGCTGCTGGGTGCGCCAAAAATACATATTGCAGTCCCGTTTTTGGTTCCTATTTAATTTTAACCTTTCGCTAATAATAAAATTTTCCCAGAGCGCTCCAATATCATGACGTACTGCCGCTGGACTAAAATTATTTAATAATGCATTCCTAATCCCGGTATCATAAAAATAAATTTTTCTCATTCTCGAAATCTCCGCCCTAAGATTTCTGCTATAGGGGGGGAGACGGAAAATCACGAATGCCTTTTCGAGTATGCTGATATATTTTGTTATTGTCTCGTTATCTACCTTCAACAAGTTGGAAAGCTCATGAAACGATACCAGGTTTCCAATTTGCAGAGCCAATGCGTGAAGTAATTTTTCAAGAATTTCCGGCTTCCTTAACTCTTTGTATGAAAATATATCCTTAAACAAGTAACTCTGTGTAAGACTCTTCAACAATTCCTTTTTTTCATCGTGCTTTTGAGTTATCTCCGGGTACATACCGTAAATCATTCTTTCTTCCAAAAGTCTATTGGTTTCAAGATAACCAAATTCATTTACAAGTTCAGCCCAGGAAAAAGGATATAGATTAAATTCATATTTTCTTCCGGTTAACGGTTCGTTTATTTCGCCCGATAGTTCAAGTGCAGATGATCCCGTTGCAATTACCTGGTATTCAGCTAATTGGTCAACAATTAGTTTTAACGTGATTCCAATATTTTTTACTCGCTGGGCTTCATCAATAACTATAATTTTTTTATTGCCTGCAATACTTTTTAGTTTAGTCGAGGTTGAATCGTTAAGCATTGTTCGTATATCAGGTTCGTCGCAATTTAAAAAGATTGTTTCCGGGATTCTATTTTCAAACAACATTTTTAATAATGTTGTTTTTCCAACCTGTCTCGCGCCGGTAATTATTATTGCTTTCCCTTTAAAAAGCTTTTTTTCAATTTCAGCTTGAATAGATCTTTTTATCATATAATTTTCTTTTTCAACTGCTGGCAAATATAAGTTTTTGCGATTATAACCGCAAGATATTATAACATTTTGCGATTACAACCGCAGAAAACCATAAGATTTTGCGGATAGGGTAAATTCATTGAAAATACTTGCGCAAGTAAAATTATCTATTTGGAAAAGTATTTCACGCAAAACCGTATTATAGTCATGTGAGTAAAAAAGGTTAATTTGTATGGTCACTAAAAAAAGATTTCACTTATGAGAACTATAGCATTAACGGTATTTTTAATTTGCCTCAATATCGCTTCACTATTTGCAGGAAATGCTATCTTGGCAGATACAGTAACTTTTGTCTCATCCAATTTACCGATTATAATAATTGATAACGAAGGACAATCAATCAAAGACGAAGAGAGAATTTCGGTTAAGTTGGGGATAATCAATAACTCCGGCGGACAAAGGAATTTCTTAACTGACGCTTTTACAGATTATGATGGAAGAATTAGTATTGAGATTCGTGGGAGTTCATCAGCTGATTTTGAAAAGAAATCATATGGTTTCGAAACACAAAATGATAGCGGTGAAAACAATAATGTATCGCTGCTGTCCATGCCGGCAGAAAATGATTGGATTCTTTACGGACCATATTCCGATAAAACGCTATTGAGAAATGCATTACCCTATTACCTCGCTCGCGAATTGGACCAATATGCTTCGCGTACAGAGTTTTGTGAATTATTGATAAATGGAGAATACCAGGGTTTATATGTTTTAATGGAGAAAATAAAACGGGATAAAAATAGAGTGGATATCACAGAGTTGACGCCGGAGGATATTGAAGGCGACGAATTGACCGGCGGATATATTATCAAAGTCGATAAGCCGTACAATGTTGGCTGGCAGGTTGATGTTGAACCTCCGGGAGATTTTGGGAAAGTTTATTTTCAATTTCATCATCCCAAAGAAGATGAAATGATACCGGAACAAAAAGCCTACATTCAAAATTTTATTTTTCAATTTGAAAACTGTTTGGTCGGTTCAAATTATGCCGATCCTGTAAATGGCTATTCAAAATATATTGACGTCAATTCTTTTGTGGATCATTTTTTAATCCAGGAATTTACAAAGTGTCTTGATAGCTATCGCTTTAGTTTCTTCATGTATAAGAAGAGAGATAGCGAAGGCGGCAAATTGTATCTTGGTCCAATTTGGGATTTTGATTTGGCATTTGGAAATTTTGGCGAAGAGGTATGGGAGGAACCCTGGACTACAGTAGATTGGAACGCAGAGATTCCCGCATGGTACCGGGTATTTTGGATGAAGAGATTATTGGAAGATGTAAATTTTAGAAACAAACTAAAAGCCAGATGGACTGAAATCCGGCAGGGAGCTTTTTCAAACTACAACATACTCGAATATATAAATCAAACTGCATCCGTAATTGAAGAAGCCCGTGTACGCAATTTTACCCGGTGGCAGATTCTCGGGAAATATGTTTGGCCTAACTATTTTGTAGGCGCTACATACGAAGAAGAAATTGACTATCTGAAAAATTGGATTACCGAACGACTGAATTGGATGGATTTAACATTAGCGGGCACTCCATTATCGGTTGACAGGAAAGATGGTGAAATTGCTCAATCCTTTTTTCTTCAGCAAAATTATCCGAATCCATTTAATCCTTCAACAGTAATCAATTACATGTTACCGGAACCGTGTAGTGTGAAGTTGACTGTTTATAATTTGCTCGGGCAAGAGATTAAAACGCTTGTTGATGCGATTCAAAATGCTGGCGATCATTCAATTGATTGGAATGGATTGGACAGCAATAATAATCCGGTAAGCTCAGGAGTATATCTTTACCGACTTGAAACAGAAACATCTGCGCTTCAAAAGAAAATGTTGCTTATGAGATAGAAGTACAACAGCATTTGAATGAAAACTGAAAAAACGAATTTCAAGTGTTACCCGGCTGAATCTAAAATTATTTTAACTTCCTAAGAATAGCTTCATTCTTTTTTATATTTTTGCATCACATTATCCAACAATTAAATTAGATATAACCATGAAAAAAACAGTTATTGTTTTAGTAGTCAGTTTATTTTTAAGCGGCTCTGTTTGTGCTCAGCAGAATTTCAGTTTATTATCTCCCGATAAAAGAATTGAAGTAAAAATAACAACCGACGGAGAAGTAAAATACACTGTCGCAAAGAACGGGAAAGAAATAATTTCTCCGTCCCCAATTTCTATGATTATTAATGATAGGACAATTTTAGGAATTAGTCCGAAAGTAAAAAGCGCCGATACAAGTTCTGTTGACAGAATTGTTGAAAGAGTAGTGTGGCAGAAAAGTAAAACGGTGAAAGAGAATTACAATGAGATAAAAATTAATTTCGAAGGAAATTATGCGATTACCTTTCGCGCGTTTAATGAGGGTGTTGCATATCGATTCGAAACATCCATTGATGGTGAAATAATAGTCAATTCCGAAAAGTATTATGTGAATTTCGGCGGCACATACTCCATGTACTTTCCCGAAGAAGATAGTTTCATGTCCCACAACGAACGGATTTATAAGTACGAAAAAATTAATACTATTGACCCAAAACGTTTTGGCAGTACTCCCGCAGTCGTTGATACAAAGGAAGGAACGCTGATTGGAATTACCGAATCGGACCTGGAGGATTATCCCGGTTTGTGGCTGAAAGGAACTTATGCAAGCAGCCTCGAAGGAATCTTTCCGCAGTATGTGATTGAAGAAAATGCTAAAAACGACCGCGACATCGAACCGACGAAACGCGCAGATTATATCGCAATCACAAAGGGAACGCGAACATTCCCGTGGAGGATTTTTGCAATTACCGAAAACGACGGTGATTTGATTACAAATGAACTCGTATTCCTGCTTTCGAAGCCTTGCCAATTGGATGACACCTCATGGATTAAACCGGGTAAAGTAGCATGGGATTGGTGGAATTTTTTAAATATCTATAATGTTGATTTCCGTGCAGGCATAAATAACGACACATATAAATATTACATTGACTTCGCTTCCAAATACGGGATTGAGTATATAATCCTTGATGAAGGCTGGTATAAACTCGGAGATGTTCTCACTCAGGTTCCCGAAATAAATGTGCCCGAACTTGTTGAGTATGGGAAAGAAAAAAATGTTGGAATTATTTTATGGGTAATTTGGAAATCGCTCGACGACAAACTTGACGAGGCTCTAAAGCTTTACAGCAGCTGGGGTGTAAAAGGGCTTAAGATAGATTTTATGCAGCGCGACGACCAGGCAATCGTAAATTATTATTGGAAGACAACACGCGAAGCCGCGAAGTATAAAATGCTCGTCGATTTCCACGGCGCATACAAACCGTGCGGAATAAACCGTGCATATCCAAATTTTCTAACCAGTGAAGGCGTGAAAGGATTGGAAAACGACAAGTGGTCGCTCGATGTTACTCCCGAACATTGCGTTACACTTCCTTTCATACGCATGTTTGCCGGACCAATGGATTTTACTCCCGGCGCAATGAACAATGTTCAAATCGGTTCGTTCAAACCAATGTTTGCGCAGCCGACAAGTATGGGCACACGCTGCCAGCAACTTGCAATGTATGTAATTTATGATAGCCCATTGCAGATGCTTGCCGACCATCCGACAAACTATTATCGCGAACCGGAATGCATGGAATTTTTATCGAAGGTGCCGAGTGTTTGGGAAGAAACAAAAGTTCTCGATGCAAAAATTGCGGATTATATTTTAGTTGCAAGAAAGAGCGGCGATGTTTGGTATATTGGAGCAATGACGGATGCAGATGCGAGAAAATTAACTGTCGATTTCACATTCCTCGGTGATGAAAGCTACACTGCCGAAATTTGGCAGGATGGAATTAATGCTGACCGAAATGGAAATGATTTCAAAATGATTTCGCAGGAAGTAAATAAGAACACGAAAATGGAAATATCGCTCGCACCCGGCGGCGGCTGGGCTGCGCGGGTAACTCCGAAATAACATTTGAATAATGAACTCTGAATATCGAATGATGAATAATGAAGTTGGACACTTCGAAATTCATCATTCAAAATTCACTTTCCGCAATTATGATTGCCGTCGTTTTAGAGCGTGTGTGAAAATGTTGATTGTAGAGCGAGATTCATCTCGCTTCTTATGAATTTGCAATATTTTTGAAGTTTTCATGAGCGAAATAAATTTCGCTCTACAATTTCCACACAGCCTCTAAAGCTGATGGCAATTAGTAAAACTAACAATAGAATGGGCAAGCAATATGAAATCACTTAATTCATTCATCGGCGAACACTTAACATGGGTTCAGCCAAAAGCAATTAAACATGATTATGAATTACGCGACCAATCTGAAGTTTATGGCAGACTCGTGTTCCCAAAATCATTTGGAACACTGGCAGAAATCGAATCAGCCGAAGGTAAATGGACATTAAAACGTGTAGGATTTATCCACACATCCGTTACAATCCGCGAAGATGGGAAAGAAGAAAACGTTGGCGTGTTCAAACCATCAGGCTGGGGTTCACGCGGGACTCTCGAACTTACTTCCGGGAAAAAATATGAATGGAAACTTGAAAATTTTTGGGCGACACGATTTGAAATAAAAGATTCATCCGGCAACACAGTTATCAAATATCAATCGGGGAAAGATGATTCAAATATTTCCGACATGTTCAAAAACCAGGCGCGTGTTTCATTTACGGAACAAGCAAGAAATTTGCCCGAATTATCTCAGCTGATTTTAATTGGTTGGTATCTCATCGTAATGATTCAAATGGATAGCGTTGTAGGAGTGGCGTAAACAAATGTTTGCTCTATTATTACACACTCTTGAATAACGAACTCTGAATGATGAAGTAAGGGAACTTCAATGTCTGAAGCTCTGTATTCGTTATTCGAAATTTTTTCTTCCATTAAGTGTTTTTTCCAGTAAAATTCCTGCAGTCATTAGAAATACGGGGCATTGAGTTTGGAACACTCCTTCTTCTTTCGCTTTCGTCAGTTCTTTTTCGTTCCGCATATCGATTGATATCAAGTCTTTACATAACAGACTCTTGTGTTTCATTTTAAATTCATCCAAAAGTTTATTAACCGCCTCGTAAGCTTTTTCTCTTCCTTCCAAATCGGATGGTTCTTTGTTGCCGTACATCTTTCCGATAATCAAAGCCGCGCCGGTTAAAGCGCCGCATACAAATCCATTGCGACCGATACCGCCGCCGAACGGCGCCGCCATTTTAATCAACTCATCTTCATTTGTGATTCCAGCATCGGCTGCGAATGCTTTCACAATTGATTGCGCGCAGTTGTAACCGCTTTTCATATACTCTGCTGCTAATTCCGGTTTTGTCATAATTCCTCTTTGTATTTTACAATTGTTATTGGTGTGTTCACTTTTACTTTTTCGAACAAGTAATCCATATCCTTGTTCGACAGAGCGATGCAGCCGAGAGTCCAGTTATATCCTCCTTCGTTCCCTTTCTTACCCGACCCGCAGCCGTGAATTTCTATTTGTCCGCCAATCCCAATTCCTTTTTCAATTGCCCCGATTGATTTCAAACTGTCGTATTCATGACGATCCAACTCATTCGGGTAATTAACATACAATGCTTTGTAAAAAGATGTTTGACCGATATTAAGCTTCCTCGAAACCTTATAAAATCCTTCGGGAGTTGTTCGTCCATCCTCGTGAAATTTATCGCTGATCGGGTCTCTCCCCAATTCAACATTGAAAATTGTATCGATCTCACCGGAGTCTATCAAAAGTAATTCATATCTCATTTTGTCAATGATGATCGCTTTGCTTTTTTTGATTCTCGATTGTTCAATTGTTTTGTTCACCCGGTTTTGGAATTTCGCAAGGTCAGTTTCGTTGTATCCATATAATGATTTCAACGAATCTTTTGAAACTGGATTGTTCTGTCCATCAACTTTGCAGCCGGATAGAATGGATAAACAAACTATCACAAGAAAAGCAATTAAGAAATAGAATGATTTATTCATGAACCCAATCAATTAATAGAGAATAAATTTCTAATTCTGAAATATAATTATCTCGCTGAATTGATCATCGGTCATTTCAAAACGACCATTTTCCTCGCCTGGCTAAAACTGCCGGCTTGGATCCGGTAAAAGTAAATTCCACTGGAAAGTGATGAAGCGTTGAATTCAACTTCGTACGAACCGGCAAATTTAAAATCATCAACCAACGTTCTTATTTCCCTGCCAAGCACATCAAAAACCGTAAGTCTTACATTCCCGCTTTCCGGCAGCATGTATTGTATCTTTGTTAACGGATTAAATGGATTGGGATAGTTCTGTTTTAATTCAAATTCACATGGAACATTTTCATATGATTTTTCAGTGGATAATATTACACCGCCTTCTTTATACACAGCTAAACCGCCTTCGCTCATCCCAATCCATTTATTTCCAATGTTATCAATTGCGATAGAGGTTATACGATTGTTGGGTAAATCCGAGTTGGATGTGTTAAAAATTTGCCAATCTATACCATTAAATCTAGCCATACCTTGTGAACTTGTTCCAATCCAAACACCACATTCTTCATCGACTGCGATAGCTGTAATATATTCACCAGGAAGCGCCGAATTTGATGGATAATAAAGTTTCCAATTTATTCCATCAAATTCTGCCAGACCCCCATATATTGCTAACCATTTTTTGTTGTCCGGACCAATTACTACAATCGATATATCATCAGAATAACCACCGGAGGATGTAAAATTAAATTTTTGCCATTTTGATCCGTCAAAAAAACATAATCCATCATTAGTTCCTAACCAATTATTGCCTTCTTTGTCAATTGCGATGGAAGACACGTAATTAGTAAACATTCCATAATCTAACAAGTTGTATACTTTCCATTCTACATCATTATATTTTACCAAACCATTGGCTCCAAACCATTTTACACCTTCCGCATCTATAGCAATAGATTTGATAATTGGTGAGGGCAGCCCTGAATTGGAGGGATTAAATACAATGTTAATATTACCATTAAAGCAACTAACTCCATTCATGTAATTATCAAACCAAATATTTCCTAATGCATCAGAATCAATATTCGTAATTGTCGTATAATAATTAGGCCAAAAATCAAACACAGACCAATTCACTCCATCATATTTCTCTAGTCCTCCGTCATCAGTACCTAACCATATATTTCCAGCATTGTCAATTTCAATCGCCGTAATATTATTAACTGATAAGACAAAGTTGGCAAGATTAAAATACGCCCAATCAATATCATTAAATCTTGCAAGCCTCATATTTGATTCTAACCATTTATCTCCATTTTTGTCGATCATTATGGCTCCATAATATGATGAGAAATTTCCACCCAAATTTGATGGATAATATATTTCCCAATTACTACCATCAAATTTCACCAAACCTTCAAATCCTGCGCTAATCCAAATATTTCCTTCATTATCCGTCGCTATACAAGTAATATCGTTACTAGGCAATTCGGAATTTGATGAAGTATATATTTCCCAATTTTCCCCATCAAATTTTCCTATCCCATTCGCTACAATCCACAGATTATTATTTTCATCAATTGACAAACACATAACAAAATAATCATAAAGTCCATATTGGGAAACATCATAGGCCATCCATTCACTTCCATCAAATTTAACTAATCCCTTTCCACCTCCCGCATACCATGTCCCTATCCAAATATTGTCGTTTCTGTCGATTGCAATTGCTTTTACGCAGTCGCTCTGAATACCGGAATTTTGTCTATTATAAGTCATCCAATCAACCTCATTATAACAAACCAAACCACCTCCGTATGTTCCTATCCATTTATTATTCGAGTTATCAACAGCTATAGTTAAAATATTGTTTGATGGGATATCCGAATTTAAGGTGTCATAAACTGTCCAGTTATTATTGTCGTATTTAATCAAGCCTCCACCATCTGTTCCAATCCATTTGTTGCCCAAATTATCAATGATAATTGTTTTGATTTCATTACACGGAAGTCCTGAGTTAGATGAATTATAAAAAATTGATTCTTTTGTGTTTTTATCGATTTTGAAAATTCCAATTGGTGATCCTATCCAAACAAAATTATCTTCATCGCACATTGTGCTTATATGAGTTCCCTTTTGATAATGGACCCATTCTTGAGCTTGATTAAATGATGGTCGAGTTAAAAAAAGTATGGAAAAGATCAAGAAAACTAAAAAACGTTTCATTGCGATATCTGTATATTGGTTAGTATTTGTGAAATTTTGTCTTTCTTATAACAAAATATTTTAATTTGACTACCATAAAGAAGTCAATTCTACGTTAAAGTAAAACCATTGGTTCACGTTATTGCAAACTTAATTTGATCCAATTCATTTTGCAAGGTCTGATTATTATCCGGGATTGTTCCTTTGCTTATATTTGCAATACAAATTATTGGAATTGCCTCAATGTCAAAAAAATATCGCGTTTACCAGGTTGATTCATTTACGACTGAATTATTCAAAGGGAATCCCGCCGGAGTTGTGCCGGATGCCGACGGGTTATCAGAGAAACAAATGCGAGCAATTGCGCGCGAATTGAATAATTCCGAGACTGCGTTTATTCTTTCGCGAACTGCTGATGATCATGAAGTGTGGGTTCGGTTTTTCACTCCGACGATTGAAGTTCCGTCTTGCGGACATGCAACGATTGCGGCGCATTATGTTCGAGCTTTCGAAAATAATCTCGATTCATGTACTGTTATTCAAAAAATTGGCGCGGGGATTTTACCCGTCGATATTTTCAAAGATAAAGACGATTATAAAATCGTGATGACGCAGGGTAAAATAGAATTCGAAGATCCGCTCGATTCTTTTTATCAAGAAAGAATAATTGAGGCGATGAATTTAACTTTCGATGACATCGATTGGAACTGCCCAATTCAAATTGTATCAACGGGACATTCAAAAGTAATAATCGGAATTAAAAGCCGGGAGATTCTCGACAATCTCAAACCTAATAACGATGCGCTTTCAAAGATAAGTCGCGAGATAAAATGTAACGGTTATTTTGTTTTTACTTTGGATTCAAATGAGCCTGATATTTTAACAAAAGGAAGAATGTTTGCACCGGCAATCGGAATCAATGAAGACCCGGTGACGGGAAATGCGAATGGTCCGCTTGGCGCCTATTTAATAAAACACCAGCTTGTTAAATGGGATGAGAATAAATTCACATTCAAAAGCGCGCAGGGCGAGGCGATTGGCAGACCCGGCATTGTTGATGTTGAAGTTAAAATCAAGAATGGCGAACCGTTATTAGTTAAAATTGGCGGAAGTGCTAAAATTGTGTTTAAAACTGAGATAGAGATATAGAATTAATTTTATGAAACCTGCTGATATTTTTTTTAGAAAAACAATTCTCAGCGATAGATTATGGATCAACAATTTCATCTCTGAACATTGGGGCGCTGAATTTGTTGTTGTCCGCAATCGTAAAATTTATCCCGGCAAGCTGAACGGTTTTGCTGCCTTCAAATCAACCAAACTCGTTGGATTGGTTACTTACAAAATCAGAAAATCTGGCTGCGAAATTGTTACTCTGAATAGCGAAGTAAAGCGTAAAGGAATAGGGAAAAGGTTGGTTGAGTTGGTTGAAAATGAAACACGAGTTAATAACTGTTCTTCGGTTTGGTTGATTACAACAAACGACAATCTTGACGCGGTTGCATTCTATCAAATACTTGGTTACCGGTTAATAAAAGTTTATCCCGGCGCGGTTGATAGTTCACGTAAAATCAAACCGGAAATTCCGCTTGTAGCTGATAACGGAATTCCAATCAGAGACGAACTGAGATTTTTCAAGGCACTTTCGAAATAGAAAAAAGTTTTTTCTTTCTCATTGGGCTAAAGCCCTATTTACGTAGTCCTTTGTCTAAAGAGGCTGTGTGAAAATTGTAAAGCGAAATTTATTTCGCTCATGAAAACTTCAAAAATATTACAAATTATTAAGAAGCGAGATGAATCTCGCTCTATAATCGACATTTTCATACAAGCCGTGAAGCGAACGGTAATGGATGAAATGATTGTTTTATTGTCCGTCAGTAAAACTGACGGCAATTTATTCTCTGATTTAATAGTTTTATAAAGCGCTTTGTGTTAGATTCTTACAATTACTCTAAATAGCTCGAAAAAATAATTTATGAAAAACGAATACGATATAATAGTTGTTGGCGCTGGACCGGCCGGATCAATTGCGGCAAGGTTTGCCGCCGGGCAGGGTGTTTCTGTTTTGATGCTTGAGAAGGATCGAGATGTCGGATACCCGGTTCGATGCGGCGAAGCAGTGAGTAAAGTTGGACTCGAACAATTTATTGAGCCGAATGAAAAATTCATCGCGGCTACAATAAATAAATTCTCAATGATTTCTCCCGATGATACTGAAGTGGTTCTCCCGCTTGATCAAACAGGGTATATTCTTGAAAGAAGAATTTTTGATTACGAACTCGCAAAACAAGCCGGTAATGCCGGAGCCGAAATTTTAACGCGCGCTTATGTAAACGGATTGCTATTCGATGAAGGAAAGGTTGCCGGTGTGAAATTTGAGTATCAAGGTGAACAGCGCGAAGTAAAATCTAAAATTGTGATTGCTGCCGATGGCGTTGAGTCGAGAGTGGGAAGATGGGCGGGTTTAAAAACCTACATCGATTTCCGTGATATGGAAAGCGCGGTTCAAATTACAGCCGCAAATATCCCGGTTGATCAAAACACATGTTATTTCTATTTTGGACAGGAGTATGCGCCTCACGGATATTTTTGGATTTTTCCCAAAGGGAATAACTCTGCAAATATTGGACTCGGCGTAAGCGGCATGATCGGAAAGAAGAAATCCGCGCAATCTTATCTTAACGATTTTATGCAGAAGAAATATCCGTACGCGCCTGTGCTTACTCAAATTGCGGGCGGTGTACCCTGCAGTATTACACTCGATAAAATTTCAGCGCAGGGAATAATGCTAACCGGTGATGCGGCCCGGCAGGTTAATCCGCTTTCCGGCGGCGGAATTACAAGTGGAATGATAGGCGGAAGTATTGCCGGATCAATCGCTGCCGAATCAATTAAAATGAAAAAGCCCGATCATGTTTTTACTTACGACAAAGCATGGCATGAGAGAGTAGGAAAGAAACATGAAACTTATGACAGAATTAAAAACGGGATTTATAATTTTACCGATGAAAAATTTAATCAGATTGCTCACTCGTTTTCAAAAGTGAAAATGGAAAAACGCACTCTTGGAAATCTATTCACGACAGCGTTGATTAATAATCCATCGTTGCTGATCGATGTTGCAAAGGTGTTTGTCGTTCGATGAAAAAGATAATCCTTGAAATATTGCAACAGCATTATGAGGATGTTGTCGAGAATTGGGTGCGGGCTATTTCAGATCAGCTTGCCGAAAAATTATCGGAATCGCAAATAAGAACATTTGTTGAAAGTACGCTGATTA
Organism: bacterium; assembly: GCA_043808235.1. Lineage (GTDB taxonomy): Bacteria > Bacteroidota > Ignavibacteria > Ignavibacteriales > Melioribacteraceae > JAZDFC01. The sequence goes on from JAZDFC010000039.1 coordinate 72,722, forward strand.
TATTAATGGACATCATCGAAAATTCGGATTACCTTGCGGCGGATCAATATCTAATCGACAATTACAATCTCTTCAATTCTGCGCAGTTAAATCTGCTTGAGATCAGTCAGTTGTTTACTCAATGCAGATATGCTGTTTTTAATGTAATTGAAAAGAATAAAACTTATCAATACGATCCGGTAATTCTTCTTGGCTTTATCGATAGTATCATCGAGCAGATATTTGCGCGTTATGGTATGCTGCACCAGCAGGCGCTTATGCGGGAATTAACCCAGGATCGCGACAGACTTGCATCCAAGCTTGATCAAAACCAGGAATATCTTAAAAGTATTTTGCATTCAACCGATTCGGCAATATTGATGGTTGATGAGGATGAAAAAATAATTGCATGGAATAAAAGCGCAGAAAAAATCTTTGGATATAAAGAGGAAGAAGTTCTCGGCAAGGGTTCGTCATTTCTCTTTCCGCCCGGCGAAAATTATGAGAAAGAACTTCAGTACATTAAAAGCGAAACTAAAAGAAGAGGATATGTAAAGATCGATGAAACCGAGCGGCTCGATAAAAAGGGCAGAGCGATTTCGGTTGAATTGAATGTTTCAAAACTGCCCGGGAAAAACGGAAACTACTCCGGTAGATCGATAATTATTAAAGATAAAACCGAAGTAAAAAAATTACAGGAACAGGTTGACCAGTCCGAAAAACTTGCAGTCATCGGTCAGCTTGCCGCCGGCGTTGCTCATGAAATCGGTAATCCACTCGCATCCATATCATCGCTAATACAGATATTGCAGAGAAAAACCAGCGACGATTTCTTGAGCGAGCAATATGCAACAATAAAAGAAAATATTGATAGGATTACAAAAATTGTGCGTGAGCTTGTTGACTTTTCGCGACCGCCAAGTTACGAAAACCAACCGACGCAGATAACGGACGTTATTAAAACTGCAATTGGTATTGTTAAGTACGACAAGCGCGTAAAAAAGGTTCAGTTCATAACCGAGTATGATTATGAAATGCCGGTTATAAAAATTGTCCCGGATCAACTGCTGCAGGTTTTCGTCAATATTCTTATCAACGCACTTGATGCGATGGCAGGGCAGGGAAATATTTCTGTTAGATCGTTTCATGATGATAATTTCGCGTCCATCGAAATAAAAGACAGCGGCTGCGGCATGACAAAAGAAGTTATGGATAAAATTTTCAATCCTTTTTTTACAACAAAGGAAGTTGGCAAAGGAACCGGGCTTGGATTATCGGTTAGCTACGGAATAGTGAAAAAATTTAATGGCGAAATTCTTGTTGATAGCGAACAAGGTAAAGGAAGTATATTTACAATTAAACTGCCTGTGGTAAATAATGTTGAGTAAAATATTTTACAAACTAATCGTTCACGTATCATCCTTTAGGATGATTTATTCGGATAGCGATACCGTTTACGGTATCGCGGTGAAAAAATTTAGCACAACAACTCCGGGGTGAAATAATGTCAATCAAAATATTAGTTGCCGATGATGAAAAAGCGATTCGCGATTCGCTGAAAATAATTCTTACCGACGAAGGTTACGAAACAGTTACCGCCGAAGATGGCGAAGAGGCGCTGGAAGTAATTAAAAACAAAGATATCGATATCACAATTACAGATATTAAAATGCCGAAATTAGACGGGATTGAATTGCTAACGAACGCAAGTAAAATTTCGCCCGACACATTTTTTATTATTATGACCGCATATGCGTCGGTTAAAACCGCAATAGATGCGTTACGGCAGGGCGCATACGACTATCTTATTAAACCTGTTGAGTTTGACGATCTCATTATTCGAATTAAAAGATTAGCTGAATTCAAAAATCTTGCATTGGAAAACAGAACTCTCCGTCAGCGGCTCTCTGCCGAAACCGGATATCAAAACATAATCGGAAAAAGCGAATCGATGCAAAAGGTTTTTGACATCATTGACCAAGTTGCATCAACAAACAGCAGTGTTTTTATTTATGGTAAGAGTGGAACGGGAAAAGAACTTGTCGCACGGGCAATTCATTTTAAAAGTAAAAGAAGCGACAAAATATTTCTTCCCGTAAACTGCGGCGCCATTTCTGAAAACTTAATTGAGAGCGAACTATTCGGTCATAAAAAAGGATCGTTCACCGGCGCAACGGAAGATAAAATGGGATTGTTCAAAGTTGCTGATGGAGGCACCCTCTTCTTAGATGAGATTGGAGATTTGCCGTTGAATCTTCAGGTTAAACTTTTGCGTGCGATTGAAGACAGAGAATTTTTACCCGTCGGCGGAACGAAGATGGTTAGTACCAACGTGCGGATAATTGCAGCTACCAATCAGGATATTTTCGAAAAAACAAAATCCGGTGAATTCAGAGAAGATTTGTTTTACCGGTTGAACGTAATCGAAATAAAACTTCCCACATTGAATGAACGAAAAGAAGATATACCGTTTCTTGCAAATCATTTTATTGAAAAATACTGCAAGGAGATGGGAAAGAAAGTACACTCGGTTGACAATGACACAATGAAAATATTTATGAGTCATGAATGGCGCGGCGGCGTGCGCGAATTGGAAAATGTAATTGAACGCGCTGTAATATTTGCGCGCAGTGAATTGATTACCTCAAACGAATTGCCGGATTATTTGAAAGGAACTACGGTTTCATCAGGCTATTCCGATTCATTAAAAGACGCAACGCGCGAATTTGAGAAGGAACACATTCTAAAAATCATGAAGAAATACGAGTTCAACAAAGATGCGGTTGCGCATGCGCTCAACATTGGTTTGTCTTCGTTATATCGTAAGATGGAAGAGCTCGGAATCCCGACAAAAATTTCTGAGGATGAAGGATAATTTTATTAGAAACGACATATCTTCAGTCCATTTTTTAGAAAAAGATATGTCGTTTCTTCCTGCTTGATTTAAAATTCTACGCTTATTCCAATAGACGGCAGTAAACCGATACTTTCTTCTTCGTCAAGTTTATTCTCTCTATAATTCCAACGGATCCTGTTACTTTGTTTGTTATTATAAATGTTTTGAACATCGATGTAAGTAATCAAACTCCAGCTCTCGAAGTTCCATCGTTTATCGACTCTTAAATCGAGACTATGCAAAGGATCGAATCGGAGAGTATTATAATCGGAAATGTTTTGAGTTCCATTCAAACCGAATGGAGTGTAAGGAATTCCCGAAGCGAATCTGAATTTGAATGATGTTTCCCACTCGTCATCGAAGATGTAACCGCCGCTGAAACTAAATATCCACTTTTGATCATAAGCGCCCGGACGTTCAATGCCGTCGAGCGAAGTGAAATACGATTCGCTATAAGTCCCGCTCATCAATCCATATAATCCGGTTCCGGAAGATTTTTTCTGAATCGATAATTCAAGTCCGCGAACAAATCCTTTCCCGTCGCTGCTCAATGGCTCCAATCCAAACGCAGCAAAGTTATCCTCGGCGCCGGGGAATCCAACTCCTGTATTTGCCAGCACCAGGTAAGAACGCAATATACTTGCCGGATAATCCGAATAGTTCTTATAGAATATTTCGGTTTTAAATCTGATGTCTTCCCGAAGGAGTCTTTCAAATCCAAGCACATATTGTACAACCCGAATCGCATTGAGGTTGTTTGCGTTATTCGATGTTAATAGCCAAATGTAAGTTGGAAACTGGTAATATAGACCGGTGCTAAAATTCAAGCTTGTCAATTCATCGAATTGGAGACTCGTAGAAAACCGCGGGCTGAAATAATATTTGTTTTTTATACCGTCGAAATAATCAACACGAAAACCAAGATTGACACGCCACATATCATAATAAAATCCGCTATACTGTGTGTACAATGCCGACTTCAAATATTTTTCATCGGGACTTATTTTCGTAACCGGCAAGACTTCTCCGTAAGTTGTAATAAAATCCGAAGGGAAAATAACATCGCCGTAAAAATCAATTATCTTACCGGATAGCCCGGCGGAGATTTCCGAATTTGGCAGCATTTTATAAACCACTTCGGCTTTGATTTCGTTTTCCGCTTCGATTGTTTTGTTCAGAAAAATCGGAATAAAAAAGGTGTCTTTCTGAAACGAATTATATTTTATATAACTTCTGCTCGCACTGAAATTTATAAATCCCTTGTTAAATAAGTGAAGGAAAGAAAGGCCCGCTGTGTATTGGTTCTGTTCGCTTGCAAGAATTCGCGAATTGTCGTATATATCTTTTGCGTCGTCGTTATTAAAATTTACTCTATCGAGTGCGCCAATAAGCAAAAACGATAATTTGTTGTGAGGATCAAAATCATAATTCATCTTTGAAAGCAGATCGTAATATTCCGGTACAAAGCTGAATCCGGCAGCGTTAAAAATGAAATCGAGATAACTACGCCGCAGTGAGAAGAGATAATTGCCTTTGCTATTGAATGGTCCTTCGAGATTCAAACCGAATTGAGTTGCCGAAATTGTTGCCTTCCCGCCAAACCGGTCGTCTCTCCCTTCGCGTAAATCAATGTTTAATACCGATGAAAGTTTGTCGCCGTACCGAGATGAAAATCCACCGGTAGAAAAAGATGTCTCTCTCACAAAATCGAGATTTATATAGCTAAGCGGACCGCCGGTTGCTCCCTGTGTTGCAAAATGATTTATCGTGGGAATCATAAATCCGTCAAGCATATAAAGATTTTCGGACGGAGCTCCTCCGCGCACAATCAAATCATTCCGAGCTGCTGCTTGTTGTGCCACGCCGGGCAGCACCGATAATGCCCTTATCACATCTTCAAATCCTCCGGGCGATCTCCTTATTTCTTCGTAATTGAAAGTTTTCATGCTGGTTACTTCGAGTGGACTGTGCTCGAAATACTTTGATGTGACAATTACATTCTCGAGTTCAAGCGCCGACTCGCCCAGTTCAATTATTACATACGGCGGTCTTGCGGAATTAACCACAACATCAGTTTTAACAACAGATTCATATCCAACAAAAGATGCCTGCAACAAATATGTTCCAGATGAAATTCCCGTTATTGTAAATTCACCATTTAAATCCGATGCCGCCCCGATAGTTGTTCCGGGAATAATGATATTAACGCCCGGCAGCGGCTCTTTCGAAATTTCATCAATCACTTTTCCGTTTATCGATAATCCGGATTGCTGCGCAAATAATCCAATTTCAAAAACTAGCAAAAAGGGCAATAATAATTTTCTTTTCATGGATTCCTTTTTAATTTTGAAAAGGTTAACAAGTCCCGGCGTAAATTAGTTTCGTCAAACACTTTAAAAATATAAAAAACCGACAAACTGTTGCATGTTTATCGGCTGTTGTCACAATCTAAAAAATCGAGATTATTTGAAATATTTTATTGAAGCTATTGATGATTCGATTGCCTTTTCCACGGATTCGTAGAAGGTCTTTTTAATTGAATAATCGAACTGGATAATTTCATCTCGGTCATTCGTAAAAAGTAATTTAAAAGCTACGAGATCTATTCTATCAACATGAAACCGCGTAATAGTAATTCCGTTATTTTCGTACTCATCCTTTTTAATATCATCGGGATTGAATTTGCTCATAATATCTTTTGAGTACGCTTCAATAGCATCATCCATGTCCATTTCGGGATTGTTGATTTTGACTTTGCCGGTGAATAACATACTCCGGCTAACTGAGTCAATGAATACACTTGAAAGATTATATGAAAACAATTCTCTCGCGGCGTTTGCTGTGTCTTTTTTGATCATTCTGCTGGAAACTTCCGGGGGGAGCGGTTTCCAATTTATCGGTGGGTGATAAAAAACTCCAATATAGTTATCCGAAATTGCAGGATCGAGTTTAGTACTATCAATCATTATTTTTTTATCGGCGGTTTCTCCCGATCCGGATTTACATCCGAATCCATTAATTGCTATAAAAACAAACCAGAATGCTAAATAAAAATATTTCATTTTGTTCATCAGAAATCCTTATAAAAATATTGGAAAAAATACTGATTCGAATAGTCATTCCCAATTTTTTGTTATTGTTTTTTTAATCCAGTTCCCGGGAAAATACTTCGCAGATTTTTGAGTTCTTAATTGCGTAATTTTCGCCGGTAACAAATTTGTTTTGCCGCTTTATCGGCAATTGGAAAATATTAGTACCCCGCTATTTTGGGATTGCATTATATAAAAATTGTTTCCATATAGAGCATGTTGTTATTTAATTATGAGCTATTGAAATGAACACAAAGCAAAAATTATTTTTCGTCATCACATTTATTATCTCAGCAATTTATATATCCGTTCTTTGGGAATTTAAGGATGTTTTGAAAACAAAGGAGCGAATACCCGGAGCTTATAAATCGCTATTGTTTTGGAATGATTCAAGAAGTTACCCGGCAAGTAACATTCCTTCTGCCGGATTTTACAACGCATTTGTTGAATCGCAAAAGCTGATGAGTAAAAACAGTTATTCGGGAAACGATAGTTGGATACCAATTGGTCCGCAAAACTTTGGCGGCAGAACTATTTCCATTGCAATTAATCCGCTCAATCCGCTAACGATTTATGCCGGTTCAGCCAGTGGCGGATTATGGCGTTCCTATACCGGGGGCAAAGGCATTTCCGCATGGCAATATATTAAAACCGGATTCCCCGTACTCGGTGTCGGAGCTATCGCCATTGATTATTCAGATACAAACAAAATTTACATCGGAACAGGTGAAGTTTATCAATATGGAAATTCTATTGGCGGAATTGCAGAAAGACCGACACGCGGCAGTTATGGAATCGGAATTTTAAAAACGACTGACGGCGGAAATACATGGACCAAAAGCTTAGATTGGACAGCCCAGCAGGAAAGAGGTGTGCAGGTTATAAAAATTAATCAGGATAATGCGAGTACAATTTGGGCAGGCACTACCGAAGGATTATATAAATCAACGGATTCTGGCGCTTCTTGGAAATATGTGTATGGAATTCCAATGATCACCGATTTGATTATCAATCCGGATAATCCCAATAAAATTTATTTTACTGCTGGCAATTTCGCCACAACGGGATTCGGATGTTATCGATCAATCGATGGCGGTATTAATTGGAAAAAAATATCTTCAGGTTGGCCAGCATATTACGAAGGCAAGGCGCTGCTTTCGTTATGCGAAACACAAACGGATATAATTTATGCAAGTGTTGGAGGTGATTACAGCGGGGTTCTCGGAACATGGTTATGTAAAACCACGAACGGAGGTGATAATTGGTCGGTGGTTTCTACAACCGATTACGCTGATTATCAGGGTTGGTTCTCCCATTTCGTTGTAACGCACTCACTTGAGCCAGACAAAATTATTACCGGCGGAATAGATATTTGGAAATCCAACGACGGCGGAATAACTCTGACTAAAAAATCTATCTGGAGTAATTGGGACCTTGGCAGAACACCCGTCGGCGGACCCGAAGGACCGGATAATTATTCGCACGCCGATCATCATTGTTTCGCCGTACACCCTACCAATCCAAACATTGTTTATTTTGGAAATGACGGCGGAGTATTTCGAACGACAGATTTCGGGAGTACATTCGAAGGATTGAACGGTGGTTACCAGACGATGCAATTTTACAGTGGATTTACAACCTCGCATACAAATCCGCAATTGAGTATGGGTGGATTCCAGGATAACGCTTCAGCCATATACGACGGGCAGCTTGCGTGGTTTCGGTGCATTGGCGGCGACGGCGCATGGACGGCAATCGATCAATTCAATAATGATATTCTTTATGGTTCGTGGCAGAATTTAAGTATGGTAAAATCGACTGACCGCGGCGAAACATGGGATTATATTATGCCGCCCAGCGAAGGCACAACTGCTTTTGCGGCGCCGTTCGTAATCGGCGTTGATAATCCTGATATTATTTATGCTGCACGAAGTATTGTTTATAAATCCACAGATGGGGGCACAAGGTGGAACCGTACTAACGCGGGATTCCCGGTTACTTCCAATTGTCCAATAACAATGGCAATATCATTTCAAAATTCAGCGAAAGTATATCTTGCGGCTGCGCCAACTTTTTCAAACGCGGATGTTTACAAAACAACCGACGGCGGCGATACATGGATTGATATAACCGGAAACTTACCCGATAGGTATCCGATGGATGTTGAAGTCGATCCGATGGATGATCAAAAAGTCTATATTGTGTTTTCGGGATACGGCACCTCGCATGTGTTCAAATCTATAAATGGCGGAGATACATGGATGGATATTAGCGCCGATCTTCCCGATGTGCCTGCTCAATCTGTGGCGGTTGATCCCGAACATCCCGATTATATTTATGTTGGAAATGATCTCGGTGTTTTCGTATCGGCGGACGGAGGAAGTACGTGGAATACTTTTAGCGAAGGATTGCCGGACGCAGTAATGGTTTACAATATTTCCATTTCGATGGCGGCACGTAGAATAAGAATTGCAACTCACGGTAACGGTGCATACGAGAGAGATTTGTTTGAAACGCCAAATTCAGTCAATGACGAGAAATCAACTCCAGATAAATTCATACTGGAACAGAATTATCCGAATCCCTTCAATCCAACAACAACTATATCATATTATCTGCCAGATAATAGCCGGGTAATTTTAAAAGTTTACGATGCTGTGGGAAAAGAAGTTGCGGAGCTTGTAAACAGCGTTCAAACAAAGGGGAAACACAATGTAAAGTTTAATGCGGAAACGCTCGCAAGCGGGGTATATTTTTACCGCCTTAATTCCGGCGAGCAAGTCATAACGAAGAAGATGACGCTTGTGAAGTAAAAGTTGACTGCATAGCAGCTCAACATTTTTATATAAAGATATCATGAAATGTTGAGCTTCTAAATGCTATAACATTTTCGTAAATTTTACTGTATTAAATTAATCACCCGTTTTATGCGTGCGTAATTCGAAGCGAAGCTTCGAAAAGAATGTTGAATTAATAATCGAAGCTATCGCTTCGATTTACAAATCGTACTATATAATAATGCAATTATTCAAAGGATAAAATAGAAACATGTACACACTGATCTTTCTTGGCGTAGCCGTTCTTGTTCTGCTTGCTCTTGGCGGGTTCTTTTATTTTTTAAGCTGGATGGATAGAAAAATTGATAGTAAAGACAGACTTGGCAGCTCATCAATTGTAAAGAAGAAAAAGACGGAAGAAGAGCGGTGATGGAATGTTATATGGAAAATGGTAAATGGAAGATGGTAAATGGTAAAAGAAAAGAATGGTAATGAAAAACACACATTCAATTTTTCATCTTATAATTGACATGACATTAATTTATTTTGACAACTGTCCTCACATGTTCGGGAATTTGTCCCGATTCAACCAGCCCTATAATCTTTTCAATATCTTTATAAATTATCCTATCATCACCGAGCGGTTTAATATATTTTCTTATGAAACCATGTGCGGCGCTTGTCCCTTTACCGCATTTAAGCGGCTTCAAAAATTCTATTCCCTGCGAAGCTGCGAGCAGCTCGATCGAGATTACTTTTTGAACATTCTTTAAAATTTGAAAACATTTCCTCGATGCAATTGATCCCATCGAATTGTGATCTTCCTGATTAGCCGAAGTAGGAATGGAATCAACCGATGCGGGGTGAGATAAAACTTTATTCTCGGAGACCAGGCTGGCGGCTGTGTATTGGGCAATCATCAATCCGGAATTTAGTCCGCCTTCCTTTGTTAGAAATCGCGGCAGTTGACTTAACGAACCATTCACCAATCTTTCAACCCGTCGTTCAGAAATATTCGCAAGCTCCGAAAGAGCAATTCCCATAAAATCCATAACAAGCGCGATTGGCTGCCCATGGAAATTTCCTCCTTCGAGATGATCTTCCTGTTCCGGGAAAATTAGAGGATTATCCGTAACCGAATTCAATTCAATCTCAACCCGCAAGCAAACATAATCAATCGTATCCCGTGAGGCACCGTGCACCTGTGGAATACACCGCAGCGAATATGAATCCTGTACACGCGGATCGTCTTCCTTGTGAGATTTTCGAATTTCGCTTTCTTCCAATATCGAAAGCATATTCTTTGCAGTTGTTAATTGTCCGGGATAAGGACGAAGATTATGAAGCCGTAAATCGTAAGCTCTATCGGTAGCCCGCAAAGCCTCGTGGGATAATGCCGCGGCGATATCTGCCGTTGTAATTAGTTCTTTCGCTTTGATGCAGATGTACGATGCGAATGCAGTCATCATCTGAGTGCCGTTAATTAATGCAAGTCCTTCTTTTGCAGATAATCTAACCGGGGCGAGACCAAACTTTTTCAACGCTGAAGATGAATTCATCCGGCTATATTTTTTTACATCATCAAAGATGTTTTTGCATATAGCAACTTCACCCTTGCCAATCATAGCAAGTACAAGATGCGACAAAGGAGCGAGGTCGCCGCTCGATCCAACTGAACCTTGCGATGGAATTACCGGCAGAATATTATTGTTGATCATGCTGATCAGCAGTTGCAGTGTTTCCAAACGGATGCCGGAGTAGCCCCGTGCAAGTGCGTTCACCCTTAACAACATCATCAGTTTTACAATAAACGGGGGAAGCGGATCGCCAACGCCGGCGGAATGACTCACAATCAAATTTTCCTGCAGTTGCTCAATATCATCATTCGAAATATGAACGTTTGCAAATTCACCAAAGCCTGTTGTTACGCCGTAAATAACCTTATCGGATTTAATCCACTTTTCAATCAGCGCCCGCGATGATTTTATTCTTTTAACCGCATCGCTTGTTAATGTAATCTCGGGAGGTTGCTCGAGGAAATATTTTATCGAATCGAGAGTTAAAGACTTTCCATCAAGCTGCAATTTATTTTTCATTAATCAATCTCAAAATTTTGTTGGCGTTTTCGGGATTAGCCCGGAAAATTATCGTCACTTTTTCATCGCCGTAGGCGGTTTTAATCACTTCGGCATATTTGTGAATCAGCGATACCTTTTTTGATTCGTGAATATCGAGCGTTATTGTCCTCTGATTAAAATTATCTTCGTAAATTTTTACGAGGTATACCTTGAGAGCGCTGACATTGATTCCGCGCTCAGCTGATATTACGATACTTTTTTCATATTTATGAAGGACGTAATCTATTCGCGATTTCTCGATTAATGCATCTACCTTATTGAAAATATGGATAACGATTTTCTTTTCATCATAAAGCTCTTTCAACGTATCATCCACAACTTTTATGTGATCTTCGAAATAATCATTCGTAATATCGATGACATGGAGAATAATATCCGCTTCCCTTACAACGTTGAGAGTAGTTTTGAATGAAGCCACCAGATTGTGCGGAAGTTTGCGGATGAATCCAACGGTATCGCTGATTAGAATTTTTTTGTTCTTCTCAAGTTCTAATGCGCGCGTAGTTGAATCGAGGGTTGCGAATAATTTATCTTCTGCAAGAACGCCGGCGCCGGTAAGCAAATTCAATATTGTTGATTTGCCAGCGTTCGTGTATCCAACAAGCGAGGCTTTTAAAAACTCTTTTCGTTTTGCGCTTGTAGTAATATGTTCCGATTCAATTTTCTTCAAGCGTTCCTTCAGTTTCGAAATCCGTGTGCGGATAATTCTTCTGTCGGTTTCAATCTGTGTTTCGCCCGGACCTTTTGTTCCTATTCCACCATACTGCTTTGATAGGTGCGTCCATGCGCGGGTTAACCGCGTCATCATGTATTGAAGCTGTGCAAATTCTACCTGCGTTTTAGCTTCGTTAGTTCTTGCATGCGATGCAAAGATGTCGAGTATCAGCGCACTGCGGTCTATAATTTTTTTGTTGATGAGGTTTTCGAGATTACGGACTTGTGTTGCGGTAAGGTCGTCGTCAAAAATAATCAGATTTATTTCGTTCAATTCCACGAGGTTCGCAAGTTCTTCCGCTTTGCCTTTACCTATAAAATAAGCAGTATCATATCGCTGCCTGTCCTGGACAATTTTAAAAATTGTTTCAGCGCCTGCAGTTTTAACGAGCAACTCAAGCTCGTCGATGTGTTCCTGCAAAACTTCGCGCGTTGTCTCGCCGGTTCTAACAGCGACGAGTATTGCTCTTTCGGGTTTGTTGTCTTTTATGTCGTGCATAATTTTAATTAATTGTCAGTAAAAGAGTTTTGTTGAATTGTGTAATTCACTTTAAATATTCCACAAGAATTATAACTTACTATTGGAGAAAGGTTATAAAAATAGTTCCTTGTTGTTTTACAATTCGGGTTGGCACCGTTCCTCCATGAAGTCTTCACTAAATTTATCCAGGCTGTCAATAAGTGATTGCCATGTTGCTTTTTTTGAGGTCAAGACAATCGCATCCCTAACTTTTTTAATATACATTTCATCTCCTTCGAATGCATAATACTTCGGAATCTGAACGAATTGATTCTCACCTATAGTAAATAATTTCGCCTTATCCATGGATTGTATCCTTTAATCTATACCAAAAGTATAGACTTGGAATTTCAATATCAAGAGACATTCGAGAAGAATCTTAAACGTTATACTTCCGCCATATCTTTCTTCGCGCTTTTGGAAATCAGCATTTCAATGAGAGCGAGCAATAACGCCATGCTCAAAAAGTATTTCCATAATTCAGAGCCAAACCGCGATTGATAAATAGATTTCAAATAATCTTCTTCCGGCGATAGATTTAAATATCTGCCGTTGAAATGAATATCGTCAAGATATTTTTCGAAATCAACGGTAGAAATATGTTCGATTTTCGATTCAAGCGGATCGGTATTTACGGGCGCGAAATCGATAAGAGAGTTTCCGGAATAAAATTTATACGTGCCGGTAACTTTTGTATCGGCAAAGTTCCAATAATTATTTGCATTGATGGAATCGAGATTAACAATTGTTTCGTTGTTCCCGGGTTGAAGCACTCTTATCTGTGGAGATTTTGCTTTGCCGAGATTGATTTGCAAACCTTCACCGGCAGTAAAACCTTTCACTTCGTCAACAGTGTTTGTAAGATACAATATGGATTTAAGAATTAACGGGGGGAATATGCTTTTGATCGGCAAATTACTCCAGCTTAAAACCGGGGCGGTATTATAAAATAAAATTTTTCCGGTTCCGATTTTGCTTTCACTTAAGAAAGAGGAATTGTCAATAAGATTGATTATTTGCTTGCCCGAACCGGCGGTTTTAACTTTTAAAAACCGGTAAATATCGGGCGACTCAATACGCGGAGTTTTTTGTTTCTCAAACAGATTAATAAAAATAGGATGTTCGTAATCAATTTTTTCAAATGAAGCTGGAGATGAAATCGAATTCAGATTTCCTGCAATTAAAGTTGGGGCAGGGAGTCCAAACGAATTGCTGAATTTTTGTAAAGATTGAAGGGATGAGTTCTCTCCCGGTAGAAAAAGAATATTCCCGCTGTTAGTGCAATAGCTCTTTATCCGCTCGTAATTGGAAATATTATCGTTGCCGACAATCATCACGGCATTGTAATTGTCGAAGTTGAGCGAGTTAACTTGATTCGTGTTTTTCTCGGTGAGCTCGATGTTACCACTCGACAATCCCTTCACCGCTAATTTAACAAATCGCGTGTCATTGCTGTTATCCGAAAGTAAAAGCAAATTAATTTTTTCGGGTACATCGAGGCTAAGGTATCGTGTGTTATCGGAAGCAATATCATCTTCCTCCAGTTCAACAAAAATATCAAGCAAGCCCGCTTCCTTCAAAGTGGTTTCGAAAGTAAGTTGTTTTGTTCCGCCCGGCGTAATATCGAAACTCTGCTGGGCGCTACGTTTCCCGTTTATAAAAAGCGAAGCAACGGTATTGCTGAAGGCGCTTGCCGAATAATTAGAAATAGTTGCTGTAAAGCCTACTTGCTTTTCCTTTTCGAAAATCTGGTTGTTTGGAACTAAAGAAGTAACCGAAAGATTGGCCGGATCCTTTGCATAAAAATCGAATGTATAAAGACGGACATTCTCGCCAAACAAAGGTTCTAGATTTGAAAGGATTTCCTTGCTTGAATATAATCCATCTTTTTGAAAATCCCATAGAATATAAATTTCCTTGTTGAAGTTGTCCGACTCCGCTAAGATTTGGCCGGCCGATACTATCGCGTTATGGATTGATCCACGAACTGCGGAAATTCCAGTCGATTCCAAAAATTCATTGATGAGTGATGGATTCGAAAATGTTTTTATTTTACTTTCCGCAGTAACTTCCGATGGGAAGATAATTGTTATATCATCGCCATCCTGAAATTGGCTAATCAAAGACTTTGCTATTTGCTTACCCTGGTTAAGATACGAGCCTTTTTCGGTAACCACGGACATGCTGATTGAATTGTCTATTACAAAAACGGCAGTTGTCTTTGCCGCAGATGAAGTTCCACCAATCGAAACGCTTTCAATTGTGGGTCTGGCAAAAGCCGCAACAAGCAGAAGAATTATTAGCACACGTAAAACAAGCAGTATCCATTGCTTTAGTTTTATTTTTCTAATTTTTGTTTTCTGAAGCTCTTTTAAAAAAGCTAATGTACTAAACTCAATTTTCTTGAGTTTGCGGAGGTTGAAGAGATGTATAAGTATCGGTATTGATGCAGCGAGCATACCGAACAAAACCGATGGATTAAGAAAAATCATATTTGTTCACACTCGTTAAAAATCTTTTCAATAATTGGTAAATCAATTGGGCAGCATTTGTTTCCATCCCAATCCGGTTTAAAACTACATGTGAATGAAAAGTCATTATGAGTACTCTTTCTTGATATTAGCCCCTTTAAAATAATGGAGCAAAATTTCGTCGAACATATAACCTTTCGATGCCATTATGGCGGCGCCGATCTGACAAAGCCCGACCCCGTGTCCCCAACCCGCGCCGTAAATTGTAAAGGATGACGGGATTTTTTTCCCTTCGACATTTTTTTCAATCACAATCGCCGAGCTGTAAAGATGGGATCTTGATAGTACTCTTCTAATCTCCAATTCTTTGCCGATAATCTTTTTCTCTTTTGAACCGATGATTTTTAGTTTAACCAATCTACCGGAGTGGCCTCTTTCAACAGGAATGAGATCGATGATTTCGCCAAAATCGATACCGGACTTTTCTAAAATTATTGCCGAGAGTTCTTGCTGGGTATAAATTACCCTCCATCTAAAAAAATCGATTGTCTCAAAATCAAATCCCACAAGAGAGGTCGATAGAATTTTTTTATTTGCAGTGTTGCAAAAGGCAGAAGGATTTCCTAATATCCATTTAACAGCATTGCGTTCGTTAGTCAGGTCGGTATTAAAACCCTCCTGCTCAAATTTATAATCAAAAATCTTCCGGAGATATTTTTTAGGAACAGGCTCCCAAACATTTTCAAAATTTTCTGTTATACCGCCGCAGCATTTCGAATATCGGGTATCGCAGATTTTATCTTCGTATTGCAGAATCAGTCCTCGTGTTTGTTCAATCGCTTTGTATGCGTTATCATTAATTACTTTGTTAATGCCGTGATATCGCTGGCAATGGTCGTCGGCGCATACATGGAAATCTGCATGCTCTTCGCTCCCGTACCATTTGATAATTTCATCCGGCTGATTTTCTTTTGGTTCACGCTCACTTGCTGTCGCGCTATTTTGCCCGGAGGACTCAACAATATTTAAAAGCCAGCTGCGTGAAATTATTGCGTGTGTTTTTAACAATTCAAACGGGCCGGACGGATTCATCTCGGAAGAAATAACGCTCGCGAGATAATCCTCGGCTGGAATAATATTAATCGCAATAATTTTTTCGCCGGACATTTTTAATTTGAGCGCACCGTGGAAACGCTGATTTTCTTTTTTTTCCCAATGAAATTTTATTCCAATCGGAACATCCTTCAGCATGAATGAATCGGAATCGAAATCGACGGGATCAAAAACTATTTCTTTGGTTGTTTGAAAATTATTTATTCCACCACGAACATTAATTTTGCCGGATGCAATTTTTGCATTAAACTCACCTGATATTGTTTTGCCAAAATCGGCACACCGGTATTCTCCAAAAAATATAATCGAGATTTCTTCTTCGGTCATTATTCCAATATTTACTAACGGTTCCTGCATAAAGCCATAATTTTTTCGGATTCAAATATAACAATACGCTTGCTATTTATTTAGGATAGGATTTTTAGATAATTTGCCGGCATAACGGCTTAGGGTTACTATCGGAGGCGAAATAAATTGAGATTTTTCGACTCTCTTTAAAACAATAGTTGGTCAATTTTTTTATATTAAATTCCAATTAATTCCTTATTTCTAATTACGTTGATGAGTAAATGCGTATTACTTTTATAGATCCTACCGAAAGTATTGTAAATTACGGTTTGCGGGCGATGGTTAATCATCTGCTGAACTACAACCATGATGTTAAAATGATATTTCTAAATCAGCCGGTCATCCGGTACGATTACGATTATCCGGAAAGTATCTATTCCGATTTACTTCCTCTTGTTAAAGATTCGGACATTGTGGGATTTTCTTTTGTCTCCAACTATTACGGACAGGCGAAAAAAATTACCCGGTTCATTAAAGACAATATAAATATTCCGATAATTTGGGGCGGCATTCATGCAATGGCAGCGCCGGACCAATGTCTTCAGGATGCCGACATGATTGGATTGGGAGAAGGTGAAACTCCTCTGCTCGAATTGATGGATAAAATGCAATCTGGGTACATAGATTATAGTACGAAAGGAATTTGGTTCAAGCGGAACGGAGCAATAATCAAAAATGAAATTGCCCGAATAAATCCCGATATTGATTCTTACTCGCTCCCGTTGTACGATAATGATCGTGAATATATCAGGCGGGAAAACAGAATAGTGAAAATGACAAATGATATCAGGAAAGATATAATTTGTGTGCCGACTAATTATTATAAAATCGAAAGCGCCGAGACATATACTTACCTAACGCTTTCCGCACGGGGCTGTCCTTCTTCGTGCACTTATTGCTGTAATAATCTTTTCAGATCGCTTTACGGAGATAAAAAAAGTCTGCTTCGCCGTCGCAGCAATAATAATCTTATTGGCGAACTAATCTCGGCAAGAGAAAAAATGCCATTCATTAATTTGGTTGAAATATTTGACGATGATTTTATTTGTACGAAGGTTGAAACGATTGCAGAATTTTCCGGGATGTATAAGAAACATATAAATCTTCCGTTCCGATGCAACTTCCGTCCTGAAAGCGTATCGGAGGAAAAAATGAATTTACTGGCAGACGCCGGATTGATTTCGGTTGAGATGGGATTGCAAAGCGCAAGTGCAAATACGAACAAAATTTATAAACGACACTTCAGCAGAAATATTTTTTTAAAGGCAGTACAGGTTATTAATAAACACGATAGTATTTTGCCGCATTACGATATTATTGTCGATAATCCTCTCGAATCGCATTCGGATATCCAACAAACACTGCGGTTTCTTGCAGAACTTCCGACTCCGTTCCGGATACCTGCGTATTCGCTTACTTTTTTCCCCGGAACACATCTTTATGAATATGCAAAAGAACATAATTTAATCCGGAGCGAGGAGAAGGATATTTACAGTAAAAAAGATTTTGTGGTTTATGAATACAAGCAGCCATATATAAAATTTTTGCTTTTTTATATTCGGTCAATTGGATGCAGGCAGCCATTGAAAAAGAAAATCTTCAGTTTACTAACCAGCAAATTTGCGTTAGATGTTTTCGACAGTTTTATTTTTACGCCATTTTGGATTGCAGTTATGTTCGGCAAACGGTTGTTCTCGAAAGCCAAAAATAAAAATGTCGCGCTGATACCGGGCTAAAAATTCTGTTTGCCAGATAAGCCGATTAACAAAACGGAATCCCAAAAGAAATTTGTGGAGTGATGGACTTTTTAAAAATCTTTATTAAAACCGTAAAAGACATATTGCCCTGTTATGTTTCTTCTTCTTGGATTTAAATAATTGCAGTATTTTAGCGGGCATGTTAAACATACACTTAACCAAGATGAAGAAAGTCAAACTCAACTCGATTTTTATACTTTTCATTTTATCATTGTCATCAATCGCAAGCTATGGTCAAACCGGGCTGCCCTTAACTCTGTCGGAAATAATGTTCAACTCTCCGGCGTCAAGCAGTAATTCCGAGTTCGTTGAGATTTACAACACCTCAACTACTGAGACGATTGATTTAGCGGGATACAAAATTAAATATTCTACAAATACACCCGAGGTGATCACCAATGCCGGATTCGGAACATCGCTTGCCCCCGGAAAATTCGCCGTTGTATTTGAAAACGATTATGACTTAGCTGCCGGTGTTTATGCAGGAACAATACCTGCGGATGCGCTGATATTAAAAATTACCGACAATGCTTTTGGCAGTTCGGGAATGGCAAATACTACCGATCGAAACGTTCAGTTGCTGAACACCACTGATCAATTATTGGATGAGTACACATACACAACATCCGGAAACGGGGCGGGCGTTTCGGATGAGAAAATTTTATTAAACAAAGATAACTCTGTAACAAATTGGGCAAACACAACAGTTACAAACGGAACACCGGGTGCGAATAATTCCGAATCGCCAAAGATTTACGATCTTAGTGTAAGCACAATTACTCATTCACCCTTAACTCCTTTTGCCGGGGATGACGTTGATGTCACTGCTAAAATCAAAAATGTTGGAACCGCCGCCGCCGCAAATTATACGGTTAATTTTTATAATGATCAGAATGACGATGGTGCCGGTCAAGCGGGAGAGTTGTTTGATACACAATCGCTTACGAATTTGGCTGCGTCGGATTCAGCTTCGTTAACGGCTACATTAGCCAATGTGGCAAATGGTATTTACAAGATAATTATTACAGTCGACTTTGCCCTCGACGAAAATCTTACGAATAATAAAGGCACGCATAATTTTGCTGTAGCGCCGGCGCCTAATCAGCCAAACGATATTATAATTAACGAAATGATGCACACGCCCGGAGGCGACGAACCGGAATGGATTGAATTATACAATAGAACAAATGCACCGATCAATTTGAAAAATTGGAAGATTACAGACAATACCACCACAACAACAATTTCAACGGTTCCGCTGTGGATACCCGCAAACGATTTTATTGTACTCAGCGATAATGCGACAATTACAAATTATTATACAATCCCGGTTCAGGTAGTTGTAGTTAATCTTCCATCGTTGAATAATGCCGGCGATAATATCACGCTGAAAGACTCTTTAGATCAGTCGATTGAAAATGTTACTTATCTTTCGTCATGGGGCGGCAGCAACGGAAATTCACTTGAGAGAAAATTAGTAGATGGATTAAGCAACGATCCCGCCAACTGGGGAACATGCACAGCGCCTGAAGGCGGAACGCCCGGACTCGAAAATTCAATTGTGCCGAAAGATTACGATCTCGCCATAACATCGTTGACCATTAATCCTACCAATCCCGCTGCCGGAAGTGATGTTGTATTAACAACAAAAGTAAAAAATATAGGTCAGCTTGACGCTGGAAATTATTCTGTTGAAATTTTTAACGATGCCAATGGCGATAACATCGGTCAGCCTGGCGAAAGAATCGACATCCAAAATTTTACTTCGCTCGCGGTGAATGATTCTAATTTGGTTGCGACAAATATTAATGATGTAACGACGGGGACGTACTCAATCATTTCTCAGGTCAACTTTGCCCAGGATGAAGATTTATCAAACAATATTTCTTTCATTGATTTTTATGTGTCTCCTCCACCTAATCAATACAACGATATAGTAATCAACGAAATAATGTACGGACCCGCCGGCGATGAGCCGGAGTGGATTGAATTATACAACAGAACAGGCTCGCCAATCAATCTAAAAAACTGGAAAGTTACTGACGGTACAACAACAACTACAATCTCAAGCGCGGTATTGTGGATACCGGCAAATGATTTTATTGTGCTAAGCGAAGACGCATCAATAAGTAATTTTTATACTATACCGGTGCAGGTAATATCTATCAATCTTCCGTCGTTAAATAACACGGGGGATAATCTTTCTTTAAAAGATTCACTTGACCAGGTGATTGATAATGTGAACTATTTATCGGCATGGGGCGGAAGCGGCGGAAATTCGCTTGAGAGAATTTCTGTTGATGATGCAAGTAACGATCCGGGAAATTGGGGAACGTCAATCGCGCTCGAAAGCGCAACTCCCGGACTTGAAAATTCATTAGTGCCGAATGATTATGATTTAGCAATTTCACGAATGTCTATTAATCCGGCAATTCCATTAAACGGAAGTGATGTTGCCTTATCAACCGTTATTAAAAATCTTGGCGAACTTGCAGCGGGAAATTATTCCGTTGAAATATTCAACGATACAAACGACGATAACGTTGGGCAGTTATCCGAAAGAATAGATGTACAAAATTTCTCTTCCCTTGCTGTAGCGGACTCGAATGTTGTTACGACGATTATTCAAGATGTTGTTACCGGAACATACTCGATCATCGCGGTAATCAATTATGCACAAGATGAGTATTTGGCAAACAACACAGCATTCTTTGATTTTAATGTTCCACCGAATCCAAATCAATATAATGATATTGTAATCAATGAAATAATGTATGGACCAACCGGCGACGAACCCGAATGGATTGAGTTATATAATCGAACAGCCGCGCCAATAAATCTGAAAGGCTGGGAGATAACCGACGGAACAACTACGACAACAATCTCAAGCGCTCCATTGTGGATACCGGCAAACGATTTTATTGTACTAAGCGATGATGCATCCATCAGTAATTTTTATACGATACCGGTGCAGGTAGTGGCGATCAATCTTCCCTCACTTAATAACACTAATGACAATATTTCATTAAAAGATTCATTGGATCAGGTGATTGATAATGTTAATTATTTATCGTCATGGGGTGGCGGAGGCGGAAATTCGCTTGAACGAATTCTTGTCGATGGATCGGGCAATGATTCTGGAAATTGGGGAACATCAATTGCGCCGGAAGGGGCAACGCCGGGACTCGAAAATTCCTTAGTGCCGAACGATTATGATTTAGCTGTTTCCAGAATGTTTATTAATCCGGTTGTGCCGGCAATCGGAAGTGATGTAACTCTAACAACAGTTGTAAAAAACATAGGTCAGCTTGCAGCCGGAAATTACTCGGTTGAAATATTCAATGACGCAAACGGCGATAATGTTGGACAATTATCCGAGAGGATTAACATTCAAAATTATCCTTCGCTTCCAATTGCCGATTCAAATTTAGTTATAACAATTATTCAGGGTGTTGTAACAGGAAGTTATTCGATTATAGCAGTAATAAATTATGCGCAGGATGAAAACACAGCTAACAATACGGGATTCCTGGATTTCAATGTTCCTCCCCCGCCAAATCAATTTGATGATATTGTTATTAACGAAATAATGTACGCTCCTTCAACCGGTGAACCGGAATGGATTGAGTTGTTTAATCGAACAGACGAACAGATAAATTTGAAAGGATGGAGGATTAATGATAATTCATCCTCGTCTGCAATTAGTACGGTTCCGGTGTTTTTACCAGCCCACGGTTATATTGTTATTGCAGACGAAGCTACCGTCTCAACTTTTTATAATATACCTTCCCAGGTAATTGTCGTAGATATTCCTTCACTAAATAATACCGGTGATGATATAAAACTTTTAGATTCTTTGCTCACTGCGATAGATAGCGTTAATTATCTTTCGTCGTGGGGAGGCAATTCCGGCGGGAAATCGCTTGAACGAAAAGAGGTTAACAATCCAAGTAATGATTCCGAAAATTGGGGAAGCTGTGAAGCTCCGGAAAAAGCGACACCCGGCAAGGAAAATTCACTTACGCCGAAAAATTATGATCTTGCCGTGATTGGTATGGGCGCTTCTCCCGTCCCGATTTATGAAGGTCAAATTGTTTCCGTCGAAACTCTCGTTGAGAACAAAGGATTATCCGAAGTCGGAAGTTATTTTATTCAGATATTTGACGATGCTAATGGCGACTTGACTGGTCAGATGAATGAAAGAATTGCTGTAAAAGAATTTCGAGATTTACCAAGCGGCGCCACTACGAGCACAATTATTAATGTTCAGGGATTGGCTTTAGGCACACACACAATCATTGGCAATGTTTATTTCGAAAACGATATGAACCACATAAACGATAACGACTATTTAGAATTAACTGTTCTACCTAAACCAGAAAACTATAATGATGTGGTTATAAACGAAATAATGTATGATCCCAAAACGAATGAACCGGAGTGGATTGAAATCTATAATAATTCCGGCGAGACGATAAATCTAAAAAACTGGCGCGTGCGCGATCTATCGTCGAGCGCTGTGATTTCAACCACTGATTATTTCTTCCTGCCGAACACTTTTCTTGTTCTTGCAGACAATATTGACGTAACTAATTTTTATACAATTCCTTCGGATGTGGTTGTTTTAAATCTTCCATCGCTTAATAATGATGCGGATAATGTCATAATCCGAAATCCAGCCAACAGGGACATTGACAGTGTTGCTTACTTGGGTGCGTGGGGCGGCGGTAACGGTAAGTCTCTCGAACGAATTTATATTAACGATAATAGCAACGATTCACAAAATTGGGGTACCGCAAAAAATGATTTGGGCGGTACGCCTGGAGCCGAAAATTCGGTTGTGCCAAAACAAAGGGATCTTGAAGTTAGCTATGCAAACTATTCGCCGTTATATCCAATCGAAGGCGACGATGTTAACATAAATATTATTGTAAAAAATATCGGATTGAATAAAGCTCTTTATTACGTCGTAAAATTATTTCATGATACAAACAACGATGCAATCGGTCAGGTAGAAGAACAAATATTTTCCGGTGATTATTCCAATCTAAGCAGCGGTGATTCTATTTCAGTTCCGTTTAAAATGGAAAACCTTGCTGCGGGTGAAATTAAATTGATTGCTTCAGTTGTTTTTCAGGATGATGAAGCGGCGGGCAATAATAACTTTGCATTCGACT
Organism: bacterium; assembly: GCA_043808235.1. Lineage (GTDB taxonomy): Bacteria > Bacteroidota > Ignavibacteria > Ignavibacteriales > Melioribacteraceae > JAZDFC01. The sequence continues at coordinate 95,701 of JAZDFC010000039.1, forward strand.
TCGATGTTTTTCCCAAACCCGAAGAATACAACAGCATTGTTATTAACGAAATAATGTACTCGCCCGACGGAGACGAACCTGAGTGGATTGAAATTTATAACAGGAGTGAAAAAACTATTGACCTAAATGGATGGAAACTTGCCGATGCGACCACGAAATCTACGATGACTCAAAGTCCGTTTCCTATTCTGCCAGGACAATATGTTGTACTTGCCGATAACGAAACGATTACAAATTACTACCAGATTGATGCGCCGATTTTAATCTTTAATCTTCCGTCGCTCAACAACGGCGGAGATGATATCGCCTTGCTGGATTCATTCGAAAGAATAATTGACGAAGTTCCTTATAAGCCAAGTTGGGGAGGAGATGATGGAATTTCGCTTGAAAGAATCTTATTCGATTTTCCGAGCGCCGACTCTTCGAACTGGGGAAGCTGCGTTGATATTAACGGCGCTACTCCCGGCAAAGTTAATTCAATTATCCCCAAAGAATTTGATTTGGCTGTAACTGATTTTTACGCAACTCAGGAAATTGCAGTAGTTGGCAATGTTGTCCCATTCATTGCTATCGTAAAAAACAGCGGACAAAAAACTCTCAACAATTCCGTATTCAAAGTTTTCTATGATATTAATAAAGACGACATTGCGCAGAACGAGGAATTGATTTATACGCAGAATGTTGCCGAACTAAATGCAAATGCCGAAATTAATTTTGATTTTGATGTCGCTAATTACGGAATCGGAATTAACAAATATATAGCAGTAATCGAAAATGTAAATGATGTTTACCTGCTGAATAATACCGCGTTCACTGAATTTACGGGTATCGAGAATCCCGGCGAACCTGCGGACTTGCTGGTAAACGAGTTTATGTATGCACCGAAATCCGGCGAGCCGGAATGGATTGAAATTTTTTACAGAGGAAACGGAACAGTTAATAGATCAAGCAGTGCAATTGAATTGTCCGAATTGAAAATCGCTGACCGCACAAGCGTTTCAACATTATCATTTGATCCGATAACTCTTCAACCGGGCGAGTATTTTATAATTGCGAAAGACAGTTCCATTTTCGATTTTTATCAAATCACAACACCGGTTGTTGTGTCGAGTTTTCCATCGCTTAATAATACAGGCGACAGAATTTTAATTCTTGATTTTATGGATCGCGAACTCGATTCGTTAAACTATCTGTCTTCGTGGGGCGGCAGTAATGGAAAATCATTGGAAAGAAAAAATGTTAATGGTCCCTCGGATGATGTGGCTAACTGGGCTGAAAGCACCAATCCTGCCGGTGCAACGCCTGGCAGCAAGAATTCTGTTTCTTCAAAAGATTATAATTTAACTGTGGAAGAAATTATTTTTGATCCGGCGTTCCCAAATCCAGGCGATAATGTTTCTGTTTCCGTAAAAATAAAAAACAACGGAGCGTTGGGCGCAACTACATTAATAAATATCTCGGAGGATATTAATCTTGATGGAATTGCAGAAACGCTTTTGGAAACATCGGGGAGTGTGACGATACAATCCGCTGAAACCTATATCCACAAATTCAATTACACAATTCCAGGCATACAAATAGAGCATGGATATGCGATCGATATTCTTTTTGAAGCCGATGAGGATAAAAGTGATAATAAATTGTATGCTACTATTGCGCCCGGTAACGGAATAAGCGCTGTGGTAATAAACGAGATAATGTACGATCCGGAAAACGATGAGCCTGAGTGGATTGAATTATTTAATAATTCGGATAGAACAGTCAATCTAAAAAATTGGACTGTAAGCGATCTGCTTTCAACACCAAGGAAGACTACAATTGTGAAAAGTAATTTGTATGTATCGCCTCATGGATATTTAGTTTTATCCGCCGACAGCACGATTATGCAGCATCATCTTTCAATTCCTTCCGATGTAGTTGTTGTGAGTTTTGCGAGTTTAAATAATTCCGGCGATGGAGTAATCCTTATTGATGAAAAGAATTTAACAATTGATTCAGTTAGTTTTGTGACGGATTGGGGAGGTGAAAACGGTTTCTCGCTGGAAAGGAAAAATATCGCAGGATTATCTAACGATCCCGCGAATTGGGGCAGCGCAACCGATCCGGAACGAAGCACTCCCGGCAGGATGAACAGTATATCGCCTAAGCAAAACGATCTTAGCATTCAATCAATATCGGTTAATCCCGCTTATCCGGTTGTAGGCGATAATATTTTTGTTACAGTAGTTGTAAAAAATTCCGGGTTAATAACGGCAGCAGGATTTTCTTTAAAAATATTTTACGAACCAACTCCCGGTATAGTAGAATTGTTGAGTGAATTTTCGAATGCTATTCTCGCTTCAGGTGAAAGTAAAATTTTTGTTACGGATAAGTCTTTTGTTTTGAATCAAGCGACTTTGATCTCGGCTCAAATCATCTTTGGTTTGGATGAAAACATTTCTAATAATTCGGCAGAGCTAAATGTCGTTCCCGGATTTCCGAAGAATGCTGTTCTCATCAATGAGTTTATGTACGATCCGTTCGCGGGTGGTTCCGAATGGATAGAGTTTGTGAATAACACTGCAGGCGATATCAACATTAAAGGCTGGTATGTAAGCGATTTGCTTTCGTCCCCGACGAAAAATGTTATTTGCACAAACGATGTAATTATTGGAGCTGGAAAATATTTTGTGGTTGCTTCGGATACGGGCGCGTTCAAAAAACATTTCCCACATGAAATTGTTTTGTTTGATGTAAACTTCGGAACTCTTGGCAACACATCTGATGGAATTATGATTATCGATCCGCGTAATGCTGTTATTGATAGTCTGAAATATTCGGACGACTGGGGTGGTGGCGACGGGTATTCACTCGAGAGAATTTTTAGCGATGTGCTTTCTACCGATAGCACCAATTGGTATCCTTCGTTAAATATAAAGGGCGCCACACCCGGTGAAATCAACTCTGTTCAGGGTTTGTCCGATTATGATAATCTTGATGTAATTGTTAATGAAATAATGTTCGATCCCGACGGCTCAAATTCCGAGTTTGTTGAGTTTTACAACAAAACGGATAAATTTATTGAGATTGGCGGATGGACAATTGAAGATGAAGCTGGAAATATTTATCCGCTTTCAAAATCAAAGATGGAGATTGCACCGCATCAGTATTTTGTGCTGGCGGCTGATTCTTCTCTACTGCTAAATTATGATTGGTTGGCTGAGAATAAAAATATTTCTTTCGTCAACGAATCGAGTCTCGGGCTTACAAATAGTGGAGAACAAATACTTGTGAGAGATTTCTGGGGAAATGTAATCGATTCGCTAAAGTATTCCGATGGCTGGCACAATAGAAATATTAATATTACAAAAAACCGTTCGCTTGAAAGAATCGCTCCACGATTGTTATCAACCGATCCGGCAAACTGGAGCAGCTGTGTTGATGGAAAAGGCGCGACTCCCGGAAAACAAAATTCTATTTATACGGATGTGCTTTTAAACAATGCCCGCATTTCAGTAAATCCAAATCCTTTTTCTCCTGATAACGACGGCTTCGAGGATTTTACAATTATCAGATACAACCTTACACAAAATACTGCTCAAGTCAGACTCAAAGTGTTCGACAGCAGAGGACGGCTCGTTAGAACGGTTATGAACAACCAGGCAAGCGGCTCTTCCGGTTCAATTATTTTTGATGGAAGGAGCGACGACGGTAATCCGCTGCGTATCGGAATCTACATTCTCTTCATCGAAGCGTTAAATTCATCGACCGGGGTTGTTGACACTATTAAAGAAGCGGTTGTAGTAGCGAGGAAGTTATAAAGCTTATTTAGTAAACAGCCCAACCTTTCAAAAAAGTTGGGCTGTTTGAGACAACAACAATTTATCCATTCATCAGTTAATCAATTTTCCCTTTACCTCATTCATTCGAATCGCTCATTTTCAAAACGCGGAATATTCATCAACTTAATTTGAATATAAAAGGAACCACCATTTTTACACGAACGTTTTTTCCGTTCTGGCTTCCGGGTATCCATCTGCCGGCGGCTTGAATTACCCGAATAGCCTCTTCATCGCAGCCTGCACCAATTCCTTTCATAATGATTATGTTCGAAATACTGCCGTCCTTCTCAATTACGAATTGCACCATCACTTTTCCCTGTACGTTTGCTCGTCGAGCAATTTCGGGATACCGCACCGTATTTCCGATGAATTGATAAAGAGCTTCAGCCCCACCGGGATATACCGGCATAAACTCCGACCAACTGTGAATGACTTCTTCAACGTGAGTATCGTTTACAACGGGATCGGTTACTGTTGCGATTGGAATAATCTCGGTAGCGTTCTGATCCCCTTCCTTCGTTACAGTACTTATTGTTTTGCCAATCATATCATCCGTTGTAGGAATCGAAGAATCGTCGGCAGCATTTCCATCGGGCACGACGTCGGGAGCGACAAATCTAATTGAAGGTTTTACGCCGGTATTAGCTTGTGTCACAGGAAATTGCGTCTTTGGCTTTTCTATTGATACTTCACCCAAATTAATTTCTCGTCCGGCTGGAATTGTAATCTCTTTTATTATTTCGGGCACATCTTTTTTTAATATAGACGGCAACATTAAAGTTGCAACGAAAAGTAACACTGAAATAAAAAGCGCTTCCGTCATGTGTTGATTATACGATTTTCTCAGAGTGTATGCCCCGTATTCCTTGTTCCGGTTTAGAAACACTAATTCCGGGATACTTCTGAAATTCGTCGGGTTATTTTGTAAAGCTTTCATTGTAACCTCCGGTTTGTTAATGTTTGCTTTGTGCTCAGTTAATTATACACTTTGAAAATTGAAAAGGAAATCACATGAATGTGCTGTTTTAAAGAAATTATTTTTTATTATATGGCATGAACATGCGCTATGTAAGGATATAATAGAGAGGTTTTAAACTAATGACTGATTACTGTTAACTTGTACGTAGCTTTATGCTTGCATCAATATCCGATTCTTGCACACAACCCGGAATCATTTACATAGGCATTATGCGGTGCGCGCAGTAACTTGCAGCTTACCCAAAAGTCGCCGAGGCTGCCCGCCGCATTTAATGTAATCGCCATAAATATTGGGGCGTGCAAAAATAGCGGAACAACCATCATCAAAATAAATCCGACAACTGTCATCATCACAAACGGACTTAAGCTGATGATGTAAAACAAATTTTTTTTGATATACCAGTCCGGTGCGCCGGCGTAACCGTAAACAATCTTGAATCCGATCTTCGGTTTCGAACCGGTGAATGCATATAAAAAAAATCCGTGAATAGCTTCGTGCAAAAAGAGATTAAAGAGAATTATGAAAAGGAAATAGATAGAATTTTTGCCCGAGAGAGCTTCGAAGTAATAGAAAATACTTTTTCCCGGGCTCATGTTCAGTAAAGCGGCCAAATAATAAAACGCGATATAGAAAAGAAAAAACAGCGGCACACTTGCAACATTAATAATAATGCTGAGTTTGTGATTCTTCTCGAAGTCGATCTCTTCGAAGATTTCAAACGTAGCTTCTGATATTTTAATTGAGTTCAATTCGCTATTCTATCAATTTGTGGAAGTGTTTATTTTCTCAACAGCATCGGCGAGCAAAGGTAAGGCATCAAACCATTCCTCGGCAATATCAAAAGTGACATCATAATAAGGATGCGAGTAGAGCCATAATTTGCCGGGCTGCAGATAAAGCTCCCGCTTCCCCTTTTCCTTCCACCCGGTAATTAATTTACTAACCATATTCCTGTTTTCCGGCTTCGCAAAAAATTTCCGCGCCCATTCAATGTTCTCACAATAGATTTGAAGGTAATTTAATTCCGGGTAGTCAGTTTCAACCTTTGGACAATCGACACAATCTTTAAGTGGTTTTTGCTCGCTAACTGCCATCCTGATTTTTGTGTTTATAGATAAGTAAACATTCAGCAGCGGGTCGGCGCGTCGGCGCCACGGTGTATAATACACATCAATCTTTCTCCCGTTCATGTTTCCGAAATAATGTTTACCGTACACGGGGTAATCTTCGGAGTTAAGTCCCCATTTTAAACAAAGAGGATCGAAAACCGAACCGATCTGTTTGTAGTGTTTTGTTAAATAACGAAGAATATAAATTAAAAACATAACTCCCGTGCATCCGACTACCAACCAGGTTAATAAATTCCTTTCATATGAAAATCTTTCAGGGAATGGATCGGGCAACGGGGCTGCGAACAGAATCAGCCCGAGGATGAATATTGCCAGCATAGGAAAAAATATTCGAATAAATAATTTCATTTTCGGAAAAATTTCATTTCAATGTTTTATCTATTTTCTCAACAGCATCAGCAAGAACCGGCAGAGCATCAAACCATTGTTCGATATCGTTGTATGTAACTTTGAAATAAGGATGCGAATGCAACCAGATTTTACCGGGTTGCAAATAAAGCTCGCGCAAACCAATCTCTTTCCAACCGGAGATTAGTCGGTTGATCAAAGTTCGATTATCGGGGTTGTCAAAAAACTTTTGCACCCAAACAGAATCCCCGCTAAAAATTTGCAGATGATCCAATTCCGGGTAACCGGGTTCAATTTTGGGGCAATCGGAACAGTCCATTAAAGGTTTTTTCTCACCGACAGCTAATCTAACATTCGAAGTTGTATTTAAGTAAATATTCATCAATGGCACGGCAAGTTTGCGGGCAGGTGTATAATATACATCAATCTTTCGCCCGCTAAATACCCCGCTGTAATGCTTACCGTAAACCTGATAATTTTCGGAGGTCATTCCTTTTTTCAAGCAGACGGGATCTAATACGGCGCCTTGCCGCATGAAAGCTTTGCTCACATATCGAGCAATATAGACAAGGTAAAATAATCCGCACACGCCTATGGTTATTGCGGCAAGCAGGTTTCTGCCTCTACTCAATCTTTCCGGGAAGATGTCGGGAAGCGGAATCGATATTAGCAGAAGTGCAAGAATGAACACGCCCAATATGGGTAAAAAGATTCTAATTATTAATTTCATTCATTTACTCCTTACAAAGTATCCGCCGCTTCCAAACAGCAAGTTAAATTCAAGAATATAAATTTATTACTTGAGATCGATTCACTGCCTTTTCAATACAGTTACTTTTTTACTGCGAACTTCTTTTTACTTCCCCTCCTTCTTCGGATTAAAAATATCTTTCAATTTGTTCAAATCTAATCCGGATTCATCCATAAATTGTTGAAGGTTTGCACCACCTTCGGCATCGAGATTTATTCCGAAAAACTTTTGTGCATTGGCACCGGATAATATCCATTTGATATCTGCATTCTGAATTGCGCTTGCCAATGCATTGTATTTTGAAAGGAGAATATCTTTTTGGATGTCGAGAATTTTTACGTTGATGGCGGTATCGTTAAATTCTTTCAATGCTTCAGCGAGTTTTAATGTTCCTGCCGCATCGGCTTCTTTTTTAATTCGTATAATTTCAGCTTCGCTGCGTCCGATGTTCTGTATTTTGTTGGATTCACCTTCGGCCTCAACAGTTAATTTGATTTTTTGCGCCATTGCAAGTTGTTCGATTTTTTGTTTTTCAATTTCGGCAGTACCAACTTCAAGTTTCCGTTTTGCTTCAACGCGTTCAACGTTCGCTACTGATTCCATTTGTGCAATCTGCTGGTTTTTGCTCTGTTCCGACATGCCTATCTGCATGTCCTTTTCAATCTGACGCTTTCTGTAAATCTCTTCCGCTTCCGCTTTGGCAAGCTCAGCCTCCTTCGTTGTTGTGGCGACGCGTATATCGGCATCCCTTCTAATTTCGGAAGCGACTTTTCTTTCGATGTCGGATATAATCGTACTGTCGTGAGCATCTTTAATGTCTTTCAATTCAAGATCAACAAGTTCAATTCCCCATTTGGGGAATACAAGTTCAACTTCTTTGGTAATAGCGGTATCGAGCATTTGCCGGTTCATATAAATATCGAGGATACTCTGCTTTGTTGTAACCGTTCTGCCGATACTTTCCATTATTGCCCGCAGATCCTCGGATAATCTTACAAAGTCGAATCCCATTGCACTCGTTGTATCGGTAAGTATCAACCTTTCAACGGCAAGGTTTATATCTTTGATATTAATGAAACACATTATATCGCAGACAAACTTAGCCATCAGTTTGTCGTTCAGTTTAATATCATTCACTGGAATTGCAAGGTTGCACAAAGGCAGTTTGTGAATCTTGGTAATAAACGGAATATACCAATAAGCGCTTTTCCCTTCGCGGGCGGAGAATAATTCCTTCTTGTTTTTTAAGATGCGAATATGAGCTTCGTTTACGGGCACAATGCGGTATAGCTTAAAAAAGCCTCCTACAATGTGTCGCATAAAGAATAATACTGATGCTATTACAACGCCAGCAACAATCTGAAATATTAAATTTTCGGTGAGCATATTTACTCCTGTTTATCGGATTGAATTTTTATTTATATGAAAAAGCCATATTAACAAAATATTTTTCGGGCGATAAATAATCCGTCCGGGTGCTACACAAAAACAATTACCTTTATGCTTGTGACATGATGAAGCTAAAATAGATTTCGAGCTTTCGTAATATTCTCAATTTTAAAACATTATCCCAATTCTCAAATCAAATGAATTTGTATTTACTTCCAATTCATTGTTTTCGTACAAGGCATTGAAATCCGCATCGTAGATAAACTCGGCAAGCAGAGTAACCGTTATCAAATTAACTTCCGTACCAAACCCGACTTTTAGACCAAGTCGCTCTTTTTTGAAATCGTCAAGAACTGTATCCGAGAAATCAAGGCTGAACACTTTCCCGGTTTCGAAATCGGCCTTTGGACCGATAACAACATAAGGACGAATGACTCCGAGATTATAACGGAGTTTTGCCAGTACGGAAATATTAATATAATCGATTCGTAAATTGTAATCTGTCGACACACCCTCCGCGTCCGGGTTGCTTGGAGTGGTTACAATCAAATTATCGGAATAACCTTTCTGTACGTAGTTTAACTCGCCTACAATACTGAAAAAAGGTGCATCTAAAAATTCCGCGAACACGCCTGCGTTTAGTCCTGTTCGATTATCGGGATTCATAAGATCCGTGGTAATGCTTGAATATTCCCAATCCTGTTTTGCAAATGTGGCTCCGACTTTAATTCCCCAACCTCGTAAAAACTGTGCATTGGTAGTTGAAAAAACAAGAAATATAATTACAATAAGTAAATAGATTTTTTTCAAAGTAACACCTCATTGGAATTGAAAATAAATTTCCTTTTGATCAGGATTTTCTATTTTAAGCTCATACAAACATAATGGTTGTTCAAAGTAGTTTCAATCCCCCGCATGCGTGGTTTTTATCACAATTGAATGCCGGGTATTTTTTTTTGAAACTAAATAATAACGCCGAAGTATACCCAAATGATTTTATAAATAAAGGACGCCAACTTTGGCAAAGTGTTATTTAAAAATAATTCCTTACTTATGTGTGGGAATATTCGCTCTCTATCATGGAATAAATGCCCGCGTATTGGGCTGTGTGTATCATTCCAATCCGGCATTCAATTACGACTCGAGTGATTGGAAGTCGGTTTCTTTTTCAAAGATTAGTATGGGCGATTGTTCGGCACGGATATATGGCGAACATATTATAACTAGTGATTCCGCCTTTCAAACGCTTTTGAATGAACGGTGGGTATATTTTTCATATTCGGATTACGAACCACCCCAAATTGATTTTTCCAAATACACTTTGATTATTTCTTCGAAGTTTGCCGATTGCAATGCAAGATTTCATGTGGAAATATTTAAAAATGATAAATTGAAATCATTCCAAATTATAACCCGTGAATTTTATGGCGGATGCCGCGGTTTGAATCTTTTTGCCGACGCTTTAATTATCAGCAAGGAAGAGAACTATACTTTCGAATTTGTATACCCTGATGACACGGATTACTCAAATGGACGCGATCAAACCGCTTTCGAGTTTGTTATGCGTTTATATGAAATTTGCGCGAATAACAATTCGGCTGAATGGAAAAACGTATTGTCTGAAAAATTCCGTAACCGCGGGGATGAATATATTAATAACCACTTTGGTATTTGGAGAGACAAAATTCTTAAAAAATATGACAAATGGTATCTATCTCAAGCATCGATAAAAACGGGGAGATATATTGAGGAAGGTGAATCGACTGTGATACTTATAAATGAAGAAGCATTTGCGAAAGTAAAGAATGAGAATGGCGAAATTAAAATTGATGAGAACTGATTATTTGATTGATTCGTTTTATTGCTGTCTCTCAAAATACATTCGAACTGGTAACAGAATGGGGCAAGTAAAAGTCTTATGTAAAATATGTTTATTAACTTATTATAAAATTTTATAATTTGATTACACTATAATTTGCTGAATTAGAAATGGGATTCGGGAATGGAATACTCGCGTAATTATCTTGTTCACTATTATGAAATTGATTCGAAGAGGAGACTCACACTCCCGGCATTGATTCATTATTTTGAAGACATTGCAATTCTCAACAGCGAACAACAGGGATTCACTCTCGATTATTACGAAAAGAATCACTGCGGGTGGATGCTTTTCAAATGGGATGTAAAAATTCACCGTTATCCGGTCTTCAACGAAAGTATAAAGATAAATACGCGACCAACCGCATTCAAAAATTTTTTTGGAAATAGGGAATACGATATCTTTTCGGCTGATGGGCAGCTTATTGTCGAAGCAAAATCTTTGTGGATATTAGCTGACACGCAAACAAGGAGACCGCTGCGGGTGCCCGACGAAATGTATATCGGATTTGATACCAAGAAGGAAGATGAGACTAAATTTAACAAACTCGACGAACTCGAAGCTATAAGCGATGGTGAATTCAGAAGGAATATCTCTGTTCATGAATCGGATATTGATACCAACAATCATGTTAATAATGTCCGATATGTTGAATGGGTAATGGAATCCTTGCCCCGCGAATTTTTATCAAGCAATTATGTAACAGGAATAAAAGTAAATTATAAAAAAGAATTAAATCTTGGGGAGGAAGCTAGCGTGATTTCATCAATTAATTCCTCCGGTGATAAAATAAATTCACGACATTCTATTTGTTTTTCCGGCAAAGAATTTTGTAACTTAGAGATGGAATGGTTAAAAGAAGAAATAAATGAATAAAAAGAAAGAGCAGTTTTTATCAAGAAGCTAAGGGAGGTCTGAAATGAAAAGCATGTATCCCAACTTGATGGTGTACAACGTCAACGATACCATCGAATACTATAAAGCATTTTTAGGATTTCAACTCCTCAGAACAATTCCACCGGAAGGTAATTTTCAATGGGCAATGATGAAATGCGGCGAAGTTAGAATAATGTTTCGAACTAGAGAAAGACTGAGTGCCGATATTCCGCAATTTGTAGACGCTGAACCCGGCAGCGGATTCACATTATTCATTATTGTAAGTGATGTGAGTAAATTATACGAGAAAATTAAAGACAACGTCGAAGTAGTTTCGGATTTGCAGGAAACATTTTACGGGATGAATGAGTTTTCCATCCGAGATTTAAACGGATATGTTTTGACATTCGCCGAACCGATAAGTCAGTAAAGTCTTGCCGCAGCATGGATTTATTTATCTTAAAGTATAAGAATTAATTTCACCGAATTAATTCTTAACTTTTCGCAATAAAAATTATCTTCATCAATATGGAGATGAAAAGATATGAGAACACAACAAAATATTTATAGTTCCTTGCTTTTAATAACTGCATTGTGTGCGGGCAATATTTTCGCTCAGGTTTCGAACAACGAACTATTAAAAGAAATCGAGAGTTTGAAGAAGTACAACGAAAGTCTCGAACACAGACTTGACGTACTTGAAAAAACGGGCGACGATATTCTTTGGCAGGAACGCGTAGGTGATGTAGCTTTTGTTGACAAAGTGTTTATGACAGGTCCCGCGTTGTGGAAAGAGAAAAATCCAACCGTCATCGGTGCGGGCAACCCGGTGAAGTTTTGGTCGTATGTCTTTATTCCAAAGGGAATTGATTACAATAATAAATATCCTTTGATTGTGTTTGCACACGGTGGAGTTCACGGTAGCTTCACAACTTATTACACACATATTATCCGTGAGTTGATGTATCAGCAGTACATTGTTGTTGCCGCGGATTACAGGGGAAGCACCGGTTACGGCAAATCATTTTTTAAAAAGATTGATTACGGCGGATTGGAAATTGATGATGTGGATGCGAGCAGACAATATATGATTGACAATTATGATTTTGTTGATAAAGACCGCGTGGGAATAATCGGCTGGAGTCACGGCGGATTAATTTCACTAATGAATGTTTTTAATCATCCCGATAATTATAAAGTTGCATTTGCCGGTGTGCCCGTAAGCGATTTGGTTATGCGAATGGGTTACGAAGATGATGAATACCGCCAGTTGTATTCTGCCGATTATCATATCGGGAAAACTGCAAACGAAGACCTTGCCGAATACAAGCGACGTTCCCCGGTGTGGAATGTTGATAAGCTCGAAACACCGCTGTTGATTCATACTAACACAAATGACGAGGATGTTAATTACGTCGAGGTGGAACATTTGATACAAGCATTAAAAGCTGCGGACAAGAAATTCGAATACGAGGTTTTTAATGATTTACCCGGCGGACATTCTTTCGATAGAGTGGATACAAAGACTGCGCGCGAAATTCGCGTGAAAATTTATCAGTTCCTTTCGAAATATCTTTCACCGGCAAAACCCATAAAATCGGTTGAAGAAATTAACGAAGCGGCGTACATGTAATATGTTGACAATTAGAGCCATTATACACAATTTTAAAGAAGTAATGCGGAATGTCTTATATGAATAAACTTCAACTTAAGAACCGGATAGTTGATTCCTTAAAGGAAGAGAACGAAATTGAGAAGATTATAATTTTCGGGTCCTTTAATAGCAGCAATACACCAAACGACATTGATATTGCTGTTATACAAAACAGCCCGGATGATTATTTAACGCTTGCCCTAAAATACCGAAAACTCATTCGCGGAATTGCGAGAGAAATCGCTGTTGATATATTCCCGGTTTTGCAGAAAACAGACAATTCATTTTTTATGTCGGAAATCAGTTCCGGGGAAGTGATCTATGAAAGAGGAAACTAAACGATGGATTAGTTACTCCGAGGAAAACTTGGAGGCCGCGCGAATTTTACTTGAAAGCAGCCTTTATAATTCATGTCTTCAGAATATTCAACAGTCGATTGAAAAGGCGCTTTAGTTGTTATTTATTGAAAAAAATATTCCTCTAAAAAAAACGCATAATATATTTGAGCTTAAGAATTTACTTGCAAATTTCGGTATTATGATTGAGTTATCCGACGATGACTGTGATTTTTTGGATAGTATTTATTTACCCACAAAATATCCGGTCGGAAGTGCGCTGCCGGATTTTTATCCCGATAGAGAGATTTGTATTGCTTCAATAAGCACGGCAGGCAGAGTGCTTAAAAGCGTAAAAGGACATCTCTAATTTTTCCCGAATAATTTTAGATTATTATGAACTCAATAGAATTATCATTAATTAATCTCTTTAATTCCTGGGCGGGTAAAGAAGCCGCTTCAATTACACCTCTGCCCCAATCCGGGTCGTACCGGAAATATTACCGAATAACATTCGGAGAGGAGCCGGTAATCGGCGTTTATAATTCCGATAAAAAAGAGAACCGCGCATTCATCGAATTCACAAAACACTTTTTAAAATACAACCTTCCGGTGCCGCAAATATTTGCTGAAGATGAATCGACGGATACTTACTTGATAAGTAATTTGGGCGGCACAACTCTGTTTTCATATCTCGAGAGCCGGAGAATCACAGACACATTTCCGGTAGAAGTAATTGATATTTATAAAAAAGTAATTCGCATCCTCCCAAAATTTCAAATAGATGCCGCGAAGGATTTTGATTATTCGAATTGTTACCCCCGCGCTGCTTTCGACAGACAATCCATTTTATGGGATTTACATTATTTCAAATATTATTTTCTAAAACTTGCTCGAATTCCATTCGAGGAACAAAAGCTCGAAGATGCCTTTAACGGTTTCGCCGATTTTTTGTTGGAAGCAGACTGCAATTATTTTCTGTATCGCGATTTCCAATCGCGCAATATAATGCTGGTTGACGATGAACCGTATTTCATCGATTACCAGGGCGGAAGAAAAGGAGCGCTGCAATACGATGTGGCTTCGCTGTTGTATGATGCCAAAGCCGATCTTCCAAACGACGTTCGAAAAGAACTACTCGAATATTATCTTGAAGTAATGACAACGTATCCGCAGTTCAACCGCGATGAGTTTATGAAATATTTTTACGGCTATGTGATTGTGCGGATACTGCAGGCAATGGGCGCTTACGGCTTTCGTGGATTTCATGAAAAGAAAGAACACTTTCTTCAGAGTATTCCTTTCGCGGTTAGAAATTTAGAATGGATAATGAAGAATGTAGAATTTCCAATTCAATTTTCATATCTGGTAGAAATAATTTCCCGGATCGTAAATTCGGAGGAAGTGAAAAAGCTTGGAATACAGAAAGAAAACTCGGGAAATTTAACGGTGAGGATTTTCAGTTTCTCATATAGAAAGGGAATACCCGCCGACACAACAGAAAACGGCGGAGGATTTGTTTTTGACTGCCGCTCAATCAACAATCCCGGCAGACACGAACAGTATAAAAGTTTAACCGGCAGAGATGAACCTGTAATGCAGTTTCTCCAAACACAAAGCGAGGCGGAAAATTTTTTAGAGTCTGTTTACAGACTTGTGGACTCAGCAATTGAAAATTACCTTGAAAGAAGTTTCGCAAATTTAATGGTCAGTTTCGGCTGCACCGGAGGTCAACACCGCTCGGTATATTGTGCCGAGTCGCTGAATAAACATTTGAATGAGAGATATAAAATTAAAATTGAACTGAAACATACTGAATTGGACCGCGTTGCTGTAAACGACAACGCTATTCAAACAAATCATCCTAAAGGATGATAACTTATACGTAATGGTTTTCCGATTTTCAATCTAAATTTATGAAAGCAATGATACTTGCGGCGGGATTGGGCACACGACTTAAACCGCTGACAGATGAAAGACCAAAAGCGCTTGTTCCTTTCAACGGCAAGCCGTTACTTGAGCATGTGATTACAAAATTGATTTCGCAAGGTTTTTATGAGATTATAATTAATGTCCATCACTTTGCGGAACAGGTAATTGATTACGTCTCAAAGAAAAACAGTTTCGGAATTAGAATTGAAATTTCGGATGAGAGAGATAAGTTGCTCGATACCGGCGGCGGAGTAAAAAAAGCATCGTGGTTTTTTGATGACGGCAAACCGTTTCTTGTTCATAATGTCGATATTATTTCGGATACGGATTTAACGGCATTATTTCGACATCATGTTGATAAGGAAGAAATTGCTACTCTTTCGGTTCGAGAAAGAAAATCTTCCCGGTATTTATTGTTTGACGATGACAATACTCTTTGCGGATGGAAGAATGTTAATACCGGAGAAATCAAATTGCCGCGTCAAACCAATTCGACATTAAAAGAACTTGCATTCAGCGGGATACAAATATTATCTCCGCAAATTTTTAACTTTATGCCGGACGTAGAAGTGTTTTCTTCAATCGATTTATATCTTGGTTTAGCTGCCCGGTTTGAAATCAAAGGGCTGATTGATCAATCGTTAAAATGGATTGACGCCGGGAAGAAGCCGTAAAGAGTTTTGGATTAAAATTGTTTTTAAGCAAAGATCGTACTTCCCCTCGACGTTTGTGAAAAATGGTACGAGCGAAATACTATTAATTGAATTAATACAAACCGGGGCTGCAAGCATTACCGGCAAAAAAACAATTGAGAAAATTTTTCTGTCTCTTATTAAAGTAATCGATAATTTTTCGATAATAGATAATAAAAAGGCAGAATTTACTTTTACTGCCATCAATAACAAAATTGCGGAGGATGGTAATGAAAAAATTTGTATTGTTTTTCCTACTTAGTATTTCCATTAATGCACAGACAACCTTGCAAACAGTAAATTTTGAAACAGCGGGGAGCGGGTATACTATCACTGGCGAGATTGTTCCTGCTTCATCAGCTTGTTGGGCAAGAACCGATGGAACTGTAATTAGCCCGGATGATGCATTTACTAATAAACAAGGAACCTATTACTTTTATGGTGAAAACACAGACTCCCCTCTCAATAACCAAGCTCCGGTTTATGTGACTTTGAATTCAATTGATGCATCGCTTTACACGGATTTTTCTATTAAATTATTAGTTGCAGGCAACAACGATATATTTTCAGGTTATGAGGGAGGAGAATATCTTAGGATACAATATGCGTTCAATGGCGGTAGTTTTACAACATTGGCGCAATATATCCCATCAGCCATAGACATTAAATACTTGACAGAGGATGCAAATGCTGACGGCACAGTTGATGGAGCCAATCTTAGCCCCGCCTTTACCGAATTTACTTATAATATTCCGGGAACAGGTAATTCCTTACAAATTAGAATAATGGCAAATATTGATCAGGGCGGCGAGGAGGTTGGTTTTGATAACATACGGGTTATCGGCGGTGCACTACTTCCCGTAGAGCTTACATCCTTTACCGCATCGTCAACAAATAATAATGTTCAATTAAACTGGCAAACCGCAACTGAAGTGAATAATTACGGGTTTGAAATAGAGCGTTCAACAAACCTCCAAGGTTTACCGGGCGAAAATAATACAGCAAACCTTGGAGGTTTTTCTTCCATCGGTTTTGTTGAGGGACATGGCAACAGCAATTCAACAAAAGAATATTCGTTTGTTGATAAAGATGTTTTAGACGGAAGTTACCTGTATCGATTAAAACAGATAGACACCGACGGTTCATTCACATATTCAAAAGAGATTACCGTAAAGACTCGCCCCGGCGGGTCATTACCAAATGAGTTCGCCTTATACCAAAACTACCCGAACCCGTTCAACCCGACCACAACAATAAAATATTCCATCCCGGCAGTAGAGACGCCATATATGGCGTCTTTACGAGTCTACGATGTACTTGGCAATGAAGTCGCGGTATTGGTAAATGAAACAAAAGAACCGGGAGTATATGAGGTTGAATTTAACGCAAGCGGACTTTCCAGTGGGATATATTTCTATAAAATTGTCCACGGAAATTATTCCGATATTAGAAAAATGATATTACTACGATAATGTTGACCTATAACTAAGCTTTTTACCAGTCCGTCTGCCGGCGCCGGGCGGACAGGTGAAAAGACACACACTATATACCAATCATGTCAAAAAAGAAAAACATTAGCGAAGATGGATTCTTTTTTACCTGACATCTTTTGATTATTTTTCTAAAAAGTAATCCTAACCGTATGGATAAGTTAGTAATAACGGGAAAGATAGTTAAATAAAAAAATGTTTGAACATCAAAAAGCATTCGAATCAAACCATAAAGCTCCCGGATTAATAGCTCTCCACATTCATTTCATTTTCAACCGGATTAAAAATGAATAACTTAAAAATACTTTATTGGTCAATCGTTGTTGCTCTTGCAGGATTCTTATTTGGATTTGATACCGTAGTAATTTCGGGAGCGGAGAAACAACTGCAGCAATTGTGGCATACATCGGATCTATTCCACGGACTGGCAATAATGTCGATGGCGCTTTGGGGAACGGTAATCGGAGCCATGTTTGGATCGATCCCTACAAATAAATTAGGCAGAAAGAAAACATTAATAATAATCGGAGTTCTGTACTTTATTTCGGCGCTCGGTAATGCGTTTTCGATTGGACCGATTAGTTTTGCATTTTTTAGATTTATCGGCGGACTCGGAATTGGCGCATCAACAATAGCGGCGCCGGCTTATGTATCCGAAATTGCACCGGCAAAAAATCGCGGCAAGTTGGTGGCGCTTTATCAATTCAATATTGTTTTCGGGATACTTATCGCATTCACATCAAATTATTTTTTACAGGATATTGGTGAGGATGCATGGCGGTGGATGCTGGGTGTTGAAACAATTCCAGCCCTAATTTATACAATTCTTGTTTTTGGCGTGCCGGAAAGCCCGCGCTGGCTGCTTGAATATAGAAACGACAAAGAGAAAGCAAAAAGAATTTTGAAACAAACGAACCCGGATTCGGATATTGAACAGGAGATTGCGGCGATAGAAAATGAAAAATCACACGAGGAAACTTCAGAAAATATTTTCATGAAAAAATATAGAGTGCCTTTGATGCTCGCTTTCTTCATTGCTTTCTTCAACCAGTTTTCGGGCATCAATGCGTTTTTATATTATGCGCCGAGAATTTTTGAGTTGGCCGGGTTGGAGAAATCGGCATCCTTCCTCAGCAGTATCGGTATTGGATTTATCAATTTGATTTTCACCCTGGTCGGAATTTCATTGATAGACAAATACGGCAGAAAAACACTAATGTACATTGGTTCCGTCGGTTATATAATATCACTCGGTTTGGTATCGGTTGCATTTTTATTGTCGTGGAAAGGAATATTTGTCCCTCTGTTTTTCTTTCTGTTTATCGCTGCCCATGCGATCGGGCAGGGCGCGGTTATTTGGGTTTTCATCTCCGAATTATTCCCGAATAAATTACGCGCTGCAGGACAATCATTCGGTTCTTCGGTACATTGGGTTCTGGCGGCATTGATACCTTCTTTTATTCCGTTTCTCTTTAGGGAAATTGGGACGGCGATTGTATTTGCCGTCTTCTGCGTTATGATGATTTGCCAGTTGATCTGGGTGATATTTAAAATGCCAGAAACCAAGGGACAAACACTTGAGAACTTAGCGGGAAAATTTTCTAAATAAAAAGTTGGGTTTGTCTGTTTGATAACCATCAATCCCCAATTCTTAATAAACTAAGGTTTGTATCGCATGCGGCGGTATTGTTACACTAACCGCATTTGAATCAACATATAGTTTATATGTAATTTTCAAATCACTTTGATTCATTACAACTGTCGCGATCCTTCCGTTTTCATTTACAAATGATGTTGACAAAAGATGACTTCTGCTTGGTGCGGTACTTATGCGTTTCGCTCCAGGACGAATAAATTTTGAGAAATGACCGATGTAATAATAAGAAGGTGTGTAAATTAATTCACCGGTTTGCAAGTCTGCATGCACCGGGGCAAAGCAGAAATTGCCAACATGATTCGGTCCGCCGGTTTCATCCAACAAAATATTCCAATCAGTCCAGGCAACCGTTCCGTTATTGAAATCATTTATCATCGAGCGTCCGTATTTTTCACCGTTCGCCCAAAATTGATATCGTGCTGCGTTAAAGCTTTCGGCACATCCCTCTGTGAAAATCAAATGTTTGTCGGGATATGCTTCGTGAACCGCGGCGAGATTATCGAACATCGGCTGCCCGCCCGCCCAGGTTTCGTACCAGTGAAACCCGATTCCCCACGCATACTTTGCCGCGTCGGGGTCATCCATTATTGTGTTCACACGGTGATTTATCAAATCGCGGTTGTGGTCCCACACAATTATTTTTTTATCGCCGAGACCTTCGCGCGCCATAATCGGACCGAGATAATTTTTCAAGAAATCGCGTTCATCTTCGGCAGTATAAATACATGATTCCCATGTTTGTGTTGCCATCGGTTCGTTCTGCAACGAGATTCCCCACATCGGCATTCCGTCGCTTTCATAAGCTTTAATAAATTTAGTATAATACATTGCCCATGATTCGAAAAACTCAGGCAGCAGTTTTCCGCCGCGAAGCATGTTGTTTGTGCTTTTCATAAATGCAGGCGGACTCCACGGACTCGCGTACAACATTAGTTTTCCACCGGCGGTCTCCGTAGCTTTTTTAATCAAAGGGATTTTGAATTGCTTATCGTGTTCGATACTGAATGTTTTCAAATCCTTGTCGCCTTCTTCAACATAAGTATAACTGCCGCTGCTGAAATCACAACTGTGAATATTTGTCCGCGCTAATGTATAGCCGATTCCGTTATCTTTATCATAATAAGCTTTCAAAAATTCTTTCTGTTTTGTATCGGAAAGTTTTGCGAATACTTCCGCGGATGCATCGGTAATTGCACCGCCAAAACCAAGGAATGTTTGAAAAGTTTTATTGGGATTGACGAAAACACAAATCTCCGTTTCCAAAGGCTGAACGGCTTTTGTGAATGTTAAGTTATCTGTTAAAGTTAATCTTAGGTCGGTGCTGTCGGCTGTTGTGTAAACAACAACTTGTTTTCCGCTTTGCGCAAAACAAATAATTGCTGTTAAAAATAATATCGGGATGATTAATTTATTCTTCATGTGACTCTCTGTTTTTTGAATGTAAAAATAAGGAATGGACGAGTTGAAAACCTGTTTAATTTTATTCGGAATTTATTCTCTCTTTTTCAATTTTCGATTTGAAGCCGGCGGTAAAAAATTACTGCCGCTAACAACCGGTTTGCCTGTTTTCTCCTCGAGTTCAAGCCTTGCGCCTTTGGCAATGTTGCCGCCTTTTTTGCTTGCGATATTTAAAGTTTTATTATATTAAGTAGCATAAAGAATGAAGTAGTAATTTAAAAATTCGTATTGATTTTTAACTTGTATTGTAAGATTTTTATATGTGTTGTTGTTTTATTATAGGAAATATCGGTCTTAATAAGTAGCTGTTTCACGTTTCTTAAGAATAACTCCTATACTCTTTTTCTAAATAGGAACAAGCTTGTGAAGAAATTCAGCATCAGTATTATTTGTTTAGCCCCCATGTTTTTTATTAATCTAAATGCACAAGATATTTCCGAAATGCGAGTTTTGTACATGGGCGAGTTTTTACCATATGAAATCATTGCCGTAGACAATGTGGATGCAAACGGAAAAGTCTGCGCCGGACTAATCGTCGCTAGTGATCTTACTGATTTGAGTTACGATTCTAATGATGGCATAATTAAATTTAATAAAAGACCCGGTGCCGATTTACTTTACCTCTCTCCTAATGAAAGAGTTGTAACGATTTATAAAACCGGATTCATTGCTCTTAAAATAATTCTAGATGATTATGGGATAAATTTAGAGTCAGGTAAAGTTTGGCAAATCAAAATAACAGGCGATAAAAAAAACGAAAAAATCCCTGTAACGATTATTACTAATGTAGAGAATACCAGAGTAATCATTGATAATGATGACAAAGGCCATGAAAAAACTCATTGGCTTACGATAGGGAAACATATACTGGTAATTGTAAATTCTGGTTATGATACAATAAAAACCCAAATTGAGGTAAACAAGAAAAACATATATTTCAAATATGACATGGTGAAATTAACTCCCTTAAAATATACAATCCTAACCGAACCGAAAGGGGCCATAGTATTTATTAACAACTCGATTAAGGGGAAAAGTGATTATCAGGATTTTGAATTTCCTGGCAAGTATCAATTAAAACTCACTAAACCAGAGCATCTTGATTTAAATGCCGATATTGAAATAACTAATACTCAGGATAACATATTTATTTTTAATCTGACAAAAAATAGAGGGCTATTAAAGCTAAATATTATCCCAAATGATGCTGAAGTAAAATTAGATGGTGAAAGTGTAAGTGAAATGGAAATCGAACTTCCTCCTAAAAGTTATGAAATCGAAATCTCACGAATTGGATATTATACAATAAAGGACACTATAGAAGTAAAACTCGGCGAAATACTTACAGAAAACCACACTCTTGAAAAAAGCACAAGCGAGTTAAACCTTACAATTGAACCGGCCGATGCTAAAGTAACAATCAACAAAAAAGACTACACTTGTCAGAAAGTGATAGATATGGTTCCCGGTAACTACTTAATAGAAATTGAGAAAGAGGGATATAGAAAAATTGAAGAAGTTATTTCGCTTGAATTACGGCAGACCCTATCTAAAACTTTTACCCTGCAACCAAGAACCGGCTCGTTACAATATACAGTAAAACCAATTGACGCAAAAATAGAATTAAGAAAAAAGGGCGCGGTTGTTAAAAACTGGGAAGGCGCTAATTTTTTGAATGATTTGATGGTGGGTGAATATATAATAATTGTTTATTTACATGGTAGAACAACTGAAAAAAAAATCACTATCTCAGAAAATTCAATTACAGTTATTGATATGGTATTAGAACTAACAGAATTACAAGGCGAGATTTTTGTAACAGTTACTCCTGATGAAGCCTCGAATTCCGAGATTTTTGTTAATAAAGAAAGCAAGGGTTTTGCACCGCTGACAATTTCTCTGTTGCCTGGATATTATAAAATTACTGCAAAAAAACCAGATTTTCCCGATGCTTTTCAAAACATTAATGTGGCAGAAAAAAGCAAACAAAATATTTCGTTAAACATGGTAAAAACAGGTAATGATTCAAAGACGTTGAATTGGATTACAACTGGGTCAACTTTAGTAGGTGGAGTTCTGGCAACGTATTTCTATTTAGATTCAAAAGATAATTTTAACAAATACAACGCTGCAACCACCCAGTCTGCAGCAATAGATTATAAAAGTAAAACTGAAAATTCTACTAGGTTCTTTAATATAACTTTATCCCTGAGTACTGTGGCCCTTGTAGCTTCCGTTGTTTTATGGATCATTAATTAATTTTATGATTGAGACATAAATGAAAAGGTGTTTTCAATTGTTTTTTATAAGTATTTCTCTGAGTAGTTGCCTAAACTTTGATTTTAATAATCCGGTTGAAACCAGAATATCTCCAAGCGCTCCTATATTATTGTCACCCATATACAATTCAATTAATCAACCAATCATGCCAACACTTTCCTGGAATTCAAGCAGTGAAGCCACAAGCTACACGTTGCAAGCATCCACGAATAATACGTTCTCCAGTTTTGTGTATAACCAAAGTGGATTAACGAGAACGAACCAGCAAATAAGTGAACTAGCTAATAGTACACAGTATTATTGGCGAGTGAGTGCGAGTAACAGTTATGGAGCATCCGATTGGTCAAGCGTTTGGAGTTTTACGACGGCTTCCGGAGGAGTTGCGCCGGAGATTCCGATACTTTCATCACCGATAAATATAGCAACCAATGTAGCAATCCCCCCCTCATTAAATTGGAATTCAAGCAGCGGAGCAACGAGTTACACGTTACAAGTCTCTACGAATAATACGTTCTCAAGTTTTATTTATAACCATGGCGGATTAACTGGAACGAGCCAGCAAATAAGTGAACTGGCCAATAGCACACAATATTATTGGCGGTTGAACGCAAGTAACAATTTCGGAACTTCGGATTGGTCCAACGTTTGGAGTTTTACGACGGCTTCCGGAGGAGTTGCGCCGGAGATTCCGATACTTTCATCACCGATAAATAAAGCAACTAATGTAGCAATCCCCCCCTCATTAAATTGGAATTCAAGCAGCGGAGCAACGAGTTACACGTTACAAGTCTCTACGAATAATACGTTCTCAAGTTTTGTTTATAACCAAAGTGGATTAACGGGAACTAGCCACCAAATAAGCGGACTGGCTAATAGTACGCAATATTATTGGCGAGTAAGTGCGAGTAACAGTTACGGAACATCAGACTGGTCGACAGGTTGGAACTTTACAACATCTTCTGCTGGAGTCGCCCCTGATATACCAATTCTGTCTTCACCAGCAACAAACACAACAGAAATTCCAGTACCACCAACTTTATTCTGGAATCAAAGCAATAATACAGAAAGTTATTCATTACAGGTATCAGCCAACGGTTCTTTTACTAGCATTGTTTTCGATGGAAACGGGCTGACAAGTACAAGTCAATTAATTTCTGGCTTGAAGTATTCTACTAAATATTATTGGCATATCAAAGCGGCAAATAGTTTTGGATTCTCGGCGTGGTCAACGACGTGGAATTTCACCACTATAGGAATAGCACCGCAACCACCAATATTGTCATCACCGGCAAATAACTCAACGGACATATCGACATCACCGACACTAAGCTGGTTTTCAAGTTCAGGCGCGACCGGATATATATTACAAGTATCAGAGAGTAATACATTCTCTACTTTTATCTATAATGCCGATGTGGGGAATGTAGTAATTAAACCCATAACGGGATTAAATAACACAGTAAAATATTATTGGAGAATGAAGGCAACAAATGCTTATGGTTCTTCCGATTGGTCGACAGCATGGAATTTTATAACAATGGAGAAAGTACCAGAGTCTCCGATACTTTCGTCACCAGCAAATAACTCGACAGATGTTTTAATTTCGCCATCACTTTCATGGAATGCGAGCAATGGTGCGACGAGTTACACTTTGCAGGTATCGGCAAGCAGTACATTCTCAAGTCCAATTTATGATGGTGGCGTTGGAAGTGTACTGAATAAACAAATATTGGGGCTAAGTAATTCTACAAAATATTATTGGAGAGTGAGTGCATTAAATAATTATGGAACATCAAATTGGTCTGCTGTTTGGAATTTTACCACGGAAGGTGGAATGGGCTACCCTTGCCCGGGAACACCAACAATAAACCATGAAGGGAAAACATACAACACGGTACAAATTAAAGACCAATGCTGGTTAAAAGAAAATCTTAATGTTGGAACTATGATAGACACTTTAAGTGATCAAACAAATAACGGTGTTATTGAGAAATATTGCTATCTTAATAACACGTCTTATTGCGATAGCTACGGCGGATTTTATCAATGGGACGAAGCAATGGCATATACTGCAGCACCGGGTACACGAGGTATATGTCCAAGCGGTTGGCATATACCTTATTACGAAGAGCTCCAAACATTAACAACTAATTCGGGTGGTGGAAATGCACTTAAAGCAATTGGCCAAGGAACCGGTTATGGTGCAGGAACAAATACAAGTGGATTTTCCGCGTTGTTAGCCGGAAGTAATGGAAGATCTTATGGTTTCGGTCTCTATGCTTACTTTTGGAGTTTTACAGCTGAAACTGATGCTGGTTTCGCATACTTCATTGAGTTGCGGTATCAAGATTCCTATATTGCGTTCGCCTTCGGACAATATTCTGCGGGGTTTAGTGTTAGATGTTTGAAGGATTAAATATGTAAAATCGAAAAGATACTAAGGGAGTTTGAAATGCTTCGTTCTCCGCTAAAACAAGATCACCCTCTTATGATACATATCACCGTAGCCCCCAATAGCTAAAATGTGGCATGCAGTAAACTGTCGAAATATTAGTTAATATTAAAATTCGAAAGTTTTATAAGATCCTTTTCGTTCCATTCTTGTGGTTGCCAGGATCTCACATATATTTGAGGTAAATTATTTTCGAAATCCACAAGTAGAAATAGATATCCTTCGTCAGAGTATCCCGTGGACAAATAATCCTGGCGCATACTTATTCCATAAAAAACAGGTGGCTTGTTCTTTTTATTTATTTGAAAAGTAGAATACCCCACATAAATATCATTCTTCTCATCAAATACTTTCTTCAATCGTTCTAGATATTTTTCTTTATTAATCCTAATATAATCAACGTTCGGAAGCTGTTCGTAATATTGCTTCACATCTTTGTTTTTATTCTTTTGCAATACTCTACCTACAATAATAACTGCTCCTTCCGAGAACAGAGAATCAATAGTATTCAGATCGCGAGTCAAAAAGGTTGTACGATATTTTTCCATAAATTTTATTATAACCTGCCTTTTATCCCAGTCGCATCCAATATTACCCTGTTCAACAAAATCCCCATATAAAGATTCATATATACCGAAATTTATATCATAAAGATTTCCTTGTTTATCGAAATCCAGTATTAAGTAATCGGGAGTTTGTTTTTTCAGGCTTTTATACGTATTTGACACCAGAATTTTTCTAATTTCCCATCCATTATAAGTTTTGTTAAGATCCGAGTAAATCGATTTCTCGATTATTTTTAGATTATTATATTTTAGGATACTCATGATTCTATTTAATATATATTCATCCTTTGCATAATATTTTTGTATCGCAGCGGTATCAACTCTATTTATCAACTCCAGTAAAATTAATGCTTCTTTTGATATTGAATCGACTAAATTGCAATTATCTGTATTCTTTAATCTAAGTTGAAACTTTCCATGTGTGATTGAATTTATTTGCTCTTGAAAATTCTGTTTTTCTCCTTGTAACGTATCTTTTGAATATTTCTTATCCATACCTTGTTCTTTTTTAGAAATCTCAATTTTAGGAGAAAGAGCTACTTGAAAATAATTTGTAAAGGTGGGCTTATTAATTAATGACCACAATTCTCCTACTTCTTCTATTTCATCTTTTGATTCGTAATACTGGTATTTAATTCTGAAGTCAAGAGTATCTATCCCAACATTATTGCCGTACAAACCAACCATAGCAAAACCGTCAAGGGTATTTGCTGTTACTTGATTCACACCCTCTTTAAACGTAAATATCAATGATTTTGCTTTTTTGTCTCCAACAAATATATTGAAGCAAACTTCTCTTTCCTTCTCATTCAATTTGGAGTCTGAAACTAATTCAAATCGTGTATTTTTCAAAATCCGATTAATTCTAAGCGTGATTTCTGTTTTGAGATTTAAGTTGTTTTCACAGACCACATTCAGTTCCGGTAGGGAATTCATTAAAATAATTGCGAAGTAGTAGGATTTCAGAGCATAGGCGAAATTAGCAGTATTATCAAATTCCACGGCTTTTTTATAAAGGTTTCGAACTAGTCTCCTCCTATATTCGAATATTTTATCGATATCTGATTTCGGGATATATAGCAAAACATCGAAGCCTTCATTGATAGATTCAATAACTTCTTTGACGTTTTTACGTAAGGGTTCGGAATATGTTTTTATTATTTGCTCTAAGGATCCGACTCCTTCGTTTTGATTCTCCTTAGCAGATTTCTGGAATGTGGACGAAAGTGTATCTGATATATTTCTTAATATTCGGTCGAAGGCTAAATCCTCTGCGGCAATTAAATCTTGCTCAATTGCATTGCCATAATAATATGCTTTTGAGTTTATAATAACTTCTTTTTCCGAATTCTGCCCAAATATAGTTGAATAAAAAAGGATAGCAATAAGAACGATACGATACATTACAAATAAACCTCAAAATAATAATTAAAAAATTAAGCAGAAGGAGACTAATAATCCAGAATTCTTTGAATAATTTATTTAAGGTAGTAAGGTCTCGACATAAAATGCTCTCATCGATACCGATTAGAAATTTTAGAACGATTCAAATGTTCTTGAAAAAAGTTGGATTAAATTAGCGGTGACATTTAGTCTCATATAATACTTGCATACAGTCATTTCATAAAAGCACATATTGAACAAATAGGAAAATAAAAAATTTAAGCCGAATTAAAACCTTTTTTGTGACAGCCAAGCAATAATTAATAGATAAGATTCATGTTTTCCTTTTCAATTTTCGATTTGAAGCCGGCGATAAAAAATTACTGCCGCTAACAACCGGTTTGCCTGTTTTCTCCTCGAGTTCAAGCCTTGCGCCTTTGGCAATGTTGCCGCCTTTTTTGCTTGCGGTTTTATTTTCATCGAGTCCGGTTGCATCCATCGTTTCAGCGATTTGGCGTGTTGATAGTTCGGCTAATGCCGTAAAAATTAATTCCGCTTCGCTCATATGATCCCGTAAGTTTTGCGTTTTTAATCCTTTTAAATTCTTATGTTCTTTTACTGTAATCCCCGTCCATTCTTGATGGATAATATTCGTAAGAATTGCAAATTCATCGCCTTCTTTTATTTCATGATTTTTCCAGTAATCGGTAAGTTTGTTCCTTGTTTCCTGCCCCATCATTCTTTGTTGAATCCACTTCTCGCTTCTGCCGTATTTTTTCCAATATGAACGGGCACGATTAAGAGATATTTCCGGGTCTGATATTTCTTTTATTCGTTCATATCCAACTTTTGCAAGCCACACTTTTATCGGTTCTGCTTTAGGCGAAGGTACAGATTGGACTATTCTAAGTAAAGTTTCGGGGTCTGCTACATCCGTTAAATACCTTTTACCATCTGCCGCTATTAGTTTCAGTCGGTTACATTTTGTAACCGACTCACTTCCTTCCTTCATAAGTCGATTCTTGAGAACTTTCCAGTAATTCCTAGCTTTTTGAAAATCCGGTTGTTCGGTTAACGCCTGTATTATATCAACAACTGAAAAATACCATACTTCTTTTTCTTCGTCGTAGTGACGGCGTATCTTGAATCTTTCGAAGATTGCCATATCTTTTTCCATAACACTCCCCTATGTTTTATTTCAAAGTGAAGCAGAAATTATACTCGGAGGAAAAATAAAAGAAAGTAATTTCAAAAAGAAGATGAATGAACCATCAATTCCCCAGATAAGGATTCCAGTATTGATAAAAATCAAAATTTTACGCAGAAACAAAACCTTTTTTCAAAATTATGTGTTATAGATTTAGTGAATTATAACTGTTAAATAAAATTGCTAAATTTACAATGAACTTAGGATTGGACTACAATCCCAACAATAGATTGAAAATTACAAGGAAATAAATATGGATGAGATTAAAAAAGACGGTCGGAACGAGCTTGAAGAATTGGAAACAAAGGAATGGTTAGAATCGCTTGAATATGTTTTGAAATCCGGCGGTCCGCAACGTGTTCGTCAATTACTTCATGATCTTGATACTTATGCGCACGAGTCGGGAGTTGATTTGCCCTTCACGGCAAACACGCCTTATCTAAACACAATTCCCCAAAATAAGCAGCCAAACTTTCCAGGCGGAAGGGAAATTGAACGGCGGATAAAAAGCATTATCCGGTGGAACGCAATGTCGATGGTTGTTCGCGCCAACAAAGAAGAAAACGGCATCGGCGGACACATTTCAACATACGCATCGGCAGCAACTTTGTACGAGATTGGATTCAATCATTTCTTCCGGGGCAAAGACGGGAATCACGAAGGCGATATAATTTATTTCCAGGGACATGCGGCTCCCGGAATTTATGCCCGCGCTTTTCTCGAAGGAAGAATCACAAAAGAGCAGCTTGAAAATTTTAGAAGAGAATTAAAACCCGGTGGCGGTCTTTCGTCATATCCGCATCCGTGGCTGATGTCTGACTTTTGGGAATTCCCAACCGTGTCTATGGGGCTTGGTCCGTTACAGGCAATTTATCAAGCAAGATTCAATCGTTATCTCGAAGACCGCGGATTGAAAAAACCAAGCGATCAAAAAATATGGGCGTTCCTCGGCGACGGCGAAACCGATGAACCCGAAGCGCTGGGTGCAATTTCACTCGCAGCACGCGAGAAGCTTGACAACTTAATTTTTGTTATCAACTGCAACCTTCAGCGACTTGATGGACCTGTT
Source organism: bacterium (assembly GCA_043808235.1). Taxonomy (GTDB): domain Bacteria; phylum Bacteroidota; class Ignavibacteria; order Ignavibacteriales; family Melioribacteraceae; genus JAZDFC01. The sequence goes on from JAZDFC010000039.1 coordinate 125,049, forward strand.
CGCGGAAACGGAAGTATTATCCAGGAATTGGAAGCAATGTTCCGCGGCGCCGGATGGAATGCAATAAAAGTAATTTGGGGAAGTGATTGGGATCCTTTGATCGAGGCGGATAAAACAGGATTGCTTGCAAAAAGAATGAACGAAAGCATCGACGGAGAATCGCAAAATTATGTTACGCGCGGCGGTAAATATATTCGCGAACATTTCTTTGGTAAATATCCCGAACTCTTGAAACTCGTTGAGAAATATTCCGACGAGCAACTTGAAAAAATGAAACGCGGCGGTCACGACCCCGAAAAAGTTTATGCCGCATATAAAGCTGCTGTTGAACACAAAGGTTCGCCGACGGTCATTTTAGCCAAGACTGTAAAAGGTTACGGGCTTGGCGAAGCAGGCGAAGGAAAAAATATTACGCATCAACAGAAAAAATTAAACGAAGAAGAACTAAAAGAATTTCGCACACGGTTTTCAATTCCGTTGAGCGATGAAGATGTGACCAAAGCCCCGTTTTATCGCCCGCCGGAAGACTCGGCTGAAATCCGGTACATCAAAGAACGAAGAAAAATTCTTGGTGGTTATGTTCCCAAAAGAGTTGTGAAGGCTTCGCCTCTTAAAACTCCGTCGGAAGAATTATTCCATGAGTTTTTTGCCGGAACGGAAGGGCGCGAAGTTTCAACTACGATGGTTTTTGTTCGTATACTTGCAAAGCTGTTAAAGGACAAAGAACTCGGTCATCTGATTGTGCCGATAGTTCCCGACGAAGCGCGCACATTCGGAATGGAAGCGCTGTTCCGCCAGATTGGAATTTATGCGCACACCGGTCAGCTTTACGAGCCGGTTGATAGAGATAGTTTTTTATATTATAAAGAAGCGAAGAACGGACAAATTCTTGAAGAGGGAATTACCGAAGCAGGTTCGTTTTCGTCGTTCATAGCTGCGGGTACTGCATACGCAACTTATGGAATAAACATGATTCCTTTCTTCACACTTTACTCGATGTTTGGTATGCAGAGAGTCGGCGATCTTGTTTGGGCTGCTGCCGATATGCAGACGAAAGGATTTTTCCTTGGCGCTACTGCGGGTAGAACAACTCTTGCGGGCGAAGGGCTTCAGCATCAGGATGGTAATTCGCATTTGTTGGCTTACACTGTTCCAAATCTCGTTGCATACGATCCTGCGTTCGCATACGAGCTTGCAGTGATTATTCGGAAGGGAATCTGCCGCATGTATGAAAAGCAGGAAAATGTTTTCTTCTATATTACAATCATGAATGAAAATTATGCGCAACCCCCGATGCCTGTTGATCCCGATGGAGGAACAGAAAAAATTAAAGAAGGAATTCTTGCCGGTATGTATAAATTCAGAGCCGGTGAAAAAACTGCTTCAAAGAAAAACGGGAAAGAGAAAAAAGCGAAAGTGCATCTGCTTGGCAGCGGAACAATTTTGAATGAGGTTATCAAAGCGGCGGATATACTTGAAAAGGATTACAAAGTTGATGTTGATATTTGGAGCGTTACGAGTTATAAAAATCTTCATCTCGATGCACAGGAAACCGAACGATGGAATATGTTCAATCCCGACAAAGAATCGAAATTGCCTTACATCGCAGAAATCACAAAAGGCGAAACCGGCGTGTTCGTTGCTGCCTCGGATTATATTCAATTAATGAAAGACGCGCTTGCAAAATGGCTGCCCGGACCGCTTCATTCACTTGGAACTTTTGGATTTGGAAGAAGCGAGGGACGAGCTTCCCTGCGGGACTTTTTCGAGGTGGACGCAAAACATATTGTTTATGCTTCGCTTTATTCGTTGATGAAAGAAGGCTCCGTTAAAAAAGAAGTTGTTAAAAAAGCAATGAAGGATTTGGGAATCAATCCTGATAAACCGAATCCGATGAAATCGTAAAATGGTTATGAAAACAAAATGAGATTCTTCGCTCCCGCCATTGGCGGGGACTCAGAATTAATCGAGGAAAAAATGATTATTGAATTCAAACTACCGGAACTTGGCGATAACATAACATCGGCAGATATTACGAGGGTTTTTGTTAAAGCCGGTGATAAAATAGAGAAGGATCAACCCGTTGTTGAAATTGAAACCGACAAAGCTTCTGTTGAAGTGCCGTCTGAAATTAGCGGAGTTGTTAAAGAGGTGTTGGTTAAAGCGGGCGATAAAACAAAATCCGGAAATGTGCTGATTAAAATTGAGTCCGTCGCTGCCGTGGCGGTTCAAGAAAAAATTGAAAATGAAAAATTGGTCGATACAATTATTACAAAGCCGGAACCGGTGAAAGTTGTTGAAACTGTTTCTGCAAACACGTCAACCGAACCGATGATTATTGAATTTAAACTGCCGGAACTCGGAGATAATATTCTCAGCGCCGATCTTACGAAGATACTTGTCTCTGCAAACGACAAGATTGAAGTTGATCAACCGCTATTCGAAATTGAAACAGACAAAGCAACCGTGGAAGTACCATCGGATGTAAATGGAATTGTAAAAAAAATTAGTGTGAAGGCGGGAGAAAAAGTTAAACCCAGTCAAACAATTTTGCTAATTGAAACAACCTCTCCCGTAATGAAAAATGGAAATGAAAAATCAATTGCTGCCGCAGTTGTTCCCGTAAAGGTGGAAGAAATAATTACAACGAAGTTGCCGGAAAAAAATGTTATCGAAGACAACACACACGCAGCGCGCCAGTTTAAAAAAGAAATCACTTCGCAGATAGCGCCTGCCGCTCCTTCGGTAAGAAGGTTTGCACGCGAGATAGGAATTGATATTCACCAAGTGCGGGGCAGCGGACCCGGCAATAGAATTTCGATTGAAGATGTTAAAGCCTACTCAAAAAACATAAATGAACAATTGAAAACATGGATGCCGGGTCAACAGAGCGGAGCGCCAGCATCGTTTGTTGGAATTGCACGCGAAACACTTCCTGACTTTTCGAAATGGGGTGAAGTTGAACGACAGCCAATGAGCAATGTGCGCCGTAAAACAGCCGAGCATCTTTCGTATGCATGGGCGACAATTCCGCATGTTACTCAATTCGATAAAGCCGACATTACCGAACTCGAAAAGTTGAGAAAACTCTTCGGCAAAAAGGTAGAAGACGCCGGCGGCAAATTAACCGTAACCGGTGTTCTGCTGAAAGTTATTGCTTCGGCAATGAAAGTGTTCCCGCAGTTTAATTCCAGCGTTGATATGGAAAAGAATGAAGTTATATTTAAAAAATTTGTGAATGTCGGCATTGCGGTTGATACCGATAGAGGATTGCTCGTTCCTGTTATCCGCGATATTGATAAAAAGAACATAACCCAATTATCAATTGAGCTCGCGGAGATTTCAAAAAAGGCGCGAGACAAAAAACTTTCGCTTGAAGATATGCAGGGCGGATGCTTTACAATCAGCAATCTTGGCGGAATAGGCGGGACATATTTTACCCCGATTGTCAATTCACCCGAAGTTGCAATACTCGGAGTTTCGCGCTCGGCATTCGAGCCTGTTTACATTGAAGGCGAATTTAAACCGCGGTTGATGATGCCGCTCTCGTTATCGTATGATCACCGAATAATCGACGGCGCTGACGGAATTCGATTTTTACGTTGGGTAATCAATGCGCTGGAGAATCCATTTCTGCTGAGTTTGGAAGGATAGCTAAAAACAAGAGTAAGAATATGATCAAGAAAAAGATCAAGAAAATTTAAAATACTTTTTAAAAGAATACCTCGAACTTATTCTTACTCCTACTCATTTTCGCACTACCTCTCTCATCAATTTTATCTTTTTTCGTTTGGAATTATTAAATGCATGTTTAATAACTTTGCATAGCGGATTAAATTCTTCCACTATTAACAAAAAATCTACAGGTAAGCCCCATCATGAAAAAATACTTTCTACTGATCAATTCAATCTTGTTTATTAATGTAATCACCAGCGCGCAAAGCTTTGTTCTCCCTCTTTGGGAATCCGATATTCCTAACAGAAGGCAAACAAACGAAGTTGAAGTACGCGACACTTCCGATGTAATTCGAATCAGTAACGTGCAAGTACCTTCAATCACCGTTTATCTACCTTCAAAAAAAAATGCGAACGGCAAGGCAGTTGTAATTTGTCCCGGCGGTGGTTACATGCGGCTTGCGTTTGATTATGAAGGAGACGACGTTGCCAAGTTTTTTAACTCGCACGGTTACGCGGCAGTCATTTTAAAATACCGTCTTCCGATTTCTTCAAATAATATTGTCGGACACGAATCACCTTTACTTGATGTAAAAAGAGCGATGAGGCTAACACGTTATCATTCGCACGAATGGAATTTTAAGGAAGATCAAATAGGAATTATAGGATTTTCTGCGGGCGGACATCTCGCTTCAACCCTCGGGACTCATTTCGATTTGGGATTACCCGAGGTTGTTGACCCAATCGATAAATTCAGTTCGCGCCCGGATTTTATGATACTAATGTATCCCGTTATTACTTTCACCGATCCATTCTGTCATCAAGGTTCACGAAAAGCATTGATCGGCGAACCGGCTGATACTGCATTGATTAACTATTATTCGAATGAATTGCAGATAAGGACCGATACACCACCAACTTTTATTGTGCATAGCTGCGACGATAAAAGTGTTCCGGTTGAGAACAGTTTGATGTTTTATAAAGCGTTGAAAGAAAAAAACATTCCAGTAGAAATGCATCTTTATCCCGAAGGTGGACACGGATATTCTCTTGCCGTAAATAAAGGACACACAGCAAAGTGGACGGAAGATTGTATCGCATGGTTAAAATGGATAGACGAAAGAAATAAACTTCCCGGTTTAATGAAATAAGTATAAATAGAATGTGGATCCGTCTGCCGTCAGGCAAGTTTTTATGATCGGCATTAATCTTAAGAAATCATGAAATTCAGTGTTCCATTATGGTTCTTGAAAAACTTTGTTTTATCTTTGTTCGTCATAATCGCAAACCATTTTCCTGATCAGGTAGTAATCTTTTAGATATTATGGGAAGAAACATGGATGCAATAACTTATTCGCTGAAAATCGAGCAATCAAACTCGGATGCGTATTACAATACAGCACGCAATTTTACAAACGAAGTAGTCGCTCAATCCGCTGATACACTGGTGCCGCTTGTGAGTGAATACATCGAATATCTGAAATCATATCAACTCGAAGAAGTTCGCGAAGTTGAAGAATACATTCTGGAGTTAATCAGTTTTGGAATTTTATGGAAAACATACGCTGATAAAGCTCTCGCAGTTAAGCGTGCACCGTTCGTAACAATGTCGCGTATGGGGGAATGGCGAAAGAAACATCAGAAAATCAAACCGGCAATTGATGCAGCGCGCGGAGTTCTTATAACTCTTGTTTTGCTTCCCGAAAGGAACGGAAAACAACATATTCAAATTCCAATACTCGAGCAAGTAGATCATTTCTGTAAATGGATGGAAGCGACCGGTGAATTCAGAGAACAAGCAATACGCTTCGTATTTTGGCGTGCTTACTGGGGGATGAAAGACGCTGCTTTTATGAAGAAGATTTTTATAACGATAAATAATTTTATTAGCTGGTTCGATATTCGTTCGAATGAGGTGCTTGGCAAATATACGGAAAATGTCAACGATTTTCTCGAATGCTCACAGAATAAATATCGTTGGCGCGAAGACCGTGTTTCTTGCACGCGCTCCCGACTCGAATATCATTTAAACATGGTTGGCGCTGAATTAATGAATCGGGCTTTCCGAAAAGATTTTCGGAAAACAAATTTGAATGTAGTTCTTTTACCGGGTTGCATGCGAATCAATTCAAACGAAGAATGCAAAGCTAAGCGAGTTAAAGAAGGATTGATTTGCACGGGCTGCACACCTCAGTGCCGTGTAAATGGATTGAGAGAAATGGGAAAGAAAAACGATTTTGATGTATATGTCATTCCACATGCTTCCGACCTCACACTTTGGGCGCCGCGGAAAGACAGCCCCGTGCGCGGAGTAATTGCATCGGCATGTGTTACAACTCTTGTTGAAGGCGGTTGGGAATTGAAAAGATACGGCGTACCTGCGCAGTGCGTTCTTCTTGATTATAGCGGCTGCCGGAAACATTGGTGCGCGGAAGGAATTCCAACATCGTTGAATATAAATGAGTTAAAAAGGATATTAGTCCGCGAGGCGGCAAATTAATTTATCTTTGCAAAAAATGTTGGGACGAAAATGAATCAGCAGAAGATGTTTAAATATAAAGGCGCTGAAGCGTTGATTGCACTTCATCGTTTACACATTCTTTCTTTTGTGAATACATGGAAGTCAGCGAAGGCTGCCAATATAAAGCTACCCGAAACAGATGATGAGTGGTATGCATCTATTGATATGCTTGGAAGACACATTTTAAATTCAGCGCGTGGATACAATATTTGGATTTGCAAAAAACTTGAGCTGCCCGAACCGGAAATTATACCGGCGCCCCAGGCAGAAGAATTACCATATAAAATTGACGAATACACCGAACATTTGTTGGAGAATTGGGGACTGCAATTATGCGATGTGCCGGAAGATAAATTTCATGGTCAGACGTACACATCCAATTGGGGAGTTGAGTATTGCGTCGATGCGATGATGGAACATGCGGTAATGCATCCGATACGGCATGAGTTTCAGTTAATAAATTTGACAAATGCGCAGAAGAAATGAGGATGTAAAAATATCGCCGTAGTAAATTGATAAGCTTTTATCGAAGAAGATGGTGCTATTACGTTAAGCACACAGTTGGCAGTTTGCAGACAGCAGTATAAAACTGATGAACAGATTAATTGTTAAATGGTTGTGGGCAATTAAATCCCCAACGTGCCGAAGGATATGATTGGACAATTTTTTCATCCCCAAAGTGATGTAAAAACATTTTCGAATAATTCTAAAGTAATATTTATATTGTTACCATAATAATTCTATTTAATTGCATTCCAGCTTATGTCGCACGTAACAATAAAGTCTGCATATAAAAATTTAGTTGACCGGATAAACCGGTTTCCGCAGGGTGCGCCGCCTTCCGAGTTGTTGTATAAAATTCTTCAGCTATTATTTTCAGAGAAAGAAGCGGAATTTGTATCGCTTCTGCCTATAAAACCATTCACCGTAGAAACTGCTGCGCGTTCAACAAAGAAATCGTTGGTGGAAACACAAAAACTTCTCGATGAACTTTCATCTAAAGGAATATTGATGGATGTTGAAATGAATGGAAAATCCGAATATACACTTCCCCCGCCGATGGCGGGCTTCTTCGAGTTTTCGATGATGCGTATCAGAAATGATATTGATCAAAAAGTATTAGCTGAATTGTTCTATCAATATTTGAACGTGGAAGAAGATTTTATAAAACAACTTTTCACAAACGGCGAAACGCAGTTAGGTAGAGTGTTTGTAAATGAAAACGCTGTAAGTGAATCGAACAAACTCGAGGTGCTTGATTACGAGAAAGCGACCGAAGTAATTCAAACCGCAAGTCATAGAGCTGTTGGAGTTTGTTACTGCCGGCATAAAATGGAACATCTCGGTAAAGCATGCGATGCACCGATGGATATTTGCATGACATTCAATGACGCCGCAGAGTCATTATCAAAGCATAAAATTGCGAGAGCGATAGATGTTAAAGAAGGAATGGATTTACTTCAATTAGCTTATGAAAAGAATCTTGTTCAGTTCGGCGAGAATGTAAAACGGGGAGTTTCTTTTATCTGCAATTGCTGCGGGTGCTGCTGCGAAGCGATGCTTGCCGCCAAACGGTTCGGTATGCTTCATCCGGTGCATACAACAAATTATCTTCCTGAAATAAAAATAGAAAACTGCACGGGCTGCGGTAAGTGTGTCGAGATTTGTCCGGTAGAAGCAATGACCCTTGTTTCCGCTAATGATCCGGTGAAGAAGAAAAAGAAAAGAGCAAAATTAAATGAAGAGATTTGTCTTGGCTGCGGGTTATGTGTTAAGGCATGCACAGAGAATGGAGTCAAATTAATCGAAAGGAAACAAAGAGTAATTACTCCATTGAACGGAGTCCACAAAGCAGTAATGATGGCTATTGAGAGAGGCAAATTCCAGAACTTGATATTTGATAACCACGCGTTGTGGAACCACCGCGCGATGGCTGCAATACTCGGAGTAGTTCTAAAACTGCCGCCAATAAAACAAGCTCTTGCAAGCAAACAAATCAAATCGCGTTACTTCGAATATTTGTTGAGCAAATCGCCATCAAATTGAGCTGGAATATTCACGGCTAACAATTCTTACAAACTATTTTTAATTTGCTCCAGTTCTTCCCATCGCCGGTATAATTTGCTCACCTTTGCTTTTGCCTGTTCGAGTTGTTGGTTTAATTCGTTCGTTTTGGTCGCATACTTTTCATAATAATCCGGTGAGGAAAAAATTGCCTCAACTCTTTCAACTTCCGCTTCAGCGTTCATTATGTCTTCTTCAATTGTTTCGAGTTCTTTCGTCTCTTTCCACGAAAGTTTTTTAACTTTTGTTTTTACACGTGTGTCTTCTTTTTTTGTTATGACATTTTCTATCTTATTCTTGTTCATTCTCTTATTCTTCTTCTCAATGTAATAATCGTAATTACCTTCGCTGAAATGAACTTCGCCGTTATCTTCGAATGCGAGAATGCCGTTGCAAACACGATTCAGGAAATATCTATCGTGACTCACAACAACAACACATCCGTCAAATCCGATAAGCGCTTCTTCGAGAACCCGGAGTGTTGGGAGATCGAGATCGTTTGTAGGCTCGTCGAGCATTAAAAAATTACCGCCGTTCTTTAAAATTCTCGCAAGAGTAAGCCTGCTCTTTTCGCCGCCGGATAATCTTCCAACAAGTGTGTTAATTCTGTCATCGGTGAAAAGGAATCGACGAAGATATGTCCACACACTCAATTGCAATCTCCCGAATTTAATCATATCGTTTCCTTCGCCGATTGCATTAATCACAGTATCATCATCATTCAAAAGCAGACGCGATTGATCAACGTAATTGAATTCGGTTTTCTCACCAATATCTATCTTGCCTGTTGTAGGTTCAAGTTCGCCAAGCATAACTTTTAATAATGTTGTTTTACCTACACCATTTTTTCCGATGAGGCCGAGACGTCTGCCGGGTTCGAAGTTAAAAATCAAATTAGAAAAAAGTTTTTGCCCGCCAAGCTCCTTTGAAATGTTTTTTAGCTCGACAACTTTGTTGCCCAATTTTTCCGGTGTCGGTATTACCATTTCAACATCAAGCTCAGCTTCAAAACCTTGCTGCGATGCGACCTCATTATAATTATCAAGCCGGCTTTTTGCTTTTGTTCTGCGTGCTCGCGGACCCCTCAAGACCCAATTCAATTCACGACGTAAAAAGTTTTGGCGCTTTTGTTCTTCAATTTCTTTTACTGCCTGTCGCTGAGCTTTGTTAAGTAAGTAGTCCGTATAATTACCCTGATGCGAAAAGAAAACTCCCGATGACAACTCAACTATTCGCGTCGCGATTCTGTCTAAGAAGTAGCGGTCGTGCGTAACAAAGATACATGTGCCTTTGTAATTCGCAAGAAAGTTTTCAATCCACTCAATCGAATCCGTATCGAGGTGATTTGTAGGTTCATCAAGAATTAATAAATCAGGCTGGGAAATTAGAGCGCGGCAAAGCGCCACACGTCGTTTCTCACCACCAGAAAGTGTGAAAATGTTCCGCTGCAAGTCCGGGGCGCTCAAAGATTTTGTCAGCAGAGAAATCTTTCGTTCGAGATTCCATCCATCAAGTTGCATTATTCTTTCCTCGAGCAAATGCCGTCTCGGCGAATCATGCGATAGTTGCTCGTATTCAGCAAGTAGTGTTAAAACTCTCTCTGCGCCGTCAAGGATATTTCCATAAACAGTCTTCGTGTTATCGAGAGTAAATTCCTGCGATAAAAATCCAATCACCAAATCTTTCTTCTTCGCAACTTCGCCGGAATCCGCGGGCATTAGTCCTGAAATGATTTTAAAGAATGTAGATTTGCCCGCGCCGTTCCTGCCGACTAATCCGATCCGGTCGCCTTCGTGAATACTCAAGCATGCTTTATCAAGAATTATTTGCTCGCCGAAATGGACTTCGATATCGGTTGCAGTTAGTATTACGGGATTTACGTTGTTATCCATTTACAATTTTGTCATTATTATGATTGATAAAATATCATTGGAAAGCCAAAGATTCTATCTAATTTTTATATGTTGATTTTACTTTGGCTCTGGTTGTTCATGAATTCTCAAGTAATCTTTTCTTAGTGGTCGCTATTTTCTAAAAAGAAAGAAAAACCAAAGATATACCACGAAGGCACTAAGCGCACGAAGAATCACTAAGAATTTTTTGACTTCATCCCGAGAGGTTAGTCGTAACTTAAATTTTTATCAATCCATTTTGCCTGGTCACACTCAACCTTTTCCGAATTATTCCGATAATGTGGAAAAAAGAGTAATTATTATGCTTCCGGTTGAAGGCTCAAAATCAACACAGAGCATCTATTCTTATTTGCTCGAAAAGATAAAAGTTTCAGCAAAGGATAATACTAAAAAAGATAGTATTGAAATATCCAACACATCCAAGGCATTTGCCAAACTCGATAAATTTTTAAATCTCGGCTCTCCGGATCGGCTTGATATCGATGATCTTAATTCGGCTGAGAAAGAAGAGTTTTTAAAAATGCTTACCGAACTATTAAAAAAGGGTGTGGTGGGTTACGAAATTCTTGAAGTTAACGGAAAACCAGAGAAGCATTATATCGTAAATCAATTGGGCGACGAAAGAATTAAAGGGGCAAAATTATATAGGCGAAGGGGATACTTCGACAAATACTAATAAGTAAGATTTACCAGCGTGCCGGGACTCTTTCTAAATCCTTGCTGATAAATTCTTTTTAGATTCTCTTGTATGCGGTAATGGGGACTCTGTAACTGTTTAACAGCTTCGAATTGTGATTGGTCGTTTAGCACTAAGTAGTAACCGCGGCCTTCAGTTAATTCATCTGGAACAAATTGATACTCTTCGTTTTCTAATTCGTCAGTCTCAGTAACGTCGGAACTGAAGAATTTTTCTTTTTCCGGTTTATGAGTTTCGTTAAATGTTTTTTCTTTTTTAGCCGGTTTTGCCAATGGGGTATTAGGTTGGAATTGAAGATTATAATTTTGAAGAGAAGAATTGTCGTCAAGCTGTTCCGAAACGATTGTATTCTTCTGTTCCTGCGTGGTTAACCTCTCAAACAGATTAGGATCGGTTTGGAGTTTAATATCGTTAATTCTTTTTGCGCCGGATAAATCTTTGCCGGAATTAAGAATCTCTATATGTGCCGGGTTGTTTACTGAGTTTACCATTTAATATATCATTCTTTCCGGTATAAGATTAATAATGTTATTCCATTAAGTCAATAGCGGGAATGATATTTTCATATTTTTAACCATACTTTTGATTTGAGTCATCCACTTTTTCATTCTGTTTAATAGACCGGGAATTTATATTTGGCAACAGGTTTCTTAGAATTAGTAAACTTTTTGAGCTAATTTTGATTTACGAATAAGGAATTTTGATGTCTGCTGTAATTAAAAAGAAAAATGAAAAATCATTCATAGCTCTTACTTCTGTAATTGCCGCAATGTTTTTAACTACTTTCAAGTTAGTTGTAGGATTACTCACCGGAAGCCTCGGTCTATTATCCGAAGCATTGCACTCTGCTTTGGACTTAGTCGCGGCAATAATAACCTTATTTGCAGTAAAATTCGCAGATGTACCTCCCGACGATTCGCATAATTACGGGCACGGGAAAATGGAAAATTATTCTGCTTTGATTCAAACTCTGCTGCTTTTCATTACGTGTTTCTGGATTATTTATGAGGCTGTCCGTCGATTAATTACACACGAGGTAGAAATTGAAGTTACAGTGTGGAGCTTTATCGTAATTATCACGTCAATCGTTATTGACATTTCGAGATCACGGGCTCTTTACAAGATAGCTAAGAAGCACAACAGTCAAGCCCTCGAAGCAGACGCACTGCATTTTTCAACCGACATTTGGAGTTCATCTGTTGTTTTACTTGGACTTTTGTGCGTATCGCTATTTGATTTTCATTACGCCGACCCTATTGCCGCATTAATTGTTGCCGTTATAGTATTAACCGTCGCTTATCGGCTTGGTAAAAAATCTTTTGATGCGCTCATAGATAAAGCGCCGGAAGGATTGCATGAGCTAGTAACAGACATTATAAAAAAGATTCCAGAAGTAAAAAAATTTCATAATTTAAAAGTAAGAGAATCCGGCCCAAATAAATTTGTTGATGTAAACATTCACGTTGATAAGAATCTATCAATTGAAGCGGCTCATCAAATTTCCCATAAAGTTGAACAAGCTCTTTTAAGTCAAATTACCAACCTGGAAGTAATGATTCACATAGAACCCGATGCTATTGAGTAGGCTAGTAACTTAGTGGTATGTCACATGTAAAATGGTAAATGGAAGATGTTAAATAACCACAGATATAGTCAAAATTCCATTTTACGTTTTCCATCTTACATTTGACATGACATTAGATTACGAAACTCTGCGGCAGCGAGCGATTGTCCTTATAAAAACTTTTTAAAGTCTCCATAGATAAGATAGTTTGCAGAAAAAGCCCCTCATGCTTTCTTTATATTTACTGTATTCTTCAGTTTGGTGTGAATGATCATTCCAATGGAGCTTCTCATAAAGCGAACCATATCCTAGATAGATAACCGTTCCGGGTACATAGGTAAATGAAATAAGAAAATCGGTTAACAATGTTTTCCAGTAATCGTTGTATTCAACAATCCCGCGGAAGAACAAGTATTTATTTAATTGATATGTAAGTTTTTCCCGGATAATCATATAGTCGTATATATGTTCGGAATTTGATGAGCGGTAAAAATCGTTATAAATAAAACTTGATTCCGATTCGATATTTTCTGTCGGGCTTAAAATAACGATGGCATTTAATAAATTACTTTTACCCTGGTAAAGCTCCAAATAATTTATGGAGTTGTAAATTTTATAAAAAACAGAAAGGTTTATTAAACGGGAAAGCAAACCTCCAATATGAATGTCGAAACCGCTCGTATTATAACGGTTGCCGGTAAAAATTTCCGTAGAATACGAATATTTAATTCTTGCCGCTAACGCTCCAAGAAAATAAACCTGGGCATAAACGTGGTTTGAAGTTTCCCACATTCCACTTGGCTTATCCTGGCTTTGAGCAGTAAATGCCTGCAACTCAATTCTTTGAAAGAATGAAGACTCCGGATAAAATTTTGGATTGAGCAAACCGGTGAAATTGAGAATTCCATTTCGTGTTAAGTAACCGGTTTCTGTATTAAAGTCAGTTGAAATTTCTTTAGCTGAAAATTCATACTGAACATCGCGGGTATTATTGCAATACTGCATGCCCCATGTATGACCATTCTTCGACTCAGCATCAGGAGTACTTTTAAGCCTCGACAAGATCGCATTGAATTCCAACAAACTCGATTCGGAAAGACGAAATATTCCGTCAATTCCCCCAACACGGTTAAAACTTTTTGTAAGTTCCTTCCCGGTATAAATAGCGCCTATGTAACTATCGTCCCACAAAGTCCTTCTGTAACGAAGGATAGGGAAATGGGAATAATTTCCTAGACTATCATCAAGATCGTCCGGTTGTTCGTCCATGGCATACATTGCAGCGACAGTATTTTTAATTCCAATTTTACCGGAGAGTTTTATTCCCGTTAATGGATCCATAATTGTTCTTGTATGAAGCAAGGAGCTAAGAGGGTCCACTATCGAAGAAGTTGTGGCCGCAACATTATATATTTCATTTCCTTCGAGAAAGAAAGATCTTTTTTCGGGATAATAAAGCGCATACCTAAGATTAACATCAACCTGCCCTGCATCGGATTCAATCTGACTGAAATCGGGGTTATATGTCGCATCGAGAATAAGATCGGAGGTAATTCCATATTTAGCCGTTAAGCTCAGCTCCCCGTGATCTTGGTGCTTTTCCAAATTACCCGCCTGGTTAAGATTATATTTTCTTGAATAGGTAAAGGCAGGGATGACTTCGAGCAATGTATTGTAATTTAACTCATTGTATTCAAGCTGCTGCATCTGCTGAAAAAAAGCAAATCCCTTTTCAGCGTCAAATTCCGGGAAAGAAGCATGTTCGGAGAATCTGCTTATATACCGCTCAAAAAAAATTGACATGATTACCGGATTAGTTTCGGAATAGCGGATGCTTTTTAACGGGATATGAATTTCAACAGAGTATCCGTTATTTTGGATTTTGCCTGCGCTGTACCAAACAAAATCCGAACTGAAATCCTCCTGTCCGGCAGAATAACGGCTGTCGCTTTGAATACCGAACGGATTAATATAAAAAGCATACAACGATTGCTGATCGTTGAATGTATCGAGATTAATGCAAACCCAATCGTCAGATGTGATGTTGTCTCTATTGTTAACGGAAGTTTTTATTTTTTCCGGTTCTCTGTCATAACAATAAAATGCAAAATATAGATTGTCGCTGTCGTATGCTGCATAGGCAAGGGTTTTTTCAGTCGCGTCGTGACCAAAATCCGGGGCAAAGGTTTTAAATCCCGAAATCGTGAGTGAGTTTTGCCAAAAAGTATCGTTAAGTTCGCCATCGATGATAGGCGGAGTAGGTGTTTTAAAAGGTTTTAATGCGTCCTGTGCGAATGAATCCAGACCCAAAATAAAAGAAAAAAATAAAAAGAGTATTTTCATTAACACTGCCCGAATATATGATAAGATTTATTAACAGTATAATCTAAGCGATATTTTCAGACGGGGAATTTACAAGTTGCGACGAAATTATCCCCGCGGGTTGTGAAAATTACAAATTTTCCTTTGGAATAGAATCAACGTTAGCACATAATATCCCGAGTGTTTTAATTTGATAAAGTATTATTTCCCGACAAAATTAATTCGTGACTTTTCTAAATAAGTTGAATTGACGAATGCCAAAATAATATCATTTTTTGAAAAAAACACCAGGATATCTTAAAAATTAGAACTGCTCTTTGATGGATTTGGTTATTTTTGATTGAACATTACCGGTATGTTTTGTCTCTTTATTCTCAACCAGCATAAGCCAGCATTCCTCATCCGAAAACACTCTGTGAAGCAATCCTTTTTTGACGATATAAAAATCACCCTCTTCCAATTTAAAGCTGTCTTTTTTCTCTATCTGCATTGTTAGCGAACCTTTGACAATAAAAAACATTTCATCTTCGTTATCGTGAGTGTGCCAGGGAACATCATCGCCTTTTATTTTGGCAAGTTTGATGTAGACATCGTTTACTTCCCCGATAATTTTTGGTGAGAAATATTTTGTTATCTGTGTAAATAATTCGAATATGTTTTTTCGAGCCGGGTTCATATTGACCTCATTTTTTAATATAGAAGATAATTGCTTTTACTTATGATTAGACGATTTCTGTCCCGATTTGATTCTCATTATTTGATTTGAAGTAAGGCAAATTATTATTTCCGAAATGTTTGTATATTTACGTCGGAATTCCTTACTCCAATTCTCTTATTGTTCATAAATTCCGATTGTTCATCTACAGTTCGATAGTAGTTTCTTGTTATTTGACCGATATAAATTAGTTGAAAACAATTGAGGAAATCGAAATGAAAAAACTTCTACTTATTTGTTTCCTATTACTGTTAATCTCCGGTAATCAATTTACTGTCTTGCGACAAGCACAATCTGCCAAATTAAATTCCCGACATAAATCTTTAATTGAAGATTCCTCTTCCACCCAATTCGCAATGAAAAATTCGATGCAAACTAATTCCGCGAAATCTGTTTCGCAGCAAAGGCTTGAGGCTATGAAAGGTTCCTTTACTATTAATCAAATCGTAGAGGAAGTGAATGGAGTAACAACTATAACCAATGTCGGAATGTTAACGTTTTCCTATACTCCATTCGAAAACGGAAATTATTTTTTTAACATGACTATTATCAATCCTTCTACAAACCAAATGGGGTGGGGTATACAAAATCTTTTTATACCGGGAATGAATTACACAACTTATCCCCAGTCAATTTCGGTAAACTTCCCGCTTGATATAATAGGTGTTGAACCGGGCGAATTTCTTGATTTAGTAAATTACTATTACGAAGTAATGGCAAATCCAATGACGTATGCCCCTACCGGTAATCCAGGTGAGGCGGATGTTATCCCGTTACTTCAAGATGTCAGTAATGGAAGAGTCAACACATATACTCCCGAGACAAGTCCATTTGATTGGTATCCTGAATTTTGGCAGGATATTCAACCAAAAGATGAAGTGTATATAAGTTGTAATCCCGATGATCCTAAATCAATGCCAAATATTGATCTTAATAAGAAAACATATGATGGGGATAAAGGTGGTTGTGGACCTGCTGCGGCAGCAAATAGTCTTAGTTGGCTCAAGAAAACACACCCCGAGATCAACTTTCCGACTGATTTACGAAATACATTTAATCAATTGAGCAGCCTAATGAATAGAAAAGGTAAAGACGGAGTAGAAGATAATGCATTCATTAGAGCAAAAGTTGATTTTGCCGAAATGTACAATTTACCTATTAAAGTCAAATATCAGGATAATCAATCTGATGGACCAATATTAAGCTCAACAGGTCAAACGCAAGCTGAGTGCATGGATGCAAGTATCGGATCGTTTCCAACAAAGGAATTTTTGGTAAATGAGGCAAAGGATGGCGAAGATATTGAAATTGGATATACGTATTCCAGTGGCAGTGGTCATTTTGTTACATTGAACGGAACAGTTACCTATGGTAGTGATACCTATATTTACTGTAAGAGTGATGGCAACCAAGAAGAAGCAGGTGGTACACACAACCTTTACAGCAGAGTTGCAATTGAGAATGATAAAATTAAACTTCCGGGTCATTCGAACGCAACTGTTGATATAATAGTATCTGAAAGCTATGATCCAGACTTTACACCTCCATCAACAGAAGTGAAATTTGGCAGGTACTGCCAAATGGTAAGAAGATTGATTCCACCAGGTCATAAACTCATAATCACATACCCGGATGACGCAAAAAGTTCTTATAGCACAACTATATGGGAATATAGCGAAATACATCGAGAGTGGTGGTCAAAGAAAACAGTTTGGAATTTTTGCGGGGAAAAGACGTTTGATCTTGTTAACTATAGTTCTAATCCCAATGTGTTTATTATTCACAACGATGATGATGCATATGGCACAACCCCAAATCAAATTGGCAAAGAAAATATTTCAGAATCATATACTATTAATATATCCCACGCTATACCGGCTGATTCAGGGGATGTTACCTCTCCATGTAATGAAAGTGAATATGCCGGATTTTCAATGGGATGGGATGATGATAGCGAGGAGGAATTTAGCGATAGTACAGATGCAACTGTTAATTTCACAGTTGAAATCGGATGTTTACTTAGCGATCTTCCTCAATCAATGAATCCAAACGGCACTACCCGGTTGAATGTGAATTATAGCATACCGGAAATAAATAAATATTGGAGCGATCTCGAATTCAAACTCGGTATTGTGAGTGTTGAGACTCCGGGCACGGTTACTTTGAGTTTCTCAAATTCTCCGGTACCACAAACCATCGAAATAACAAATGACACGCGGGATATATCGATACCGATTGGCGGAGTTCAGAATGCGGGTAGCTTTAGTTTTTCGATCAGCACTGTCGGTACAAATACAGCATTCACGATTGATAATATCGGGATTCCCACAAATGTCCCGATGTTTCCAAGCTCGGTTGAAGACAACGAAGTAAAACCGGACCAATTCCAGTTAATGCAGAACTATCCGAATCCGTTTAATCCGACCACCATTATTAAGTATCAAGTGATGAGTAGTGAGAAAGTAAATATAAAAGTCTATGATATGCTGGGAAGAGAAGTTGCAATTCTTGTTGATGAAGTGAAAGAAGCGGGAACGTATCAAGTTGAGTTTAATGCAAATGAATTATCGAGCGGAGTTTATTTCTATCAAATGAGAGCTGGAAGTTTTTACGACATTAAAAAATGTTTAGTCCTTAAATAGCAATAAATGAATATAACTTAAAACCTATTTAGTGATAAAGAGGAAATCGAAATGAAAAAACTTCTGCTTATTTGTTTCCTATTACTGTTAATCTCCGGTAATCAATCTTCTGTCTTACGACAAGCACAATCAGCCAAATTGAATTTCCAACATGAAACTTTTATTGAAGATTCATCCTCCACTCAATTTACGACAAAAAATTCTTCACAAACCAATCCCGTTAAATCAGTCTCGCAGCAGAGACTCTATGACATGAAAGGTTCATTCCAATTCAATCAAGTTGTTGAAGATGTGAATGGGAATACAACCATCACCAATTTGGGAAACTTTGTTTACACCTATACGCCATTTTCTAATGAAGAATATTTTTTTAATTTAACGATTAGAAATCATTCTACCGGACAAATGGCATGGGGAATTCAGAACCTTGTACTGCCCGGAACAAACTGGGTGAATCATACGCAGACAATTACAGTCCCATTCCCGTTTGATATAATCGGGTATCCGGAAGGCAGCGGTTTCGTTCATCTTGTTGATTATTATTACGAAGTACTAACTAATCCGATGACCTATCCCCCGACAGGCAATCCTGGTACAGCAGAAGTTATCACAACATTTCAGGAAAATCTTAGTGAGGGAGTGATTACAAATTCTACTCCTGCAGCAAACCCAATCAGTTGGTACCCCGACTTATGGGAGGGACTTCTGCCAAATGACTTTGTTTACATTAGTTGCAGTCCGGATGATCCCCAATCTATGCCAAATATTGATCTCGATAATTCCGCGCGGGATGGTGAAAAAAATGGCTGTGGACCGGCAGCAGCTGCAAATAGTCTTAATTGGCTCAAGAAAATGCACCCCGAAATTAACTTTCCTGCCGATTTGCGGGAAACATTCAACCAAATAAGTAGTTTGATGAGCAGACAAAAGAATACAGGAGTTTCTGTAAAAAATATTATTCAAGGTAAAGTTAATTTTGCCGAAATGTACAACCTTCCCATTAAAGTAAAATATCAGTGTGATGATAATGAAGGACCAATTCAAAGCTCAACAAGGCGGACACAAGCTGAGTGCAAGGATGCAAACAGTACATCATTCCCTACAAAAGATTTTTTAAAGAATGAGGCAAAAAATGGTGAAGATATCGAAATCGTCGTATTTTTTCCCGAGGATATGGGTGGAGGAGGACACGCACTTGTACTAAATGGAATAGCGTTCTATAACAATGATTCATACATTAATGTTAAAGATGATGGCAAACAATCGACTGAGGGAGGTACACGTAATAGGTATTGCCGAATTTTAGTTGAAGATGGGAAAATTAAGATTCCTGCGGTGAAAAACGGGACGTTAGCTGCAATTATCTCCGAAAGTTACGATCCTAATTATATACCGCCTCCGACAAATGTAGAATTCGGAAATTACTGCAGAATCACCCGCCGATTGATTCCACCGGGACATAAAGTCATTGTTACTTTTCCGGAAGATGCTACAAGCTCATACAGCACAACGGTATGGCAAATTAATAAATGGGATGAAACAGCGCCCTATAGAAAATTGGGCACCTGGAACTTTAATGGAAATAAAGAACAGACTTTAACTAACCCAACGGATGAACCCGCTTTAATTGCTTTTCATAACGATGATAATGCCCGAAGCAGTTTAAGAAATCCTTTTTTGAAGGAAGGGATGTACGAACCTTACACCATTGATATATCACCTGCTGAGCCTGCAGATGCCGGAGATGAAACTTCCCCATTTAACGAAAGCGATTATGCGGGTTTCTCAATGGGCTGGGATGACGACAGCGCTGATGAGTTTGGCGACAGCACCGCGGCTACTGTTAATTTCACAGTTGAAACAGGATGTTCACTTGGCGATCTCCCTCAATCGCTGAATCCAAACGGTACTACCCGATTGAATGTGAATTATACCATACCGGAGATTAATAAATATTGGAGCGACCTCGAATTCAAACTCGGTATTGTAAGTGTTGAGACACCGGGCACGGTAACATTGAGTTTCTCAAATTCACCGGTTCCCCAAACCATAGAAATAACAACCGACACAAGAGATATATCACTGCCGATAGGCGGAGTTCAGCATTCCGGTAATTTCAGTTTTTCGATCAGCACTGTCGGTACAAATACGGCATTCACAATTGATAATATCGGGATTCCAACGAATGTCCCGATGGTTCCAAGTTCGGTTGATGACAACGAAGTAATTCCCGATCAATTTTTGTTGATGCAGAACTATCCAAATCCGTTTAATCCTACCACAAGCATCAAGTATCAAGTATCCAGTATCATTAGAGTGAAAATAGCGGTTTACGATCTATTGGGTAAAGAAGTTGCAACTCTTGTTGATGAGGTGAAAGAAGCGGGAACGTATCAAATCGAATTTGACGGAAGCGGTTTAGCTTCGGGAATTTATTTCTATAAGATGACTGCCGGAAATTTTTCAGATATAAAAAAATGCGCAATTCTAAAATAGATTTTACTCGGGGCGATTGTTGCGCCCCGAATGCATTCATCTTTTGACATAAACAAAAAATATCAGCAGGTGATTCAGTTAGTTGATAGAGATAGAGCAGAGTTGGTAACATAATCATTTTACTAACTCATGTTCCGCAGGATTTTACTACTATTAAGGGCTGACCCCAAAATTTCATTGAGAAGCTTTGTGCCTTTGTGCCTTCGTGGCAATTGTTTTTAATTTTGATTGTTAACAAATCTTTTTATTTGCCACGAGGACACTAAGTCACTAAGAAAAACTTTGAAAAATCACTTTTTAGACAACCCCTTTTAATATGACTAAAGTCAATCCGTTTATATCAATTTAATCCCTGATATAAATATCGGGGCAATGCAGTATCCAGAAATGTTTGTAAAATTTTATCGCTTTTTTGGTTCGGACAAAAACAATATTTTTCAAATGAAATTTCAAAAATCATCGTAACCAATCATGGGCGCTATATGAAAAAAACATCAATTATATTTACAATCATTTTAACGGGATTATTACTAATGAATTGTTCCCAGCAGGAAAAATCCAAGACCGAACAGGGTGATAATTTCAAATTTTTCACCGAGAAATTTGCCGATCTTCGGGTCCAGCGATATTTGGTTCCCGGTTTCGAGGAACTCTCTTTGAAGCAGAAAGAACTTGTATATTATCTTTACGAGGCAGCTCTTTGCGGAAGAGACATTACATACGATCAGAATTACAAATACAATCTCCTTATCCGGCACACACTCGATGCAATTGTTGATTCATACAAAGGCGAGCGCAATACGCCGGACTTTGAAAAGTTTATGGTTTATACAAAACGCGTTTGGTTCTCGAACGGCATTCATCATCACTATGCAAACAAAAAGTTTACGCCTGAATTCTCAAAAGAATATTTTGCTGAATTAGTTCACGGCTCCGAAGTAAAAAGCCTGCCGCTACAAAATAATGAAACGGTTGATAATCTGATCACAACACTTGAACCAATAATTTTCAATCCGGACATTGCTCCAATGAAAGTGAGCAAGGACTCAAAATCGGATCTTATAAAAACTTCTGCTGTGAATTTTTATGAAGGAGTAACTCAAAAAGAAGTTGAATCATTTTACAAAAGGATGAGTAAGCCAGGCGATCCGGAACCGGTTTCATACGGATTGAATTCCAAACTTGTAAAAGAGAACGGACAAATAGTTGAAAAGAAGTGGACGACGAACGGCATGTACGGTGCGGCAATTCAAAAGATTGTTTATTGGTTAAAGAAAGCAGTCGAAGTTGCCGAAAACGATCAGCAGAAAAAAACACTTAGTCTTTTGGTTGAATATTATGAAACAGGCGATTTGAAAAAATGGGACGAATACAATATCGAATGGGTGAAAGATACTTCTTCGATTGTTGATGTTGTAAACGGCTTTATCGAAACATACAATGATCCGCTTAGTTTTCGCGCAGGATTCGAATCGGTAGTTTCAATCAAAGATTTGAAAGCTACAAAGCGGGCAGAAGCAATAAGCAAGAATGCTCAATGGTTTGAAGACAACTCCCCGATTATGCCAGAACACAAAAAGAAAAACGTAAAAGGAGTTACGGCAAAAGTAATTACATCTGTTGTTGAATCAGGAGACTGCGCTCCTTCAACTCCCATCGGAATTAATCTGCCAAACGCTGACTGGATAAGAAAAGTCCACGGATCAAAATCGGTTACGATTGACAACATTGTTCATTCATATAACATGTTTGCAAGTACAAGCGGTTTGCTCGAAGAGTATGCTTATTCACAAGAGGAAATCGACAGAGAGAAAAAATACGGTTCAATTGCAGATGATTTACATACCGATATGCATGAAGTTATCGGGCATGGTTCGGGACAATTGAATCCAGGCGTGGGCGATCCGAATCAAACTCTGAAGAATTACGCATCAACTCTTGAAGAAGCTCGCGCAGATCTTGTTGCGCTTTATTATGTGTACAATCAAAAATTAGTTGATATTGGTGTAGCGCCGTCTCTCGAAGTGGGTAAAGCGGCATATACCGATTATATTAAAAACGGGTTGATGGTTCAGCTTACAAGAATTGTGCTCGGCGATGATATCGAACAAGCTCACATGCGCAACCGCCAGTTGATTGCCGCATGGTGTTTTGATAAAGGTAAAAAAGATAATGTAATTGAAAAGAAGACTAAAGACGGCAAAACATTTTTCGTCGTTAATGATTTTGACAAGCTAAGAACTTTGTTTGGTGAATTGCTTCGCGAAGTTCAGCGAATTAAATCTGAGGGCGATTACGAAGCGGGAAAGAATCTTGTTGAAACCTACGGAGTAAAGATTGATAAAGAGTTACACAAAGAAGTTCTCGATCGATACAAGAAATTAGATATTGTTCCTTATGCAGGTTTCATTCAACCAAAGTTGGTGCCCGTAATGGACGGTGATAAAATCACCGATGTAAAAGTTGAATACCCGGAAGATTTTACCAAGCAAATGCTTGAGTACGGGAAAGAGTACAGTTTGCTGCCGGTTAATAATTAATCGATTTCTAATTAATCCCTTCTCTAATTGGGAAGGGATTTTTTAAAGTGCTTATTCAAATTCAACTCTCCCGCAGAATTAACTGAACTCTCTTTGTGCCCTGGTGACTTCGTGGCACGCGAAAACATCATTTCGTTTTAATAAGTCCCAATAACTTTTTCCCGACTTTGTAAGCTGAAAAAGGAATTGATAAATTTATCTATTGGAAATATTTCTTCATTCAACCGGAAATAAAATGAAAACTGTGTTTGGATTATTTTTATGGTTGCTGTTAACTTGTAATACATCGCAAAGTCAAACAAAAACCGAATCCGGATTTGAGATACGCGGAATGCTTCCGTGGCATAATTTCTTATCCGGTCCCTCTGCCTGGAATTTGGAAGACTATAAAAAATATCTTAACGAACTTCAAAAGGAAGGAATAAATTTTCTCGGCTTCCATAATTATACGGGCGGCGGGGAAAGGTATGCAACCTATGTTGAGCCGATGATAAAAATTCAGTACAAGAATATTCTGCCCGAAGCTTATTTCGATAATTCATCAACCGCGCGCTGGGGATATACTCCGATGAAGACGGAAGACTTTGCGTTCAATACATCATCATTATTTGAAGGACGAAGCCGCACCGGAATATTCGGTGCAGATTGCTCAATATTGTCGTCGTCAAAAGATGAGCGTTATGAAAACGCGCAAAAATTAATGCGGGAGGTAATGGATATTGCTCATCAAAAAGGAATTGAAGTTGCGCTGGGATTTGAATTCGGAGTTCATCCTCCGGATTATTTTTCACTTAAAAGCGATGGTGAATTTTATTGGGCGGGTCAATCGAATATGATACCCAATCCCGTTAATTATCAATCAGTTGAAATATTATATGCAACACTGGATGATATTCTTACCACATACCCGGCGGTTGATTACATATGGCTTTGGCTTAATGAGCATTCCTTTATGGGAGTAAATTTGGAACAGGCTTTAAATACTTCTTCATTCAAATCTATATACGATAAATATAATGCACTGTTTGAAGAAGCCGGGAATGAAGATGCTGCCCGTTTTATCGGCGTATGGTCGCTCGAATATATTATGCTGGCGAAAGAATATCTGGCAAAGAAAAAAAGCGAAGTAAAGATAATTATAGGAGGATGGGGCGGAGGAAATCAATTGCCTTCGATACTAAAAGGACTGGACAAAGGATTGCCCGGTGATATTATCTTCTCATTATTGAATCCAAGTTTAGGGCAGGAAGCGTCGCCTTCATTTTTGGAAGAGATAGCCCGTAACAGAAAAGTAATATCCATTCCATGGCTTGAAGGAGATAATCGATTATGGCAATTGCAGCCGCGGGTTGGGTTAATGATTGATCACGTAAAGTTGGCAAAGAAAATGAACTTAAATGGAGTGGCGGCAATTCACTGGCGTACCGAAGAAGTTGAATTGAATTTTAAAACATTCGCCCGAACCGCAAGAAATCCCGGCGATACATCCGGTGTACGCGACATATACAACGAGTATTTAAAAGAAAACTGCGGAGAAATTGCGGCGGAATTATTGACAAATGAATTTACGGAGTTTGATACATGTAAATGGGATACCGGAGTTACTGAAGAATATTACGCATTCGTACCGGCTTGGGGAAGGAAAGCTCCCGATGTTGAAAATAAATTCGAAAGACTTTCGAGTTTGATTGATGAGGCCATTGCAAAGACATCCGATGCAAATCATACTTCTAATTTGAAATGGATAAAAGCAAAAATTGTATTTGAGTTACTGCTTAATGAGGTTTGCGGCAAATTAGAACCTGCCTACAAATTACGAAGTGAATATTTCGGTTCGGGGAAAATACCCTCGAATGAAGAGTTTGAATTCGCAAAACAAATGTTTGAATCCGCCCCTATAAAAAATCTGTTTGATGTATATGCGGCAAGTGTTAGGTCGGTTGGGGAATTGGGAGTTTTAAGTTCGCTCAATCAAAAACTGTGGAGAGAATATTTGGAGCTGAAGAAATTTTTAGCATACAATAAATTATTGCCGTAAGTACAAACCGGTAATCATGTTTAAAATACAAAACTGTGGAAAACCGAGATAAATGCACGCACTTTCCCAAAGGTTAACTTAGAAGAGCGGGCAGATAAACTCTAAAATTTAACAGTTATCCTCCACGCGCTCGTATGGAGCGCGACGCTGATTTAGCAATATTTTTATATTCATCTATCGTTTCAATCCACGCGCTCGTATGGAGCGCGACTGTTATATTTATAACTCTTTACTAAAACTTAACTTAATCGGTCTAATCCGCCGAGCTGACCGAAAAAATGTATAGATAAAAAAATCCGGTTTAAAAATATCATTTACGGCATATTTTCGCATCGCTAACCTGCCGGTATTTTTATGTGCGCTTCGGTTAGCGAATTTACTATTTTGGGAATATTAACCTCCTTCCGTTATTAAATAATTAGCAGATCCTCAATATTCAAATTTGTTTGTTTGCCGTGATGTTCTAATCTTCTTTGCCAGTTAGCTCCAAGAAAATAAAACCGTAAACTATCCTCGTCCTTATCGTATAAGGACAACAATTGGTCCTTAAGTTCTTCCCATTGAGCGGGATCAACGTTACATTCGAAGACGGAATCTTGCACACGCAAACCGTAATCCAAACATGTCTCGGCTACTTTCCGCAGTCTTTTTTTTCCGCTTAATGTTTTTGTGGACACGTCGTAACTTACAACAACTAACATATTCTATTCACTCCAATTTTATTTCAAATAGAACGGTGGATAATCTGGAATATCTCCGCGTATATAACGGGCAAGTAATTGCGCTTGAACATGAGGTAATAAACCGATAGTCATCTTTTCATCAAGAAACGGATGAGTTATTTCTTCTTGCTTACGTTTTTGATATGCATTTAGAACGGTTTTCCTTGCATTATCGGAAATGCGTACCTCTCCCGACTCTCTTATTTCGAAATCCTTTATTGTCACTTGCTTCAAATTAATTAGATTCAACATAATTCTATCACCGAGATATGCGCGGAATTCTTCCATTATATCAAGCGCAAGACTTGGTCTGCCGGGTCGTAGTTGATGAAGGAAACCTACCTGCGGATCGAGTCCAACTGTTTCCAATGCAGAGCGGACGTCATTCGACAGTATTGCATATAAAAATGATAGAAGAGCGTTTGCCGGATCGAGTGGGGGACGTTTTGTTCTTTTATTGAATAAAAAATCTTCCTGCTGAACGGTAATTAAATTCGACAGAACGCCGAAATACATATTGGCACACTCGCCTTCGTATCCCCGCAATTCATCGAGACTCTCGCACATTTCAATATTTGTTAAACGCTTGCCCATTATTCCAGCGGCTGATTCAACATCGTCTTTATCACTATCCGGATGATTCCTTTGATGGCGAAGAAGAAGATTACGATAGTTCGAAACTTTTGCCGCGATGATAGGACGGGCAATTTTAAGTGATTGAAATTCATCATCGGAAATTGCATACTGCGCTTTGCGAAGAAGTACGTTTCCTTGTTGGGCGCCATAAACGCGGGCAAGAAATTTCCCGGTTTCAGTTAAATAACTAATGCCAACATTATTTTCAGCACAGTATGCCATAAGCGCAGGAGTAAGCGCCTTGAATCCGAAACATACTATGTTTTCAATAGAATGAGTTGGAGCCTGAAAGACTTTTTCATTATTAACTTCCACAACGAATGTTTCCCGTTCTTTGCGGAGATATGCATCGTCCGAAGTAATGTATAGAGTATTCAAGTGTTTTTTCATGGTGAGTATAACCCTTTGATATATGTATTAAGTTTCCGCTTGTTCATTGCTTTTGGCTGGCAGATATCATACAAGGAACAGTTCCTGCATTTTGCCGAATATTCAGCAGTAGGAATATTTTTCTTAGAAACAATTTCTCTTACCGATGTAATGATATTTTCTGTTTGCGAACGGAGTTCTTGGTTGATTTCCACAACTTCTCTCCGGCGTATTTTACCATAGAAAAATGCAGCACGGCTAATATTTGTGTTGAGCATTTCTTCAAGACAAAAAACCTGAGCGCATAGCTGAACTTTATCGCTAATATCTTCTTTCGGTTCGCCGGATTTAAATTCCATCGGCATAACTTCTTCACCGTTGGGAGTGTCTTTGAATTCAACAACATCGCATCTGCCGGTAATGCCGAGACGGACTGAATGTATGCGAAGTCCGCGAACTGTCCTTTTTGTTCCGCGCGTTTCGTATGTGTCGGTATCAACTTTTTCGTGCAAGATGTTTCCTTTTGTGGTAAAAAGGTTTTCGCGCCAAACATCATCAACATGAATTAGTCCGCATTGACGGGGACAATACACGTAATGTTGTAATGCGCTAATCATTATGAAATCGTCTTCGGTGTACATAGTTGTGTTATGGAAAATGGAAGATGTTAAATGGAAAATGTTTTTCTGAAATCCATGGTAAATATGTTACTTAACAAAACAGAGGTGTTTTTATATCGGTTCATATTATTTCCCTGTAATAATTTTCTTCCGCTGCTTTTCGGTTAATGATTTATAGTTTTGTGTTGTTACAACCTTTCTGCCGGATTTTTTTTCTAATTCCTTTCGCGCATTGCCGGCGACCGTACCGCCTTCAATTGCAGCTTTTTCGTTTTCGGGGAATCCCTGAGCATTTTTATTCCGTGCAATTTCTGTTGTTGATGCTTCACCTAACATAGTAAAGATCAACTCCAAATCTGTCATGTGATCGCGAAGATTCTCCTGCGGTTTGGTTAATCCTTTCAACTGTTTATATTCTGAAGGAATCAGACCAAATGTTGCTCTGCTTATTTCCGAAGTAAGAATAGCATACTCTTTTCCTTCTTTCACGCCGCGCTTCTTCCATTCATCTGTCAATTCATCGCGAACGGCGATTCCACGCACACGTTTTTCTATCCACTCATCGCTGTATCCTTTTGCTTTATATATTTCCCGCATGCGGGTTTGAGCCAGTTCGGGATTTTCGATTTCTTCTAAACGATCCCGTCCAATTTTTGCTAGCCACATTTTAAACGGTTCGGCTTTTGGAGATGGGATGGATTGAATTAAGCGTAAAAGTTGGATTACATCTGCAACATCTGTAAGGCGCATTTTACCATCAACTGCACGCATTTTCAAAGCGTTACAATTTGTAACGGTTTCATTTCCTTCTGCTTTCAAACGTTTTTTCAAAACACGCCAATAAACCTGTGGATTTGGACTATCAGTTAAAACCGCAATAACATCTACTATTGAGAAGAACCATTTTTGCTCACGTTTATCCCATTCAGAGCGAATTTGCTTTTGTTCAAAGAGCTTTACGTTTGACATTTTACCTCCATATTAAGATTTATTGCTTTATCATTTCATAAGGGTAGGTACAATTTGTACCCACCCTTTGGCAAGTTCCGGATCGCGCTGCTTCATTCTTTTTACATATTGTTTTGGGTCGTTACTATCTGTTAAAGCCGCTACTACATCTTCAACAACAAAATATTGTTTCTGGTCGGATTCATTCCATACCGACCGAATTTGCTTCTCTTCAAAGAGTTTTATGTTTGACATATTCTTTCTCCTCAACTACTAGTGAATACTTTTCATTCAATATTTCTGCTGCAAGTTGTCCGAATATTTCGGACAACTGATTAGCAATTATAATTTCAGTTGTCGACAACTCAATTCCGCTTGAGGTTTTTTCTCTTTGTTTTTGCCGATACTAATAATCCACACGCTTTTCGCTGTAAGTTACTTCTTCTATTACATCAACAACTGTAAAATACCATTTCTGTTCAGTCTCATTCCAAACAGAACGGATTTTTTTGCTTTCAAATAGTTTTATGTTTGGCATGTACTTCCTTTTAATGCGTTATAAAATGTAACCGGTTAAAGGGTGGAGACAAATTGAACCTACCATTGTTTTGCAAGCAGCTAATAAGTAAAAAATATTTTCAATGAATATTATTCACCGTCAATTATTTCCACTTTCAATCCAGGCAATTCTGCATTGATTTCAGACTCGCTTGGGATATAATAATCACTAATGGATTTGGGTTCTTCTTTGTTTGGTTTTACCTTATCTCTTATTGACCGATGAACTTTAGCAGAAGAATATTGCCCATTGGGGGAGTTATGTTTCCACCAAAAGAGTTTATTGACTTCCATCGTTCCCGCCGGGCGTGCAGATGATTCATCATTTACAAACAGTGTCTTTAACGCTTCTTTAATTGCCTTTGCATCTTCATCTGAAAAAAGAGTTTTAGAAGCAAGTTGCGGATTTATACTACCGTAGAACACATACATACCATGATTAACACGATGCTTCATTCCCATCGTATCAGAAGCTTTTTTCGCTCCATCGCCTTCTCCACTAACACTTTTTGTAATTTGGATGCTTGCTACACGATCGCTCACCGATGCAACAGAAAAAGCGGGATGAACAGAAACGGGTCCACGTATGCCGATAGAAACGCTTGCTTCGTCTTTTTCTGCTATTGCTTCTGTACCTTCTTTAGCTTTTTTAGTTTTCTTACCGATAGCTTTATAAGCAAAAACTTGCCCGAACGCACGGACATCAATCCATTGCTTACAAGCTGCTTCCCTAAATTTTTTATCATCGCTCATATCAACCCCTTTTAATACTCCTTCTGCACGGGAACGCAGACTTCGATATTCATCAATTCTATTATCATCCGATTGTACAAATATTGAATGTTTCTCCATTAAGCGATTCCTAATTTTCCGTTTAATACAAACGTCGGAAAGTTCACCATATCCTTCATAGTCAGTACGAGGACGATTTCCACTTAACGGATCTCCATTTGGATTGGCTTTGTTTACACTAAGGATTACTGCAAAATCAATTTTGTTTTTCAATGTTTCTTTTGTTTCCATGATATTTATTCCTTTATAGTTAGATAAAAATATTTTTTTCATTTCAGAATAAACGCTTATTCGGATTGCTCTTCGTCTTGGGTTACTTCCGGTTCTTCAGCTTTTAATTTTTCCCAAAGTTTAGCACGTTGACAATGATACCCCAACAAAAATTCACCACTCAATGGTTTATCATTGATAAAATCATCTGAATTAAATTTGCACATTACTTCATCTATCAGTCCGGTAAAATAATTTGCGCCTCCAAGCCGCGCTTTATAGGGTGCCAATGAAAGTTCAATCTGCCGCCAAGTCTTATGTGGATGCTCGGCAAATAACTGCATGAACCTTGCAGCGTTAGTATCTCGTTTCTCCTTAGCTTTGTAAAGTGCTTGTCCTTCAAGGCGATCTGCGATTGCAAGAAGTCTGCCGTAGAGATAGTCTCGCGTTGTTCTGTTTTCTTCAAGTGCCATATTGTAATTCTCCTTTGTATTATATTCTTTAAAAAGCGCACATGCTATACTTAATGTTTTATTCCATTCCCATTCTTCCATTACAATTCTATTACA
Source organism: bacterium (assembly GCA_043808235.1). Lineage (GTDB taxonomy): Bacteria > Bacteroidota > Ignavibacteria > Ignavibacteriales > Melioribacteraceae > JAZDFC01. The sequence continues at coordinate 155,660 of JAZDFC010000039.1, forward strand.
TGCACGACGCACGGCAGATTCAACGATGTCTCGCGGTATTGGTTGTCCATCGATAATACATGGAAGAAGGCGTGCGACAATTGCTTTTTTTATTTTGTCATCTGCTTTTTTACCAAAGGCAGCTTCGGCGATATCAACAGGAGCTGGTGCACCAACAAAAGTAAAATGACGTTTTGTTTCTTTGTCATAACCGTAACGATGTATCCATGCACATGTCTCATGCCATTCATCAACTCTATGAAGAAAATCAGAGCCTGCTAATTCTTTATAGAATGTTATCGACATACGTCCCGGAGTCGCTGCATCTAATCCCATAACTACAACATTAGTCATATCACCAAGTTCTTTATTATAACCAGCGATTTTCTTTTTCAATTTAAGTGCTAAATCTTGTGCGGTTGATACAGTTTTCGATTGATCACTCGGCAATTCGTCAAATCCAAGAATTGATAGCGGGTCATCAGTAGGTTTTGGAATATTAGCACCGTTAGTTGCCCACGCTACAATTGCTTGTCCATCCTTGCCTTTGTACCCTTGACGACCGATAAGCCATCGAAGTGCAGAATGAGCCTTTTGAGTGACTTCAAATCCAACATTCGCAGCTTGGCTTGCAGTTGAAAAACGACCGCGGAAAGTAAAACCGGACAAATCATTAGAAGAAATGATTTTTGCCTTATCTCCATCTGACCGTATTTTTGATGGGTGTTGATCTGCAGAGAATTCTTCTTCACCGGTAACATAACAAAGAGTTTTGTTCTGTCTTGTATGAGAATAATATCGAATCCAACTTTCCCAGATTTCTGGATCATTCCAAACTGAAGATTGCGGTTCATCGGGAATTTCAACTAACCAGCGAACAAAAGCATCTGCCTGCCAATTCTCTATTTCTCCCTTTTTATTGATTCTGCCTGGCAGTAAATCAAAAATATCTATACTATCTCTTGTCTCTTTTTTAGTATTTCTTTGTTTTAATAGTATACCATCTTCACCTACGAAGAGCATTTTATGCTCAATTAAATCATGCAGAAGAGTACCGGACTTTATGTAATCATGAATGATTTTTACTTTCTCATTTCTCTCAGAATCTATCCAATTAGCTAATAACGAAGAATACGATTTAAAATAAGAATCTCTGTTACCACCATATTTTTTATAATCTAAAGCAACGTACTGCAACTTATCGCAAAGGGGGTGAGGCGATTCACCGCTTGTTCTCCCTGAAGAACTTTCTGTACTTGGTATAATTGTTCTTGCTTCGTTCTTTGGAATCACTCGAGCTTTCTTAAAGCAACCATCATGATCTAATACAATTTCTATTTGTGCTTTTTGTGTTGTGTGGCAAATCGGAAGAAGAGATACTTCATTATCGTCTGCGCCTACGCCAATCATCTTTTCACAATTATTGTAAGTCTCATAAAGTTTTTGTATCCAGCTCATTTGTTTGCCTCCTGTTCTTCATATCCTTCCAAGAGTCCTTCTTCTTCCAATCCAATAGTTTGTATGGCTTGTGCTTTCATTGGTCTTACTAATTTATTAATTGTGCATTCTTCCGGTCGTGGAAATTCGACAACTCCTTTCTTCATCTGTGACCACCAAAACCGTGCGATAAGTTTTTCGTCTTCACCCTCGTCCGGGTAATCAAATCCATGGAACATCAGCCCAAACGCAAGTTCTGGAATATCATCGTATTGTGCTTTGCCTTCACCAAATTTACACGGTTCAACATATCCTTGACATTCCCGTGCACCGAGAAAAATATCTCTTCTTCCGCCGCGTTCAATCATTCGTTTTGCAACAAAGAAATGCTTGTTCTCGTTTCTATCGTTTGCCATGTTGTCGCGTTTCATATTCCATACAAAGTGCGCTTGAACCTGGTATTCAACATCAGCAAGGTATGTGTAGATAGAGAGCGAGTTGCCTCCGCTGTATATAACCGGCTTTGCGCTTCGTGTTTGTGTTTTAATTGGATTCATTATTCGAACTTTATCAATGATCCAAATAATAGTTGGCTTCCAATAGACAGAACTTATTATTCCTTTCAATGCCTCGTATGTCGGTATCTGATACGAACACTTTTCTCCGCCTATTTTCGTGAGCGGATCGGTAAAGAGTGCATACTTTGCGTACACTTTGAACTCAACTTTGTTTTCCATGTATTCTCCTTAAAAAGTTAAATTTTTCATTTCTGTAACAATTTCCTTACCCCAGCCAAACTCATTGTTGTAGTATTGATAATCCATATAAAAGATGCCTGAATCTTTCTGAACTTCACGAATAGCATTTTTCTTCCCCATATCTTCAAGTTCATAAGGATATAAATTAACTGAAAATCTTTGTGCAGCCTTTAAAAGCTTATACTGCTTTTCAATCATTACAACATCACATAATTGATTTATGATTGCTTCCCCTTCTTTTCCATATGGAACAATTACACCGCGAGTTGGTGAATCAATTGCATGGAATGCTTTTGCTGCACTCTGAAATGATTGTTTCAATGGTATTGAAGGAAAAGCGTTATGAAACCTCTTGTATTCATCAACAGAAACTGAGTTGAGTGACAATAAATTGAAGAGATCATCCGCCCTTCCAACAACAGTGTTCTCTGCGGTAACCGGATAACTCATCTCTCTGCTTCTATTATAAAAATAGTATTTGTAAAACTGTTTCATCGCCTTAATGCCAAGCCTATCGCTGTCGAACAATTCCGGATTGTTCTTAAATTCTCTTAAGACACGGTCTGCGTCACCTGCTCCAATTTTAATATCTTTCAACTTGTCCAAACTTTCATCTTTTGGATTGAGAATATAAACTCTCCCCGTTTTTCGCTTGCCATTACGATTGCACCTGCCTGCTGCTTGAGTAATCGAATCGAGTCCTGCCATATAGCGAATGACTGTGCCGAAATCAATATCAACACCCGCTTCGATCAATTGCGTGCTAACGCAGATAACGGGTTGCTTCTTATCAAGCCGATCTTTCACAATATTCAAAACATTGAGGCGGTGTGCCGGACACATATTTGTGCTGAGATGATATATGTCGGTAAATTTTCTTTCAGCAAGTTTCTGGTAAAGCGAACGAGCGGAATCTTTCTTGTTCACAATGATGAGAACACTGCCCATCTCCTCCAATTCTTTTTCTACTAAGTCCGCCACTTCTTCTTCTGACCAAGCATCTTTTTCTTTTCTAACATCAAACACCTCAATCCGTTTTAGTTTTTGGAATAACTCCTTTTCGTTCTGAATCATTTTTTGTTCAGGAGAAATGTTCAATGACCTTTGAACCGGATCGACTTTATCAAGCAATGGTTGTGTAGCCGTACAAAGAATAACAGACGCACCGCAGTTATTAACAAGAAAGCGAAGGGCAATATTGAACATATGAACACATCGAACCGGAATCGTCTGGACTTCATCAAAGATAATTACGGAATTGGCAAGCTGATGCATTCTCCTTACGCTTCTTGTTCCGCTTCCGAATAGCGTTTCAAGGAATTGTACTTGAGTAGTAAAAACAACCGGCGCATCCCAGTTTTCTGATAGTAGATTTTGTCTTTTGGTTTCTTCTTCAGGCGTAAGGTTGGAATGATGTTCAAGAACTACTCTGTCCAAATATTTTCCATTTAGATCTCTATCTTCCAAAATCTTTCTTACTTCATCTGCATTCTGATCAATGATTGAAGTGAATGGGATAATGTAGAAAACTCTATCCATCTTGTGAACTGCTGCATGGTTTAACGCAAACCGTAAACTCGCCAGTGTTTTACCACCGCCCGTTGGAACAGTTAACTGATAAATCCCTTTGGCCTTAGTTGCAAAATCAACGCAATGCTGAGATACTTCGTTACGCAAATCATCAACTTCATTTTTGTCCTTTTTGTTCTCAAATTCTTTTATTCGAACATTCAACCGATCAACTAGAACACTCCATGGATGATACTTGCCATAATTTCTGATTTGAGTATTTCTAGGAAATTCAAAGTCGGCGGTATTGAGCCTATCTGCATCAATGAGACAGCTAAAGAGAAAACGAACAAGTAATCCGTATTTGAACATCGCGGTGTCTTGATGATCATTATTCTCTTTAAGTGATTTTATCTTGGCAATTAATTGCTTTACGTCCGTATCACTTGAAAGTAGATTCATCAACTTTTGCATTTCATTATCACTCAGATACGACAATGCTTCATCTGTATGAGTTTTTTCCTCAGGCTTTTCCATTCTTCGTTTATAATTATCTTTTCCATCTGGTAATAGACAATCAATCAAACCAGAATGATGCGAAGCGATGCAGAGAGATAAAATCTGTGCTGCGATAAGTCCTTCTGCTCCTTGCTTTGAAAGTGTTCTATAAATTATTTGTGCCCCTGCGCTTGAGTGGTCAATCTTTCCTTTATGTTCTTTTGCATCAACATAATCATCTGAATCCGGATCGATAAGTCCCGTTGCCGATTGAATATACTTTTCGAAAGCACTACTCGCTTTGCCGAGGTCATGAAGTAATCCGATGATTCTTCCCGCGTTCTTCAATCCTATCTTACCAGCAAACTGTCCGGTATATATAGCAGCTCTTGAAAGATGACTACAGAGAGATTGTGGCACTCCATCCTTTTCTCGTCGATGTGCAATAAACTCTTTCTTCATTTTTAATACTCCCGTTTACACCTCCGGCAAGTGACTCACAATTTTCTTGTTTGTGAGGCGTGGTGTTGTTCTTAAGTCTCGCATATTCCGCGCGAGACTTGTTTTATTTAAAATACTTCACAAGTTCTCTTTTGGAAAATTATAATCGTAGGATTTATATATAGTGTTCCGCGCATTTTAGCCTTTAATTCCCCATTCCACACTATTAAACTATAAAAACACATAATTAAAACAAATAGAGTTTTGTGGCGGGATATCGCGGTTGCTTTTAGAAGGATTGAATGGGACGGTTATTTAATTGTATTTGAAGAATGGATTAAAAATCCCGAACAACACGTCCGGGATTTTTTGTAATGAACAATATTTTACCAATCGGCTATTTGAACAATAGCTGTGCGAACTCGTTCAAATACTCGCGCCAGTTTTTCCATATATGTCCGCCGCTGCCTTCATTGTATGTAACATCAAAGCCGTACTTTTTAAGAAGGGCAACCGAAGCGCGTGAGGTTTCAACAAGAAAATCGTCCTTGCCTGTAGCGAACCAAACTAATTTTAATCCTTCTTTCAAACCGGCATCAGATAGAAAAGTTTTATTCTGTTCTTCCCAGGAGGGACCGCTATTGTTGCCAAACATGTTGCCGGTAATTCCGAAAATTCCTGAGCTGTAAACTCCGAGATAAGCAAACGTAGAAAGATTCGGGATTCCGATATTTAAAGTATGCCAGCCTCCCATCGATAAACCTGCAATTGCACGGTTCTCTCTGTCGGTATAAACGCGGTAACGACTTTCAACATACGGTTTAATATCATTGTTAAAATCCGAAACAAACTCATCCGGTTTGGTAATATCCCGCGGCGCACCGGGCGTAAATGGTCCGGTGTGTCCGGTGGGCATAACAACAACCATAGGCACGGCTTTTTTCTCCGCGATTAAGTTATCGAGAATAAATCCCGCGCGACCAACTGTAGTCCATGCGTCATCGCAGTCATATGCGCCGTGCAATAAGTAAAATATAGGATATTTCCCATCACCCGATTCATATCCAGGCGGAGTATAGATGTGCATGCGGCGGAAACGGTTCAGGAATTTTGAGTAGTACGTTACTTCCGAAACAGCACCATGAGGAACATCTTTTGTTTCCATAAATTCTTCACCGGGCAAGTAGATCAAACTCCATGTGTTCATATTCGATTCACTTGTTAAAGGATTCCGCGGATCGATAACGGAAACTTTATCAACAACAAAATTATAACGGTAAGCTCCTGGTTCTACAGGTCCAACTACTACTTCCCACACACCGTTCTCCTGTTTCTTTAACGATGTGTAGTTAATATTTGCCGGCATATCCGATCCGCCGAGTTTTACTTCTTTTGCTTCGGGCGCATAGATTTTAAAGGAAATCTTACCGTTCGGTAATATCGTTATTGATTTTAAAGTATCGTTTGGGGTAGGCTGATAATTTTGTCCAAGATGTTTCGATATTGAAATCATAAAAAACACCAATAATAATGTAATGTGAATATTGTTCGGGATTCTGATATTATTTTGTATCATGATTTATTAGCTCCAATAATGTTTATCGATTTACTTTTTCAACAATCATTTCTTCCGTCAAATTAAATTCAACTGTGGAAAGAATTTTTTCTGATGACGAACAGATGTTGACTTTATATTCGCCTTTCTCCGCCGTCCAGGAAAAATTGTTTGAATCAAACGAAGTCAAATCCAACGGATTAATTGTGAACGTCACTAACTCCTCTTCGCCGGGCTGCAGCAATTTTGTTTTATGAAATCCTTTCAATTCGTATTCCGGTTTAACCATACTTTCCGCGGGCGCGCAGATATACATTTGAACGACCTCCTTTCCTGCACCGCTGCCCGTGTTTTTAATTTTCACCGATACTGTTATTTTATCTTTGAAAACATTCGAACTGATCTGCGGTTTCCCGTATTCAAACTTTGTGTACGATAAACCGTAACCGAATTCGTATGCGGGTTTCACATCGTTGGAAAGAAAATATCTGTATCCAATAAAAATATCTTCTTCGTAGTTAACCGATTCGGGATTTTCCTTGGGTGTTCCCGGGAAATTATTTGCCGATGGAACATCTTCGTATTTAACCGGGAATGTAGATGTGAGTTTTCCGGATGGATTAACCTTTCCAATTAATACATCCGCGATAGCATTGCCGCCTTCCTGGCCAGGCTGCCATGAAATTAAAATTGCGTCTACTTTATCGCGCCAGCTTGCAGTTTCAATTACGCCACCGATATTTAATACTGCAACAACCTTTTTCGCTTTTGAATGAAATGCATTCGAAATGTTTTCGATAGATTCGATTTCCGTTTTGCTTAAATAAAAATCGTCCTCAAGTTTTCTATCGGCAAACTCGCCTGAGTTTCTACCGATTATTACAACCGCGATATCATTCTCCTCCGCTAATTGATAAGCTAATTCGGGAGAGACCTGCATTTCCGGGATAGGCGGTTTTGGTGTAAAGAAATTTTTCGGTTTAGGCTGCGCATCTTTTTCGTTCTTTATGAAATCTTTGTACATCGATTGCAATTTCTTATCGAACTCACAACCCGCGTTTTCTAGTCCGGCATCGAGGGAGATTATGTAAGCTTCATTAACATCGCCGCTGCCAGTTCCGCCGATATACAAATCATATGCGGCATTACCGAACAAGGCTACCTTTTGGTTTTCGTTTAATGGAAGTGCCGATTCATTATTTTTAAGGAGCACCATTCCTTCAGCCGCAGCTTCTCGCGAAATTAATGCGTGCCCTTTCAAATCCGGGGTGTCGGAATATTTATATCCTTTCGCGCTCGGAGAAAGGAAAAGAACATTTAAAATATTTTTAACATTTCGATCCAATACTTTTTCATCGAGCGTACCGATTTTAACGGCGTTAATTATTGCTTCAATCTGCTGCGGAATTCCCGGCATCAATAAATCGTTGCCGGCTTTCATTTGAGCAACGGGATCTTTTCCGCCGAACCAATCCGTCATTACGAATCCTTTGAATCCCCAATCGCCCCTCACAATTTGTGTGAGCAATTTGTAATCTTCTGAAGTGTATGTTCCGCTTATCTTGTTGTACGAACTCATAATTGTCCACGGCTGCGCTTCTTTTACGGCAATCTCAAATCCCTTTAGATAAATTTCACGCAACGCACGTTCGGATATTATTTCGTTGATATTGTTTCTGTTCGTCTCCTGATTGTTCGCTGCAAAGTGTTTTATCGAAGTGCCGACTCCATTCGATTGAACGCCTTTAACCATTGCCGCGGAAGTTAATCCTGTTACAAGTGGATCCTCGGAATAATATTCAAAATTTCTTCCGCAGAGTGGATTGCGGTGAATGTTCTGCCCGGGCATTAATATAATATCAACGCCGTATTCGAGAACTTCGTTGCCGATTGCCGCGCCGACTTTTTGAACAAGCGACGGGTCCCAGCTTGACGCAAGTGATGTCGCGATAGGAAACGCAGTTGCATAATATGTTTTTGTTGAATCGTCTTTTCGTACCGGGTTGATGCGCAGACCTGCCGGTCCATCGGCGACTACTATCGAAGGAATGCCGAGGCGTTGAATGCCAAATGTGCTTCCCGCGGCGCCTTCAACACGATCCATCGACTGACCTACGATAGGTTCCTGCGATCCCGGAGCGCCGGGAAAGTTAAAACCCATTCCAACGACGATTTTTACTTTTTCTTCGAGAGTCATTTCGGAAATTAATTTGTTAATATCCTGCGCTTGTGCAAAGAGATTAACTGCTGTGAATAGCATTAATGAAATTAGGATTACTTTTATTCTCATATATACCTCTTTAATAAAAAAGATTATTTATTCAATTCTTCCGACATGCGAATTAGTTTTGTGTATAATATGTCGGCTTCATTTTCATTTATAAAGTTGAACATACGTTCCCTTACAGGGTCAAGTGCTTCCGATGATTTCTCATAAGTGTTTTCCCCTTTTCTTGTAAGCGAAACATGAAATGCTCTTCCGTCGCCGGGATGATCTTTTCTAATTACCAATCCTTTCTTTTCAAGAAGCAGCAGCATTGCTCGGATTGTGTTAGCATCCGAAGCAGCCAACTTTGCCAATTCCTGCTGCGTGATACCGGGATTATCATAAAGGATCGACAGGCATACAAACTGGTCGGCGGTTATTCCGTAGTCAATTAAATGTAGATTTGATAGCCGGTGCATTGACAGATAAGCGGCTCGCAGAGCCATTGAAATATTGGGTGAGTATTTCATATTTCGCAAACAAATAATAATACGTATACGTAATAATAGTAAACAGATTATTCTCATTCAATATTATTCTCATTCAATTTTATATTATCATCATTGCGAGATATGCTCCGTAATCGACCTCCAATTTTTTTATACTCAAAATTCTCCTTGACAACACAACAGAATTGTCATATATTACTATTGTACTATTACAATAGTACAATAACCAATTAATTATCAATAGATTAGGAATGTCCCATGATTAATTTCAAAATCGATCCTCGAAGCGGGATTCCATTCTATAAACAAATTGTCGATCAAATTCGTTTTGGAATTTCTTCCGGGAAGCTGCCAGTAGGCGAGCAGCTTCCCACTGTTCGATCTCTCGCTGTTCAATTGAAAGTAAATTTAAATACGGTTTCTAAAGCCTATAAGGAACTGGAAATTCAAAAAATTCTTGAGACTCAGCAGGGTACCGGTACCTTTATCGGTTCTCCGCCGGTAAAAGTAGATTCACATGAATCCCAAAATAAATTAGCAAATATCTGTTCGGAATTCATGAGTGTTGCTGCAAGTTACGGTTTTTCTATTGATGAACTAATAGAACAATTAAAAAAGAATGGAGGTTAAAAATGATACCTAACGAAAGAAGAAGCGATATTAATCCTATCGCTGTTACAATATTTTTAGTCTTAATAATTTTTGGCGCCCTGCTGTTTTATGCCAAATTTATTAATGTAAGCGTTTTAGTTACATGGTCCATTTTTTCGATTTATTTTTCTTGCTCATTCAAAATTGCCGATCAATGGGAAAAGGCTGTTGTACTGCGTATGGGTAAATTTATTGGTCTTAGAGGTCCCGGACTCTTTATGATAATCCCAATTATAGATCGAGTAACTTCATATATCGATCAGCGCATTCGAACCACTTATTTCAAAGCCGAAGAAACCCTTACGAGAGATACTGTCCCCGTTAATGTTGATGCCGTCGTTTACTGGACTGTTTGGGATGTTGAGAAATCTGCTCTTGAAGTACAAGACTATTTTAATGCTGTAATCTATATAGCTCAAGCTGGTTTGCGTGCAACTATTGGTAAGCATGATCTTGCCGATCTACTTCACAATAGAGAAAAAATTGCGACTGATTTACAAATAACTTTAGATGAACATACAAATCCTTGGGGTATTACCTGCCAGAGTGTTGGAATTAAAGATATTGTTATTCCGGCAGCCCTTTCAAATGCTATGAGCAAACAAGCTCAAGCCGAGCGTGAAAGACAGGCAAGAGTAATTTTGGGTACTGCTGAAACCGAGATCTCTGAAAAGTTTGCTAAGGCAAGCGAAAATTATATTAACAATCCGGTTGCTCTTCAATTGCGCGGTATGAACATGTTATTTGAGGGACTTAAAGAAAAAGGTTCACTCATAATTGTGCCTAGTTCTGCTTTAGAATCCATGAACCTCGGCGCTGTTGGCGGATTAGCTGGATTTGCACAAAGTGCTGCTGATAAAAATTAATCTCCGGGAAATCTTATGAGGCTGTCTCTGTAACTTTTTAGGCAGCCTCTGTCCTTTGTAACTACTACATGTATTTACTGTCAACCTCCGTAATTTATGTAACCATGTCCATGCTGTTTGGTAACTGCCAAATCCCATAGCACTTATTCCATTCTTTTGCGATACCATCAGTCATATTGTCCCGTACCATAGTGAAAGAGGTTTATTTGATTGTTCGAATATTCTTCCGCTTGTAATACTAAATTTACAGCCGCAATTCTTACAGCCAACCCTACACCTTGAAAGAATCCAATATTCACTACTTTCACAGTTTGGACATTTAAAGCCATCCTTCCATCACAAGCTTATTAAATATTCTTCGCATTGTTTTTCTGTTCCGAACATCTTTCCCAACTTTATTATATTCTTGGGGTATTCCATATACCATAAATATAAGCATTGGTGGCAAGAATTAGATAACACTGTAATTTAATTTGCCATAAGAGATATCAATGTTTTTCTTTAAGAGATAAACATGCTGACTCTCGGCGTCAAACTGTATTAATAAATTTATCATCGAAACCAGCAAAAGTAATCCAGTTTGAAATTAGGTTAAAACTTGAACCACCATCAAAAGATTTTTCCAATAAATAAAATTGGTATTCCTCATCGTATCCAATCCGGAATATATGTGAATTATCATAAGGATTACTTACAAATTTACCGGTATGCATATTGTTTTTAATATCCCATGTCTTTCCGCGGTCGGTACTGTAAAATAACACTAGCATCGAAAAGTAAATTAAGTCGGGATTATCATTCGATACTTTAATGCATATTACCGGTCCGGGGGTAAAGTACGTCGGTTTATTAATATTATACACTTTGACAAATCCCTTCCCGTTTTCCATTCCGTGGTAAACATATTTATTTGGGTCATTCTCGAAAAATTGAAAATAGTAAACTTTCTTCCCTTCTGTTCCCTTTGTTGTAATCACCTCAAAATCATCAATAAAAAGAGTATCGATCATTGTCGTCATGTTGAGATGATATGTTGGATTACGAATTGTGGTTTGGTTAGCTTTTTTTGTTTTTTCATAAACACGGTAAAAATGTGTGGTGTTCCTTTGTTATCAACCAGTCCACGCATATCTGAAATATAACGCAAAGTTTGCGCGCCGGATACGAAAGGAAGAAAGTCACTGCAAATAATAATAGCTTTTTTATAGCCGCTCCTCTTTACTTGTTTGATACCCGGAAACGAAATAAGAATTTGGATTTACTATATCAACAGGCGGATTGTGGAGAAGAATTATAAAGAAAAAGCGCCACCCGCTTCGGTATTGGAACTGCAAATGGCGCCTTTGAGGGAGAGACTTTAGTTTAATCCGCACATTCCATTCGCGCAGCCGCCGTATGAAGGCACACTGCAACTTCCATCCGAGCATGATGAACCGCCGTCAAAACCAGCCGAGCTTGTTGACGCGCTGAATGAAGATAATAGTTTTTTACTATTTTTTGATTGACATGCCGGACAAATCACTTCCGAAAGGTTTGCGGAGGATTTGTGAAGTATATCGAATTTTTTTCCGCAGTCGTTACATTTGTATTCAAATACAGGCATTTGTGTTTCCTTTATTTTATTTCGAATTAATAATTTCTGTATTGATGGTTCCAATAATTTCAATCCCGGCAAAAATTTTATCTCCGGGAATTACTTTGCTTACACCCTCAGGCGTCCCCGTAAAAATCAGATCGCCTTTCTCAAGAGCCATTCTTGAGGAAATATATTTAACTATTTCCGCGGGGGAAAAAATCATATTCTTTAACGAAGTATTTTGTTTCATCTCATTGTTAACCGAAAGAGAAATGTTTTCATTTCCACGGAGTTGATAATCGCTTTTTAAAGTAACATCCGATAAAACCGCGGAGCTGTCGAAACACTTTGCAAGCGTCCACGGCTCGCCTTTTTCTTTGAATTGGAATTGAAGATCTCGAAGCGTCATATCTAATCCAACTGCATATCCGTGAATCGCTTTTTCCGCAGATGTGTCATTGGCATTCTTCACATCCTCGCCGATATATAAAACAAGTTCAACCTCATGCTGAAGATTGTTTGAGTATGATGGGTGAATTACCGGCTCGCCCGAAAAAATTAAATTGGACGGTGGCTTTAAAAATATCAAGGGGTAGCCCGGTGCATCGCTGCCCATTTCTTTTGCATGTGCTTCGTAATTCTTTCCAACGCAAACCATTTTCCCAACGGAAACTAATTCGCTGCTGTTTTTGATTTTTAGATATTTCATACCGTTTGTAAGATGTTAGTTTTTTAAAAAGGATTCGTGATAAAATAGGCTGAGGCGGATGTTAAGGCAAAGGTTTTAAAAAATATTTTCGTCAAACATATTTCCTCAGCCTAAACCTTCGCCTAAGCCTAACTCTCACGTTTTTTGTTTTTTCTTTTTTGCAGCCGGAAATAGAACATTATTCAAAATTAGTCTATATCCCGGTGAATTTTTATGGAGACTTAGTTCCGTTGGAGGATCGCCAACTGCATGACGATAATCTTCGGGATCGTGCCCGCCGTAAAAAGTAAACGTTCCCCGCCCGTAATTCCCATGAATATATTTTACCTGGTCGGTCCCGGCTCTTTCGGCTAAAACGTAAACGGATTTTTTAATCAAACTTTTTCTGAACATGGTTGTCTGTCCCATGAACCCGCGAATCACATTTACATGATCTTGAATCAACATTGTGGGAACGGGGTCGTATTTGGCCGAGAAGTCAAACAAAGTAAAGTAATCATTTTCTTCACTGCCGATTTCACCAGGCTGGATATCAATATCGCTATACTCGTAAACGAGCGGATTCATCTCCAATTTAAAATTTTCGAAAGCGAGAGTCTGCGAGAAATCAAGTTTGTTCTGCGCATCGGGATCCGGCGCGTCGCCGTCATAAATACGGTCAACAAAATCCACAAACAAACCGGCAAGACCAATATCGTAAGAATCTGCTGCCGAACACATCGCAAATAAAAATCCGCCATGTCCAACATATTCTTTTATCGTTTGAACGATTGCCTTTTCCATATCCGATACTTTTGAAAAGCCCAGCCGTTTCGCCTCCTTTTCATACAGCAGTTGCTGCTCGATGTACCATTGAGCATTAGCAAAACTCGCATAAAATTTCCCATATTGTCCTGTAAAATCCTCATGATGCAAATGGAGCCAGTCGTAATTTTTCAAATCACCGCGCAATATTTCTTCAAGCCATAATTTATCGTAAGGAACCCCGGCATAATCGAGCGCGAGGGAAACCGCATCATCCCACGGCAGATAACCTTCGGGAACAAACACGGCTATTTTAGGAGCTTTCTCAAGGCGAACAACATCCATATTTTGATCTTCGCTTTGAACGAACGCATAAATTTCAGAAACTTGAACTGCCGATACGGGCTCGAACACAACACCCGCAAGCTTGCATTTGAGAGCGAGTTCTTCAGAGTAATCAAGCATGAAAGAACCACCCCGGTAGTTTAAAAGCCAATCGCCGATAGCTCCTTTATTCAAAGCGTTGTAGGTGATGCCGTAAGCTTTAAGGTGATCTGTCTGTGCAAAATCCATGGGAATTAACAGCTTGGATTGAGCGCAAAGGCTGCTGATTATAAAGAAAAACAGTACATAAGGAATTTTCATTTTCACTATCGGATTATAATTTCATCCGAAAGATAAAACAGCACGGTTGGAGAGACAATAGAATTATTTTTTCTGAGTTTGTGAGATTTGAGGATTTTCCCGGTTAAATAAAGTAATTTTTATACTGGGTCAGTTTGATTATTTTTAATACGTGTTTTTTCTGTGTTGTACATTATCTCTTTTGGTGGAAATGAAAAATCTTATTGCATTTTTATTTGTATTGGTTGTGTCGCTTGGAAGCACAACCTGCTTAGCTCAAGCCGTATTAATTGATTCAATCTTTGTTTGCGGAACCACAGCCGAAGGTGAAATATATGTCTTTGAAAAAGGTGAATGGCAGCCGATGACAGATAATTTGTTAAAGGCCATCACAGTCAACAACAAAGGATTAATTTGGGGCGCCGACTTTATGGGAACTCTTTGGCGGCAGGTTGGCAGTTACGGTTGGATTCTTTATCCCGTCGAAAAAAAGGTTCTCGATATCAGCATGGTTAAAGATTTGATCTGGGTAATTGATGATTCGCTGAACACGTATTTTTTTAATTACAAAACAACTAAATGGTATCCCGCAGATATTAAACTTAAATGTATTGATGTAGGAATGAACGGCAACGTAGCGGGAATAAGCGCTGATGGTAAACTATTTAAATCGGATTACCTTCCGATGCAGTTTAGAAACGGACCTTTCGAAGAAATTCCTTTTGAACAAAAGTTTGTTGACGCCGCTGGTGGAGATATTTCTTATGCAATTACCGAGAAAGGGGAATTGTATTTTTATCTCGGAATTTCGAAAGAACAAAATTCAGCGTCTCACGAATGGCTGAAAATAAACTCTGAGCCGCTTTCGCGAATTGATGTTGATGGAGAGGGAACTCTTTGGGCAATTGATCTCGACGGAAATGTTCTGTCATATTCGGATAACCGGTGGACAGAATATGATGTCGAGTTGGCAGAAATTGCAGCTTCCGGATTTCAATCGAAAAGATGATTTATCTAATATAAAGGTTAGAGTATCACATGCCGAAAAAACTTTTACTGTTGGGCGGTTACGGAAATGCAGGAATCCCTATCGCCGAATTACTGTTAAAGTTCAGTGATGCGGAGATTATTATTGCCGGAAGAAATCTGCAAAAAGCCATGTCTGCCGCAAAAAAATTGAATGAGAAATTTAGTACTAACCGGACAGGCTTTGCTCAAGTTGATGCTGCAAATTACGAAAGCCTGAAAAAAACTTTTGAATTTATCGATATGGCAATAGTTGCTTCGAGTACAATTGAATACTCCGGAAAGGTTGTATCCGCGGCGCTCGAAACGAATACAGATTATTTCGATATCCAGCTTTCTTCACCGCAAAAATTAAGTGTGCTACGATCGTTCGAAGAGAATATCAAATCGAAGAATCTTTGTTTCATTACTGACGGCGGTTTCCATCCCGGGCTTCCAGCCGCAATGATCAGGTTTGCGAATTTTGATTTTGATGAATTGCGCTCCGCAAGAATAGGGAGTTTGCTGCGTTTGGATTGGAAAGGATATACGTTTTCGGAATCAACTTTATTGGAAATGGTTGATGAGTTTGCCGATTTCAAGTCGTACGTTATCTCCGGAGGCAAATGGATAAAAACGAAGATGAGTAACTATGTTCAGTTTAATTTCGGTCATCATTTTAAAAAAATTTATTGCGTTGCCATGACGCTCGAAGAATTAAAAGAACTTCCGGTTGAAATTCCTTCGCTGAAAGAAGCGGCTTTTTATGTGTCCGGATTCAATTGGATTGCCGATTATTTAGTTACTCCCTTTGTTATTGTCTGTGCAAAGATATTACCGCGAAGCAGCCGTAAATACCTTGGTAAATTATTAGCGTGGTCCTGGAAAACATTTTGTAGTTCGCCGTTTATAATAAAGCTTTTACTCACGGCTGAAGGAGTTAAGTCCGGTGAAGAAATTAAAAGAACATTATTAGTGGAACACGAGGATGGATATTTTCTTACTGCGGCTCCGGCGGTTGCATGCTTGCTGCAGTACCTCGATCTGTCAATTAAAAAACCGGGAATGTATTTTCAGGCAAACATCGTTGAGCCGAAAAGATTTTTTGAAGATTTAAAAAGAATGGGAATTCGGGTAGAGACAAAATAATTATAATATTTTTACGCGATGTTGAACTTTGATGGGCTAATCCTATGTTCATACTCAGTTAATTAAAATGTTTTTTAGAATGAAGAAAATTTAGCGGAGGATACAATGAAAAAGTTATTTGCAATTTTATCATTCCTAATCGGCTCATTATTATTTACTACTTCTTGCAGCACGGTTCCTGTAACCGGCAGATCGCAGTTAAGTTTAATACCTGTTTCAACCATGCTTTCAATGAGTTTCCAGGAATACGGTTCTTTTTTGAAAGAGAATAAATTGAGTACCGATGCCAAAGCCATGGAGAAGGTTAAATTAGTTGGTGGAAAAATAAAAACCTCGGTTGAAGAATACATGCGCCAAAATAATATGTCGGATCGGCTTCAAGGTTATAAATGGGATTTCAATCTCGTTCAATCCGAAGACGTGAATGCATGGTGTATGCCGGGCGGAAAAGTTGTTATTTATACAGGTATTCTCCCTATCACTAAAGATGAAACCGGATTGGCGGTTGTAATGGGACACGAAATAGCGCATGCAATTGCCGAGCACGGAAACGAAAGAATGAGTCAGGGTTTATTGCAGCAGCTTGGCGGAATGGCTTTAGATGTTGCTTTGCAAAACGAACCGCAGGCAACAAGAGATCTCTGGCTTACCGTTTACGGTGTTGGAACAACAGTAGGATTGGTACTTCCTTACAGCAGACTCCAGGAAAGCGAAGCCGATAAACTCGGATTAATATTTATGGCAATGTCTGGTTATGATCCAAATACGGCAGTTGGATTTTGGCAAAATATGGCGGAATTGAATGCCGGGCAGGCGCCTCCGGAATTTTTGAGCACTCATCCTTCGGACGCAACAAGAATTAAAGATATAAAAGCCGCCTTGCCCGAAGCTCTTAAATATTATAAAAAGCCGTAACCATTTTTCTTTGAGATTGTTTGGAAGAACTTAAAAAAATTGTATCGCTTGTTGATAATCTTACCGAGGATCGTCTCCCCATTTGGGGGAGAATGACTCATCAGCATATGATTGAACATCTCATTAGTGTGTTAAGAATAAGCTGCGGTGAACTCAGCATCGGCTGCATGATACCGCAAGAGCGATGGGATTTGATGAAAAGAGTATTGATGAGCGATAAACCTCTCCCGAAAGATTTTGTAAATCCGCTTATCGGCGCGGACTTGCTTGACCTTGAGTATGACGATCTTAATTCGGCAATAATTATTTTAAAAGAATACTTTGAAAAATTTCTAAAGTACTTCGAAAACAATCCCGACGCAGTTTTATTAAATCCTACATTCGGCGAATTGAATTTTCAGCAGTGGATTCAATTCCACAAAAAACATTTTACTCATCATTTTAAGCAGTTTGGATTGATAGAGTAGCATTAATCCGGCAATTTCTAATTTATGAAAGCATTCAATAAAAGGTTTTATGTGATTTTTACTATCCAAAATACTGGGTACAGAACTGTCTT
Organism: bacterium; assembly: GCA_043808235.1. GTDB lineage: Bacteria > Bacteroidota > Ignavibacteria > Ignavibacteriales > Melioribacteraceae > JAZDFC01. Next base: position 173,350 of record JAZDFC010000039.1, read on the forward strand.
AATAAAATATTTTCAGCCAGCAAGCCCGCCTTAATAAAAATTAAGTTCGTCCATTAATTTCTACTTGTTTCGGTATTAAATTACCTCGGGAAGTAATAACAATCCCTTGAAATGAAAGGTGAAATACAACTTTGTTATAATAGTATGAAAGTTTTAAACAAAATAAAATCATGGAGAAAAATATGCAGAAAGTATTATTAGTAATTTTTTTACTATTTATTGCTTTGTCGGAAACAATACCTCAATCGCAAACCGGGAAAGTTGAATGGAGCAAATACGATTTTGTGCCGGGCGATATTATAATATTTGAAGATGACTTAATCGGAGAACAAAACGGAGAGTTTCCTTCAAAATGGGATTTAACAAAAGGAACTATTGAAAATGCTATGTTGGATGGCGAGAATGTAATTTACTTTATCGAATGTAATACAAACGGCGGCGGCGGAATTGTTCCTCTTTTGAAAAACAGTAAAGAAGATTATTTACCGGAGGAATTTACCATTGAGTTCGACGCTTATTTCGAAAGACCGAACAATCATTATTTGCTTTATTTGGTTGACTATAAGAACCAATTGAAATTGGACAAAGAATTTAAAGCAGGAGACAAATGGCTAAGGTTTGAGCAAAATTCTATTGACGGGAAAAACATTACTGCCAATTGGTACCCGGGTACATCGGGCAAGGATACCAAACCGAATCCAGGATGGAGACACATTGCCGTTTCATTTAACAAGCGAGCATTAAAAGCATATCTTGATGATTCAAGAATAATTAATATTCCAAACTTAGATTACAACCCAACCGGAATTACGCTTGGTTATCATAATCCAGGCGGCAACAAAAAAGGATATGTGAAAAATATAAGAATCGCGAAAGGCGCTGTTCCGTTATACGATAAGATGATGAGCGACGGAAAAATTGTAACTACGGGAATAAAGTTCGATGTAAACAAATCCAATATTAAACCGGAATCGATGGGTGTTATTAATTCGATTATAAATTTGATGAATGAAAAGCCGGATTTGAACTTTTCTGTTGAAGGGCACACCGACAGCGACGGCGACGAGAAATCAAATCAAACACTTTCGGAAGTGCGCGCTAAATCGGTTATGAATAAATTAATTGAGCTTGGAGTTAATTCCTCACGTTTGAATTCAAAAGGATTCGGAGAATCGAAACCAATTGCAGACAACAATACAACGGAAGGTAAAGCCAACAACCGCCGCGTTGAATTTGTAAAATTTTAAAACAAGATTTTAACCCAATCCGATTACTCAATCGGATTGGGTGGCTTTCAAATATTTAAAGAATTCAAGTTGACCGCTCAGTCTATAATGAATCGGAAATCGTTGAAACGGTTAGAAAAATCGGTTTTTAGTTATTAGCCCACGACTTAAGTCGTGGGCTAATTAGAAAAAGAATTTAGAATATTAACCGTTTTAACGGTTTACAAAAACAAGCGGTCAACTTGAGTAAAGAATATATAACAAAACACGAACTTACTTGTAATTATTACATTCAGTTACAATTACAATCATTCCCCATCCGCAAAATTGTATCTCATCGGCATTTTGATCTGTGGAATAGTAATTGAAGAATTATTTAGTCCATCACAAACATTGTTGTTTGAATGAATAGAAAAATCATGACCATGCTGATCGCTTGTTTATTAGTATTTTTACATAACATTACTGCGCAAACCAAACAGCAGTTTTCTGGCAACATAGGATTCGGTTATAATAATGGATTCGGGATTGAGGTAAACCTTATGCTGCGCGATTTTGCCGAAGGATTTCCTCTTGCATTAAGAACCGGATTTGGAATTGCGTTCATTGATCCCGGCAAACCAATGGACGCACGTAAAATTTTTATTAATGACAACACTAACGGAGTCCCGGAAGAGAGCGGAAAAATTGTGGATCTAAGATTTGACTTTATGCTGCCGCTTAGTAAGAAGATTTATCTGTTTGCAGGACCACGATACAGTATGTTCACCGGCAATTTTAAATTCGTAGGCGGCAATGAGGATTTTGATGTGAGCAGTAATCAATGGGCTGCGGGCGTTGGAGCTGAGGGATATTTTAAAGTTTCATCCGCATTTGATCTTGTACTTAGTCTTGGTTACGATTTTTATTTTAAGGATGCGCTTTACGGGCACGATACAACTTATACGCCCGACAACGAAAATATTAATTCACGAAAAGAATTTGAGTATAAAGACGCCGATGATGCAATAAATCAGCCTAATGGAAGTATAAGGGCAATGTTCGGCTTGAGTTTGAATTTGTAATTTATCAGATGCCTGGCTTTCATTTCCGGCGGGGGCTTTTATTATAGCCGGGCATTCTGATTAATAAACTATTTTAACAGCAGCAGCTTTTTGATTGAAGAGAAACTGCCTGCGGTAAGTTTGTAAAAATAAACGCCGCTCGGAAGTCTGCCTCCGTCAAATTCAACTTGATAAACTCCCGGTTCTTTCGTTTCATTTACAAGTGTAGCCACTTCATTCCCGAGAATATCGTATACTATCAGCGTCACTAAATCCCCCTCGGCTTCGCCGCTTCCCCCTTTAATAAAGGGGGACAAAGGGAGATTCGGAGAAATGGAATATTTTATTGTTGTAATCGGATTAAACGGATTCGGATAGTTCTGAAATAGCTCGAAATTTTGTACAGAATGATTATCGGATTCTATTCCTGTATTTACAGAGTTGCTATAAGCTCCAGGAATACCCGGTGTTGCACGTGAATTGTTTTCCATATCGCGGGCAACGGTATTATTTAGATTACCTGTAGGTATGAGTGGTTCATCAGGCTTATCATTGCCCGCAAAGTCCGGTATAATAATCGATGATACTTGAAAGAGATTTCCATTTTCCTCCGGATGAAAATTCAAATTGGATGCATCAACAAATTCGGGTTCAATTGCATTTATTAAATTTTCATCCATTAGCTGGGATCTGTTGCAATCCGGATTTGAATCCTGACAGCCGGTATATTCATCTATACCCAAAGATTTATCAACCGAACCATTCCAAATAATATTTCCTGCAATTTTTAATCTATCATCGGATAAAGCCGGCTTAGCTATGTTCGAACTTGTTAAAAAATTATCTGAATATTCGGATGCGTCATAGGGCGCTCTAACTTCAATATGCGGACCAATAGTAGAAACAGGATATGGATTATAAAAGATATTATTATAGACAAAAACATTTCTGTTCGGGATACAATCTGTTTCCGTTCCCGATTCAAGAGACGGATCGCTCCATGGTCCGGGGCTCCAACCGCCTGCCATATGATGTGCATAACAAGTATCCGGCGCTGCTCCGTCGCAGCCCCGCTGACCAAGATTTACAGATATTAACGTTCTATCTCCTTCCGGATTGATTCCAATTTTGTATAAGGTATTATATGCACACAGAACATTGTATGCCCCAAGAAAAGCAATGCCGGCATAACCAGTATTATGTACTACATTATTAACGAATTTTATATCATATGCTTCGTAGTGAAGCCATGGATATACAAAAAAATCGAATCCGGAACCCTGACCTGCAGAAAAACCAAATCTGTTTGCATTGTAAATAAAGTTTCCCTCAACACTTATTTGCGATGAACCTCCCTTCAACAATAATGCATCCTCGCTTGCATCATGGACTCTGCAATTCCGGATATGTCCGTATTGGACTGCTACAAAATCCAATGCAAACCAGAACGCTCCCGAAATATCACTGTCCTCAACATACATGTAAGATGTTTGATTTACCTTTAGCGTTTCCTGTGGCTTCCTGGTTGTCCCGTCAAAACCACTGATGATGCAGTTTTTGATAAGTATATGATCTGAGGCGGCAAAGTGAATTGTGTTTCCTCCGCCTACCGAATTTAATTCAGTATCAAAATCCAACCCTATTAAATAAACATATCTTACATTTCTAAAATCAAGACTGCTCAGGAAACGAACTGAGTGTGCGCCGTCGGCAGCTTCAAATATTATTGGAAATTCATATGTCCCGGATTTATCATCCAGGTACAAACCAACAATATCGTTTGTGTATTCATCGCGGTATGCATATTCTCCCGCGGTAAGCATAATTCTAATTCCGGTGGAAGACGGATTTGCCGGAACATTATACCATGCCCCCATCAATGTTAATAACGCCTGGGCGCGGGTTGAACCATCATTATCGTCGTTACCGTTAACAGGATCAACCCATATCTCACGTGTTACCGGATTGCCAACGTCATAATATTTTGGATCAAATTCCTGAGGGTAAATAAATTTGGAGGCGAACAAAGCAAGCAGAAAGAGCACACATTTACTTTTCATTTTTAACCTATATGATTGGTTATTACAGATGAAAGCAAACAATGAACAAAATACAATTTACAAGCACAAGTTATAATTTTATTTCAATTCAACAAAACTACTACCCGTTTTTGCTTATCCCCGGACATCTGATGAAAATGAAGATATTTGGACTTTCTATTATAATAAAATGCCCAACCTATTTGTCATCAGATCGGGCATTTCGCTTTTCAATTATTTCAGCAGTAAAAGTTTTCTTGTCTGCACAAACTCGCCCGCCGTTAGTTTATAAAAATAAACTCCGCTCGAAAGATTCGAAGCATCGAATTCAACCTGGTAAACTCCCGGCTCTTTTGTATCATTCACAAGTGTTGCAACTTCATTGCCGAGAATGTCATATATCTTTAACGTAACATGTTGTAGAGACGGGATAACTTGTCCCGACTTGTCGGGATATCCCGTCTCTACAGTGGGTAATGCGTATCTAATTATTGTCGTTGGATTAAACGGATTAGGATAATTCTGGAACAGTTCGAATTTTGTTGGTAAAGACTCGCCGCGGCGAGTCTCTAAGGAAATTTCATTCGAATATGAATATGACCCATCGATATCAATTTGTTTTAAACGATAGGAATAACTACCGCTTGTAATTTCTTTATCTGTAAAAGAATAATCCTTGGTCGAATTACTAGTTCCATTTCCTTCAACAAAACCAATCGTCTCCCAATCCCCCTCGGCTGAAGCCGCGTCCCCCTTTACTAAACCTGTCCGGCATTTTTTTGACGGAGGGGGATTAAGGGGGATTTTGCGCTCAACTTCAACTCCATAGTTATTCACTTCCGTTGCGGTTTGCCAGTTGAGTGTTACAGAAGAACCGCTGGCGCTTGCCGTGAATGCAAATAGTTCCATCGACAGCAATAACAGATGAAGTTAACATTGAGGATAATGTCGCAGTCGCATTTTCAGTTCTCAAATTTATCGGTTCGCATAGAAAACTTTGTTTTATCATGAGACAAAAGAATAGGAAAGGCAGAATGTTGATTTGCGAAGGAATGTACCCTTTCATTATTCGTAATCTCGCGTTAAAAAGAAAATGGTTTTTACTTGAATGCCGAAAAAAAAGTATTCCCAATTTAACAATTATAACTTTTCGGTTACAGCTTCCGGTCGAAGATTACGTTAAATCATTTTTCTTCAAGGTGAAGAAATTTTTAAGCGAGTCTCTCCCGGCATATAAAATTATTAGTGTCCCGATGCTTATTGTAACCACAATTGCGGTGAATCCGATAATTACGATATTGGTTGCAATGTCTAATTCAATGAGAGCCATTGCCGAAAAGAAAACCATAATAAAAAATTTTATTGATCTTGCAATAAGAGAAAAATTAGGAAAATGTTCTTTTATTAATGAATGAAGTACGGCAGCCGAAGTCCTTGATGCTATTAACCAGCCGATGCCGGTAATTACAAGAGCTATTAATAATTTCGGAATAAATAAAACACCGTACTCGATCAATTTTGAAAAAACTACAAGTTTGAAAGCGTCAAGGGCTGAAGTTAGGAATAGCAGGAAAATTATGAAGAAAGAGATATTCCCCATAAAATTATATAGCGCGTAACGCACATCGGCTTTTGACAAAGCGCTTTTCCATTTAATACGAGTGAACAATCTATCGAATTTTAAAATCACCAATAGCTGGATAACTATTCTTTTAACGAACCACCCGATTAACCAGCCAACTAATAATAAAAACAATCCGGCGAATAAATTCGGAAGGTAGTCAATAATTTTTTGCCACAGACCGTATAAAAGTTCCTCAATATTACTACTCATATTCCGCTCCAATTTTGTTCATCGGTTTAATTAAAAGTTTCCAGAATGGTTCCTGTTCATAATATTCCTTTACCCATAAAACAGGGCATGGGCTCTGCTCGGTAATTTCCTGCGTAAGGGATCTTCCGAATAAAAGTTCGATAAAATCACCGCTGCGTCCGCCCATTAATATTAAATCGGAATCGGTGGCTTCGTGAATTATTCCCTGTAGAATGTCCACGTTTTGTAAAATTTTCAACTCGGCTTTCAGCGAATTTTGAGATAACAATTCGCGTACTTTGTTTTCTCTTTCTTCTTTCTCGGATTGTTGTGTCCCGGGTTCGAAAACCAAAACGACTTTTACAAGACATTTAAAATAATCTATGAATGCAGGCGCTATTTCGGTTGCAAGCATTGTGTGAATGTTAGAACCGAATGGAATTAAAATTTTTCTGATTTGATTTTGAGGAAGCTCGCCGTGTAACACTGCGACTTCGCACGGAGCTTTTGCAATTACACTGTCAATGATCGATGCAAAAAATCTTTCCATGAAATTAGGATTCTTTTCGCGTCCGACTACAATAAAATTGCACTCTTCTTCAATTGCCGTATTAATTATTCCCTGGGAAATTCGATGCGATACGTTGAATATTGAGCGAGATGGTATGTTGGACTCCTCAACAACCGATTGTGCGATTTCGAATAATTCATCAGCGCGTGCTGTTCCGGATACCCCTGCCAATAATTTTGAATCTTCCGGGATTTCATTTACATGCAGAAAGATTATCGAGGCATTGTTTTTCTTTGCAATAGCTTCCGCCACACGTGATAACCCGATTACTGATTTTTTATTTGCAAGCGGGACAAGTATTCTGTATTCTTTTTTCTCCAACCGCTCAAGCGATTTTACTTTTCGAACATGCTCAATTTCTCTCTTTGATGCATATGATTTGTAAACAAAAAGCCCCACCATTATCCAGACGATCGTTACAATCCATGCCGTCGGGCTGTAATTGAACATATAGATCGCAAGAAACAGGAGCATAAATATTCCAATAATCGTGATGTAAGGAAAGAGAGGAGTAAAAAATCCGCGGTCGAGATCCGGGCGTTTTTTTCTCATTCTTATTAATGTAATATTCACCTGTAGAAATAAAAGGAGGAACATAATGTCGGCAGCGCTCGCTACATCCTCTATCGGAAGAGAAACCGCCATCGTAACAACTATGAAGAATGAAAACAAAATTGAAAGATGCGGCGTAAATTTTTTTGAATGCACCTTACCGAAAAACGCAGGAAAATTTCTATCCCTTCCCATTGCGAATGCAACACGCGAAGAAGAAAAAATAGTTGCGTTTAGCGCAGACATCGTTGATATGATACCACCGATCAACAGCATTATTCCGCCGCCGGTAAAAAATGTTTTTGCAACCTCTACAAGCGCGGTTTCTTTATGCGAAGCAAGATAATCCCACGGCGTCATTCCTTCGGGGGCAACAGTACCTATCGCAGTAACAGCAATTAATAAATAGATTGGGATTACAATAATCAAAGAAAGAAATACGGCGCGGGGAATATTCTTCTTTGGATTTTTAATTTCTTCCGAACATTGAGAAATAACCTCGAAACCCTGGAACGCGATGAATGTTAATCCCATCGCCTTAAATACTCCACCCCAACCGTTTGGCATAAATGGCGCAAAAGCGCTTGTCCAATCCGGTTTGTGAAAAAGCATATTCAAACCAAAGCCGATAAATATCATTAAAATTATAATCTTTGCAATTGTTACAAAGTTGCCGACCTTCCCGGTTTCGGAAGCTCCTCTAAAATTAATATATGCGAAAACAAGTGCGGCAATTACGGCAAGTATTTTTTGCGGAGAAAGAAATCCCCAATGCGGCATAACAATATTAAACTCTTGCAGAACCAAATCGAAATAAGCGCTAAAACCCAGCGCGTAAAGACTGCACGCAACCGCATGCGCAAACCAACTCATCCATCCGGAAATGAATCCGTTCCATTTCGGCAATCCTTCTTTCACCCACAGATATCCGCCGCCAGCATCGTGATAACACGAACCAAGTTCGGCATAAGAAAATGCAGTAAGCAATGCAACTAATCCGTTTAATGAAAATGTAATTATAAGAGCGGGTCCCGCTACTCCGGCGGCGATACCGGTCAAAACAAAAATGCCTGCTCCAATCATTGCGCCTACGCCGATGAGCGTTGCATCCATCAAACCCATTTCTCGGCTTAGGTGAACTTCAGTGTCAAATTTTTTCATTTAAACGACCTTTAATTGTTTACGCGGATTTAAAGCAGGGTGGCATGGAAAGCTTATGAGAGAGAATTGACTTTGATTCATTTCTTACCATAATTTTTATACTAACATAACACACAATAAAAATAAACGCAATAGAATTATTGGATGTAATTACTTCAAATAACGAGATATAATATTATAAAACTGCGTGCTGATTTCCCGCATCCATTTTCGAAGGAACGCTGATAGAAAAATGATCACTCCCTGCGTTTAAAATAAACGTCATCACAATAAAACCACTTTGTCGTTTGTTTATTCAGTAGGCGCGGCAAGCCCTGTCGGGGTAGCAAACTTATTTCATCAACAATAATTTCTTTATTGATCTGAAATTGTCTACTCTTAACTCGTAGAAATAAACACCGCTCGGAAGTTTGTTTCCGTCGAACTCAACTTCATAAATTCCCGGCTCTTTTACTTCATTCACAAGTGTTTCAACTTCATTGCCAAGTATATCGTAAACTCGTAGAGACGCCATATATGGCGTCTCTACAACCGGGATGGAATATTTAATTGTTGTAACCGGATTAAACGGATTAGGATAATTCTGGAACAGTTCGAATTTTGTTGGTAAAGACTCGCCGCGGCGAGTCTCTACGGAAATTTCATTCGAATATGAATATGACCCGTCGATATCGATTTGTTTTAACCGGTAAGAATATTTTCCGGCAGCTACTTCATTATCGGCAAAGTGGTATTCCTTTGGCGAATTGCTGTTACCGCTGCCTTCCACAAAACCGATGGAAGTAAAACCTCCAAGGTTTGAGTCTTCTTTACTGTCCGCTAAACCTTGGAGGTTTGTTGAACGCTCGATTTCGAATCCGTAATTATTTACTTCTGTTGCTGTCTGCCAGTTGAGTATTGCTTGTGAACCGGAAACTTTAACGGTAAACGTAGTAAGTTCTACGGGTAGAGCAGCATCCGGATTATCTCTTAGTCTTGGATAATTAGTCCCATCACCCCCTACAATTTCCCAGATAGTATCAAAATCCCAATCGACAAAAGTACTTATGGTTTTCATTTCTGCTGTTGTTTTCCCATAAACTCCCCATGAAATTCCAGCATTAGTATAACCCGAAGTTTCGGTATCCCAATAGCAATGGTGAACATTAATTGGGGTATTGTAATATCCCATAAATCCATATTCATCACCACCACCAAAACCGCTTACAGTTCCGGTTGAGTAACAATAACCAATATCTGATTCCGATGTAGAACCAATAAATCCTCCACCCGCATCATCACCTACATTTCCTGATACAGATGCGGTTGAATAACAGTTAGAGATTGTTGCATAATCAAAGCTACCTATCAATCCACCGACATTACCCCCTGTATTGTTACTGCTTGCAGAACCGGAGCTGAAACATTTACTTATTCGTGGATTTTTTGTTGAACTGTTACCTGTACACTGCCCCACAAGAACGCCAAGGCGAGCTGTATTAGATGTAGAAACTGTGGCACTTACAGAGCAATTATTTACGAATACATTGTATGTTTCTCCTCCGGTTGCGCCTGCATCCTCCCACAGATATCCAATAAGTCCGCCCGCTTGACTATATCCGGAAATTGTTCCTGATACATGACAATTTGAAATAGTGACGCTTGTATTAGCTGCAGCGTGATAAAGCAAGCCGATTAAACCGCCGGTTCTCTCACGACCACTAACGTTACAATTTTCAAGGGTGAGATTCTTAATTGAACAACCGCTATAACAGTAACCGAATAACCCGACCTGATTTTCTAAAGGACGATTAATAACCAAATTAGTAATCTTGTGCTCACCACCATCGTAGGTCCCGGTATATACTGTTGTTCCGTCTGCAATCCTATAAAAACCTTTACCACCGTCCCAGGTTGAAGTTGCAGATGCATCAATATCATTCATCTGTATATAATAAGCAGTTGAACGGGTAGCTTGAGTTGGATTTGGTACAACAGCATCCGTCGCTGCAATCCAGTAAAGGTTTTCGAGAGTTACAATTTGATAAGGATTTCCAATTGAACCATCACCTGCTACAGGGGCTGTTGCTATTTGCCCGAAAACCATTTGCGTTAATAACAAAACGAGAATTGAAATTAGGTTTTTCATTTTTTATTCCGACTATTTTAATTAGACGAATTATTTTCTGTACGCATATTACTTGATCAAGACCATCTTCATTACCTGTACGAAAGCATCAGTCTTTATATTATTGTTGACATTAATTCGATAGATATAAACTCCGCTTGCAAATTTACTCCCATCAAATATCACTTCATAATTACCGGGTTCTTTATTTTCATTTACAAGCGTGACAACTTCATTACCGAGAATGTCGTATATCTTTAACGTAACATGTTGTAGAGACGGGATATATCCCATCTTTACAGTGGGTAATGCGTATCTAATTGTTGTAACCGGATTAAACGGATTTGGATAATTCTGATACAGAGCAAACTCTGCCGGTAAAGACGGGGCATGCCCTGTCTCAATAACAATCTCTTTTGAATAAGCAAATGAACCGTCGGTATCAATTTGTTTTAAGCGGTAATAATAATTTCCGGCAGTTACTTTATTATCGGTAAAGGAGTATTCTTTTGTTGAGTTGCTGTTGCCGCTTCCTTCTACAAAACCGATGGAAGTAAAACCTCCAAGGTTTGAGCCTTCTTTACCATTCGTTAAACCTTGGAGGTTTGTTGAACGCTCAACTTCAAACCCGTAATTATTCACTTCCGTTGCGGTTTGCCAATTGAGTGTTACTTTGTTATCTGATGTTGATGCGGTGAAAGAAGTAAGCTCCACAGGTAATGGTGAATTGCTTTTATAAATATTACCCTGACTTCCAAAAACCCATCCAGTAGAACCAATTATACTTATTGTATATAAGTCATTATTGGTAGTTACAGATTGAGCAGTCCAATTTGTTCCTCCATTATTAGAAAGATAAAGAGCACCGCTGGAACCGCATGTAAGAATATCATTCTCATAAAGGCATTTAATTTTATTGAGAGTCTTTGTTGTTGAAATAGATTTATCGGCCCAAGTGTTACCACCGTCTGTTGTCTTTATAATTTTTCCATTGGTTCCACATATAAATCCTATACTCAGGCTGTTGAATGAAACAGATCTCAAAGTCTCAGATGTATTGGTTGTCAACGTGGTCCAGTGTTCACCACTATCGATTGTCTTTGCGGCAAAACCATTCATACCTGCAACATAACCTGTCGTTGCGTCTACAAAATAGCATGCGTACACTGGCGATAGATCGTTCTTAATTACCGTCCAAGTGTCACCGCTGTCTGTTGTTTTAGCTAATATCGAGGCACTAGCATCGCTGTTATCCCCAACAATATAACCAATGGAAGTAGTTGGAAAGAACAGAGATATTGAGTTGATGTATGTAATGCCAGTTGATGTAATGTCCACTTCACTCCAGCTGCCACCAGCATTCGTAGTTTTAATAAGAAGAAGAGCAGAATAATCCGCATTGTAACCACATCCATACCCATTATTTGTTCCTACAAACATCAGGTCAAAAACTCCACCCTGAGCTATTGATGAGGTGTTTAGTGTCCAATCCGAACCACCGTTGGTTGTTTTATATATTCCAGCTGTCCAATCTCCATTAGCGATATATCCGGTATTTGTATCGGTAAACCAGCCGGTAAGAATGCTGAAAGCAACTCCTCTATTTATTGTAGTCCAAGTAGAACCTCCATTAGTCGTCTTTAGCATAGTGCCAGAACCCCCGCCAGCAAATCCATTGTTTGCATCGATAAATGATATTGCCATCATACTAGTAGTACCACTAGAGGATGTTGACCACGTCGCCCCTCCATCAGTCGTTTTAAATATACTTACTGCACCATTACCTATATATCCAATCAACGAAGATGTAAAGAAGACAGAATAAAGATGTTCGGTTGTTACTCCCGTTTGACTTGCTGTCCAGGTTTCTCCTGCATCAGTTGATTTGGTTATCCATCCACTTGTAGCAGCCACAAAAATTGTGTTGTTATCAGATGTGGATGCATCTAATCCCCAACGGCTAACACCAAGACCATTGCTCTTTGCGGTCCAGGTTACACCACCGTCCGTGGATTTCCAGTTATTAGAAACATTGCCAACAGCAATTAGTTTATTTGAGCCGAGATACAGTAGCTTTTGAATTGTACCGGAGAATGGGGAGGTTACTGCTGTCCAGGTAACGCCAGCGTTCGTCGTTTTCAAAACTACTCCTTCATCTCCTGCAACCCATCCTGTATTAGCATCAGAAAATACTATCGATTCATAGCCTTTAAAAACATCTGCAGAATACGCTAAATCTGACCAGGTTAATCCGCCATCGGTCGTTTTTAAAATCATTTTATGATATCCGCAGGCATAGCCTGTCGTCTCATTTGTAAAATAAACACTATGTACTCCGTCAAGATGCCCGCAATATATTTCTGTCCATGTTGCGCCACCATCAGATGTTCTAAGGATGGAGCCGTTAGCAGCGCCAACAAAACCCAGATCAGAGTTATAGAAATAAATATCAATAACCTGGTTAGCACCTGGATACGGACTTAATTTTTCCCATGTCTGTGCATTAATAATTGACATACACAACAGAATGAATAATAGAAATCTTTTCATAAAACACCTTTAGTTTGTTTGTAAGTTTTATATATAATTTGTCATCAATATTCCGATTCTATTAAATGCCCAAACTTCCTCTTTACAGGAAGGCATTTCGATATCATTTACTACTTCATCAACACCAATTTTTTTATGATATTTAATCCGTTACCTGTTTGAAGTTTATAAAAATAAATTCCACTGGATAGGTTACTACCGTCAAATTCAACTTGGTAAATTCCCGGCTCTTTTGTTTCATTAACAAGTGTTTCAACTTCATTACCAAGTATATCGTAGACTTTGATTTGTACTTTACTGACAACTGGTAACTGATAACTGATTACTGTGGTGGGATTAAACGGATTCGGGTAATTCTGGAACAGTTCGAAAGTTGAAGGCTGCTCGTTAAGTGTAACCTCAACAATGTCTGAATATGAAAAAGAACCGTCAATATCAATTTGTTTTAACCTGTATTGCAATTCATAATCTTGCTCATAATCATAATCGTAATCCTTAAAACTATATTCCTTCGGTGAATTGCTGTTTCCACATCCTTCAATGAAACTGATTTTATGCCAGTTTTGGGTTTGGAGATTCTTCACTCCGTTCAGAATTTCAGAACGCTCAACTTCAAATCCATAATTATTCACTTCAGTTGCTGTTTGCCAATTGAGAGTAACAGTGCTTTTCACCATTGATGCGGTAAAAGAAACCAATTCTACCGGGAGTGCTGCACCTATTTGGATAGTATAATCCTCGGCTTCTCCATAATCCAATACTCCGCTGTTTGGCGGAAAAGAAGCAGGGCTAGCTCCTAAAATTGCAATTCTCATTCTTGTGTTACCTTCGGAAGCCCCAGTTGGTACCAATACGTCGACTGAGCTTACTTGATGAGTTGTTAAGTTTGCACCAACTTCATATGCCTCACCCACATCGTCAAATGATTTGTTATTATTCCAATCTATCCAAGCCTTAATATTTTCAGGATACAATGGATCCATAACACCATCAGGAGGATTTGAAACTGATAGAGTATATGTTTCCAGTTTATTCACGGTTGTAGTAACATCGGTATAATGATTATAACCTCCATCGCTTCCGTCGGTTGTATTATTTATTGTATTAAATGTCACGTTGGTAATAAAATCCCATGTCTGATCGGTAAAGCTGATTGCAGGGTAAAGATCAACCACAGTTATTGTAATTGTGAAGTTTTTTTCATAGTACAAACTGCCGGTATCTGTCACACGAATTTTTATAGAATAACTATTCTTAGTAGCTGCGTCGGCTACAAAGGCCGTTATCAATGAAGTCCCGGAAATTGTAAAACTTGGATTGTCGGTTCCGCCCGAAGCAAAAGTATATATGTGACCGCCCGGATCCTCCGAATCGGTTGTAGAAAATGTACCGACTGTTGTGCCGCTTGCGGAACCATCTGGGACAGATGAGTTTGAGAGTGAAATATCCGTAGGAGCAGCATTCTCAAGCGTATAATCAATGTCGTCTATAAAAAAAGTACCATTACTTACGCCGGTAACAACTATTTTATTTATCCCGGTCCAATTGGAGAGAGTGGTTTGAGCATAAGATGCCGAGACACTGATAGTTCCAGTGGAATAGAGTTGGGATGCGCCATTATATCCTTTAACAACAAGTTGAAATCCGGCCCAGGCTCCTTTTATCCACAAACTATTCAGCTTAAATGTGTTCCCGGCAGTTTTTGTTAAAATAATACTCCCATAAGAAGTATTACACAGAGCACAAAATGAGGCGCTATGATAATCTGTATTCCACATATAGCCATCGCCCTCTGTCAAACTGAAACTGTGACCGTTTTCAGTAAAGGTTCTTTCGCCGTTTGGACCGGGGAAAGTAATTGTTGATGAATGAATCAGTATTGGTGCAAGCAGTAAAGAAAAAAACATAAATAGAAAGGATTTCATATTTTCTCCATATTATATTGTTTGTGAGTAAGAATTTTATTTAATCAGATATTATACTCTTATTAAAACCGACTACGATCTATATTTTCATACAAATACCGGCTTTACCCGCCTTCTACTATTTTTATTTCGTCTTCGGTTAAGCCGTATAGTTCGTAAACTAATTTATCTATTTGTTTGTCGATTGCATTGATTTGTCGCTGGAGGGTTTGCTGCTCGTGAGAAAGTTTTAAGGAAAGTATTTCCTTATTTAGCTCAATAATTGAGAAAACTTTTGCTTCGATTTCACTTTTAATTTCTTCTTTGGGATTTTGTACTATTGGAAGTCTTGAAACGTACATCGGTTTGTATTCATAATATCCGTTTTGCTTTGTTGACGCTATGCTTTTCAAAATATAGTCTAAAACTTTTGAATTTATTAATCCAAGTAAGTATAAATCTCCTCCGGCAATAATTGATGTTTTATCATTGGAATATATTCCGTTTCTATCAAGGCTATAGTTAGCTTTATTTGCAATTGCAGGAATAACGATTTTTGGAGTTTCAAATTCATTGTAGTAATCGCAGGCTCTAAGTTCCCACCAATAATCACCTTGGTCAAACCTTTTCTTTGCTTCTATTTCAAAAGGTTTCAAATGCTCGGCAATTGCCGGAAACATTTCTTCCAAAACTTTAAATCCTTTTTTAGCATTAATTCTGTTAGTCCAACCCTTCGGAAAGAAAATCAAATACTTATCAACTTTCAACGCTGCATATCTTTTAATATCTCTTCCAGCTAAAAAAGGTTTTATTACTTCCGCGCTTTTCGGGTCTTCGGCAATTAATTTATTCTTTGTTTCTTCATTTATTACAAAGGCTTTATTTAAACCCGTTTTTATCCCGTAATAAATTTTACCATTAACATATTTTGATAACGGAATGCCCTGCTTAAATATCTTTTGAATCAAATCACTTTTATTTTCGCTTGTTAACGACCACCCACCCTCATTCAATTTTTCTACTTCAATTGTTATTAGGTTTTTGTTTACCTCATCTTTAAGATTAGTAAAATCCAATGAAGTAATTTGCGCGGCAGTAAAAGCGGGTGAAGGATTCCCCTTATTGATTGTTATTATACAAGGATATGTTGTTGCTCTTTTGAATACCTGCAAATCGCCGAAATCAACAATCTCAATAATATTTTGTTTTAAAAGCCAACCGCGAAGGTTAGCACCGTAATTGGCACGCATCCATTTGTTTGCTACAATATATGAGAAATAACCTTCTTCTTTTAGAAGTGATACTGCTTTCTCAATAAAGTAAGAATATAAATCTGCTGCACCATGATATACTTTATATTTGCTTTGGAAATAGTTTTTGTATTCGATAATTAATTCCTGTCTCACATACGGTGGATTCCCAATAACAACATCAAATCCTCCGTCTTTCATTATGGTTTTAAATTCCTCCTTCCAATCAAAAACATTAATGCGCATTCTATCTTCGTCGTCAAATTGTAAAGACGGGGCAACTTGCCCGGCGCTTGACGGGTGGTGCGTCTCTACACTAAACAAATTGCCATCATAAAAATCGGGACCAATAAGCGAGTTGCCGCATTTGATATTGTTCGAAAGGTCGGGCAGTGCACGTATTCGGAACAACTTAAACTGGTTTGTAATCGTTTCGTCGGTTTCGCCTTCGAGAACTTTTAACAGCAGCGAGAGTTTTGTAACCTCAACCGCCTGCGGGTCAATATCCACGCCGTAAATATTATTCAGTAAAATTCTTTTTCGTTCGGCAGTGCTTAGTTTCAATTCGCCGTTAGCGGATTGATAAACCGGGGCGTTTCGCATCTTTTTATACTGCCCGTTTTCAACAATGGAAGAAGCATAGTATTCAAGATGCCAATCCAAAAGATACTGGTATGCGCCGAGCAGAAAGGAGCCGCTTCCGCAAGCGGGATCGAGTATTTTGAGTTTGCTAATTTCCTTTGGTGTTTTATCTTCGAGCTTTTTGCCAACGGTATTTTTTACGATGTAATCCACAATGTAAGTGGGAGTATAATAAACACCGCCCGCTTTTTTAACTTCGGGTTTCTCTTCAATTTTTGCCTGGTGACCCGGAGTAAGTCGTATCACCTTTCCGAGGAACTGCTCGTACACATGCCCAAGTATATCCGCAGGCAATACGGAAAACTCGTACGGACTGTCCGGGTAGTACAAAGTTTTGATGATGTCTTTCAACGTTTTATCGTCGATAGAAAGTTTGGGCGTTATCTCGTCCGGGGCTTCGGTAATTTCTTTTTCAAATTCAAAATGGAACAAACCGGAGTTATATTTTTCATCGGCGCGTGTGAATATCTGAAGCAGTCGCCCGTAAACATTAGCGCCGTTCATCAAACCCAGCAACTGTCCGTATTCTTCAATTCCCCGGTCCTCGCAAATGCGGAGAAAGATTATTCTATCGATATTTTTTTGAACGGAGTAATTTAGTTCGCGGTTTGTAAGATTCGGATTACGCAGTGCTATATTCCTCGCAAGCGATTCGCGCCAAAGTTCAATCTCATGCAGGAAGGCGTCATCCACTTCAGCCGTGCCGCGTTTGCCTTTGTTGGTTTCCGCAAATTTATCGAACGATCCTTTCAGCACAGCATCTTTGGAGAATACGGAATTTATTTCGTCCCACTTATCGGGATAATCTTTGTAGTTGAAAATATTTATTCGCGCGGTGGAAGCTTTGTCATTCTTATCCGGTTTGATGCGGCAGTCGTAAACGGCGAATTCTTCAAAATCTGTAAGTATGCTCAACGGAAGTTTTGCCGTCCACGCATACCGGCGTAATTGATACGCGGGATAAATATCGTCTGCAAGTTTAACGCTTGGCTTTTTCGCTTCTACGAAAAACTTTCTTGTTCCGCCGATGCGGAAAAGGTAATCGGGCGCTTCGGTTGTATCGGCTGTCTTTTGAGAGTATTCGTGGATAACATCTTTGTAGGCTTCGGCAAAACCGGACTTGTTGGAAACGTCCCAGCCGAGCGCATCGAAAAATGGATCGATGAATTCGCGCCGCACTTGAGTTTCGTTATACGCGCCGGATTTGTACGCTTCAATGTTTCTGTCGAATCGTTCAACAAGCTCTAAAACGGAATGTGGTGCAGCCATAAAAATCACATGTATTTTGTTTTAAACCAGTATTCAAATGCAGGATCAATAAAAGAAATTACCGATTTGTTGATATCAATTATTTCCCTGTTGTAAAGTGTCCGCCTTATTTTAATTGAGTTTGCAGATGTACCGAGGTCATACTTGAAAAGCACTTCCTTGCGTGAATGACCATCCGTAATCCCGTCACAAACGGCTTTAAGAAAATTGATTTGAGAATTGCCCATTCCTTCAATTTCTTTTTCAAATAATAAGGAATTTTGATCTAAAAGTTTTTGAACCGATAGATCAAAAATATCACTTGTGACTTCATCCTCTGTAATAGACCACACAATATGAGAGAGTTGCTGGACATAATAAGGATGATTTTGCATCAACGCGCAAATTTGCGTTGAAATACGGCGCTCGATTTTCTTGCCGGTTACTAAAAATTGCTTTTCCACAAAATCGATCAAATTGTTCCGGTCAATTTTATCCAGCAAAAACAGATCGCCAAACTTAAAAAAAGGCATTGATCTTTTTTCAAAAATTTGAATCATCATTTCCTTTTTGCTTCCGTAAAAACAATAATTTACTTTTTTATGATGCTGGATTACAGACCGAAGCTGCTTTTGAAAATTCAAAGGTTCTTTGAAATTGGATATATTCTGAAATTCATCAAGACAGATAATTATTTTTATGTTTTTTTCATCAGCTATTTTTTCCGGTAGATCAAGTATATCTTCAAAATTTTTTTCAGCTTGATTACGGGTTATTTCAATTTCGAAATCGGTCATCGGATCAATTCCCAAACTGAATTTTGGCGTAATATTTTTTAAAAATCTTTTAATCGAATCAAAAATCTCTTCACTTTTTGAAGAAGTGGATTTTATTATCTCCTTTGTGTAATTCTGAAAAAACTCCCGCTCACTTCTGGTTTTAAATAGATCTATAAAACAAAATTTTATATTTGGATTGTCTCTGCATATCTGCCGGGCGGTGTTTTTTACTAAAGAGGATTTCCCCCATTTGCGCGGCGAAACAAGAATAGTGTTAACACTTCCCAAAAAATTAGTGCGTAACCTCTTAATGTCATTTTCTCTATCGGTAAATGATTCGCCATCCACAACAGTTCCAAACCGAAAAGGAGAATTCATGTAAACCTCCCAATTATTAACATGTTACTTCTTGACATGTTACCAGATGGTAAGTTACCACATGGTAAGCAGTTAAATTCTTCTATCATAATAGATTAAAATACTTTTCGCCGTAAATATGGACTTCTTATTAGGGAAAGTCAAGCGAGGATTTTAAAATAAATGGCAATATATTTTTCAAATCCCTTGCTATCGATATTTCTCTTATCGTATATTTGCGATGAACGATAAAGGAAATGTGATGGCTAAAGCAAAAATAGAAGAATTCACAGTTGAAGAAAGTGAATTGGCTGATATTGCCAAAGCGCTTTCGCACCCGGCGAGATTAAAAATTCTGAAAATACTTTCTCAAATGGATGTATGCATGTGCGGCGAAATTGTCGATCTTCTTCCGCTTGCTCAGGCAACCGTATCGCAGCATTTGAAAGAGTTGAAACGTGTTGGATTTATAAAAGGAACCATTGAAGGACCTAAAATGTGTTACTGCATCGACACAATCGCAATTCAAAAATATTATGGAATTATTAAAAGTTATTTTGAAAATATTAGTAAGGAGTGTAAAAGTTCATGCAAACCTCAAACGAACTGAAAGAAATTGTAAAAGATAAATACGGTGAGATTGCAAAGGAATCCCAAACGGGCTGCGGGTGCAGTTGCGGCTGTAGTGACGATGGAAAAATAACCGGTTATACAATTTTACAGGATGAGTATTCGAATCTTGACGGGTACGTGAAAGAAGCGGATTTGAAACTCGGTTGCGGTATTCCAACCGAACATGCCGAAATCAAAGAGGGTGATATCGTAGTTGACCTCGGCAGCGGCGCCGGTAACGATGTGTTCGTTGCGCGGGCAATTGTTGGCGATAAAGGAACAGTTATCGGCATCGACATGACGGAAGAAATGATTGTGAAAGCAAACCACAACAATCAGAAATTGGGATTCACGAATGTTGAATTTAAACTCGGTGATATCGAAAACATGCCGGTTGAAAATAACACTGCGGATGTGGTAATTAGCAACTGCGTTTTGAATCTGGTTCCCGATAAGGCAAAAGCGTTTTCGGAAATTTTTAGGATACTAAAACCCGGTGGACATTTCTGTATTTCGGATATTGTACTAAAAGGAGAGTTGCCGGCGGGATTAAGGAAGTCAGCGGAAATGTACGCGGGTTGTGTTACCGGGGCAATCCAGCAGGAGGAATATTTGAAAATTATCGAAGAGGCAGGATTTAAAAATATTCAAGTCAAAGCATCTGTAGATTCACCTCTGCCGGAAGAGATTTTAAAGGAATATTTATCCAATGCGGAAATAAACAAATATCGTCAAAGCGGAGCTGGAATTTTTAGCATAACTGTAAGCGCTTCTAAACTCTAATTCTCTGTGCCCCTCGGTGCATTCTCTTTGTAACTCAGTGAAATTCTTTTTCACAGAGAGCACAGAGAAGTCACAGAGTCACACGGAGCGAAGGAAAAAAAATGAAAAAACAAATATTAATACTTTGTACAGGAAATTCATGCCGCAGCCAGATGGCGGAAGGACTTTTAAAATCATTTGACGCTGAACTCGAAGTTTTCTCTGCCGGGACACGTCCTGCGGAGCGAGTTAATCCTTTAGCAGTCCGGGTGATGAATGAAATCGGGATAGACATCAGTAGCGGTATCCCGGAAAATATTGATAAGTATGTTTCTCAATCATTCGATTACGTCATCACAGTTTGCGACAACGCAAAAGAAGTTTGCCCTATTTTCACCGGTGAAGTAAAACACAAACTTCACATTGGATTCGATGATCCGGCAGAGGCGACGGGAACAGAGGAGGAGCAATTGAAAGTTTATCGTAGAGTAAGGGACGAAATAAAAGAAAGATTTTTTGAGTTATATCAAAAAGAAATATCGAGGTAGCTGATGTTCGACAAATCATTCGGACTTATAGGCGGCGGCAGGGTTGACAAAATATTACTGCACGCTATGAGTAGAAAAAGTTTGTTGCCGAAAAACATAATTGTAAGCGACACAAATAATGAAGTACTACAAAAACTTAAAAATCAATTTCCGAATATTGTGATTACAAACGACAACATGGAACCGGCAAAATGCGATTATGTTTTTATCTCGCTGCATCCGCCGGTTTTTATGAGTGTATTAAATGAGATAAAAGAATCTGTCCGACCGGAATCAGTAATTATTTCACTGGCTCCGAAGATATCGATTGAGAAAATACAGGGTATTCTTACTCAATCGAAGAATGTTGTTCGGATGATACCCAACGCGCCTTCGTATATTAATAAAGGATATAACCCTATTGCTTTTTCAAAAGATATTGCTGGTGAAGTTAAAAGCGAATTAGAAAAACTGTTTTCTGTTTTCGGTGAATTCCCGGAAGTGAATGAATATAATCTTGAAGCGTATGCTATAGTAGCCGCGATGGGACCGACATATTTGTGGTTCCAGCTTCAGCAGTTGAAAGAACTCGGTGCTTCGTTCGGCTTATCGGAAGATGAATTGAAGAAGACGATGCCCGCTATGGTAAAAGGCGCGATTGATACAATGTTTGAATCGGGATTATCCATTGATGAGGTTATTGATTTGGTTCCGGTAAAACCGCTTGCGGAAGATGAACCGGCAATTAAAAACATGTACAAAACAAAATTGGAAAATTTATTTGCAAAGTTAAAATCTTAAAAGGGATTTATGAATGAAACACTTTATCATAGAAATCACTTACAAAATACCGATTGAACAGTTCGAGAACATTGTACCGGAACACCGCGCTTTCCTTCAAACAGGATACGACAAAAAGTTACTGCTTTTTTCCGGTCCGCAGGAACCGCGAGTTGGAGGAATTGTTGTTGCCCGCGCCGAATCAGTCGAAGAAATTAAATCGTTTTTCGAAAACGATCCATACAAACTAAATGGAGTTGCAGATTACCGGTTTATCGAATTCAATCCTGTAAAGCATCAGGAATTTCTTTCATCGTGGATTAATTAAAGGAGAATAAGTTGAACGTAATAAAAGTATATGGAACAGGCTGTGCAAGATGCAGAAACCTCGAAAGCCTTTGTAATGAGGCTGTTGCCGAAATGAAAATAGAAGCCAAGATAGAAAAGGTAACAGACATCGCGGAGATAGTAAAATCCGGAATAATGATGACGCCCGGATTGGAGATTAACGGCAAAGTTGTTTCTGCGGGACAAATCCCGACCAAGTCAACTTTAATACATTGGATTCAAGAAAACGCAAAGTAAGAGTTAGTAAATTCACTAAATAAAGAGTTTTGATTAACCCCGGCATTTATGCCGGGGAAAACAATACAAAAATGAAAAAGGCTTCAGCCCAAATGATTTTTATGAAAACGAAATTTTATTTAATTCCGACTCTATTAATATTGTGGTTGATTCTTTATCTCAATCTTACAGAGATAACCTACTTCATTGTTTATTCATTATTCAAAATGAACCGCGAATCGCATTTGACAAAAGCAGTTCACTTCTTTGTTTACGAAGTCCCGAAAGTACTATTGCTGCTTACGTTGATTGTGTTCATCGTTGGAATCATCCGTACTTATTTTTCTCCCGAACGCACACGAAGGATACTCGGCGGCAAATCGTTATTCACCGGAAATGTGTTGGCAAGTTTGCTGGGAATTGTAACTCCTTTTTGTTCATGTTCAGCAATTCCTTTGTTCATCGGATTTGTGCAGGCTGGCGTTCCGCTTGGAGTTACGTTTTCATTTTTAATTGCAGCGCCGATGATAAATGAAATCGCTGTAGTTCTTCTGTTTGGATTGTTCGGCTGGCAGACAGCGCTTATTTATGTTTCAACCGGACTTGTAATTGCCATTCTCTCCGGATTCATTATCGGTAAGCTGAATTTGGAAAGATACGTTGAAGACTGGGTGCGTAATTTAACTGCGGGTAACTTGCTAACCGAAGATGAAAAAATACCATTTGCAAATCGTATTGAATCCGGGTTTACCGCAGTAAAAGAAATCGTCGGTAAAGTTTGGATTTATATTGTGCTCGGCGTCGGTGTTGGAGCAGGAATTCACGGCTATGTTCCCGAAAATTTTATGGCGGGAATTATGGGAAAGAGCGCGTGGTGGTCTGTCCCGGTTTCTGTTTTAATCGGCGTACCGATGTATTCCAACGCGGTTGGAATTATTCCCGTTGTGCAGGCTTTGTTGAGCAAAGGCGCTTCGCTCGGAACGGTGCTTGCATTTATGATGAGTGTAATAGCGCTTTCTCTGCCGGAAATGATTATCCTCCGGAAAGTTTTAAAGATACAGTTGATTTTAATCTTCGCCGGAATTGTAGCTTCCGGTATAATTGTAGTCGGTTATTTATTCAATTTTATTTACTAACCTTATGAAAATATTACAAACATTGCTTTTATTTATGATGACCTTCTGCGGGACTGCAAATAACAATTTTGATTTCGTAGAACTGCGCAATCAAATTGCTGAAATCAATGTTTCACTTTATTCGCATGCGGTCCCTTCGCAAGAACATTTGGTAGGACTGAAAACTGCTTTGGAACAGCTTACACAACTAAACGAAGACTATTACCCGAATGAACTTTGTGGGATAAAAAATTTAGTTAAGCGCATTAATACACTTAATTCCACTTACACGGATTTTTTGTCATTTGCTAATTCATCACCGGGTGCTGATACGCTGACAAAGGTATTCCGTGGAATTAACAATGAATTTAATTCAATCTTCGGAAAATATTTTCACAACGAGACGCTTTCTTCAAATAAGAAAAAAATAATTATTGTTTCAACCTCGCTGTCATGTGAGTATACTTTGGAAATGTGTTATAAACAGGAAATGGAAATTCAACGCTTGCTAAAACAAAATCCCGGAATGGTTGAATACGCTGTAATCGACGGATACTATGAGTATGAGTTGGCGGACAAGTATCAAGCCGGGTTCATGCCGACAATAATAATACTCAACTCAAAAAATGACGAACTAAAAAGATACGTGAGAGAAGAAACAGTATTGACCAAACTTAAAGAAAACATTTTTGAGAATGAAAAATGAAAAATAAAACGATACTCGTTATCTTAGCTATGGCGGTTGTTTTTATAGCAATTATAATTGTTGCTCAAATCTATCAAAATTCGGAAGCAGTAAATAATTACACCGTTGTAAAAAAAGAGGCAACAAGCAAAGGCGTTTGTCCGCCGTTCAATTTGTATGATGAGGATGGAAAAGTTATTGACCCTGTTAATAACGTTAATACGGATAAACCATATTCACCCAAAAAAACCTGCGGGGCGGATGGATGCCATGACTATGACAAGATAACCGAAGGATTTCATTTTCAGCAAGGACGAGGCGAAGAACCCACAGCCACAATGAAAGAACGTTATCAATGGGTTTCTTCCCCGGGCAACTACGGCGGGAATTGGTGTTCACCGGCTCCAATTTATAGACAGCTTGCGCAAAAGAATAATTCGAACGCACGAATGATAGATATGACTTCATTCGATTTTGTTACCGCTACTTGCGGTGCATGTCATCCCGGCGGTGGATCACTTGAATATGACCGCGATGGAAACCGTTACGACAAAGTTATGAACGATACTTCTAATTACTACAGTGCAGGCGGAAATAATAATTTGGATGGAGATTATTTTAAAGCGCGATGGAATCAAACCGGAGTTATTGAAGCCGATTGTATGTTGTGCCATTTACCGGAATACGACTACAAGGGAAGGAATGCTCAATTAGAAAAACTAAATTTCAAATGGGCGGCTTCAGAAGGATCGGGATTAGCAAAGATTGATGGAAGTATTAAAGACACGCTTCCGGTGAAAGTAAATTATGATTTAGCAAAGTTTGATAAAGATGGGAAAGTTTCTTTGCATCTCGTAAGAGAGCCTCGAAATGAAACTTGCTTGAATTGTCACGCAAAACCGGATTGGAAAAAAAGGGGAACAACTTTTTCGGAAAGGAGGGACGTTCACTTCGCCGCCGGATTAAAATGTGTTGACTGCCATCCGGCTGGAAGTTATGCAGCAAATGAAATAATTCACGGGAAAGAAGTACATCAATTTGGAAAAGGAGACGACCCTTCCGGCAACGTGAGAAACGATTTGGACAATTCAATGAGAGATTGTCAGGATTGTCATTTAACAGGATACTTGAACGCCCCGATAGCAAAACATTCCTGGCTGCCCCCGCTTCATCTTGAAAATATTGCTTGCCAAACATGTCATATAAAAGAACGACCAATTAAATCAGCGTTGGTTCAAGTTAGTGATGTTTACAATCCCGGGACAAAGATTTCACCGCCGCCGAAATATATCTGGACATTCTACGATCAGAATATGGATTACTGGAATCATTACGGTGAACTGAATATGTTCACCGCAAAAGATGAACAGACAGACCCATCGCGACCGGTGCTGGCAAGATATAAAGGGAAAATATTTCCTGTTAATCCGGTTCACAGTGCATGGCCGGGAATATTAACAGATGGTAAAAAGGGATTGAATCAGCCGACGATGAAAGATATTTATTCAATGTGGGTGCTACATAATTCGGATTCGACAAAATATCCTTTGCTTTCGAAAATAAAAGATGATAGTGGAGACAAAATTCCGGAAGTAAACAAGCCCGAAGAAATTGAAGCTTTCATTCAATCGGTAACGCCTCATTTGAAAAACACGAACTATGATTTGAATGGGAAGAAAGTAGTCTGGGTTAATAACGATAGGGTTTACACAAGCGGAAAAGATTATTTCGTTTTGCCGAAGGAAGAATTCGAATCTTCACCATATGCCTCAGTTTATAAATACAGTCATGACGTAATGCCTGCAAAGGCGGCGTTGGGAATAAACGGATGCATGGATTGCCATTCGTTCAGTTCGCCAGTGTTTAATGCGGAGATTGTTAAATATCCTTTTGGAGAAGATGGCAAACCGGTAATGGAACCACAATATGTAAGAATGGGAATAAGCGGACTTTCAGCTAATATTGGCGCGTTCAGAGAGGAAATAGTAAAACCGATTATCTATTCTGAAATAGGATTATTATTGATTGGCGTTCTGCTGAGTTTTGTTTTGGGTTTATTAGTAAAATCTTTTGATTTACAAATGCTTGGAATAAACGCTAAAACCGTTTTTGTAATTCTTTACGGAATAACTATTGCCGGGTTTTTGTTTATTTCGCTAAAACCCGATTTGAATAGTTATATATTACCTAACCGACTTTGGCTGGACTCAAATCATTTCATCATCTCAGCTGCGATTATTCTTTTGGGATTGTTCGGACTTTCAAAATTATGGAACAGCTCGAAAGAGAAATCTAATCATAAATATTTGATTGGATTGTTGAGTGGAATGCTTTCCTTAACTCTTCTTAGCGGTGTAGTGATTTTATTCAAAATAAGTTTCCTCAGCGGCATTGCTTATAATCTGTTCGATTTCATGCTTGCCGGGATATTGGCGGTTACTATTTTCATAGGAATTCATTTTCAATTAACAAAACCAACTATAAATTTTAGGACGGTATGATGGAAGATAAATTAAATATTATTGTAGCCTGTTCCGGTGCATCTAATACCGGCTCATACTCGGATTTAGTAGCGCGGAAATTAATGCAAAGCGGAAAAGCAAAAATGTTATGCCTTGCAAGATTTGCAGTAGATGAAAATTTTGTTGAGCAGACAAAGAAGGATATGTACAATTACAAAGATATAATTGTAATTGACGGATGCCCTATTAATTGCGCGGAAAAAATTATTCAAAAATTAGAAGTCAACGATTACGTTCACAAAAGTATTACGGATTTTGGTATCGAAAAAGGGAAGACTCCCGTAACGCCTGAAAAGATTAATGAAATTGTAGAATCATTAATTTGCTAAAAACAGAAAAACTTACAGTTGAGAATGATATTAAAACATATAGGAGTATTAAATGAAACAAATCTTGTTGCTTTTTATTCTTGTGCCGTTTATTGTGAGTATTGCACAGACAAAGAAAAAAGAGGAAGCAAAACCAAAAGTGACATTCGTTGAACTTGGTTCTGTAAACTGCATTCCGTGTAAACAGATGCAGCCGATAATGAAAGCAATTGAAAAGAAATACGGCGAGCAAGTGAAAGTGGTTTTTTATGATGTATGGAAAGACGACCAAAAACAATATGCCGAGAAGTACGGGATAAAACTAATTCCGACGCAAGTATTCCTTGATGAAAACGGCAAAGAGTTTTTCCGCCACGAAGGTTTTTACCCCGAAGTGGAAATAGATAAACTGTTACAAAAGCGCGGATTGAAACCGAAAAAATAGATCCGGTGGCTCGTTGCGAATTCTCCGCGTCCCTCTGTGCAACAAAAAACTTACACAGAGAAACACAGAGTTTGCACTGAGTTCCACGGAGAAAGGATAAAATATGATTGACCAAATATTCGAAATCTTGTACGATGCAATTTACGGCGCAACACTGCCCGCAGTGCTTGCCTCTTTTGGGTGGGGCGTAATATCAGTGCTTCTTTCGCCGTGTCATTTGTCAAGTATCCCGCTCATTGTCGGTTTCATTAGTTCGCAAGGAAAAATTTCTGTCGGAAGAACATTCACAATTTCGCTTGTATTCTCTCTCGGAATATTAATAACGATTGCGGCTATCGGAATAATTACCGCATCGCTCGGAAGATTGATGGGCGATATCGGCAACGTCGGCAACTATCTCGTTGCGGGAATTTTCTTTGTTGTTGGATTGTACTTGTTAGACATTATAAAAATTGATTGGAACAGGGGATTGAAACAAACAAAAGTAAAAGGATTGTGGGCTGCATTAATTCTCGGCTTGCTGTTCGGATTGGCTTTGGGTCCATGCACGTTTGCATACATGGCTCCCGTGCTCGGGATCGTTTTTCAAACCGCGCAAACCGACTATCTGCTTGCGGTGGTATTTCTTCTGGCTTTTGCAATAGGGCATTGCTCGGTAATCGTTGGCGCCGGAACATTAACCGGGAAAGTGCAGAAATATTTGAACTGGTCGGAAGAATCAAAAGCAATTACATGGATAAAAAGAGTTTGCGGAGTTCTCGTCATACTCGGCGGCGTGTATTTAATTTACAATAATTTATAGAAAGACAGTTATGAGCACATTAACAAAACGACTCTCATTTCTCGATAGATATTTAACACTATGGATTTTCCTCGCAATGTTCATCGGTGTGTTTTCCGGTTATCTTTTCCCGGGCATTGTTGATTTCTGGAATTCGTTTCAATCGGGAACGACAAACATTCCAATCGCAATTGGATTAATTTTAATGATGTATCCGCCGCTTGCGAAAGTCAAGTACGAAGAACTCGGCGATGTTTTCAAAAACGTAAAAATTCTTTCGCTTTCTTTGATACAGAACTGGCTGATTGGTCCAGTGCTGATGTTTTTCCTTGCGATAATTTTTCTGCAGGATTACCCCGAATATATGGCGGGGTTAATTATGATTGGACTTGCGCGTTGCATAGCGATGGTAATTGTGTGGAATGAACTGGCAAAAGGTGATACGGAATACGCCGCCGGACTCGTCGCGTTCAATTCAATTTTTCAGGTGCTGTTCTTTTCTGTTTACGCGTATGTGTTTTTAACTGTATTTCCCTCGTGGCTCGGATTAAAAACGTTCGCGGTTGATATCACCATCGGTCAAATTGCCGAAAGCGTTTTCATTTATCTCGGCATTCCGTTCATCGCGGGAATCATCACAAGATTTTCGCTTGTCAAATTGAAAGGGAAAGATTGGTATCAAACAAAATTCATCCCGAAGATTTCACCGATTACTTTGATAGCCCTTCTTTTCACAATAATTGTGATGTTCTCTCTCAAGGGCGAATTCATTGTAAAAATTCCGCTCGATGTTGTTCGCATCGCAATACCGCTCGTGATTTATTTTGTTATTATGTTTTTCGTTTCATTTTATATGGGAAAGAAAGTCGGCGCCGATTATTCAAAAACAGCAACACTGTCATTCACCGCAGCAAGCAATAACTTTGAATTAGCAATCGCGGTTGCCGTTGCAGTATTCGGAATTAATTCCGGCGAAGCCTTTGCCGCAGTAATCGGTCCGCTTGTTGAAGTGCCTGTATTAATTTCGCTTGTGAACGTAGCGTTGTGGCTTCAGAAAAAATATTTTATGGAATGACCGGAGAATTTTAAAAATCGGAAGATATTTTTGAAAATGTTTTTAAGGAATAATTCTGTTTAAACAGTAATACGAACAAAGGATAAATTGTTAATTTAATTCAAAGAAAAAATCACAATGCCGAGGTGAAAAATGGAATACTTTATCGCTTCTTTACTCTGGATCGGGTACTGTGCGCTGCATAGTTTCTTGATTTGTACATGGTTCACAAATATTCTCAGTCGAACATTAAAAAGTTATTATGCTTTTTACAGACTGTTTTATGTGGTGTTCTCGGTAGTTCTTTTAATTCCTTTAATTAATTATACGGACGGTATCAACCAGGAAATAATTATTAAGTACGAATATCCCTGGTCGATTGTCCGTTATGTTTTTATGTACGGTTCTTTGCTGTTATTTTTCTGGGCATTCTTCTTCGACTATGACTCGCTTTCATTTTTTGGTATACGCCAGATAATGAATCGAAACAAATTAGTTCCGCCCGGAGAAATTAAAAAGAAAGGATTGCTCGGAATGATGCGCCATCCGATGTACCTTGCGTTGATAATATTTTTGTTGAGTACAACCTTAACAATGGTGAACATTATAATTAATGCCTTGCTGATTTTATATGTTTTTATCGGAACCATTATTGAGGAAAAGAAACTTGTACTGGAATTCGGCGAAGCGTATAAGAAATATCAGAACGAAGTTCCGATGCTAATTCCGTTTGCTAAACGTAAAATAAGTATCAATCAATGAAGGCGGAAGAGCAATAGAATGTGATAAACGCATATCAAAGAATAAGTAAAGACTTGGCAGTTTTGTTTGATGTTTATTCAAACAACGAGCATAATGAATTGATGTGTGTTCCCTTAGTTAAACAGATTATTATATGGCACAAGATTGCCATTCCTGGATTTATAAATACAATCAGCATTTCAATTTGCAAATCAATACCCGTAAGGAAATTCGCTCCCGCGACTGATAATTATTGTCTTATATGTCAACTTGTGTTTGACCAAATTTCTGCATTCATTTTATGTACTCTAATCTATCCCATAAATGGAACTTTACTTACCAGTTATTTTGTATAGATTTACGATAAGGCTGTGCGAGAAGAAATTAATTTATTTAACGTCCATCAATCGAAAGCAAATGAAATGAAATTTACAAAAACCATTATAGACAAATTCGATATTCCCGTAACCACATGGATGGCAAAGAATGCCGTTATGTTTTTACGTATCAGTCTCGGGCTGATATTTTTCTGGTTCGGGTTTCTAAAGTTATTCCCGGGCGTAAGCTCCGCGGAAGGAATTGCCACCAAAACAATTTCGGCGCTCACTTTTGGTTTCGTCCAACCGGCGATATCGATATATATTTTGGCGGTTTGGGAAGCGGTTATCGGGCTCGGATTGCTGTTTAACAAATACATTCGCGAAATTCTATTCCTATTGTTTCTTCAAATGCTCGGAACAATGACGCCATTGGTTTTATTCCCTTCGGAAACTTTCACATTTTTCCCGTTCGTCCCCACACTCGAAGGACAATACATAATTAAAAATCTAATTCTCATCAGCGCAGGATTAGCGATCGGCGCTACTGTTCGGGGAGGAATGTTTATTCCCGAATCACAGGGAAAACAGAATTTGTGATGGACGTTTTATGATAATGGATTTTGAATTTTCAATTTTTTCATTTTCCGCCAAAGAGTGGATGGATTTATATTTAACTCCTTTGCCGCTTTTGTGCGGTTCCAATTGTTCTTTTCAAGGATAGACAGCAGAAATCCTTTTTCAACATCCCGAATATTTAACTGTCCGTTGTTAATGTTCTCGATAACTGTGTTCTTTTTTTGTTCGCGCAATCTTTTGGGAAGACATTCCGGTTGAATTATTTCTTCGGTGCACAAAACAAAGCAGTGCTCTATTACATTTTCAAGTTCTCTAATGTTGCCTTGCCAATTATAATCCATAAGAATATCGTAAGCCGCGGACGAAAACCGTTTGATGCTTTTGTTGAATTTTTGATTGAAGCTCTCGATGAAGTGATTTACCAATAACGGCAGGTCGTCAATCCTTTCTCTAAGAGACGGTAGGTGGATGTTGATTACATTAATCCTATAAAATAAATCCTCTCTGAATTTACCGGCAGACATTTCGTCGGTAAGATTTTTATTTGTTGCGGCAATTATTCTTGCGTCGAGTTTAATGGTTTTATTCCCGCCGACTCTTTCAAACTCACGCGTTTCCAAAACCCGCAGTAATTTTGTTTGAACGGCTATCGACAAATCCCCGATCTCATCAAGAAACAAAGTCCCGCCTTGCGCAATTTCAAATTTTCCCATTTTGGTTTTTATTGCCCCGGTAAACGCACCTTTTTCATGCCCGAATAATTCGCTCTCGATTAATGACTCTGCAAATGCACTGCAATTAACCGCGATAAAGGGACCGGTTCTTTTTGAACTGTTCAAATGAATTGCGCGAGCTGCTAATTCCTTTCCCGTTCCGCTTTCGCCGGTTATTAACACGGTGCTGTTGGTTTGCGAAACGCTTTCGAGCACGGAAATAACTTGCTGAAGTTCTTTGCTTTTGCCGATAATCTTTTCGTATTTGTATTTTTCGGTTAAGTGCGACGAAAGATTTTTTATCTCGGATACGTCGATAAATGTTTCAACCGCGCCGATGTTTTCGTTTTTATTATTAATCAGAATGCCGGAGTTAACGCGGATAGGAACCGGTTTTCCGGACTTGTGCAAAATTTCAAGCTCGTTGCCAATCATGGGTTTCCCGTTTCTTATCGTCTGTTCCATATGGCATCCGTTCCGGCAAAGTGTCGAATCGAAAATATCCCAGCATTTCTTTCCGACGGCTTCCGATTTTTTATAGCCCGTAATTTTTTCCGCCGAAAGATTGAATGACGTCACCGTCCAATCATTATCAATTGTGAAAGTACCTTCGATGTTGCTATTGAAGATTGCATCTAATTTATTTTTCTGGTCAATAAGTTCAATTGTCCGCTGTTCCAATTCGGTAGACAACGCCAGCATTTCTTTTGTATCTCTGAAAACAAGAACAACGCTTAAAACGGAATTCTCTTTGGAGATTGGCGTTATTGATGCGAGAACACTCTTTACGTTCCCTTTCCTATCCGTAATGTTGATTGCAAGATTTGTAAAAACTCTATTTTTACCTAGCGATTCGGAAATGTATTTCAAATCTTCCGGGCATTCACTGAATAAAATATTGCATTCCGTCCCGATTATATCATCTTCCTCGTACCCGCTGATTCTCGAAGCGGCTTCGTTGAAAACAATTACTTTCAAGTCTTTCCCGATAACTGCAATCCCATCGGGGATAATAACGGCTTCTTTGTTTTTATCTATAATTTGCTGAACTTCTTTCACCTGTTGCTCCTTCTAACGCCATTGCAAATATAACACAAGCATTGCATGGTTGCAATGGGAACGCAATTATCGTTGTGGTATTGCAATGATTTATAAAATGGAATATGTGTAAAAGATTAAATTTTGCGCTTTTAGTCTTGGAACGATTATCGTATTAAAAGTTAATCACCGGTAATCCTAAAAGGAGATAATTAACCATGACAAACGGAATTAAAATTTGGTTCAAACAGAAAACCGAATCAATTTGCGCAAAATTGGAAAAAAGCATTCTCTCCAAGAAATCAACGAAATGCCGTGTTGTTTTTGGACCGGTGCGTTCAAGAAGATTAGGCTCCGTTCTTGGAATCAATAATATAAAACAAAATGCTTGCTCGTATAATTGCATTTACTGTCCTTCGGGCAAAACATCCTGCTGCTCTATTTGTACGAACAATTGTCTATCGCCTTACGAACTTCATTTGTTCGTGAGAAATAAATTAGCTGAGATAGAGAAGAGCGGTAAGAAGATTGATTTCATAGTTTTTGCAGGAAGCGGTGAACCGACTTTGGATTCAAGTCTTTCAAAGGAGATTTCACTCTTGCGGGAGTTCGGTTATAAAATTGCAGTCTTTACAAATTCATCGCTTTTGTGGAATGATAACATTCAGGAAAGTCTATTGTATGCCGATTACGTATCGGTAAAAATTGACACCGTGAATGAAGAAACCTGGATGAAAATAAATCGTCCGCACCGCAGGTTAGATTATAGCCACATTCTTAATGGGATAAAACAATTCTCAAATAGATTCCAGGGAATACTTACCACTGAAACAATGCTTATCAAAAATTTTAATGATAACGCAGATGAGATTCAACAACTTGCGGAATATTTGAATACACTTAACCGCCAGGTCTCCTATTTTATGACGCCGATGTATCCGCCAACAGAATATTATGCTATTGGTCCTGACACCGAAACACTTTCCATACTTTCCGTCCTAATCAAGGAAAAAGTTAAAAACTCGGTTTTATTGTGCTGCCCGGAAACAGAAGAGTTTTTCGCTACCGATGATTTTGAAAATGAGTTATTAGGATTGCTTGCGCTTCATCCGGTTGGCGTGGATGCGGTAAAGCAGTTTGTTAAAGGAAATGGAGAATTAAAAAAGCTGAACGAATTAATTGAGAATCACTTCATTAAAGAAGTAGTTCATAACAATAAGAAATTCTATGCGATTTCAGACGAACAGCCGATTGAATTGAATATTTAAGCGCTTATTGAGCGTTACAGAAATTAACTAACCGGGACGATAGAAAATAAAAAATAGCAAACATTTTAGGAATCAATTGAATTCGAGTGAGACAAAAAATGAAAACGAAAAATAACAGCAAATACCTTTCCATATTTCTTTGGCTTGTTGCGCTTCATTCATTCTTAGTTGGTGCGGGATTAATAATTATGCCGGGTTCTTTTATGGAATACCTGGGTTACGGAAGATGTCCGGAGTTATTCTTCCGGGCGCAGGGTGGTGTTTTTCATATTGCGATGTCAGTCGGCTATGCAATGGCCGCCTTCAACTCAAAACGATTTGAATGTCTTGTCGTTTTTTCTATAGTCGTAAAATTCTTAGCGACGGTTTTTCTATTCTCTTACTCTATTATTAGTAATTCTTTACCGGTGATTGTCCTATCGGGCATTTCCGATTTCATAATGGGAATAGTAATTTTAATTCTGTACCGGGCAACAAAAAACAGTTTCGGTGATGTGACAAATGTTAAGTAAATTACCTTCAATTGTAATTACAGGGGCAAGCGGATTTATCGGACGCTTTCTTTTGGAAAATTTAAGAGAGGAGTTTACCGTATTCGCCATTGCACGTCGGTCGAGAAAAGAATCAAATATTCCCTATCACAAAAATATTCATTGGATTCAATGCGATATTGCAAATCGGGATACGTTAAACGATGTGTTGAATTATATAAATAATAATGGCGGCGCTGATTATTTGGTTCACCTTGCGGCGTTTTATGATTTTACTTATGAGGACAATCCCGAGTATCAACGTACAAATATTGACGGTACACAAAACATACTGAACTTTGCTAAAGGCGTTAAAGTAAAAAGATTAATTTTTGCAAGTTCGTTAGCCGCTTGCAATTTCCCGAACGACGGGGAAAATATTACGGAGAATTCTCTTCCCGATGCAGATTATGCATATGCCCGCAGTAAAAAAATCGGAGAACAGTTAGTAAAGGAATATTCAAATTATTTTCCATGTTCGATAATTAGATTTGCCGCGGTTTACAGCGACTGGTGCGAGTATGCACCGCTTTACAAATTTCTTTCAACGTGGCTTTCAAAAAAAATAGATTCGCGAATGCTTGCCGGTAAAGGTGACTCGGCAATTCCTTATTTACATGTTCATGATATTGTTTCGTTAATTCGGTTGATTATAAAAAATTCCGCCGACCTTCATCAATTCAGTATTTATAATGCAAGTCCCGATGGTTCTGTTTCTCATAAAGAGTTGTTCCGGATTGCAACCGCATATTTTTTTGGTAAAACGATTAAACCGATCCATATTCCAAAGTTACTTGCTTATCCCGGATTAATAGCGAAACAACTTCTTAAATATTTTCATCTCGTATGCGAGGAGCCCTTCGAAAAATTTTGGATGATAAAATACATCGATAAAAAACTAAACGTCGATTCAAGCTTTACACGTAAATCGCTGGCATGGGAACCTGCGCCTCGATTTCACATTAACCGAAGACTATTATTCCTGCTCGAAAAAATTAAGAGTCACCCTGATGAGTGGCGTTTAAAAAATGAAGCAGCTTTGCATCGTGTAGCTCGAAGAAATAATCTAATAATTTATGAAGCGCTAAGCGAAAAGAAAGACACCATTCTTCCGTTAATTATTGAACAAATTGGCATACCGGAAAATAAATCCAAATTTGATCGTTATAAAAAGTTGGATCCGAATGATTTCCAATGTTACATGAGCACTCTTTATCATTTACTGATGGCAACTGTTCGCAGCGGCGACCGCAGTTTAATGATTCAATATATCGACGATATAGCAATTAGAAGATTTGCAGAAGGATTTCAGCCGTTTGAACTTTGTGAAACTCTGTCATTAATCAAAGAAATTATTATCCGCGAATTGAGTTCCGACAAAGAACTAAAAAAAATTGAACAGGTAGTTTATGATTATGTCGGGTTGACGCTGCAATTGGCTCAGGATGAAATTGAAGATTTGTATGATAAACTATTACAGAAAATGCCGATCGAAAAAATATCGGAATCATCGCTTCTGCCCGATTGCAAAGAACTTCAGCGAATGATAAGACAGCTTAGCGCCTTTTATCAGATTTCTCCCGAAGACGGAAAATATTATGAAGAGCTACATTGAAAGAAATATTTTTAAACTAAAAATAATATAAAACAAATTTTAAACAATGAGGATTTAATGAAACATTATGACATTGCAATTATTGGAGGAGGTCCTGCTGGTGTATCTTGTGCAATCTCCGCTAAAAACACATACCCCGCTAAACAAATTGTTCTTATACGAAGAGAACCGAAACCGATGATTCCATGTGGAATACCTTATGTTTTTAACACACTGAATGAAGTAAGCGATAATTTACTTCCGGACAACCCGCTAATAGCTAATAAAATAGAAATCATCAATGATGAGGTAATTGGAAGAACCGATCATAAAATAATCCTTGCAAGCGGTAGTGAAATTGCTTTCGAAAAACTTGTGATAGCGACAGGGTCGAAAGCAGTTATGCCGAATATTGAAGGAGCCGATAAAGAGAACGTTTTTCTTGTTACTAAAGACAAAGAATATCTAAAGAATATGAAAGCCCGGATCCAGGAATCTGAAAAGATAGTAATTCTAGGCGGTGGATATATTGGTGTTGAGGTTGCCGATGAATTATTAAAAGCCAAAATGAATGTTACACTTGTTGAAATGATAGACGTTCTTTTACCAACGATGGATGAAGAATTCGGGAATAAAGTAAAAGAAATTCTTGAAAAGGAAAATGGTAAAGTAATAACCGGCAAAAGTGTGCAAAAGATACTCGGTGATGAAAAAGTAAACGCCGTTGAATTAAACGACGGGACAAGAATCGACTGCGATCTTTTAATTGTATCTTGCGGATACAAGCCGAATATTGAACTAGCCGATCAGTTCAATTTAAATTGCGAAAAAGGAAAAGGAATTTTAGTTGATGCTTATTTGCGTACTTCGGTAAAAGATATTTTTGCAATCGGCGATTGCGCCGCAAAATATGATTTCTTTACCGGGGAATTCTCAAACATTATGCTTGCTTCAACCGCAATGGCAGAGGGACGACTTGTTGGTTCCAACCTTTATTCAATTAAAGTTATTCGCCAGTACGCTGGCGTTCTTGGCACATTCTCGACAAAAATAGGAGATACGGCATTTGCTGTAAGTGGAGTAACAGAAAGACGCGCGAAAGCACGCTTGCTTGAATATACAGTTGGAATCGCAAAAGCCGTGGATAGGCACCCCGGTAAATTACCCGGCGCCTCCGAAGTTACGGTAAAATTAATTTTTTCGACTTATTCACATACGCTTATGGGTGCCCAAATCATGGGTGGAGATTCGGTTGGTGAGATGATAAATATTATGTCTGTTATGATTTTAAATAAAATGACTGATATTGATATAAACAATCTTCAAATCGGAACGCATCCTCTCTTGACTGCATCGCCGATTGCTTATCCGATAATTAATGCAACTGTGGATGCGATTAAAAAATGGTACACACCACAATCGATTTGATTGATAAATGATGGGGAGGAAGTTGAAAATGTTATTAACCAGAGATTATATCGGTCAAATTATAAACAATTGTTTTAATCAGGGGATAATTATATGAAAAACGAAAAAAGCGGATTCAACACAAAATTAATTCATGCGGGTGAAATCGACGACCAATTTCACAGTGCAACAGTTCCTATTTATCAAACATCAACTTTTTCTTTTGAGAATGCCGATGAAGGAGCAAAATGCTTTGCAGGCGAAAGCGACGGGTACATATACACCCGCATTGCCAATCCTACAATTAATGCACTCGAAAGACAAATGACAGCGCTTGAAAATGGTTACGCAGGAATTGCTGTAAGTTCCGGTATGGCAGCGGCGACAACAATTTTCTTAACTTTACTTAGCAGCGGAAACCATATTGTAAGCACCGATGCAATTTACGGCCCGGCCCGGAGCGTTATGGAAAGCCAATTTGTTAGATTCGGGTTTCAATCAACCTACATCAACACTGCGAATATTGAGAATGTAAAAAAAGCTATTCAGCCGAATACAAAAATTTTATATGTGGAATCGCCGGCTAATCCTACAATGGATATTACCGACATCGAAGCATGTTCCAAAATTGCACACGAACACGGAATATTATTGGTTGTTGATAATACTTTTTCAAGTCCGTATTTACAAAATCCGCTAAACCTTGGCGCTGATATTGTCTTTCATTCAATGACTAAATCAATAAACGGACATGCAGATGTTGTGGCTGGAATGATAGTTACAAAAGGAATCTTTGTATATAATCAATTGCGCAGCATGATGATAAATCTCGGATGCAATATGGATCCGCATCAAGCCTATCTTGTAATGCGCGGATTAAAAACATTGGGAATCAGGATAGACAGATCCCAGCAGAACGCATTAAAAGTAGCGTCGTTTTTAGAACAGCATCCAAAAGTTGATTGGATTAAATATCCCGGTTTGAAATCGCATCCGCAGTACGACTTAGCAAAAAAGCAAATGAAGGGAAGCGGCTCGATGATTAGTTTCGGATTGAAAGGCGGTTTTGATGCGGCAAAAAAATTGATGAATAATCTCGACCTCGCATTATTGGCTGTCTCTCTCGGCGGTGTCGAAACTTTAATTCAGCATCCGGCATCAATGACTCATTCCAAAGTATCGGCAGAGAATAAAATGAAAGCAGGAATAACAGATGATTTAGTGAGGCTGTCCGTAGGGATTGAAGATGTCGAAGATATAATAGCTGATTTGGAAAACGGATTGAAAAAAGTATAACAAAACATTACGGTGCTATTGTTCAAAACGTAATGTGCTAATAAACAAATAACATGATTTAACCAGGACAAATAATGAATCAAACAGATGCACAAAAAAAGTATGATGATGAAGAAAAACGAATTCAAGAAAACATTTCTAAAATTAAACATCGTGTTGCCGTATTCAGCGGAAAAGGTGGAGTTGGGAAAACTACAGTGAGCGTTAATCTTGCATACGCTCTTCAAACAGAAGGATTTTCAACGGGAATATTGGATGCGGATATAACCGGACCAAACGTTGCAAAGATGTTAAACATTGAAGACGATTTGATTTTTTTGAACGAAAAAATTCATCCGTTCGAAAAATACGGTTCAAAAATAATTTCAATGGCGAGCATGATTAAAAATGGGCAGGCGCTTATCTGGCGCGGACCGATGCGCTCGAAAGTTATCAACCAATTTCTTGCCGATGTTGAATGGGGCGAACTCGATTATTTAATTGCCGATCTTCCCCCCGGAACCGGCGATGAAATTTTAACGATTGCGCAGCAGATGAAACCGGATTACGCTGTTGTAGTAACTACACCTCAGGAAGTTTCAATACTCGATGCCGACCGCGCAATTAATATGGCAAACAAACTTGAAATTCCTTTCGTCGGTGTAGTAGAAAACATGTCCGGGTTTGTATGTCCGCATTGCAGCGCGGTTCTAAATATTTTTGGCGAAGGCGGCGGAGAAAAGTTAGCCGATAAATATGGTATCCCATTCCTCGGCTCTATCCCGATTGATATTGACGCGAGAATTTTGAGTGATAAAGGAATACCTATTATTCTTGAGAAACCAAACTGCGAAGTTTCAAATGCTTTTAAATCCATTATGACTTTGATTGAAAAACATTATCAAAATGAAATGTAAGGTAAATGAAAAAAGAATAATTCAGCCGGTTTATAAAACAAAGGAGCAAATATGTTGAATAAAATAATTGTTTCGTTTTTACTTTGCGCTATTTCTGCATTCGGGCAAACACACAAAGACTTAGTGCTGGAACCGTTTACTAGTCCACAGGATGTTACAAAAGAGTGCTTAACGTGTCATGAAACTTCCGCAAAAGAAGTTATGAATACGAGTCACTGGACATGGCTTGACGAAAATTTTGTAAATCAGAATGGCGATACACTTCAAATGGGTAAAAGAAATTTTATCAACAATTTTTGCATAGCAGCTCCATCCAACTATCCGCGATGTACAAGTTGTCACGTTGGTTACGGCTGGAAGGACTCCGGTTTTGATTTTAGCAGCGAAGAGAATGTTGACTGCCTTGTGTGCCACGAACAGACCGGGACTTATAAAAAAATTCCAACCGGCGCCGGTGTACCCGACGCCAAAGTGGACTTGTTGTTATCGGCGCAAAGTGTTAGTAAACCATCGAGGAAGAATTGCGGTATTTGCCATTTTGATGGCGGCGGTGGGACGGGTGTAAAACACGGCGATCTGGATGACAGTTTGTATGACCCGAAACCTGAAACTGACATTCATATGGGTGAACTCGGATTTCAATGCAGCGAATGCCACGTTTCAAAAGAACACAAAATAATGGGCGCAAGTCACGGTTCGATGGCGGCGAGACAAAATCATATTTATTGTACCGACTGCCATAAAGATGAAATTCATAAAAACAAAACAATCAATAATCATCTCAGTGCAGTGGCATGCGAAACATGTCACATTGCCGAATTTGCGCGAATAGAGCCAACAAAAATTTTGTGGGATTGGTCGAAAGCAGGCGAGGATAGACCGGAATCAAAAGATGAATTTGGAAATGAAACATACAATAAAATGAAAGGCGAATTTACTTGGGCTATGAATGTCATCCCGACTTACAAATGGTATAACGGAAGCGCATCCTATTATAAATTCGGCGATAAAGTTGAACCAGATAAAATTGTAAAGCTTAATATTCTTAACGGCGACATAAAAGATCCAAAAGCGAAAATTGCTCCTTTCAAAGTAATGCGCGGAAAACAAATCTATGATTCACAAAACAATTATTTGATTGTGCCGAAACTATTTGGCGAAGTCGGTTACTGGAAAAGTTATGATTGGAATATGGCTTCGCAATTCGGTATGAAAGAAATAAATCTACCATACTCAGGGAATTATTCTTTTATTGAGACTGAAATGTACTGGCCGATAAACCATATGGTTACTGCAAAAGAAAATGCCTTAAAGTGTACCGCATGCCATGGTAAGGGAAACAGGTTGGATTGGGAAGCACTGGGTTACGCCGGCGACCCAATGAAAGTAAAAGGAAGAAAGTTTTAATGCTATTGTTAAATACAAAAATGGAAGTACAATATTCCGGCAATAAATGAAACTAAATAAAATAACATATAATCCTATTGGAATAATTCATTCGCCGTTTAAGAACTGCGAAGGTACGCCAATTCAGCCGGCGGGAGCGAAAAAGATTCAGGGAATCGTTGAGATAAAAAATGAATTTGTCTCCGGGCTAAAAGACCTGGATGGATTTTCGCATATTTTTTTAATCTATCACTTCCATCTTGCAAACGGATTTTCGTTGGAAGTAATTCCGTTTCTCGACAAAGTCTCCCGCGGATTGTTCGCCACCCGTGCCCCTAAACGCCCGAATTCAATAGGAATGTCCGTAGTGAAGCTATTAAAAATTGAAGGCACTAAAATATTTGTAGAAAATATTGATGTTGTTGACGGAACACCGTTGCTGGATATCAAGCCGTATGTAAAAGAGTTCGACAGCGCATCAAAATCAAAAAGCGGCTGGCTGACGAACTCGGCACATAGATCAAAGAAAATGAAATCCGATGCAAGATTTAAATAACTAATTAACATAGAATAACATTATGAACGATAAAGTAAAAATTGGAATAATAATTTGCGACAGATACAAAAGCTGCGCGGGTGGGAAATGCTTCCGGTCAATTAAAGAAAGAGCAGGCGCTTTTGATATTTATAAAGATAGAGAAGTTGAACTTGTTGGTTACACAACTTGCGGTGGCTGCCCCGGTGGCAACATTGAATACGCACCGGAAGAATTAAAAAAGAATGGCGCTGAAGTAATTCACTTTGCAACCGGGATGGTAGTCGGATATCCACCGTGTCCGTACATTGAACTTTTTAAAAAGTTTATTGAAACAAAATATGGTTTGCATGTAGTTGTCGGTACTCATCCGATTCCGGAAAAATATTATCTCACACATACGGAAATAAAAACATGGGATTCGCCGGAATGGGAGAAGCTAATTGCACCGACATTAAAAGAAAAAGAGATAAGACTGAATTATGATTAGAAGACATCTAATCGGGGAGTATCTATAAATATTTATTCAAAATATTTTAAAGAGGAAAAGGAAGATGGCCGTTTTACCGGAAGAAGTAATTAAAGAATGGGAAAATCATGTTGGCCCTATTGTGTTCTCAACAGTCGACGATAACGGAATACCGAATGCTATTTATGCTACATGCGTTTCTTTGTATGATACGGAAACAATTTTGATAGCAGATAATTTTTTTGACAAAACGCGGAAGAACATTTTAAATGGGAGTAAAGGTTCTGTTCTTTTTATTAATGCCGATAAAAAATCGTTTCAAATTAAAGGTAGAATCAAATATCACAAAACAGGCGCAATATTCAATGATATGAAAAAGTGGAATCCGGCTAAGCTGCCCGGTCGTGCCGTTGCTGCTATAAAG
Source organism: bacterium (assembly GCA_043808235.1). GTDB lineage: Bacteria > Bacteroidota > Ignavibacteria > Ignavibacteriales > Melioribacteraceae > JAZDFC01. The sequence goes on from JAZDFC010000039.1 coordinate 215,940, forward strand.
GTAGAAGAAGTTTTTTCGGGTTCAAAAAAATTATAAATAATATGAGAGTTTTAAGATGAAAATATTTGGACCGGTTCCGTCGCGCAGATTAGGAAGATCGCTTGGAATAAATAATATTCCCCCAAAGGTTTGCAGTTATTCTTGTGTTTATTGCCAGCTGGGCAGAACGGATCTTATGTCGATAGATAGAAAAGAATTTTATTCGCCTGATGAAATCTTTGAAGAAGTATCCCGGAAAATTCAGTCGTTGCAAATCGCTGGAGAGAATATTGATTATTTGACTTTTGTTCCTGACGGCGAACCAACATTGGATATTAACCTTGGTAAAACAATTGAAAGATTAAAAACGTTTGGAATTAAAATAGCTGTGATTACAAATTCATCTTTAATGTGGGATGAAAAAGTAAGAATCGATTTGATGAAAGCAGATTGGGTCTCCGTTAAGATTGATTCCGGATACGAAAATATCTGGCGTAAAGTTAATAGACCGCATGGATTGCTCGACTTGCATAAAATTATTCATGGCATAGAACAGTTTGCATTTTCTTTTAAAGGAATGCTTGTAACGGAAACCATGCTAGTAAAAGGTGTTAACGATAATTTGGAATCGCTAAATAAAACAGCTCAAATAATAAGAGAAATCAATCCGCATAAGTCATACATATTGGTTCCAATACGGCCGCCAGCGGAAGAAGTCGTAAAAGTTCCGACCGAAGAAAATTTAAATACCGCCTATCAGATTTTTAACGGATATTTAAATAATGTCGAACTAATTATTAATAGCGAGGGAACAAACTTCAGTTATTCCTCAGATGCAGAAAATGAACTCATGAGTATTCTTGCAGTTCATCCGATGCGTAAAGACGCGATCGAGGAATTTTTAAACAAATCAAAATCAAACTGGGATATGATTTACAAAATGATTGAAAATAATTTAGTACGGACTGTTGAATACAGTAGTGATTTTTACTTTTTAAAGAATATTAACTAATGAGATTTTGATGAGAAATAACTGTTATGAAAATGTTTTGGAAGCAATCGGCAGAACTCCGCTTGTAAAACTCGGAAATATCTCGAAGGGGATGAAAGCAAATATTTATGCAAAGCTCGAATTCATGAATCCCGGTGGCAGTGTTAAAGACCGCATAGCAAAATATATGATTGAGAAGGCGGAGCGAGAAGGCAAATTAAAACCGGGTGATACAATAATTGAAAACTCTTCAGGTAACACTGCTATGGGGCTGGCGATAGTCTGTCGTCAAAAAGGATACAAATTAAAAATTGTTATCCGCGACACTCAAAGTCCCGAAAAAATTAAAATGCTCGAAGTGCTCGGTGTTGATGTAATAAAAGTTGATGCTTCATTGCCGCCGGAACATACGCAATCATATAATCAATATGCGCTTAATCTTGCTAGGAACGATTCATCGCTTTATTATATCGATCAGCACAACAATCTCGATAACAACGAGACACATTACGCTACAACCTGTCCCGAAATTTGGGAACAACTGGAAGGAAAAATTGATTATCTAATCGGCGGTGTTGGAACGGGCGGAACAATTATCGGGGCAGGAAAATTCTTGAAAGAGAAAAATCCGGGAATCAAAGTAATCGGGATTGACCCGGTTGGCTCAATATTTTTTAATTATTTCAAAGAGAAAAAACTAATCACTCCTTCGCGGTATTTGATTGAAGGCATAGGCGACGAGTTTCTGATTAAAACCGCACAGCTTGAGTACCTCGACGACATGTATCAGGTTGAAGACAAAACAGCAATTGAATGGACAAAGAAACTTGCGTTCGACGAAGGAATAATTGCGGGTGGTTCAAGCGGTGCGAATATCTGGGGCGCAGTTAAACTTGCAAAAGAAATTAATATAGAGGCAAACATAGTAACTATAATCAACGATTCGGGTTACAAATATTTTTCAACAATTTATAATGATGAATGGCTAATTAAAAACCATTTACTCTAAATAATGATTATTTCAAATAAAAATATGGGAGGCATTTATGCCAAACTTAGATAGAACAGGTCCCCAAGGACAGGGTGCAATGACCGGAAGAAGAAGGGGTCGTTGTGCAAATACACAAACTCTGCAGACTGAAAAATCCGATGCTCAAACCGTAGAAACTAAAGAAGAAATATTGGGCCTTGGACGAGGCGGAAGACCCCGCGGCGGCGGTGGATTCGGATTTGGTGGTGGCGGCGGCCGTAAAAGACAGGGCAGAGGACGCGGAAGAGGATTCGGCGGCAATCAATAGATAAACATAAAATGAAAATTGCCGTTACAGTTGATAAGCCGGAAAGGACCGCGCCGCTCTCTGATTTTTTTGGAAGATGCGGTTATATTTTAATCCATGATATGGAAAAGGGAAATGAAGAGTTTATCTCAAATCCCTTTGCAACAGAATTGGGCGGCGCGGGTATTCAATTGGCAAAGCTGCTTATCGAAAACAACATCGATGTTGTAATCGTAAAAAAAATCGGACTGAATCCTTTCCGGTTTGTCACTTCGGCAAAAATAAAAGTTTATCAATGCAGCGAAGGTACGGCTGACGAAGCCTTAAGGCTTTTTTCCGAAGGTAAATTATTTTTAATGGAAAATATTGATAAAAGCATTTCTTTAGGAAGGAAACACAGAAGGCGCGGCAAACAATTTTTAGACAATATGTATAAAAACAGTAAAAAGGAATAGTATGAACAACAGAATAGCAATTGCAATTGAAGAAACAGGCGCTCAAGAAAGAGTGGCTGAACATTTTGGAAGATGTACGAAATTTTACGTTTGCGAAATTGATGAAAATAAAAACATCGTTAAATCGGAAACGTATTTTAATCCGCTCGCAGGTCAACATGGCGGAACATGTCAACTGCCCGGCTATGTTAATCAATACAACGTTAATACAATAATTGCCGGCGGAATGGGACAAAAAGCGGTTTCGAACTTTCTATCATTCGGAATTGATGTTATCACAGCACCGGGACTCCAATATGAAGAAGCCATTAAATTGTTCCTCGACGGAAAATTAAGCGGTTACCAGGCATGTACACACGGGCACGAACATACACATTGAGGAATAAATGATAATTTCAATTGCCTCGGGTAAAGGCGGAACCGGCAAAACAACCGTGGCGGCAAGCCTTGCTTCGGTTGTTCACGAAAGTGTTTATATCGATTGCGATGTTGAAGAACCGAACGGACATCTGCTTCTAAAACCAAAAATTGTTTCGGAAGAAAGCGCCGAAAAACTTCTGCCTCAAATTGATCACGATAAATGCAACTTCTGCGGTAAGTGCGTTGAGGTTTGCGAATTCAACGCGTTGATAAATCTCAAATTCGAGATTGTTCTTTTTGAAGAGATGTGTCACGGCTGTGGAGCATGTAAATATTTCTGTCCTTCCAAAATTATAACCGAAAGGGCAAAAGAGATAGGAATTATTAGAGTTGGAATTACAAAAGAGAAAATTCTTTTTGCCGATGGAATACTAAACATTGGCGAAGTGGCTGCTGCGCCGTTGATAAAAGAAGTGAAGAAAAAGATAGTAGAAGGAAGAACAAATATTATCGACTCGCCGCCGGGGACATCATGCTCGATGGTTGAAACGGTAAAAGATTCCGACTTCTGTATTCTTGTTACGGAATCAACACCGTTCGGACTAAATGATTTGAAGCTGGCAATCGATGTATTAAAAACGATTGAAATACCTTTTGGCGTTGTAATTAATAAATATGACCCGTCTTTTACAGAGATGGAAAACTATTTGAAGGAAAACGGTATCGAAGTCTTTCTCAAAATTCCCTTCGACAGAAGATATGCGGAAACATATTCGGAAGGAAGGCTGCCCATTAATAAATATCCCGAATTGAGAAATGATTTTATCCTGCTTCATAAAAAAATTATTGAACAGACGGTGAATGTAAATGGCGGATAAATTATATAAGCAAATTGTGATTCTCAGCGGAAAAGGCGGAACCGGTAAAACTACATTGTCGGCTGCTTTTACAAGTCTGGTAAATAATAAAGTTGTAATTGATTGTGATGTGGATGCTGCAAATCTCCATCTTGTTCTCAAACCGGAAATAATTGGCAGCTATGATTTTTCCGGCGGCAAAAAAGCTACTATCAATAGAAACAAATGCGATGAATGCGGGCTATGCGAAACAGTCTGCCGCTTCGAAGCGATTCACAATTACTCGGTTGATCAACTAAGCTGCGAAGGATGCGGGTTTTGTTATCGTATTTGCCCGGCGGATGCAATCAAATTTGTTCCCTCTAAATCGGGTAGCTACTTTGAATGTAAACTGCCGGATGAATCGAAATTTTATTATGCGAAACTTTTCCCGGGCGAAGGCAATTCCGGTAAACTTGTTAGCGAAATAAAGAGGAAAGCGCTCGATAATATTTCATCCGATATTGAATGGGTTATTGTTGATGGACCACCGGGAATAGGCTGCCCGGTAAATGCAAGTCTTGCTTCGGCAGATTACGCAGTTATTGTTACCGAACCTACTGTTTCCGGCATTCATGATTTGAAACGGCTTGTGGAACTCTTAAACAAATTTAAAATAAGAGCAGGAATTGTAATCAACAAATACGATTTAAATGAAATCATAGCAACGCAAGTATTTAAATATGCCGAAGTCGAAAAGATTCCGGTTATCGGAACAATTCCTTTCAATAAGGAATTTGTAAATGCGCTTATTAACGGGGAAAATATTATTGACGTTAATAAAAATCTTAGAGAAGAAATTCTCACCATTTTTAAACAATTGGAATTGCAAGTAGAAATATCAATCAACTAATAAATAGGTGAAACATGAAAATCGCAGTAACATCAACGGGTGGCTCGATGGACGCGCTTGTAAGCGAACAATTCGGGCGGTGTCAATACTTTTTAATAGTAGATTCCGAAACAATGAAGTTCGAAGCCGTGTCGAATCTCGGCGAACAATTGCAAAGCGGCGCCGGGCCCAAAGCGGCAGAGATAATTATTAATAAAGGCGCGGAAGTTTTACTCACCGGTCGGGTTGGCGATAAAGCCGAAGAAACTCTTAAAAAAGGCGGAGTTAAAATTATTGACGGTTTTAAAGGCGCGGTAAAAGTAAAAGACGCAGTGAACGATTACTTATCAAAATAAAAGGAGAATAAATTGTACGTACCGACAAAAGTATTTTTTACAAAAGGCGTTGGTAAGCATAAAGAATATCTCAGCTCTTTCGAGGCAGCGCTGCGAAATGCCGGCATAGAAATATGTAATCTTGTAATGGTTAGCAGCATCTTTCCGCCGGGATGCAAAATAATTTCCAAGGCTCAAGGAATAAAAGAATTAAATGCCGGGCAGATTACGTTTGCAGTTATGGCCCGAAACGCAACTAACGAACCCAACAGATTAATTGCTTCGTCAATTGGTGTTGCAATACCCGCCGATGGAAAGCAATACGGCTATCTTTCGGAATATCATCCGTACGGAGTTAAAGAAAAAATTGCTGGCGATTACGCAGAAGATTTGGCAGCGCAAATGCTTGCCACTACTCTTGGTGTTGAATTCGATTCGGAAACAGATTGGAATGAACGTGAGCAAGTATTTAAAATGTCCGGAAAGATTGTAAGAACATTTAATGTAACTCAAACCTCCGAAGGCGATAAAAAAGGATTGTGGACTACGGTGATTTCTGCGGCTGTGCTTTTACCTTAAAAACAAATTTAAAACCGCACAAATGCAACAGCATGAGTAATTAATAAAACAGAGAAAAGAAACATGAACCCTTTAAAAAATAAAAGAATTTTAATTTGCGGTAAAGGAGGGTGCGGAAAAAGTTCAGTTACTTCACTCCTCGGAAAAGCTTTGCAAAAGAATGATTACCGGGTTATTTTGTTAGATGCAGATGCTTCCAACCCTGGCGGTTTATTTCATTTATTAACCAATGATATAAAAGCTCCCCAACCTTTGATTGAATTTTTTGGCGGGAGAGAACTAGTAACATGTCCTTCCGATAATCCATCGCCTCTTACAAGAAAAAATAGCAGCGTACCCGTTGAAGAATCTGCTATCAAATTGTCGGAAATCCCCGCGCAATATTCATTAAAAAAAGATAAAATAATATTATTCCAGATTGGGAAAATAAAACAAGCATGTGAAGGATGCGACGGTCCAATGTCCAAAGTTGCAAGGGATTTTATTGTTAAAGGCGGTTATGTTACTCTAATAGATATGGAAGCCGGGATAGAGCATTTTGGAAGAGGCGTGGAAATTAATGTTGATATAATCCTTGTTATTGTTGATCCCGTATTCGAATCCATGATAATAGCGGAATTAGTTGCAAGAATTTCCGAGATGATGAGTAACAAAAAAGTTTTTGCCATATTAAATAAGATTCAATCGAAACGCATTGAAGAGTTGATGAAAAAAGATCTCAAAGAAAGGAATGTTAATTATATAGGCACTATTAATTATGATGCAGAAATCCAGGATGCCGGTTTTGAAGGAAGAATGATTAAAAAGTCGAAAGCTGAAAAGCAGGCTGTATCTATTATCAAAAAACTTGAAATGTCTTTAAAGACAAATAACGTGAAATGAAATTATCAACTCAAAATTTGTTGTTAGTAAAAATTGAAGACAAATTGGGCAAAGGATATTGCTTTGAAAAAGTATGAATTAAAAATTTATCCAGACCCTGCCCTTAGAAAAATTGCATTACCGGTGAACAAGATTGAACATGTTACCCGTCATTTGATAAAAAGTATGACAAAGATTATGTATGCTAATAAGGCAATAGGATTGGCTGCATCCCAGGTGGGTGTATTAAAGAGAGTTTTAATCGCAGACATTGGCGATGGACTGATCTCAATGATAAATCCCGAAATACTTTCGGAATATGGAGAAGAGCAAATGGAAGAAGGATGTTTAAGTTTGCCGGATACTAGAATTAACGTTGACAGAAAAGAAACTATCTTTGTTAGATATATTGATAAAAACGAAAAGGAAAAAGAAAGAGAATTTCAAGGTTTAACGGCTCGTGTAATTCAACACGAAGTGGATCATTTAAACGGAATGCTTATTATTGACCACGCCCCGCTAATGGATAGAATAATTCGAAATACAAATAATGTACTTAAATAACAAAATTATTACCGGAGATTTTAAAATGTCTCAAACAAAAAATGTAACTAAGGATAGAACCGGGATTGTTAATATCACGGTTGTTTACGATAACAATCCGATGCCCCAAAATTTAAAGACCGATTGGGGGTTTGCCTGTGTTATTGAAATCGAAAAAAACAAGATACTGTTCGATACCGGGGATAACGGAGAAATGCTTTTAGAAAATATGGAAAAACTTGATATAGACCCACAAAGCATTAATACTGTTTTTTTATCTCATTTCCATCACGATCATACCGGTGGATTAAAAGATTTTCTTAAAGAGAATTCAAAGGTAAAAGTTTTTTACCCTCAGTCGTTTCCGCAGGAGATTGTTGATGTAATAAAAAACTCCGGGGCAGAATTAATCCCTGTTTTCGATTTCATGGAGATATTACCGGACGTTTATTCGCTTGGCGAAATTCAAGGCTCTATTCCCGAACAATCGCTTGCGCTTCGTTCGTCCGAAGGAATTATTGCTATTACGGGATGCGCGCATCCGGGCATCATCAACATTCTCGAAAAAGCTAAGAATCATTTTCCGAAAGAACCAATTTATCTGGCATTGGGTGGATTTCATCTTCACCGTTTAAATGAAGACGGGATAAACGATGTAATTCAAAAAATGTCCGAAATGGAAATAGAAAACATTGCCCCAACGCATTGCAGCGGAAATGCAGCACGCATAATGTTCAATGAAGTTTTTAAGGCTAATTATATTGATATCGGAGCCGGTAAAGTTATTACAGTTGGCGACTGAAAAATTCTCAATCGTTTTCTAAATAAAAAAAAGAGGCAATGTTAAAATAAAAATATTTCCAGAATCTATATCAGTATGAAATCATCTAATCACTGTAAAATTAACAACTAAGAATAATCTAGTATGAAAAATAAAATACAATTCTTTCCCATTACAATTTTCTCAATTGTAATGGGTTTGTCCGGTTTAACCATAGCATTTGGTAAATTCTATCACTTGCAGTGGTTACCAAAAATATTATATGAAATAATGCTTTTTACTATTCTCACACTATTCATTCTGTTCGGAATATTGTATTTATTAAAAGCAGTTTACTTTCTCGAAGAGGTAAAAAAAGATTTTCAGCATAGAATACGCATAAATTTTTTCTCTGCAATTTCCATCTCCCTTCTTCTTCTTTCTATTGCTTATTATACATATTTCCCGATATCAGGAATAGCCTTATGGTGGTTAGGAATAATTCTTCATACATGGTTTATGTATAAGACACTTACATTCTGGATTCAGCATAATTTTGAAATGCATCATTTCAATCCCGCATGGTTTATACCGGTTGTTGGAAATATTCTGATTCCGGTTGTTGGAGTTGATCTTGTCCCGGTAATTATTCCTGCTTTTTATTTTGCAAGCGGTTTGTTTTTCTGGATAGTTTTATTTACAATATTTTTATACAGAGCGGTTTTCCATGCACAATTGCCGGAAAAATTTGTCCCGACTTTCTTTATACTTTTAGCTCCTCCGGCAGTCGGGTTCATTTCATATATTAGAATTACAACAAGCTGGGACTTCCTCTCAATTTCGCTACTATTGCTCGCATATTTTTTTGTAGGTGTTTTGATCTTTTTAAATCAAAGTTTTATGAGATTGAAATATTATCTTTCATGGTGGGCATTTACATTTCCACTAACTGCAATTACGATAGCATCGGTAGTAGCCTACCAAATTACTTCACAAAGTATATACAAACACCTTTCATGGATTTTTTTATCAAGCGCTATAGTTGTTATCTCAATTGTTGCATGGGTTACAATAGAGCATATCCGCAAAGGTGAAATTTGTGTTAATGAAGAATGTTTTTTAATAACAAACAACGAGAACTGAAAAAATGAAAATAAAATTAATTGCTGTATCTTCTATGATAATCGGCGCATTTATTGGAATACTTTTCACGGCAATTGCTATAAATCTTTCAACCGGAAACATGATGCTGAAAGAGATAAAAAGTCCATACGATTTTGAAAAGACAGTTGAAGTCTTAACCCAAAGAATCAATTCGCAACCGGCCTGGCACGTGGTTACTGTTATTGATCAAAACGCTGAAGTTCAAAAACATGGAGGCAAACCTATCGGCAAATTCAATATCGTTCAATTTTGCAGCGACAAATATTCTTCGGAAATGCTGGGCAACGACAATCGTAAAAAGATTGGCGCGATGTTACCGAAAACTTTTGCGGTTTACGAAAAGTCCGACGGTCAGGTTTATCTTTCAACTTCAAATGGGATGGTTATGGGTAAACTATTCGGCGGCGAAACTGAAGAAATAATTGAACGCGTATCTCTTGAAGTGGAAAGCATTCTCCGTTTTGTGAATTTTAAGTTTTCTATCTTTTAAAATGAATATGATATCAACAACCAATAAGGAATAATATGATTCTGTTAATAGGCGCCGATGGCAATAACATGGAGAGTATTATAGCAAAAAGATTTGGGCATGCAGGCTTTTATTTAATGTATAATACCGAAACCAAAAACTTTGAAGCAATTGAAAACGATGACAAAGAACACAACCATGGAAACCTTCAGCGCTTTATTGACAATGGTGTTGAGGTTTTTATAGTTGGCAATATTGGTCCGCACGCGTTCGATGCAATCAATACTCCTAAAAGTAAAATTTATCTCGCCCGCAAAATGTTGGTTAGGGAAGCAATAGAAAAACATCTTAATGGCGAATTAAAACAACTAACAGAGCCGACTGCAAAAAAAAGTATTGGACATGAACATAAATAAAGAATAGTCCATCAACAAGTCATTTGGTTGTTCTTTCTAAAGTTTAATCTTTCAAAAAATGGAGATTAGAATTTAGTCTGGAGACATTATGGAAATTATTATAAACGTATTAAAAGAATCATTTAAAGTAACGCTCTTTGTTCTTGTAATGATGATTGCAGTTGATTTCGTAAACGTGAAAACAAAAGGCAAACTTGAATCAATACTTCGAAGCGGTAAAAAGTGGAAACAATATTTTGTTGCCTCGTTACTCGGCTCAGCGCCCGGATGTCTCGGTTCATTTGCCGGTGTTTCGCTTTACATCCACGGCATGATTAGCTTTGGAGCGCTTACCGGTTTAATGCTTGCAACAGCCGGCGACGAGCAATTCATAATGCTCGCAATGTTTCCCGATACCGCGCTAATTTTATTTGGTATTTTATTTCTGCTCGGAATTGCAGCCGGATATTTTACCGATTACCTCGTTGGAAAATTCAACATAAAAACTTGCACTGATTGCGAATTCAAACAGTATCATCCCGACGAAGAAGGTTACAGACATTATTTCAAAGAACACATTTGGGCGCACATAATTAAAGGACATGTTCTAAAAATATTTTTCTGGACGTTCGGCGCATTGCTGGTTGTAGAATACGGAATGAGTTTTATCGATCTTAAAAGTATAACCTCGGAGTACATGTTTTTGCTTTTAGTTCTCGGCGCGTTAATTGGAATTATTCCGGAATCGGGTCCGCATTTAATTTTCGTAATGCTTTTCGCAAAAGGATTAATCCCTTTCTCGGTTTTATTTACAAGCTCGGTCGTTCAAGATGGACATGGCATGCTGCCGATGCTTTCCTACTCGGTTAAAGATTCAATTCGAATAAAAATATTTAATCTCGCCTTCGGATTAACTACCGGGGCTATAATTTATTTGTTAGGTTATTGATGATAGATTTTAATTCAATCCCGAAATCCGAAAGCGATTTGCTCCTTAGCAAGTGGGGCTATGATTTGATGGATGAGTACTATCAATTGATTGCTGCGGCAGAGTTTAAACGCGGTAGTTTAATTCTTGATTTGGCGACCGGCACAGGAAGGGCTTTGTCGATATTATCAAGAATGGAACATTTAGTTTTTACGGGAGATTACAATTATGATTTCAAAGCTGAAGTTGAGAGAAGAGTTACCGGAGAGTATGCGAATCAAGTAACCTATATAATACTAAACCTTGAGAAAATCCCTTTCCCCGATAATTCATTTGAAAATATAGTTTGCATAGATACTTTACACGAACTTGAAAATCCGTTTCTATGTTTGGGTGAAATAATTCGAATCCATGCACCTGCCGGAAAGCTATTAATAGCCGATTTTAATAATTTTGGTTTTGATGTGATGGATAAATTACATTTTGTTAGATACGGAAGAGTGCATCCGAAAGGGAAAATACTTTTGCAAGAATTAAAAAACATAATTGTCGGTAATTATTATAATGCAGTTGAAATCGACACAAAATTAAATAAAGGATTTATTGCGCGCGATAAAAGGAATGGAAAAAGCATGGAGATAAGTCAATGAATGAAAAAATGCAATCTGTGATTATTCCTTTGACGGTAAATACTTATGATATTGATGCCGCCGGGCATGTAAACAATATTGTTTATGTGAGATGGCTTGAGGATTTACGAATCAAATTAGCTAACACTTTGGGTGATTTTAAAAAGCTTTTTGATGAAGGATATTACCTTGTTGTAATATCGACTGAAATAAAGTATCGACGCCAAATAAAATTATTCGATAAACCTTACGGGACAATGGAGTATGCCGGACACAAGCATGGCATTATCACTTTAAAAGCCATTGTAACACTTGATGGAAAAATTTGTGTATCTGCTTTTCAGAAATGTGTTGTGATGAATTTAAATACCGATAAGATGGTAAAAGATGAAACACTGGCGGAATTATTGTTTATAAAATAATAAATATCAGTTACCAGTAATACATTCTTCATCAGCGTTGCCAAGTAAATACTTTCTTAGAAAAATTTTGAAATTTGGAATTTTTTGACGAAAAACTCGGTTTAGGAAGTAGAATGTATGTATGATAAAAAAAGACAATACAGTATATTTATAATTCAATCATAGGTAAATAAAATGCATGTGAAATATTTTCTGCTTTTTTGGACAATTACTGTAAGCAGTGTTGTTGGACATAATTTACTTCTAAAAGGAAAAGTCGTTGATTCAAAAAACGGGAATCCCATTCAGGGAGCCGTCGTATTTGTGGATTTTAATTACATGGCATATACGAATGACGCCGGCAGCTACTCAATCAAAAATATTGAGAGCGGTGTTTACGATGTAAAAGTTTCGCGGCTGGGTTACAAATCTTATTCCGCTACTATCACTATTAATTCAGATACTACTTCGAAAGACTTTACTTTGGAATCTTCCCCCATTGAATTTGATGAAGTGATAGTAAGCGCTGATAGAACCGATAAGTTTCTTCGCAACTCACCTTATTCTGAATTACTCCTTGGTAAAGAAAAAATTCAAAGCAAGCCGTTCCTGTCTTTGCCGGATGCATTGAAGGACGAGCCCGGTGTATCACTCCTCCGCGACGGTGTATGGGGAACGGAAGTAAGCATCCGCGGATTGAACCGTGAGAATGTTGTTACACTGATTGACGGCAACAGAATAGCTACTTCGACGGATGTAGCAGCGCGACTCTCGATGGTTGACATGAACGATATTGAAAAAGTCGAAGTAATCAAAGGTGCATCATCGTCAATTTACGGTTCCGGCGCTACCGGCGGCATTATAAATATAATTACCCAGCAGCCGCAGTCCTTCGATAGTTTTACTGTGAACGGAAACGTCGCATCCGGTTATAATTCGGTTAACAATTTATCAAGTTTTTCGGGTTCACTCTTAAGCGGCGGTTCGTTTTGGTCAACAAAATTCACAGGCTCGTATAGGAAAGCGGATAATATCCAAACTCCTTCCGGTGAGTTAAAAAACAGCCAATTCGAAGACTACAGTTTTTCGGGTTCGGCAAATATTTCTCCGTTCGAAAATAATTTGTTGAAATTTAATTACCAGCTTTTCAAAGCGGAGGATGTAGGAATTCCCGGCGCTTCGGTTTTCCCTTCGGCTGCCGATGTCCGTTACCCGGACGAAAAAAGAGAACTGTACTCGGTTGGTTACGAAGTACAAAATATTTCGAAAGTGCTTTATAAAATATCAGCAAAGTATTCGTACCAGTTCATCGAACGCAATGTTGAAAATATTCCGCATACAGTGCAGAACATTGCTGCAACCGAAACAAGTCCGGCAAAACGTGTGAGCGTTTTGAAAATTACTCCAAGCGCCGATCATAAAAACAACAACATCCAGCTTCACGGAAACTTGTTGCTTGGCGACGGAAATAATCTTGTAGTCGGATTGGATTATTGGGATAGAAGTTACAATGGCCAGCGGCAGAAATATCAACTTATCGAAGTATTGAATCCCGCGGGTGATGTTGTAAATACAACTAATAAAATTATCGGCGAAAGTCCGCTGCCGGATTCCAAGTTTAAAAGTCTCGGGATCTTTGCCCAGGATGACGCAGTGTTAATCAAAGACAAATTATCACTGTCACTCGGCGCGCGTTTGGATAAAATAAATATCAGCAGTGAAACAACATTGAACCCGGTTTACGAAACCGTGAACGGAGTTACAAACTATACACCGGCAGGACAGAAAACTATTTGGAATAAAATTGATGAAGACGAAACTTCCTACAGCGGAAATCTTGGGTTGAAATATTCTGCGACTGCAAATCTCGATTTTACATTGAGTCTGGGTTTGTCCTTCCGCTCACCATCACTCGAAGAAAGATTTCAATATATAGACCAGGGAAGTTATGTTCGTATCGGCGACCCGAACTTAAATCCTGAGAAAGGTAAGTCGGCAGATCTTGGTGTACGTTATTATTCGGGTGATTTCAAATTTGTTTCGAGTATTTTCTTTAATTACTTCGATGATCTCGTAACCGAAATGCCCGGCACATTCGAAGGAAGAAATGCATATATCAAAACAAACATCGGCGAAGCGAGAATGTACGGCTTCGATTTGAGAACGGATTATAATTTTTACAGTGATTATATTTTTTATTTAACCGCATCTTATGTTAAGGGTGATGATGTTACTGCAAACGGGGACCTGCCAGAAATCCCGCCATTGAACAGTAACCTCGGAATGAGATTTAATTTGTTTGATTTGCTCGATGCGGATCTTTCGACTACATTGTTTGCAGCGCAAAATAATGTTGCCAAGGGCGAAATAACAACGCCGGGTTATGCCACATTTAATGTTTACTTTTATTCAAAGCCGATAGATTTTGCTTCCGTTGACTTACGTATCTCGGCAGGTGTTGAAAATATATTCGATAAAAATTACCGGAATCACTTATCAACGACACGCGGAAGTATAACAATCGAACCCGGAAGAAATTTCTTTGTTAAGTTAGCGGTGGGGATTTAAAGAGATTATTCGTTTTAGAATTATTATGTCTTAGGGAATTCGAAATTGTTAATAAAATATTGATTATTTATATCGTCCCTAAAGGGACTTGTTCTTTTGTGCCATTTGTTTTGGCTATAAATATTTCGTGCCGATGGCACTTTCAAGATGGAACGTGTGTTTTCTCTAAACATTCTAAAGAATAATAGGCGGGAATTTGTCACAATGACTATCCCGTTAGGGATAGAATATTTATAGATTAATCCAAAACACCAGAATTAGAATCCCTTTAGGGATGAAATATTAAAAGTATCGAAAGAGAATTTTGTTGAGAATTTCCGAGTTGATTTTAAGTAACGAGCTAAAAAATGGGAATAAAAACCGACGCACATTATGAACAGAACGAACCATAACTTATCGCTATGACCTGGTTTATAATTGCATTAGTTTCATCGTTTCTTTCTGCTTTTGCTGCGATAGCGCAAAAGAAAGTTCTGTTCAAACAGACTCCCTTTGAATTCTCTTTTCATTTGTCAATCGTAAATCTCATTTTTTCAATTCCCTTTTTTTTCTTTATTGACTACAGCACATTCACTGTCTCGAACCTTTCTATTCTTTTTGTAAAATCTATTATTGGCGTTGCGGCATTTTTGTGCATAATGACTGCGTTGAAGAATATGCAAATAAGTAATGCGCTGCCGCTGCTTGCATTAACGCCCGGTTTCGTTGCGCTGTTCGCTTTCCTTTTTCTTGGCGAATCGCTAAAAGCAACTGATGTCATAGGGTTATTCGCTCTTATCGCAGGCACTTACATACTCGAGAGCAAGAGTTTGAAAGAAATTCTTTTCCCCCTGAATGTTTTTCTGAAATCGAAATATCACCATTATATTTTACTGGCTTTACTACTGTTTACAGCATCCTCAATAATGGATAAACTCCTTCTTGTGAAGATGAATCTTTCTCCCATTTCACTGACGGCTTTTCAACATTTGTTTTTCGGATTACTGTTTACCGCAATCTATTTCGCTTATGAAAAAAGTAAAACTAATTTAGCCTTCGAGGTTAATAAGAAAGATATCGGATGGATTGCAGTTATTTCGGTGCTCACAATTGGCTATCGGTTTACTCAGGTTTGGGCTGTGGGACTTTCTTCAGTAGCGTTAGTTCTAGCGGTTAAACGCACGTCGGTTTTGTGGGCGACCATCATTGGCGGAAAGATCTTCAAGGATTCAAATATGCTGAAAAAAGCAATTGCTGTAGTATTCATTATTCTCGGTGCGATTTTAATATTGAGGGATTGATAAAAAAAATTCCACCCCGTTATCGGGATGGAACTTTTAAAATCACTTCTGTTTTAGTTACTTCTTAAGTATCGTATTAAGCACTTTTTCTTTACTGATTTCCTTTGTACAGAAAAACCAATCGTAGCACTTCATTTCATCTTTGCTTTCCATTCTCTCCTTTGCAGTTCCGCACGAACCGGCTGTAGGAACTATAACATCATCGCCGGGACGCCAGTCTGCCGGAGTTGCAACCGAAAATGCATCAGCTGTTTGAAGAGCAATTACTACACGGTAGAGTTCATCAAAATTTCTTCCGAGACTTAACGGGTAATAAATTACTGTTCTGATAATTCCTTTCGGGTCAATAACGAATACTGCCCGGACAGCTTTAGTATTGCTTTCGCCCGGCTGCATCATGCCGTATTTATTAGCGATTTCCATTGTAATGTCTTCAATCAACGGGAATTTTACTTCAACGTCTTTCATTCCTTTGTATTCAATCTTCTCTTTGATTGTGCGCAACCATGCGATATGGCTGTATAATCCATCTACAGATAATCCAACCAACTTGCAATTAGCTTTTGCGAATTGATCTTCCATGCTTGCGAACGTCATAAATTCGGAAGTACATACCGGTGTAAAATCCGCCGGATGACTGAATAAAATTACCCAGCTCCCTTTGTAATCTGCAGGAAAATTTATTTCGCCCTGCGTTGTAACGGCTTTAAATTCCGGCGCTAATTCGCCTATTCTCGGCATTGATACTTGATTGTTGTTTTCCATTTCTAACTCCAAATTTTAATTATTAATTATTTATTTCAAGATTTATGAGGATGATTATTTTCCGAGTGTTGATTTTAACATCCAAACAGTTTTCTGATATTTCTCAACCAAACTATAAAGCATTCCGGCTGAAACTTCATCGCTGAGTTCACTCAGCATTTTGTGTGCTGCTGCATCAAGCTTGCCGATAATAACTTCAAAGTCATCAAGAATATTCTGCACCATCACAAACTGTTCGGGATGTTCGCCCGGAACTTCTTTTAAAGAAGATAATTCTAAAAACTCAGCCATTGTTCCGGGAGCTTTCACTCCGAGCACTCTAATTCTTTCCGCAATAGAATCAATATCGTCGGCAAGTCCGTCGTAAATATTTTCAAATGCGGCATGCAATCCGTAAAACTGCGGACCGGTCACGTTCCAATGATAATTTCTAGCTTTGGTATAGAGTACAAATTGGTCGGCTAATATTTCTTTCATCAATTCCGATACCTCGACGTTGACGTTGTTTAATATAACTGATTTCATTTTAATTCTCCTTTTTATTTTATTTTATTTACTTAATCAACCATCGTGCCGGAAGTATAAACTGAGATAAATACTTATAAATAAACCAATTAACCGTTCAATGGATTTCGAGGTTGCATTTAACAACGGTATTTCGTTAGTTTGTCAACTAAATATCGGTGTAAACGAAATATCGGTGAGCTTATGACTTCCAGTGAATTACAACACAATGACTTGATCTATTTATCGCCAAATAAAACAATGGAGATTGTTCTCGAAGCGATAAATGAATTTATTCCCTACGAACTCGCGGTTATAATGAGCAAAGAAGTAGATAACAGTTTGAAAGTGCGATATGCACGTGGCCCATTGTTCACGGAGAACTTAAAGGAATTTGAAATACCACTCGGCAGCCGCCCCGATTTGGCTGAAGTATTGAATATCGGAAAAGTTAAATTAGTTGAGGAAACGCATAACCATGACCATCACGATACATACGAAGGAGTTGTTGATTTACCGACCGGACATTCATGCATGCTTGCACCACTTCGCGTTGACAACGATATCCTTGGATTGATGACTCTCGACCATAGTCACTGCGATATGTTTACTCCGCAGCGTGTTAATATTGCCAACTCCCTTTCAAAATTAATAGCGCTAGCGCTTGCGCAGGCAATGGCTACAGATTCACTATTAAATGAAAAAGAAACTTTAATTTATGAACGAACATCTCTCATCGGAGATATTTCTTCAGTATTCGAAGGACTCGTCGGAAAATCGCCCGCGTGGATGCAGGTTGTCGAAAAAATAAAATTAGTCGCACCGACAGAATCGCATGTAATGATTCTTGGCGAAACGGGAACCGGTAAAGAGCAGGCTGCAAAGGCGATTCATGCATTGTCGAAACGGTCATCAAAGCCGTTCATCACTTTGAATTGTTCTGCGCTTAATTATAACCTTGCGGAGAGCGAATTGTTCGGTCATGAGAAAGGAGCGTTCACAGGCGCAGTTACAACACGCCGCGGAAGATTTGAATTAGCCGACGGCGGAATTCTGTTCCTCGATGAGATTGGCGATTTGCCGTTTGATATCCAACCAAAATTACTGCGAGCAATTCAGGAAGGCACATTCGAAAAGTTGGGAAGCGAGAAAACCGTACATGCCGATGTTCGAATCATTTGTGCAACCAACACTGACCTCGAAGAAAAAGTGAAGGAAGGAAAATTCCGTGAGGATTTGTTTTACCGGTTGAATGTTTTTCCGATCAATCTTCCGCCGCTCCGTCAACGAAAGGACGATATATTTCTTTTATCAAATTTCTTCCTCGAAAAATTATCCGGGAAATTCGGTAACAAGAAAATATTGCTATCCAATGAAGCCGCAAAAATATTGAGGGAGAATAATTGGAACGGCAATGTGCGCGAATTGCAGAACACGCTTGAACGTGCAGTAATATTGAGCCGCGACGGAATAATTAAACCAGCTCATTTGATTTTCGAAAAACCTCAGAAAGGCAAACGCGATTGCGAAGACAGGGATTCGTCAATCGGTTCGCTCGATGATGAAACAAAGAAGATAATCAAAAAAGCGCTCGAACTAACCGGCGGGAAAATTTATGGAGAAAACGGCGCGGCTGCATTGCTGAATTTAAAACCCACGACGCTGCAAAGTAAAATGAAGAAATTGAAATTTTAGGAATAAAAGGGCCGTTGCAATTTTGGAAAGCAACGGCAAAAAATAATTCGAACAAGTGAAGTGTTATTGTTTCTCAAGCCACTTCATCGCGGCATCGGGATCGCTGAATGTTTCTACCTTTAATCCGAGCGAAGTGTAATGTTCAACCAATTTTTTCATTGATAACTGGCCGATAGCTTTTTCAGGTAAAACAAGCGCCCAATGCTTCCACCCGGCCTTGAATAGTGCTGCTTCCCAATTCTTCTGTCCCCACTCAAGATCTTCCTGTTTTAAAACAGTGTTGTTTCTGTCATCTGAAAGCCATTTCGTACAGCGGTTTTTAATAAAGGCATCTCTTCCGGCCATTAATGTTGTACGAAAAACATCACCGTGAATGAACTTGTGGAACTTATGCTGTACAATTTTTTTTTCGGGATGTACAATTACAGTTGCAAATTCATTATCAACAACTTTCTGCATGGTTTATCTCCTTATTTTTTTGATTTATTATCGGAGAATTTTAATACAATTTTTAACATATCTTAAGTTAAATTTATTCACATGAATGCAGAGCAATTTTTCAGTTGGTGGCCAAAGCAGGTATGTTTTTCTCTTGATGGAAATTAAAAAAAGCAAGTTTGTGCTAATTAAATATTAGTTGTAACCGGACTATCCGATAATAATTAAATCAAATAGTCCGGTTGTAAAAAGATATGATTAATAATTATTCTTGATTTTCTTCATTAGGAGTTAACTTCGAATTAATTTCGTTAAGCATTGTCTCTACTGTTCCTTTCCCCCAGACCGGCATTAAATCATCCGCGGGTACGAATTCATTATATTTTTTCAATGAACTTTCAAGAACAGGTTGAGCCGCTTTTGCGCCGCCGCCGAATTGTTCCGGTGTGTAATATTTCATAACACCCATCCAGTTTTCAGGACGCGGATTTGCCGGATTAAGCTCCAATGCTTTTTGAAGATTGTTGTTCATCTCGGTCCCGTATTTCATATACCTGTTCATGGGATCAATCTGCATTCTGGCCATGCCTATCATTCCTTTGATTACATAAATTTCCGATTCATCCGGCTGCAGAGAATCCGCCACCGTAATTAGTGTAAGCGCTTTGTCGAGATAAACATCTTTTTGAGACATTGTTGAGTCCATAAAACTTGCAAGTACCTGTGTCATTGATGCATAATAATACGGCAACCATTTGTCTTTTTCAGCCAGGGCGATTCTCTCAAAACTATTTGATAGTTCGATATTGGCTTCAACGGTATTTGCCGAATCCATTTTTGCAATATTCTTCTTCATGGCTTTTTCATATTTTGTATCTTCGGCGTTAACTCCCACAAAAAATGCACAACACAAAATAAAAGTAAGTATAGATTTCATTTTTGCTCCTTGTTATATATTTTCTTTGAGAATGATTCATGCTAAAGAGGCATCTGTTTCCCGAGAGAAATAAAAATTCCTAAAATAAAAGTGCGAAGCGATTGGGATTCAACCGGATTTTTTATCAATCCATTAGATGAATATCTGTAACCATATACATTGCTGAACCCAAGCACATTATCAATTGAGAAAAACACAACAGTCATGCTATTATAAATTGCCGTTACGTAACTTGTATTAAAGCTAAGGTTGTTGTAGCTCTTTGTTTTATCGCCAAGAAACTCGCTGTTGTTCGGATTAAAATAGGGACGCCCGGTCGCGAAGGAGTAAGTTACACCTACAAGACATGTTAGCTCAGGAATCCAGCGTTTGAACACTACCGAAAAAGTATGCGGCGTAGCAAACGTCGGGGTTGCCATTACCGGGTAATTCCGGTAATCTCTTTTCGTATCGAGATAAGAATAAGAAATCCAGTAATCTGCGTATTGAAAAGTTTCATCATCGCGCCAGAAAATATCAATCCCTTTTGCATATCCGCTGCCGGCATTATTAAAAGGAACTTCGGGCACATCAAATACCGGGTAAGTATAAACAGTTCCCTTTGCAAGGTCATCGTAATCTTTGTAATATAACTCTATTCTGAATGTCCGGTTATCACCGATGTATTGGTAATTAAATATGTAATGCGTTGCATTCTCGAAAGAATAATTTGTTGACTGCATTAATAAATCTTTTTCGGGAGTCTGATAAAATTCTCCGTATGCAAAATTAAATTGATCGTACTTGCCGAGTTTGTAAGCGAGAGAAATACGCGGCGCGAAATTGGATTTGCTAATAATTTTTGAGTGTTCTCCGCGAATTCCTATCCGTGCAGCTATTTTGTTTGTGAAGAAAATATCGGCTTCAACAAAACCGGAGTAATAAAATTCATTCATCTTCGAACCGAATTCGTTGAACCCTGTTTTGTAAACCGGGTTTTGAATCTCGGCGCCGAAAGTTAAAAATGAATTCTTGAAAATACCTTTGCTTAATGTGACCTTTGCGGAACTCATCGTTTCGTTCTGGTTTATTTTATCGCTGTTCAAATCTATCCGCTCTTTATCAAAACTGAATGAAGCCCCGCCGAAAATTGTCCAATCTTTACCGAGTACATCCTTGTAATTGAGATTCACATAATAATTGTCTGTGTGCATCCTATAAAAATCTTTCTTCGATAAATCATCAAGGTTGTCCATTCGCAAAGATAGATCGCCGTAACTGTAAGAAGCGAATGCTTTAAATAAACCGGTATCGGAAGTTTTAAGTCTGTAATTTCCGCTCAGTTCTATACCGATAGGTGATTTATCCCAATCGGATCTCTGCTTGATAATTTTGTTGTACAAAGCCATATTATAATAACCGACTTCGAACGCCAGCGATGATTTATCCCATCGCTGAGCGTGTGAACCGCCCAAACCAAACGGCATAAGGCTTAACGAGGTAAGCGTTTCTTCGGCCAGATCATTCGTTTTCAAAATTAATGCAGATGATAATGCTTGTCCGTACTGTGCGGAATATCCCCCGGTACTGAACATTGTTCCTTTAAACAACATCGGTGAAAACCTTCCCCGCGCGGCTATATCCGGCACACTGCTGTAAAACGGATTCTGTACAACCATTTCATCAACAATGGTTTTAGTTTCCGATGCCGAACCGCCGCGGACAAACAATCCCTCGGTTTCGCCGACTTGCTGTGTGCCCGGCAGAGTTTCGAGAGTGCTGTAGATATCGGCATCGCTGCCGGTTGTCACAACATCGAGCGGACGGAGAATCACGGATTTGTTTTCATCACTTGCTTCAAACGCTCCGGCGGATATAATCACCGTTCCCAGTTCTTTCGGATCCTCTTCGAGGATTATTTCGAGTGAGATTTCCTTTCCTTCAAGCACAATATTTTTTTCGAAGGTCAAATAACCGACAAAACTCACCGAGAGAATTTGTTCACCTTTTTCTTCGGATGAAAAAGAAAATGTTCCGTCATCTTTTGTTGTAACGCCGTCGTAAGTGTCTTTTATTAAAACATTTGCACCGGGTAAAGGCTCGCCTCCGCTGTCTTTAACAGTACCGGAAATTTTAGTTTGACTGAGTACTATTGCGGGAAGTAAGCAAATAAACAAGAAAGTTAAGATCGTTTTCATATTCACTCATTATTAGTATTGGCAACGGAGAATAAGACGCATACGAACATGAAAATATACAATTGTATTTTAAAAAAATCTGAGAATTATGAATGTAGACTGTAAAATGTTAATAAAATTGCAAATAAATATCCAAGATTTTTCAAGGATTTACATTGTAAATAAATTTGATAGGTAGAGATAGTCGGAAGCAAAAACAATTCGTTTATTAAAACAGCGGATAAAGAGATATCAATTGTGTTTGCTTCCGACTATTTGAAAGACCGATTAATGAATTACATATTTTTATTTGGCATCCAGCGGGCTACTGAATTTGAAATCGGCTTTATCGTTTTCAAGTAAGCATAAACTGCGCTTAAATCCTCTTCGCTCATTCCGGCATACAAAGTCCACGGCATCACCGTATTATAATCTTTCATTATATTTAAAGAAGATGGCTGTGTACTATCCGGGTCCATGGATTTAAATCTTGCAATAAACTGTTCCTTTGTCCAGTTCCCAATTCCGGTAATTGGGTCGGGAGTTATGTTGGCGCTTTTAAGAGTTCCGGCCGGCAATTGAAATTCTGCTCCGCCAGCAAAAGATTTCGAAAAGTCGAATTCGCCTTTCTCCGATTGAGTATGGCAGTCGAAACATCCGGCTATGCCAACAAGATATTTACCGTATTCGGCCGGTTTGTCTTTATCCGGTTCCGGCGAAGGACTGAACGATTGAGGGGGAAGAGTCTTTACTATAAAATTCAAAGGAAAATTCAGCTCGCTCTCCGGCATTTTGTTTTCAATGGGTTTAAGAGAGCGGATGTAAGCAACAACTGAATAAAGATCTTCTTTTGTGAAATGATTGTAATTCAAATACGGCATCAACGGGAAGAATGCATTGCCGTCTTTATTTACTCCGCATGTAATAGCACGAATCAGTTCGCCGTCCGTCCAGTCTTTTAATGCTGCAGGAGTTATGTTTTTTGAATAAATTGTTCCGGGTAGTCCCATTTCCTCGCCGAATTTTTCTCCGCCTTTGCCAAGCGTTCCGGGAGTAATTGGACCGGAAAATTTATTCCAGTCGCGGGTTGAATGGCAATCCATACAAACGGAAACATGGTTTGCCAAATATTCTCCGCGTGCTATACGCGCGGGTGTAATCTCAACTTTTTCGTTTGTGGGAGGATCAACTTTGGGATAGGTAGAATTGAAATATATAATAAAAGCCACAAGGGCTATTACTAACACAACAAGTATCCCACCAACGATTTTCATGAATTTCTTCATATTTTATACCTTTCAAAAAAATTACGATGGTGATTTGACGGAGGCAAACATAATAAGTTATGCTGTCCTTTTAAAATATTTTTTATAATATTTTTGGGAAAGGGAGAAAATGAACGAAAAACAAAATATTCTGTACATCAAAAACATGGTTTGCAACCGTTGTATTAAAGTTGTGCGCGAGGAGTTGGAGAAAATTGGATTGACTGTCTTGAAAATATTCCTTGGTGAAGTTGAAGTGAAAGGAGAGATAAATCTCGGTACGCGCGATCAAATTAAATCGATTTTGGAATTAAACGGTTTCGAATTAATAGAAGATAAAAATGCAAAACTGATTGAAGGTATAAAAAATTTCATTATTCAAAAAATCCATCGCCAAGATTTTACACCGATTGGGGACGTTAAATTTTCTACATTGATCGAAAAACATATGGGGAAGGAATACAACTATCTCAGCTCGCTATTTTCTTCCACAGAAGGAATTACGATTGAACATTTTATAATTCTGCAAAAGGTGGAGAAGGCGAAAGAACTTTTTAAATACGGTGAATTAACAATGAGCGAAATTGCCTACCGGCTCGGTTACAGCAGCGTTGCCCATCTTTCAAATCAGTTCAAAAAAGTAACGGGGTTAACTGCAAGCCAATTTAAAAACATAACGAACAATTTGCGGAAGCCGTTAGATAAAGTTGGTATATAGATTTAAATTAAAAAGAGCTCCCCCAAACCCCTCTTTTTAGAAATAGGATTTGGTATATTTTTCTGCTTTGCTACCGTGAACAACACAAACTGGAAACTCAAACCGAAGTTGCATAAAAATTTAATTGACAAGAATGAGTTAGGATAAAATGAAAAAAATAGTTTTCACAAATCAAATGGTAGTTCTACCTATATAAACAACAATAATTTTTGCTGCTGATTTTATTTGATCTTTCGCAAAGCAGACGAAAACAAGTAAAATCAACAAATTTCGAACAATTCTTAATCCAACCGTATATTTCCAGTGCGTAAAATTTGACACCAATTTTTCGTAGTTGTACTGATGTTTTCCGGGATTTTGGCAAATATATTGCAACCGGTTATAAAGCGTTATTTGTCTTTGTGATATAAGATGAATTTGACTTTGAGCGATTCCTTAATAGGGTAGTAAAATTTAAATTCTATTTAGCGACAAATAAACAATAGGCGGGAAAATTTGTAACTCAATAGCAAAAGTCTGTTGACAATTAAAAAAAGGATAATTCGTATAAAGTCGGGCTATTTTAATTAGGAGTTACTTTGTTCTCCATTTGTTTCGAAAGGAGGAATAAAGCAATGAATGGTAGTCGGGGCATTAGCGGTACTTATGATTGTTATTGCGGTTAATAGGACGAGGGACAATCATAAGCCGCGATGCTTTTTTAAAAAGTGGAGAAATATGGGAGTGTAAATAATTTTGTGTAAATGGTTAAAGTAGAAAGAGAGGCTAAGCGGAGTGGAGCGTAGCGAAACGGAGCTTAGCCTCTCGAAAATCGCGCTTGCATTAGGCGAAAATATTTAACAAATTCTTTAACCATTA